>JACPVJ010000119.1 GCA_016191785.1 Myxococcales bacterium | reverse complement strand
GCCACAAGAACTTCGTCGGTGTTTTCCGGCATGAAAAAAATACCGCGATCATTACCGGCTGCCACCGATGCGACACTGCACCAGCGTCTGGGCGCGCCAGCACCGAGGGAAGTAAATTCCACTTCCACCTTGCCCTGACCATCCGGATCGGCATTATTGGTAACCCGTCCGATGACAACGCCATTAATCAGGTTCTGCATGGTGTTGTCTCCCCGGCTGCCGGTACATTTTCACGACGCGCATCGAATTTGGTGATGTAGCCACTGTCATTAAAAATGTGCTGGGTTTTGGTGACGAAATACACACCACTGAGACGCGCGCCTACGCCGGAAATGCGCACATGACGTCCGGCTTTCAGCAATGGCAGGCCAACGGTTGTGGCACTGGCCTTGACCATTTGCTTTTGTTGATCCAGCAATAAAGCGGTAGCGCGTTGTTTGGCCTGGTTTTCATTCCATTGCGGTTCATCCACCACCAGCTCTTCGCGGGCATCGCACATGCACAGCATGTAACGCAGATCGGCGTTTAGTTCCTGCATTTCCTGATCGTCGAAACTCACGGTTTCGCTGATCATTTCCTGGGTATTGCGGTTCCAGCTGTTGACGGTAACGGATTTAAACTGGTTGGCCGTGGTAATGCGCGGCTTGAAATCAATTAACGACTGGCCAAGTATTAATTCATAGATTTCGTCTGTAAGCGCCTGGCCACGCTCCGATGGAGCAAAAAGAATATGCGGATCTTCGTCGGCATTTTCCGGCTCCACCATGGAGATCACATAACCTTCACGACGTGCCAGTTTCCACAGGAAGTCAATACTGTATTCATTGCGTTGCGAGATCTGGTCAAGCTCGCGTTCGTTCGCCACTACTTCGGGAATAGTTTCGATACGAATCGGCAAACGCAGGGCATTCAGGTCTTCGTCGCGGCGCTCACCTACGAGACGCGCGATATCACTGGGTTTCTGGTTTTCAAAAAAGTCGTTATATTTTTTGGTGCGCAAACGTTGCAACACATTGATGCCGCGCAGGTTCAAGGTCGCCGGTGCGTATGGCATAAATACCGGTTCCATGGTGGTAAAAAATCCGGTCATCATGGTTTTGACATCACCCATATAACCCATTTTTATTTTTACCTGCTTGCTGCAAGGTTCGAACATCTGGTAGCGCAATGTAGCTTCACTGCCGGCGTCGCTTGGTCCGCTGCTGCTCGCCGGTGCAACGGGGGGCAGTGGCGGCAGCGGCGCCGGTGGCGCGGGCGGTGCGGGCGGCAACAGCGGTGGCGCCGGCGGCACTGGCGGCACCGGCGGCACGACGCCTTGGCCTTCTTGCGGGTTCGTCTCCGGGCTGCCCATCAAGCTCCACACCACGCTCAACGACGCGCCCTCGGTCAAGGCGCCGAATGCGGGCACGGGGCCGGGCGTGTCCAACCCGACCGACGCCTTCGCCCCTGGCGCCTGCAGCGCCGGGTTCCTCCTCGACGACTCCGGAGAATTCGTCAGCTACCCGATGTCGAACATCAAGCTCGGCTCGGGGACCATCGACTTCTGGTACGTGCCGGACGACCCGGAGACGCTGGACAAGATCTACAACCTGTTCGCGACCGCCAACTGGAACCAGGGCGGGATCAAGATCCGCAAGGCGAGCCTCTCGAACCTGAACCAGTTCGAGGTGATCTTGGTGGACGACAAGCAGACCTTTCACTTCACCAAGATTGCCCACGACCAGTACACGTTCGTGGTGGGCCAGCCGATCCGCATCACCGTCGCCTGGTCCACTGGCCAGACGCCCGCGGGCGCGCCCGCGGTGCGCGTCTGGTTCGACAAAGTCGAGGTCAAGACCTTCGTCGAGCGGGCAAAATACCCGATCGCGATGCCGACGAGCGTCTCGGGCTCGCTCTACGTGGGCGCCGAGAAGGAGTCCGACCCGACTCCCGCCAACGGGGTCGTCGACGAATTCAAGATCTTCGGCGCCCCGCTCGCGCCAGAGTGATCGGTGCTCTCACCGGCGCCGTGAGCCCCTAGAGGGCGACCTGCGCGCCGACCTCCATCACGCGATCGGGCGGGATGGAGAAGAGCGCGGTGGCACCCTGGGAGTTTCTGGACATGAACGCGAAAACGCGCTCCCGCGCGCGCGACATGCCCTCACGGCCCTCGGCCAGCACGGTCTCACGCCCCAGGAAGTAGGTGGTGTGATCGCGAGAGAACGAGAGGAGCCCGCGCGCATCGAGCAGCGCCGGAACGTCGAGTTGCTCCATGAACCCATGGTTGAACACCACCCGCGTGAAGCCCATGGGCAGGTGCTCGACCTCGACCCGCGCCTCGTCCGGCTCACGGGCGCGGTCGGTGATCTTCACGGTCAAGAGCAACACCTGCTCGTGAACCACCCGGTTGTGCAGGAAGTTGGTCATCAGCGCGGGCGGCGTCCCCTGGGAGTTGCTGGCCATGAACACCGCCGGCCCGGGCACGCGCTCTGGCCGCTCGAGCCTCATCAACTCGAAGAAGTCCTCGAGCGGCACGATCTGCGAGCGAATGCGCGCCCCGAGCACTTCGCGGCCGCGCTTCCAGGTGGTCATGGCGAAAAACACCAGCGCGCCGACCACCAGCGGGAACCAGCCGCCCTGGCCTATCTTGACGGCATTGGCCGAGAAGAACGCGAGGTCGACGACCAGGAACGCCGCGGTCGCGGCCAGCGCGGCGCCCAGGCTGACCCCCCAGCGGCGGCGCGCCACGACGAACGCCAGGAGCGCGGTGATCACCATGGTGGTGGTGACGGCGATGCCGTACGCCGCCGCAAGCGCCGACGAGGTGCGAAACCCGAGCACCAGCCCGACGGTGGCGGCCATCAGCATCCAGTTGGTGCTCGGCACGTAGATCTGCCCGATCTGATCGGCCGAGGTGTGCAGCACCCGCACCCGCGGCCAGAAGCCGAGCATCATGGCCTGACGGGTCAGCGAGAACGCTCCGGAGATCATCGCCTGCGACGCGATGATCGTGGCCGCCGCCGCGAGCACGACCAGCGGCACCAGCGCCCAGCCGGGCGCCAGCTTGAAGAACGGGCTGTCCGCCGCCATGGGCGACGCCAAGAGCAGCGCGCCCTGACCCAGATAGTTCGACATCAGCGCCGGCCAGACGAACAGCAGCCAGGTGCGGCGAATCGGGCCAGCGCCGAAGTGACCCATGTCGGCGTAGAGCGCCTCGCCCCCAGTCACCACCAGGAAGACCGACCCGAGCACCAAGAAACCCGCCAGGCCGTGGCCGCGGAAGAACCCCACTGCATGGTGGGGCGAGAGCGCGAAGAGCACGTCCGGGTGCTTGCCGATGTTGAAGACGCCGAGCACCCCGAGCGTGGCGAACCACAGGATCATCACGGGGCCGAACACGGTGCCGACCTTGGCGGTGCCGAAGCGCTGCGCCGCGAACAGCAGCACCAAGATCGCCAGCGTGATCGGCACGACCCATTGGGCCGCGCCAGGCGTCACCAGCTCGAGGCCCTCGACCGAGGAGAGCACGCTGATCGCCGGAGTGATCATGCCGTCGCCGTAGAGCAGCGCCGCGCCAAACAACCCGAGCGCGATCACCACCGCCGATCGTTTGGCGTCGAGCGCCAGCGCCATGAGCGCCAGCACGCCGCCTTCGCCCTGGTTGTCGGCTCGAAGCACGTACGCCAGGTACTTCACGCTCACCACGAGTGTGAGCGACCAGAACACCAGTGACAGGATCCCTAGAACGTTGGCTGGCGTGACGGCCAACCGGTGCTCGCCCGCGAAACACTCGCGCAGCGCGTAGAGCGGGCTGGTGCCGATGTCGCCGTAGACGACGCCCAGCGCGCCCAGACACAAGACCAAAAACTCGCGACGTTGTGGCGCAACGTCGGCGGTAGCCGATGCGTTCATTGTTTGCTCCTCGACTTCCTACCGAGCGTCCACGCACTTGGGATGCGCGCTGGGGTGTCGGAATCGGAGCGAGGTGCCCCGGGGATTTCTCCCTTCTCCCCGAGCCAGCCCGAAGCATTCGTGCTGGCACCCAGGCCCGGCTCCCGCCTTGCGGCGGGATTCGGCTGTCTCTGTCAGTGAATCTTCATGCGTTGGGGGTGAGAGACGCCGTCTTGCTAGCTCCGCGGGGCGCGCCAGTCAAACCACGCCTCCGGCGATGGGCTGGCACGGGTGCTCGCCGCCCCAGCCCTGGCTCGACGCCGGGCGCCTGGTCGAATCTCGTGCGATCGAACGAGCGGATGGCCAGCCGCGCGGAGCGCGGTCACGCGAGGTCGGCCAGCCCCGGGCTGCCGAACCGGGTGCCGGCCGGGAACGTCAGCCCGAACTCGCGGGCCAGCGCGGCCAGCAGCGCGTCGTAGCTGGGCAGCGTCTCGACCACCGTCGCGCCGTCGTGGGTGCGACGGGTGAGGGTGCGGTCGACCAGGGTCAGCCGCCCGGTCGTGGTGGCGCGCGCGACTATCAGCCGATCGCGGAAGTGCGAGCGCGGGTGCGTGCTGGTGTACCAGTTGCCGACCACCCGATCGATCTCGGGCATCACCTCGAGCGTGAACTCGTTCACGTCGGCCCACTCGTCGCCCAACCGCACCTGGTGGAACAGCCGCGCGTCTGGGCTGCGCCGCGCGAAGCCGTCCCACGCGCCCTCGGCGATGATCCGCCGCGGCTCGTGCGGCGTCGGCTGGGGCTCGTCGAGCTGCAGCCGGATCGCCGAGGTCAGCGACCACGCGCCGACGCCGACGTCGCACAGCCACGGCCCGTCGTCGAGGTCGACCCGCACGAAGACGTGGGTGCGCGCCGGCGTGAACTCGCGGGCCCGGCCGACGCGGACCCGCGCCGAGATCGGGCGCGCCGCAAAGCCGAGCGCGGTCAGCACCTGCAGCAAGAGCGAGTTGTGCTCGAAGCAGTAGCCGCCGCGGCCGGCGCCGACCAGCTTGGCCTCGACCGCCGCCGGGTCGAGATCGATCCCGCGGTCGAGCAGCACGTCCGCGTTCTCGAACGGGATCGTGCTGACGTGGGCGTGCGACAGCGCGTGCAGCGTGTCGACCGTCGGCGGCGTGGGGCCGGCGTAGCCGATCCGGGCGAGGTAGGCGGCAAGGTCGGGGCGGTAGGTCACGTCACGCCGACGGTAGCTCGCCGGGCTCGATCACGATAAGGCAACGCCGACTGGGACGACGGGTCTGGCACCGGAGAGTTCCGGTAGATCCAGCGCGTGTGCGTTGTCGGTCCGCTCCGTCATCTTCGATCTTCCAGTGTACGAACACTGTCCGTACGCTGGAACGCCGGGGAATGCGGGGGTTCGTTGGGGTGGCGGCGAGATGCCGCTGCTTTCCGGGACGGCGCTGGAGCGCTGATTTCGCGGGAACCCCAACCCCTCTGCCCTCTGGCACGGGGATTGCTCCTTGGCTCTTGCCGTCCACGAGCGGAGAGTGATGCAGACCCCGAGCAGGCCCGCCACAATCCCCGCCGCACTGACGCTGGCATTCGCGTCGATGCTCGCGTTGCCGGACCTCGGGTGCGGCCCAACCGACACCGGCGATCTTGCTGGCGACTACCCCGGCACCCAAGAAGCAGGGCCCGGTGGGGACGACGAGACCGATTGGCCGACCTCCTCCGGAGGCTCGGCGGACGACTCGGACGCAGGAGCGGACGGTGTCGACTCGGGAGCGGGGGGTACGGCAGCGACCGGCGCCGACGCTGGTGCCAGCGTCGGCGGCAAGTCCAACACCGGCGGCGCGTCGGCAGGGGGCACCGGCGGTGCGCCTCCGAAGCCGCCAATGGACTGCTCGGGGATCGCTAAGACCGCGGGGTTCGAGCTGTGCGGCAGTGGACCGGACTACTGCGACGGCGTGTTCACGAACGGCGCGGGCTGCGTGGCGTTCTGTGCGGCCGCTGGGCTCAAGTGCGCGAGCCGTTATGGGGGCTCCGAAAGCTGTGGCGGACCGGAGCTCAACAATCCGCTCGATTGCGCGGCAAACACGGGCAACATGTCGGATTGGTGCCATTGCCAGGGCGCGGCGAGCGGTGGAACCGGAGGGACCGGAGGCACCGCAGGCGCCGGAGGCACCGGAGGAGGCACGCTCCAGTGCCCCACCCAGGCTGGCAATCCACCGGTCCAGAAGGAATTGGACAAGGACGACGCCGTCTATACGCAGCGATACAACTGGGTGGTCACCTGCTCGCCTCACGCTTACACGGGGCAGAGCGCGGAGCACCAGACCTGCGATTCCAGCTTCAAGCCCGACGGAACGAGGAAAGGAAAAGCGACCTTCACGTTCACGGGGGTGCCGGCCGGAGCCTACGACGTCCTGATCGAGAGCAAGCACAGCGCGAATCGAAACAAGGCGGGCGCCCTGTTCTACGTCAACGGCCATGCTGCCAAGATCAACCAGGTGGGAAGCTCGGCTTACATCTGGGACTTGCACGGACGCTACTGCCTGAGCGGCACGGTGACGGTCGTTCTCGATTCGACGGTGAACACGGGCTCGGATGCGGTTTCGCGCGTTCGCCTGAAGCCTGCGAGCTGAGTATCTACGCCCACCGAGCGTCCCCACGCATGGATCGTGCTGCAGGTCGCCGTGCCGTTGCGCCGGCAGCGCGGCGCTGCTTGGCGGCGTCGATCAGGTAGGCCTCGCGCGTGATCAGCACCCGGGGCGAGCCCCGCTCGATCCCGCGCACGATGGCCCGGGCGGCCTCGGCGTCACAGTCGTGCGCGCTGGCGCGGCGCCCGCGGCCCTCGACCTCGGAGCGCACGTCGGCCAGGCCCCGTTCGTTCACGTCGACCAACGCCAGTTGCGCGCCCCGGTCGGCCAGGGCAATGGCAGTGGCTCAGGTGCCCTGCCGATGCTCGCGCGCACGCGGGCGGAGGGGCGCGTCGCGCCGAGCTGGCAGCGCTATCGCTTCGAGGAAAGCGACGAGAGGTTCGACCGCGGCGCCACGTCGTGGTCGGCGGGGTGTGCTCGAGCTCCGGGTGGGCCGAAGCTGTGAGTCACTGGCACATCGCGTTGGCATAGCCGGTATCGAGCGCCCAGCTCGTGCCGGTGAGCGTCGCCGTGAGCGCGTTCGACGACGAGTCTGTCGCCGTCGTCCCGGCACCTTCGTCGAGGTGAAAGAGCGCGACGGTGTTCGTGTCGGTGACATGACGCCTTGCCGGAGTGAAAGTGCCTGTGTAGCGCAGCGTGTTCGAGATTCGGATCTCGTCGATGGCGCCACCGAGCCCCGGCTGTTCGTAGTCGACACCGCCGACGTACACCGTCGACGGCGTACCGATCTGGCTGGTCGTTCCGTTGGCCGTCGCCACGACGGCGCCGTCCCAGAAGAGCCTGAGCGCGATGCTGCCACCGCTGACGGCACGACAACCTGCCAAGTGGTGCCACAGCCCGTCCTGGGGGTTGACGCTCGCGCTCGCCGACAATAGCGCGCCACCGTTCTGGACGGCGAAGAGCAACTTGGACAAGTCCCCGCGATACTGCAGCGTGAAATTGCAGATGCCGGCATTCACGCAGGTGCCCAGGTACAAGTGGCTGATCAATCCCGGTTGCGTCTTGACCCACGCCTCGTAGCAGGCGCTCTCGGCGTTGGAGGGAAGCTTCGCCGCCGATCCCGGAACGGCGAGGTAAGCGTTGGCCGGCACGTTCAGCCACCGCCGTCGCTCGCAGCCTTCGCAGCCGTCGCACTTGGTCGCGTTGCCATCGTCGCACTGCTCGGTCCCCTCGATCGCCCCGTTGCCACAGACCGCGCCAGCCTGGCAGTTGCCGTTCAAGCAGACCGGCGTCCCGCCGGTACATGGCGCTGGCGGGTCGTACTGCCCCTGCGCGTTACACGTGAGCACGCTGTTCCCGCTGCAGATCTTCGTCCCCGGCGTACACGCCTGGCAGGCTCCCGCCGCAGAGCAAGTTCCACCCGGACAGCTGGTCCCCGGCGCTTTCGGCGCGAAGCCACACACGTTGGACGAGCAGAGGGCCGAGAGACACGGGTTCGTCGAGGTCGGGCACTGAGCCAGCGTGGTGCACTGCACACACCCTCCCGTGGCTGGGTCGCATTCGGGCGTCGAGCCAGTGCACGCCGGCTGCGCGGCGTATTGGCCGTTGCTGCCGCAGAGCAGCGGAACGTTGCCATTGCAGATCTTGTTGCCTGGCTGGCACACGTTGCACTGCCCCGCTCCGTTGCACGTGCCCGCGCTGTTCAGGCAGGGCGTGCCTTGGGCCTTGGGCGAGTAGCCGCACTTGTTCGTGGTGCACGCAGCCGTCACGCACTCGTTGGCTGACGCCGTGCAGTCGGTGGCCGCCGTGCACTGCACGCAGGCACCGGCCAGGCAGAGCGGGTCGCTGCCGGCGCACGCCGCAGCGGCACTCCATTGGCCCTTCGAGTCGCAAGTCTCCGGAATGAGGCCCGTGCATCGCTTCTCGCCGGGAGTGCAGTACACACAAGTACCGGCTCCGCTGCACTGCCCTCCCGCCCCGGTCGCGCCACATGGGGCACCCTTGGCTACGGGCGAGAGGCCGCAGGTCCCGTCCGCCGAACAAGACGAGAGCTCGCATTCATTGGTGCTCGGTGCGCAATCAGAAGCGCTCTTGCAGGCGACGCAGCTCGGCGTGCCGGCCTTGTCGACACAGAACAGAGTCGAGCCCACACAGCTGGTCGTCTCTTGCTTCTGTCCAGTCGAATCGCAGGCCTTGTAGGCGTTGCCGGCGGGCTCGCAGGCGCCTTCACCGGCTTTGCAGTTGTCGCATTGCTTCCCCGGAGCGTCGCACAACCCCGACTGGCACGTGGCAACGGGCTGAAACTTCGTGGCGTCTGCGGCGCAAGTCTCCAGCGCGTCGCCGACACACCGGAACTCACCGGCGACGCACGTCGTCGTCGGGGCGTCGCTCCCGGCATCCGACTTCTTCCCCTCGGGTAGCCCGCTGTCGCCGCCGCCGCAGCTCGAGACGCTCAGCGCCACGACCACGACTGCCACCGCCGAGCCCACCACACCCCGGGCCTTGCCTCGCACCGCTCTCGACATCCGCTCCCGCATCAGCGGCGCACCTGCAAAAAGCGGTGCGCGGCACCCAACGAGGCAGTTCAGCGGCAAATTGCTGGTCGGAGCAGCTGAGGCCGACCGGTTTCTGCGCGCACCGCCCGTCATATTGCGCGCCTTCCGCACGACTCATCGCGGCGTTCCGCTCCGCCGTACCGCACGTTCCAGCGCGACCTGGACGGTCTGTCACGGCGGCTGCCGCTGAGATGCCACTACGAGAGCACGCCCTACGGTTGGACCTGGGTCGAGCCGAGGCGACCGCAATAGGCTGCGGTTAAGGTGGGGATCATGCGGGTTCGACCACGAGCGTTCAGCTCGTGAGGTGGCCAAGATCCGCGTCGATGTCTCGCCGCATCCGGTAAGGCGTGGGCTTGACTGTGGCGGACTATCCGGATGCGTATTCCGATCAACCCCGTGGGACTTCTGGGTCGAAGGTGATCCGATCGAACGGACCCATGCGCATGGTCTACGCCGCTCTGGTCCGGAGTGCTGCCGGCAGCAGACTCCTCGCGCTACTCCGCACACCCGAGCCCCAGTGGCCCTGCCGTCAGCAAGTACTTCGGGCTCGGGCACGACTTCACGCACACCGGCAGGTTGCAGCCTGCGCTGCCCTTGGGCACCACGTAGGTGCAGCCGCCGGCGCCGCACGAGTGACGCACGCCGGTGGCGGCGTCTTGCCCGAAGCCTTGCTTGGGCGCGGTCACGCAGAACCCGAAGATGTTGACCTTGCCGGCGGGGCAGCCGCTGTTCTGCGCCACCGGGCAGGTGTTGAAGTGGCGCGGGCTGCCGTCGGGGCAGGGCGGCACGCAGATCGGGATGCCGCTGTCCGGCGCGGTGCCGGGCGGGCAGTCGCCGGGGCTCTGGGCGGGCGGAGTGGGCTCACCGGGTTTGTTGGGTTTGTCGCCGCCGCTCGGGGTGCTCACGTCCACCAGGTACGAGTAGCGAAGGTTCGTGGTCAGGGTCTTCTCGTGGATCCAGGCGTAGCCGCCGTCGCCCCACTTGGCGCCCCAGCTGTTGTGGATCAGGTAGTAGGTGCCGTTGCTCTGCACCTTGTAACCCGCGAGCACCATCGCGTGACCCGAGCCCGAGTAGCGGAAGTCGCCGTCGGGGATCACCGCGGGGGAGCCCTTCACCGCCTGGAATGCGTCGTCGACCCACATCGCGAACCACACGTCTTGCCCCTTGGCGATGGCGCCCTTGATCTCGGAGAGGTCGCCGTCGGGCAGGCGGGTGATGTTGGTGACCTTGGCCGTGGGCGCCGAGTCGAGCTGGCCCAGCTTGGCGCTGTCGACCGGCTGCCGACACGAGACGTTGAGCAGCGACCCGCAATCGCAGCCCGAACCCGACCAGTACTTGCAGGCCTCGACCTTGTCGTAGGGCCACGAGCTCTCGCTGCCGAGCGGCTTGCCTTTGTTGGCCGACGCCGCGTCTTGCATCGTGGGGTAGTGATAGCGCGCCCAGACCTGCATCACGCTCACGTTGCCGGGCGTGCCCGAGGTGGTGGCCATGGCGTGATCGATGGCGGTCGAGAGCGAGAAGCCGGTGCACGCTCCGACCGGACCTTGGTTGCGCACCGGCCCTTCGGTGCCCGCGGCGCGGTGGTCGACCACGGTGGGCAGCGGGTCGGCGCCTTCGTGCGCGGCGCTGACGTTGAACGCCTTGCGACGCACCACATACTGGCTGGCCTCGGCCACGTTGGCGTAGGTGGGCGTCATGCAATCGAGCAAGAACTGCTCGCCGCCGACGTTCGCCACACCGCACCCCTTGATGCCCTTGGCGGCGGGGGGCTGCGAAGGCTGGCCGGGTTGCGAAGGCTGCGTCGGCTGCGCGGGCTGACCGGGCAGGCCCGGGATGGGCGGGATGGGGATGCCGCCCAGACTTCCCCACCCTGCAGGGGGCGCCGGGATCTGGAACGCAGACGCCGGTGGGGGCGGGGGCAGCGGGGGAAGCTGGAAGCCCCAGAACGGCGCGGGCCGCTGCGCCGGCGGCGGGGGCGCTTGTGGCGGCGGCGGGTTCTGCGCGACGGCATAGCCCCCGGGGTAGGGCGCGGGCTGATAGGCGGGGCGGCTCTGCCCGGTGGTGCAACCGTCGGCAAAACCGAGTGCGAGCAGGCAGAGAGCGAGGGTGCGGTTCGGGGTCACGGGCTTCGTCCGATCATACGCCAAGGTGCCGTGGTGGCTTCCACGGAGTTGGACGGTCACGGGGCGAAATACAGGCACTCTTGTGCGCGCATGTGAGCGGAGTATGACCCCCGGCGCGATGACCCAAGACGAAGCCAAGCTGCTCGCGGCCCGCGCCGCCCTCGACCTGTTGCCCAAGGCCGGTGTGATTGGCCTCGGCTCGGGCTCGACGGCCAAGCTGTTCATCGACGGCGTGGGCGAGCTGGTGAAGAAGGGGCGCACGCTGGTCGGCGTCGCGAGCAGTGAAGCGAGTCGAGTGCAAGCGACGGAGCTCGGCATCCCGCTCTTGCCCGACGACGGGCCCTGGGACATTGCGCTGACCGTGGACGGCGCGGACGAAGTGAGCGAGCGCCTGGATCTGATCAAGGGCGGTGGCGGCTGTCACGCCCGGGAGAAAATCGTCAACTATGCCTCGAAGCAGAACGTGATCATCGTGGACGAGAGCAAGCTCAGCACCCAGCTGGGCGAGAAGTGGCCAGTGCCGGTCGAGGTGCTGGGCTTCGGTCACGAGTCGACCGTGCGGGCGCTCTCTGCCTTCGGCAAGGTGGTGCTGCGCACTCGCGCGCACCGCCCGTGGCTCACGGACGCCGGCAACTACATCTACGACGTGCACGTCGGCCCCATCGACGACCCGGCCAATCTCGACCAGCGGTTGCGGGCGATCGCTGGGGTGGTCGAGACCGGGCTGTTCGTCGGTCGCGCCGACCGCGTGATCGTCGCGGGGCCAGACGGCGTGCGAGAGCTGGCTTTGCCGCGCTGACCTTCGTGCCGCGTATTCGACGGCCTTCCTTCCCTCCGAGGAAGGCTCGACGAGCCGGCGTCGTACATCGGGCCGGGATGACCCCTCGCGCCGTGCGTCTCTCGCGACGAAGCCTGCTCGAGCTCGCGGCGGCGACGGCTTGCTTCGGGTGTTCGCGGCCGCCGGGCGCAGGCAGCCCGAGCGCGTCCACACCAACTCCCGCGTCGGCGGCACCCGGCGCCGACGCGAGCGCCCCGCCCCCGAAGCCGGGGACGGCATTGCTCCTACCCGGAGCGCTCATCACGGGCGCGGCGCTGCACGCCTCGGGGCGCCTGCTGGCCACCAGCAGCACCGTCCCCAGGGGCGAGAGCCCGGGGCAAGTGGTGGTGTGGGACGTCGAACGGGCAACCGCCGTCCACGTCTACCAGGCCGAGCACGGCGCGGGCTGGACGTGGTCGCCGGACCTCTTGATGTGGGCGCCGAGCGGGAACCGGCTTGCCGCAGCCGTCTCGACCAACGGGATCGTCGTGCTCGAGCAAGGCAAGGCTGTCGGCTCGGTCTTCCTCGACGAGACGCGCGATCACCCGGTGCGCTTCTGCTGGGTCGAGGACGACCGGCAGATCTACGGGTCGAGCTGGGGCCCGGACGGCTCCAAATCGACGGGCGCCATCGCCCCGGTGAGAAGCGAGGCGGTCTGGGCGAAGGACGCGCGCTGGCTGCCGGCGGGCGTTCCCGGCAAGCCGTTGGCGCGCATGCGTTGGAACGCCACCATCGGGGCGATTGTCGGCGACGACTTCGCCCAGATGTCGGCCATCGATCCGAAGAAGGGCGCCCTTCGTTACGAGGTCTCGCTCTCGGTCGCGCACCCCAAGCCGACCATCGGCTCCGTGCCGCCGGCTTGGTCGAGCGATGGCCGGCGCCTCGCCGTCGCGGGTCCGGGGGGCGTCACGCTCTTCGATGGCGACACGGGCAGCACGCTAGCGAGGATCCCGATCGACGGGCACATCGACGACCTGAGCTGGGGCACGCAACATCGCCTCGCGGTCGTGACGGGGCCTACGTTCAAGACGCCCTCGACAGTGCTGGTCGTGATCGACGGCCGGGTCGAGCGGAGCATCGATGCGCCGATCGCGCGGCTGTCGCTGGAGCTCCCCGACCCGAAGCCGTGTGTCTGGTCGCCCGCCGGAGACGCGCTGGCTCTCTTGCTGCGCGATGGCAGCGTGCGGATCGTCGAAGTCTCGAACGGTCGACCACGCAGAACGATTCGGGCGAGCGTGCCGAGCGGCAACGCCGCGCCGCGCGCAGGCTTGTTCTGGGCCACGCCCCACCGCCTGGTCGTCGCCTCGCCCGAGGGCCTGGCGTTTTTGTGGCTTGCCGACGCCTCGATCAAGGGCGCGCGCTGACCCGCGCCAACCTGCGACGGTTGGGAGGCGCTCGGAACGGCGCTATGCTTGGACCCGTGAAAGCTCGACCTCTGGTTGTCGCGGCGTGGCTCGGTGGGGCGCTGGTGTCGATGGCGGGAAGCGCGCTCGCGCAGGCCACGCCCCAGTCTCCGTTTCAGCGTGCCGAGCCCTCGCGCCAAGACCTGCCGATCAATCCGTGGGACCCGCCGGCCGTGGCCAGCGACGAGCCGGCACCGAAGGGCGCACCGCCCGACTCGGCCGCACCGGGCGAGAGCCCCCTGGACCGCGCGCGGCGTCAGGTGGTGGTGCTCCAGCGAGCGGGCAAGCTCCTGGGCATGGGCAGTGTGCTGGCAGGAGACGGCCGCGTGCTGACCGCACTGTCGGTCTTGGGGCACGGCAACAACGTGGACGCGCGGTTCGCCGACGGAACCGTGGTGGCAGTCCGGTTGGTGCACAGCGACCGCGCGTGGGATCTGGCGCTGGTGGCGCCCGCCACCGCTCGCACCGAGCCGGGCTTGCGCGCGTCGCGAGCCGTGGCCGCAAAGGACGCGAAGCTGACCGCGTTCTCGCCCGGTGCAAAGGCGCCTGCCCACGCGACGATCAAGATCAAGTCCGAGGCGACCTTGGTCGGCGGCGACGGCGCTCTGCTCGAGCGCGCGCTCGTGCTCGAGAGCAAGCCGAAGGCGACCGAGCTCGGCTCACCGGTGATCGACGAGAAGGGCGACGCGGTCGCGATCCTGGCGCAGGCGTGCACGGGGCCAACGGACAAGCCCTGCACACTGGGTGGGTTCGCAGCGCCGGTCGCCGCCATCAAAGAGTTCCTGCGCGGCGTCGCAGGCCCCAGCCCGCAGCAGCCGCCACCGTTCGGGTTGCGAGTGGCGCCGCACGACGCCGGCGCTGTGAAGGGTCTGCGAGTGCTCGGGGTCGGCCCGCGCTCGCCGCTGGCTTCCGCCGGCCTGCGGCCCGGAGCAGACACCATCGTCGCGGTCGACGGAGTGCCGGTCTCGACCTCGGACGCGCTGGCGAGCGCGCTCCGCGGATCGGGGCGCACCGCTCAGCTTCTGGTCTACGGCCACGCCCGCTTCCGGACGGTCCGGGTCGGCCTCTGGGGGCCGGGCCGCGGGGGGTTCCGGCAGGTCGATCCACTGAAGCGTTGGCCCGCGCGGCGGCGCCCCGGCCTGCGTCGGACCCCCCAAGAGTGACGGCCGAATCGCCAAAACACCGACCTTTTCCAAGAACGCACCCTGTATCGTTTCCCCCACTAGGCTCCGAGGGGGCGGGCTGGTAAAAGGACTTGGCGGAAACTCGTCAAGCGTTCCGCGGAATTACCCGTGAGTCGGCCCCTGCGCATCGAGGTTGCTGGCCAGACCGATGTCGGTCGGAAGCGCAACCACAACGAAGACAACTTCGCCATATTTGCGGAGTACGGCCTGTACGTCGTCGCCGACGGCATGGGTGGTCACGCCTCGGGCGAGGTCGCGTCCAAGATGGCGGTCGACACGCTGCAAGAGTTCTTCGCGGCGACGGCTGACGATCCCGAGCGGACGTGGCCCTACAAGATGGACCGCACCAAGGGTTACGAAGAGAACCGCCTGGTCACCGGCATCAAGCTCTGCAACCTGCGCATCTACGAGCAGGCGCAGCGCAATGCCAAGCAGCGGGGCATGGGCACGACGCTGGTCGCTCTGTTCGCCGTGGAAGACGGCGTGTACCTGGCGCACGTCGGTGACAGCCGCATGTACCGCGTGCGCGACGGCAAGATCGAGCAGCTGACCGAAGACCACTCGTTGCTCAACGACTACAAGAAGATGAAGCGCCTGACGGAGGAAGAGATCGCCAACTTCCCCCACAAGAACGTGATCGTCCGGGCGCTGGGCATGAAGGACACGGTCAAGGTCGACACGCGCTTCGAGGCGCCACGCGCCGGAGACACCATGCTGCTCTGCACCGACGGGCTCTCGGGCCCGGTCACGGACGAGAAGATCTGCGACATCGTGGTGAACGCGCCGGACCTGCCCTCGGCCACCAACCGGCTGATCGAGGCCGCCAACGAGAACGGCGGTCCAGACAACATCAGCTGCATCCTGGCCCGCTGGATCGAGTGATCAGCCCGGTGCGCGGGCGGCGTCCCCGTCGAGCACCGATCCGACCACCTCGAGCAGTCGCCCCGGTGTGAAGGGCTTGGGCAAGAAGGCTTCGCGGGCTTCGCCGACGCTGTCGGCCAAGATCGAGTCCTCGTTGTAGCCCGACATGAACAGCACGCGGAGCCCCGGCACCCGCTGCCGCAAGGCGTCGGCCACCGCGCGCCCGCCCATCTTCGGCATCACCACGTCGGTGAGCAAGAGATCGATCCGCCCGGTGTGAGCCTCGAAGAGCTCGATGGCCTCGGGCCCGTCGGGTGCGACGAGCACGGCGAAGCCCTCGGCGCGGAGGACGCGGGCCGCGACGTTGCGTACGTCGGGTGAGTCGTCCACCACCAAGACCGTCGCGGTCGCGCCGCCCTCGGGCCGGGTGGCAGGGCGCGCGCTGGGCGCGGGTGCCGCGGCGCCGCACGCGGGGAACTGCAGCTCGAAGCACGTCCCCTCGCCCACGCGGCTGGTCACGTGAACCGCTCCGCCGCTCTGCTTCACGAACCCGTAGACCATCGCCAGCCCCAGCCCGGTGCCCGCGCCTCGAGGCTTGGTGGTAAAGAACGGCTCGAAGACGTGGGCCATGGTCTCGGCGTCCATCCCCTCGCCGTTGTCGTGCACGCAGATCGCGACGCAGCGCTCGGCAGGAAGCTCCGCGCCCGGGGGGGCCGTGGCCGAGTCGCGACGAGTGACCGAGACCACCAGGCGGCCGCCGTGGGGCATGGCGTCGCGAGCGTTCACCGCGAGATTCAGCAGTGCCTGCTCCAGCTGCGCCCGGTCGGCGCGAAACCAGGCTGGTTCCGGGCCCAGATCGAGCGCGAGCTCGACGTCGGCGCGCAGCAGGCGCTGCAACAACTTCAGGATCCCGCGCACGACGTCGTTCGCGTCGAGCACCACGGGCTGCAGCGTTTGCTTGCGGCTGAACGACAGCAGCTGGCGCGTGAGCTCGGCGGCCCGCTTCGACGCCGAGACGATCTCTTCCGCGTCCTCGCGGGCCTGGCCCGGCTCGAGGCTGCTCTTCAGCGACTCGCTGGCCATCAAGATCAGGGTGAGCAGGTTGTTGAAGTCGTGGGCCACGCCGCCCGCCAACCGCCCCACCGCCTCCATCTTCTGCGCCTGCACCAGCTGCGCCTCGAGCTCGAGCCGCGCGGTGGCGTCCGCGGCCAAGACCACCAGCACCGGCCGCTCGCCGATCTCGGCGCGGTGCACCCGAACGTCCACGGGGTAGCTCGTTCCGTCGGCACGGCGATGGGCCGTCGAGAAGCTCGCGAGATCGCGCAGCCCGCTCGAGACCCCGGCCAGTTGCTCGGCGATCTCGCCCTCGGCGGTCGCCGGCGAAACGCGCGCGAGTGAGAGCTGGCCCAGGCGCCCGGCGTCGTAGAGCGTGGCGCGGCGAGCGCGCGCGTTGGTCTCGAGGATCTCGAGTGAGCTGGCGTCCAGGATGTAGATTTCCTCGTTCGACTCGTCGAGCGCGCGTCCCAGCCGCTCGATGCGCTCTTCCACGCGACGCAGCGCGAGCTCACCGCGCTGCCGTTCGAGCGTTTCGCTGAGACTCCGGGCGCGCGCGCGCATCCGGGCAGCAGCGCCGAGGCTGGCCATCGCAAGCACCGCGAGCGCCGCGAGCGAGCCCGCGATGAGGGAGTAGCGCCCGAGCGGGGCCAGCGCTTCCGCGCGATCGATCTTGCTGACGATGCCCCACCCGGGAACGCCGATACCGCGAGTCGCGGCCAGGACCGGCGCCTTGCGATAGTCGACGAACTCGCCCACCCGACTCTGGCCCGTCACCGCCACGCCGGCCGCCAGATTCGCCTCGAGTGGCGGCGGAACGAGCAGTGGTCTGGTCGGGTCGCTGCCGTGGCGGCGGGGTGACGCGAAGACCAGGTCGCCGCTGAAGGTCCCTACCAGAAGCGTCTCGCCAGTGCTGGTCGTCTCGAGCCCCGTGAGGCGGGGGTGCAGATCGGTGCGCGGATCCATCTCCAGGATGACGACTCCGGGCGCGTCGCCCGAGACCGGAGCAGAGAACGCGACGTGCTCGCCGGTGTCGACCACCACCACCTGCGCGTGCTGACTCTCCAGGGTTCGCTGCGCCAGCGCGCGCACGCTGGGGTTCGGCACGATGGCGGGGGCTCCCGCGACGGCGCCCAAGCTCGCAGAGAGCACGTACGCCTCGGTGTAGCCGTACGAAACCCGGAACTGCTCGAGCACCGAGGTGAGCTCGAGGGCCGACGAGGGCTCGCCGGTAGCGGCGACGGCCAGCGCTCGGCGAGTGAGGGGACTCTGCGCCAGCACCTGAGCGTCAGCGCGCCGCTCGAAGAACCAGAGGCGCGCCACCTCGGACCGATGGGCCGCCGTCGCGTCCACCTCGCGGCGCCACGACTCCAAGAGCCGCTCGCGCTCATGTGCGATGAACAGCTGCGCGATGGCAAGGGCGAGCGCCAGCGCGGCCGCTAGGGCCAAGAAGAAACGGGCTCGGCCGCCCCCCTCGCGCCGACGTGATGCCTCCATCCCGGGAGCTTCGAGGGTACGCGCCAACGCGGGCCGGGTCGAGCGAGGAGTCGCGGGCTCAGGGCTCGGCTGCGCCCATGCCGAGGGTGACCGACAGACCCGCCGAGGTGAACGTCTTGGCGGACTTCTGCTCGGCGCCGTCGACATGGGGCATGCGCCCGACCGCGCCGTGCAGCGCGACGCGCCCGCCGTGCAAGATCCCGTGCAGGTGCCTCGCGAGATCGAGGGCGATGCCACCCGCTGCCGTCGGGTAGAAGCCCGAGGCCTTGGCGTGGGTCACGGTCGTCGGCGGGTCGCCGCAGTCGACGCCCCAACGCCCGTCGGCGTCGAGGCAATAGTCACCGTTGGCGTCGAGGCCCATCAGGCCCAGACTGCCGAACAGGTGGACCTCGACCCATTTGCTCTCGGGTGTGGCGCGCAGATCGAGGGCGGCTTCGGCGCCGCCGCGGGTGGCTTCGTACGACGCGCCCGAAACCGAGCCGTGACCGTAGCCTCCGTAGACCACGCCGCCGACCGCGAGCATCTTCTGCTGATCGACGTGCGCGCGATAGCGCACCATCGGCTCGGGGAAGCCGCCGTTGTCGCCGTCGCCGACGAAGCGGCCTCCGACCGAGAGGCCCGGCAGCCCGATCAGCTCACCGGGCTCGAGCATGACCGCGGCCTGCTGAATCGCAGCGCCACGCGGCTGCTCCTGGACCGATTCGGACAGGTAGTAGCCGGGCACCGCGGCGACCTGCGCCTCGCCCCCGGGGCGTGGCGTCGGGACGACCGACTGCCCCGTGATCGCAGGCATCGGGCCGAGGGTGGTGCAGCCGCACAGCAGCGCGAGAACGGCGGGCAAGGCTTTTCGCATGTCCCTCAGCCTAGCAGCGCGCATGCCAGCGCTAACTGCGCGAGGAAGAGGCGGCCGCGCTCGCGGCGACGTGACTCTGCGACCTCAGGTGTGCGCTCGGCTCACGGAAACTGGTGCGCAATCGCCAGCCCGCGGTGGTCACGACGATTGTAGTACTTGAAATCTTGCCAGCTTCGCTGCCACTCGGCCCGCAGCATCAGCCCGTCGTACAGCCGAACGCTGGCACCAAGGCCGACCATGAACGACATGTCGGCGCCCCAGGTCCCGAGCCGGGGTGCAGAGTAGAGCCAGGTCTGGTCGAACAGCCGCACCGCCAGCGGGGTCGAGGTCGCGAACCACGCGTACCCCAGCTCTTGCTCGAACCCAGCCACGAAACGGTCGAAGCGAACGGGAGTGAAGCGCGCCGCCAGCCCCCCCGCCGCGGCGTCGTCGTCGAAGGCGGCGATGCCCGTGAGCGCAAAGCCGCGCGTCACGTCGCCGCTGAGCCAAGCCTGGCCCGCGCTGGCCGGGTCTTCGGTCACGTAGGGGCGCGCCGACACTTCCGCGAGCCCGAAGCCGGCCTCGATTCGGCGATCGGCCATCAGCCCCGACGCAGGCCGGAAGCTCGACACGGGACCACAGCCGACCAGTACGAGCCCGACCAACCAACGCAGCATGGGCGTGTCAGGGCGCCGCCGCGCCCCAGTCGAACGCTTGCTCCAGGTGGACGACGACCGGCAGGTGATCCGAGCCCCCGATGTCGCTGACCCACGCGTTCAGCGGCTCGAACGCCGCGTCGAAGAGCACGTGGTCCAGGGTCTGGGTGAACTGATTCGCCACCGAGCTGCTGCGCCAGGTGAATTGGCCTGGGCGATAGAGCGGCAGCGCGTTTTCGAACCCGCGGTCCTTCAGGTAGTCGATGGCGACCCCCCCCACGCCCTCGTTGAAGTCGCCGAGCACCAGGGTGGGCAGGCCGTTGTCGCACTGCTCGACGAACAGCTCGATCTCGTAGAGGTGGTCGTCGTTCGCGCTGAGGTACGAGCTGACCACGTTGCCGCTTCCGTCGTGTTTCGACCGCAGGTGCAGGTTCAAGATCTGCAGCTTGCCGCTGGGCGTGTCGACGATCACGTGCCAGGCCGGGTGCCACCCCTTCGGCCCAGGGTGCCAGCCGCTGTCGGCGACCGGGTACTTCGACAGCACCGCCAGGCCCGCGGCGCCGGGATCGGGCTCGTTGTGCTGGTAGATCTGGTACGGATATTCGTCGGCGTACTCCGCTCGGAGCACCGCCTCGAACTCGGGTGTCGTCTCTTGCAGGCAGACCACGTCGGAGTGGTTCTGCCCCACCGCCGCGACCGTAGACGGGTCGTCGTGATCGCCCGCCTCGACGTTGTAGGACTGCACCTGGTAGTGCGGCACGCCCGGCGTGGGCTCCCGCGGCTCGAGGGGGCGCTCACCACAACCCGCAGCGGCGAGCACACACACCACGAACCCGACTCGCCGCATCGTCGCCATCGAGTCTGTCATCGATTTTCGCAGCGTCAAACGCAACGATTGCGCACGACGCTCAGCGCGACTTGGGGAACACGATCTGCACCGGCGCCGGCTGGTTCTCGACCTCGGCGGCTTCACCCACCAGCGAGGTCAAGGTCGCGTACACCGCCAACACGATCGCCAGCATCAAGATGCTGGTCCAGAGGTAGGTGTAGGTCGGCGGGTGCTTCGCCGTGCTCCAGCCGTCGGCGTAGAACTTACCCCCGCTGCGGTCGCGCAGTCGCTTCTGCACGCCGCGCAAGAACTCGCTGTCGGGTGGTGCGTCGTCGCGCTTCGAGCTCAGCGCGCCCTTGAGCAGCTCGCGCATCTTGGACTCTTCCGCCGGATCGAGCTCGATTCCGCTCTCGGGGGCTGTCTCGTCGTCCGGCGTGTCGCTCATCGAATCTTCTCCCCCAAGGCGCGTTCCACCTTGGCCTTGAGCATGGCGCGGGCGCGATGAATGCGGCTCTTCACCGTGCCGTCGGCCAGACCCGTGATCTGGGCGATCTCTTGGTAGGACAAGTCTTCCACGTCGGCCAGGATCAGCACCTCGCGGAAGTCGGGGTCGAGCTCGGTGATGCAGGCGTGCACCAGCTTCTCGACCTGAAAGCCCTCCACCATGTGGTCGGGCCGGGCCACGTCGCCGAAGGTCACGCCCTTGGCCTCGCTGAGCGGCGCGCGCTCGGCCACGGGCTCGAGCTCTTGCTGCGTGCCGTCGTGGCGCCGCGACAGGTACTTGATCCGGTTTTTGCAGAGGTTGACCGCAATTCGATAGACCCAGGTGCTGAGCTTGCTGTCGCCACGGAACGTCGAGATCGCTTTGAACACCTGCACGAAGACTTCTTGGGCCATGTCCTCGGCTTCGTCGCGCCGGCCGAGCATGCGGAACACCAGGCGAAACACCCGCTGCTCGTAGGTCTCGACCAACTCGTTGAACGCGCGCTCGTCGTGCCTCTTCAGGCGCTCGATGAACTTGAGCTCACTGTCTTCGACGGAGTCCGACACGTCCCACCAAAAGGCGGGTTCACGGTAGCCGGAAAGACGCGACTCGTCGTCATCGGATGCACTCTCGAGCGGGATCGAGGGGTCGCTCGGCAGCCGCAGGCGCGAAATGGCCACGGCCGAGCGACACCCCGGCCCGCCGCGGGTTCCGCCGAAGATTCTCGGGAACTCGGCCCCGCGTCAGGCTGTCGTAGGGCCTGCACGGCACACCGGGCGCCGTGGAAGCTCGGGTCGGCGGCGCGCGAAAGCTCGGTGCTCTGGCGGCAGCTCAGTCCTTCCAGCACGCGTACACGGGGGTGGTGCCGGACGGGACGCCGACCGCGGGCAGGCACGAGTAGCCCAGCGTGCACCCCGCCGGCCCCGGGCCGGCGCACGTGCCGGACACGAAGCGGGCACCGCATCCCACGGCCCGCGACAGCACCCGGCCGATCTCCGGATCGGCGCCGAGCTTCCCTCGCGTCGCCTCGTGGAAGACTCGCTGGGCCTCGCGGACGCAGGCCGAGCTGCCGCAGGCACAGGCCGTTCGCTCGTAGCGTTCGGCCGCAGTGTACTCGGGCCCCTTGGGCGCCTTCTTGCACGCCAGCGCCGCGAGCAGCACTGCGGAGGCGGGAGCGAGTCGGGCGAACGGACGGCGCATGGCTGGCACCGCATCGACGGTACGCCCGCTTGGCATGGCGGCTCAAGCCAGTGCCCCAAGCGCTCCGTCCTCCCGGGGGTCATCGAGCGCGGCTCAGCGCAGTGACCCACGCGCTTTGGCCTCCCGGGGGTCATCGAGCGCGGGTCAACGCAGTGACCCACGCGGTTTGTCCTCCCGGTGGTCATCGAGCGCGGCTCAACGCAGTGACCGACGCGGTTTGTCCTCCCGGTGGTCATCGAGCGCGGCTCAACGCAGTGACCCACGCGCTTTGGCCTCCCGGGGGTCATCGAGCGCGGGTCAACGCAGTGACCCACGCACTTTGGCCTCCGGGGGTCATCGAGCGCGGGTCGATGCCGTGAACGGAGTCGGCAAGACCGCTGCTGTCGTGGCGGGGCGAGGCCGCTGGCCTCGCGGCGAGCCGTGCGGTTCCGGCGCATGGATTCGAACCATGATTCAGGGATTCAAAGTCCCTTGTCCTGCCTTTAGACGACGCCGGAGAAGTGGGGGCGGGAAGTTGGGGGCGGGACCCTAGCAAAAGGTCGGGCGCCGGGAAACCCGGGTCACTTGATGCTCGGGGGGATGGGCACCTGGCAGTTGTTGGCCGGGGTCAGCCACTTGAGGGCGTTCAGCCAGAACAGCTCGACCTGGTATTCGGGGTGGCCCTTCCACTCACTGTCGAAGGTCAGCCACTCGTCGCCCCAGATCAGCACCTTGCCCGAAGAGACCTCTTGGGCGCGCAGCACCGTCCAGCTCTGCTCGCTGGCCAGGGCCAGACCCGCACCGTTGACCGGGTAGCCGTTGTCCACGCCGATCTGGCTCACGCCGTTGGTCACCGGGTGCTTCACCCAGTTCGTGACCGGAATGGTGTTCGCGCCCGACTTCTGGAGGATCTGCTCGGGGCCGTAGCTCATGCCGAAGGGCGCGAGCAGCTGGTTCACGTTCTGGATCTCGCTCGGACCCGCGTAACCGATCAGCGTCATGAAGCCGCCGCCCGCCTTGACCCACGTCGCGAGCGCGCTCACCTCGGCCGCCGAGTAGGCGTGGTTCACGCTCACGTTCTGGGTGACGATGACCTGGAACTCGGCGAGCACGGCAGCGGTGATGGTCTTGTCCTTGAGCGGCGTGGTGCCGTAGGTGCTGCGCGCGGCGAGCCACGCGTCGAACACGTTCGGCTGACCGACCGTGCCCGGCTCACCCAAGGTGCCGATGCGCAGGCAGTCGCAGATCCCGTCCTTGCCGACGTCGACGTCGTCGATGATGCCGTTCTTGTCGTTGTCGATGCCGTCGCACTTGTCTTCGTTGCCGGTGACCACGCCACCGTCTCCGGCGCCGCCGCCGCTCGAGCTTCCCCCCACGTTCAGCCCGCCGCCGGACCCCGTGCTCGCGCCGTTGCCGCCACTCGAGCCGCTGCCGCTCGCGCTGCCGACGCCGGTGTTGCCGCCCCCGGCCACGTCGCCGCCGTCGTCGGAGCCGCAGGCAGTGCTGGCCGCGAGCGCGAAAAAAAGCGCGCTCACGGCGCCCGGAACGAACCGCGTCGCCATGCTCGGAGCATAGGCGAATCTGGGCTCACCAGCCACGCGCCGCGGGTGAAAACGCGAGCATTCTCGGGTCGAATGCTCATTTCCGTCTGTCACGGAAAGCTCGTACTCTGGGGCTTCTCGCTTGAAACACTCCCTGTCCTGGGCGCTCACCTTCATCGCCTCGCTCGCGGCCTGCGCGGGCGAACGGCGCGTGCACCCGCCGCCCGAGGGCGAGTGGCTCGAGTGGGAGCCCAAGCCCGAAGGGCGAACCAAGAAGAAGCCGACGGCGCCAGACCCGCCGAGCTCGGAGCCAGGGTCGAAGAAGCCGGCCGCGAAGAACGCCAAACCCGACGACGCGGAGGATCTCGACGCGTCCCCAGCGACCTCGAAGCCCGCAGCGTCCGCCACCAAGTGCAACGGCAAGAACCTCACGCGGGAGGCGCTGTGCGTCGCGCTCTCGGAGCTCGACGCCAAAGAGTGTCCGGCGAAACTGCCGAAGACCGCCACGGCAAAAGACGCCGGTGTGTTCGAGCTGCCCCCGAACGGCGCGCGTCGCGACCCGTCGCGCGAGGCCAGCTCGAAGCAGTGCTGCTACGCCTGGTGCGCCAAGGTGCCGGCGGCTCGGCCGCCGACCGCGTGCAAGAGCCCCGAGCCGTTGCTCTGCTTCGAAGCCCCGGGTGCCGGGGCCTCGAGCGCGGCGCCGCCACCGTACGCCGACTGCCCGGGCGGGCTCGAGAAGACCGCCGCGAAGGGCCGCCGGAAGGCCGTGCCCCGCGCGACCTTCAGCGCCAGACGCACCAAAGAAGAACGTGCCGGCGAGCCGGCGGCGTGTTGCTACGACGCCTGCAAGTGACCATGGCTCGAAACGTCGTCTTCGTCGCCCCGTTCCCGTCCGAAACGACGCTGCGCTTCGTGCGGGCGGTCGCGTCCCTCGACGACGTGAAACTGCTGGGGGTGGTGCACACGCCGCCACCGGAGCCCGAGCTTCGCCTGTTCGCAGATCTGGTTCGGGTGACCGAGCCGATGAGCCTCGAGGACGTGCTCGACGGCGTCGAGGTGCTGCGACGACGCCACGGTCAGCCCTTCCGGATCATCGGCATCCTCGAGATGCTGCAGGTGAACTTGGCCCACGCGCGTGAGCGCTACGGCGTGGCGGGCACCACCGTGAAGACCGCCGAGCTCTTCCGCGAGAAGGCGCGGATGAAGGACGCGCTCCGGGCCGCAGGCCTGCCGGTCGCACGCCACGCTTTGGTCCGCTCGGAGGCCGAGGCGTTCGCATTCGCGACCGAGGTCGGCTTCCCGTTGGTCCTCAAGCCCCCGGCGGGGATGGGCGCGCGCGCGACGTTCCGCGTGTCGGCGCCGAGCGAGCTCACGCGCGTGCTGTCGGGCCTCTGCGTGTCGCCGGTTGCGCCGGTGCTGGCGGAAGAGATGCTGCGCGGCAGCGAGCACAGCTTCGAGACCATCACCGTGGGCGGCGTGCCCCAGGCGTGGTCGATCGCGAGCTATCGACCGGGGTGCCTCGAGGTGCTCGAGAACCCCTGGATCCAGTGGGCCTGCGTGCTGCCCCGGGAGCTCGACACGCCCGCTTTCCAGCGCGCGCGGGCGCTCGGCGTCGCCGCCATCGGCGCGCTCGGCCTCGAGGACGGCATGACCCACATGGAGTGGTTCGAGAAGGCCGATGGCGGTCTGGCCATCGGGGAGATCGCCGCCCGCCCGCCCGGCGCCCAGCTCTTGCACATGACCGGCGCGGTGCACGACGTCGACATCTATCGCGCGTGGGCTCGCGCCGTGGTGGACGGGGCCTTGGATGCGCCTTGGCAACGGAAGTACGCCGCCGGCTGCGCCTACGTGCGCGGCATGGGCAGCGGCCGGGTGGTCGCGGTGACCGGCGTGCGCGAGACCCACGAGGCCGTGGGAGAGTGGCTGGTCGAGGCCAGGCTGCCGACGATTGGCGCGCACAAGAGCGACAGCTACGAGGGTGACGGCTACGTGATGGTGCGCCACGAGAACACCGCCAAGGTGGAAGAGCTGATCACCACCATCATCCAAACGCTGAAGATCCACTACGCCGCGGAGGGGTGAGGCGGGCGAACGAGCGACGGGCTCGCCCGGTACCGCACCGGGTGAGCGCACCGACTCAGCGCGCCGGCCTTCGGGCTACCCTGGCGCGCGGTGTGTCCCGGGCGCACAACGCGCTGTCGTTCGTCGACCACAGCTCTTCCCGATCCCGGTGTTTCGGCGACGGTTCGGATGGACCGACACGTGCATCCGACGCTCCCATGTCGTCGGCTCCAAACGCGACGTTCCGCGCGGCAGTCGCCATGATTTCGGTCGCGGCCCCGCTCGCATGCGACGTGGGTGACCTGGACCTGCAAGTGTACGACCCCGCCGGTGCGGACTGGGGCGACGGGGGTTGGTTCCGGAAGGAGTGCTCGACGGAACGGCCGTGCGAGGCCGGGCAGTGCTGCGTGAGCTTCCTGGGCACGTCGTGCGAGGATCTGGTTTGGACCGGCCCAACGCAATCGATCTGCTTCATGTCCGGAGGGGACCCGAGCGGGTGGTGCTTCTGTGTCCCCCCGCAACCCGAACCGATGTGCCCTGGCTGGTTCCTCCAGCCCCCGGCAAAGCCCGCGTGCGAGCCCCTCACCGACGCGACCTGCCGCATCGTCTGTGATCAGAAGCTGTGCGTGTGCGCGGCAGGAGGGGGCGGGCTGCCTACCGCCGGGGTCGAAGTGCCGAGCTGTCCTCCGCCGGACTGGTCCATCCCATGCCCGGGCACCGACGGCGGAGTTGCCGACTGAAGTGCCGCCGGCCCCCGGGCCAACCCCCGCGCGCAGCACCACCAGCCGACGCTGAACGCGGGTCGCAAACCGGCACGCTCCACGTTGCGCTGACTCTCGACCCCGATCAAGGTGTCGGCGACGACTAGCTCGCAGCCGCGGCGAGCCGCCTCACGCAGCCGGTGATCGAGCAGCGCCGCTTGGCAGCCCCGCCGGCGCTTGGCCGGCAACGTGACGGCGTTGACGAGGTAGGCGGCTCGCTCGTGGAAATAGACACCAGCAACCGCCGCCGGCTCACCGCCGACCGTCGCGAGCGAGACCAGCGAGTCGCGGCTATGCTCGAGCTCGCGCCGGCGGGCGGCGATCAGCTCCGGCAAGACGGCGGGCTCGCCTCGCCCCGAGGCGAAGACCTCCAACGCGTCACCCAACCTGTCAAAGGTCACGTCCTCGACCTCCACCTCGGGGTGAACACGAGGCGCGAGCGCTCGCGGATCTGCCGCAAAGGCGCGGGCGGCGCCCTGCAACTCGAACCCGCCCCGGGCGAGCGCAACGCTCACCTCGTCGGTGAAGCACGAGGCCGCGACGTCGATCTGGCAGGCGATGCCGAGCTCCTGGTAGTAGGCCACCCACTCGTCGAGGCGTCCAATCGAGCTCGGGCGGAAGCCCACCACTCGGTTGTTGCGTCCGTCACTCGGCCGGCTCGGGTCGCGCAGCGCGGCCGCGGTGCCGAACCACTTCGCGGTGACCTGACCGTCTCGGTCCCGGAGCGGCGAGTGATTGGCCCAGAGCTTCGCCGCCACCTGGAGGCGCACGATGCGAAAGAAGTCCGCCTCGCCGACCTCGTCAGCCGCGCCCGCGAGCCAGGCCTCGAGCCGCGACGGCACGCTAACCCAATCGCTCGCGTCGCAGCCGGTCGACCACGCTCCGGGCCTGGCGCACGCAGTCGGGAATGCCGACGCCGTCGTAGGCGGCACCCGCCAGGTAGAGACCCGGCAGCTCGCGCAGGCGGGCCTCGACTCGCTGCATGCGCGCGCCGTGGCCGACGATCGGCTGCGGGTTGGCGTCGATGTAGCGGAAGATGCGAGTGAGCGACGGCGCGCCGAGCCGACCCATCAGCTGCTCGAGCGCGCGCTGGGCCACCGACGCCAGCTGCTCGTCGCTAGCCTTGGCCACGTCGACCTTGGCGCGCGCGCCGCCCAGGAAGGCGCGCATCAGCACGTGGTCGTCGGGGGCGCGGCCGTCCCACTTGCTCGAGACCCAGGTGCCGGCGATCAGCTCGGCCTCGCCCTTCGGTGCCACGAACCCCACGCCGTCGAGGGGCCGCTCCAGACCCGCGCGGGGGAACGCGAAGAACACGGTGGCGGTGGAGAGATACGGGATCGCGCCGAGCTCGCCGGCGACCCGGTCGTCGGGCAGCATCTTGGCCGTGGCGTGGGCCGGCGACGCGAAGATCACCGCATCGGCGTCGAGCACCTGATCGCCGTCCAGCCGCACGCGGTACGAGTTGCCCGCGGGCTCGACGCGCTCGACGCTGCGCCCGAGCCAAAGCGCGTCGGGCGGCAGGCACGCGAGCAGCGCCGCGACCAGCTCGCCCATGCCACCGGTGAGCGACATGAACGGGCTCGGCGCGTCGCCGCCCTTCTTGGGCGCGCTGCCGTTCTGCTTCTGGCGCGCGAGCTGCAGCGCGAGCAGGCCCTTGGCCAGGCTGCCGTGCTTCTTCTCGACCTCGACCAGCTGGGGAAAGGTCGAGAGGATCGACAGCTCGCCGATGTCGCCAGCGTAGATGCCGCCGAGCAGCGGCGCGGCCAGGCTCTTCGCGGCCTCACGACCGAAGCGGCGGGCGATGAAGTCCTCGATGCTCTCGTCGCCTGCGTCGCGGCGGCGCGGGAGCACCAGATCGCCCAGCATGCGCAGCTTGCCCGGGAAGCTGACCAGCGGGGTCGAGAGCATCGGCCCGATCTTGGTCGGGATCGCCAGCGCCAGGCCTCCGGGCATGGGCTCGAGACGCCCGCGGTGCACCATGTAGACCTTCTTGGCCTCGGGTCGCGGCACGATCAGGTGGTCACCCAGGCCCAGCTCGCGGCACAGCTCGGCGCCCTCGCGCTTGGTGCTCAAGAACGAGTCCGGGCCGCCGTCGAGCAAGAAGCCGTCGCGCCGCTCGGTCTCGATGTTGCCGCCGACCCGGCCCTGGCGCTCGATCAGCGTGACGCGGGGCCGGGGCTCACCGCGGGTGAGCAGGTAAGCGGCGGTCAGCCCCGTGATCCCCGCTCCGACCACGACGACGTGACGGGTCATCGGCGCGAGCGCTCGTGCACCACGTCGGCGACGAAGCGCACGCTGTCGGGCGACGTCTCGGGCAAGATGCCGTGGCCCAGGTTGAAGATGTGGCCCGGCGCGGGGCCCGCGGCCTCGAGCACCTCGACCACGCGGCGCTCGAGCAGCGGGCGCGGCGCGAAGAGCAAGAGCGGATCCAGGTTGCCTTGCACTGCGACTTCTGTGCCCAAGAGCCGGCGGGCTCCGCCCAGCGGCGTGCGCCAGTCCACGCCGATCACCGTGCCACCCGCCTCTTTTTGCAGCTCGAGCAACGTCGCGGTGCCGGTGCCGAAGTGGATCACCGGCACACCGGTCTGGGCCACGTCCTGCAAGATGTGGCTCACGTGGGGCAAGATGAACTCGCGATAGTCGGTGGGTGAGAGCGCGCCGATCCACGAGTCGAAGAGCTGAACGGCCTGCGCCCCCGCGGTGACCTGCGCGCGCAGATAGCGCCGCACGACCTCTGCGAGCTTGGTCATGAGCGCGTTCCAGAGCTCGGGCTCGCCGTACATCATCTGCTTGGTCTTGGCGTAGTGCGCGCTCTTCCCGCCCTCGACCAGGTAGCTGGCCAAGGTGAACGGCGCGCCGGCGAAGCCGATCAGCGGCGTCTTGCCGTCGAGCTCTCTGCGGATCATGCGGATCGCGGCCAGCACATGCCCCAGGCTCTCTTCCGGATCGATGACCCGCAAGGCCGCGACGTCGGCGGCAGTGCGCACCGGGTGGTCGAAGACCGGACCCTCACCGGCGGCGAACTCGAAGGGTGAGCCCATGGGCTCGAGCGGCAGCAAGATGTCGGCGAACAAGATCGCGGCATCGACGCCCAGCGCGCGCACCGGCTGCAGCGTGACCTCGCACGCGATCTCGGGCTGCCGGCAGATCTGCAGCAGCGTGTGCTTTTCGCGGATGGCGCGGTACTCGGCCATGTAGCGGCCGGCCTGGCGCATGAACCACACCGGCGTCGCGTCCACCGGCTCGCGCCGACAGGCGCGCAGGAATCGATCCCACATGGCGCCTACCTTACCGCTTCTCGTTCTGGGCGGCGGGGGTGATCGCTTGGTGGGGGGCCTCTTCGCCCTTCTGCGCGCGCTCTTTCATGTCGTACTTGGACGGGCACTTGGCCATGATCTGGCTCGCCTCGAAGTGCCCCTCGCTCGTGAGCTTGCCCTCGGCGGTGACCTCGACATCCATGCCCGGCACGTCGCGGAAGGTGTCGGGCACCACACACTGCGCGTAGCGCACGTCGATGGACTTCTCGTTCTTCGCCACGCTGAAGCGGTACTCACACGGCTCGTCGCGACGCTTCAGCGTGCCCTTGACCAGGTTGCCGGTGACGCGCACGTTGCGGCCGGTGATGCGCTCTTTCTCGGCGACCAGCTCGTCCACGCCCTTCGAGTAGACCGCGGACTGTTTGAAGCTGGTCAGCACGAGCACCAGGATGCCGCCGCCCATCACCAAGAGGGCCGCGACCAGACCGATGTTCTTCAGCTTGCGTTCGGCCGGCTTGGCGGCCGGCGGCGCGGCCACGGGACGCTCGGAGGCAGGTGCTGCGTCTTCCGAGGCCTGGACGGCCTCGGCCAGCTCTTGGTCGAGCTTGCTCATCGCCCCAAAGCGTAGTCGCGGGCCCCCACCAGGTCCACCGGCAGCGGGTCCGATCGGGCGAAGATCAGCCGTTTTTGCCCAGAGTGGGCCGGCGCCGCAGCCCCGACCGGGCCCCGAGGGCCGCGCCGAACGCCGCGACCACGCCAAGGACCACCAGGGTGAGCGCCGCGACGGGCCACGGGGCGAGCGCGCCGCTCGACACCGTCGCGACCCAGGCACCGAGCGTGGCCAGACTCACGCCGAGCACGGCTTCGCGGGCTCCCGCCCGGCCACCGAAGCGACCCACGACCGCTCCGGTCGCGCCCGCGGCGAGCACGAGCGACCCGATCGCAAGGGCCACCAGCGCCGCAGCGGCCCACGCTCCGGCCAGGCGCGCCGCGAGCCCGCGGCCCAGCGCCATCGCCAGCATCCCGATGGGCACCCACAGGGTCAGCGTCAGCGCGGCCGCGATCGCCACCCACTGGGCAGGCGATCGCGGCTCGCCGTCGTCGCTCGATTGAATCACCGGAAGGCGGCGCGCCATCGGTCCGATCCTTAGCGCGGAATCCGAAAAACCACACAACCCGGGAGCGAGGGCGGCCGAAAGAGGTGTAGCCTCCCGGGCCGTCCCGATGTCTGCGCGCGCGTGCTTCCTGACTCTCATGCTGCTCGTGGGTTCGGCCCGCGCCGCCGAGACGGGCCCCGAGCCAGAATCGGCACCCGTACCCGCGCCCGCTCCAGAGCCGGCGCCGTACTCGGAGTGGCAGGGCACGGCTCACGCTGGCCCGCCGGGCGCCGCGCCAGCACCTGCGCCGGTGCCGGTGGTGGGAACCCCGATCTACGCTCGACGCACCGTCGAGCTGATCCCGTCGCTGGGCGTCGCGCTGGCCAATTGCCGAGCCGGCAGCGAGTCGGACGATCGATGCCAGGGCGTCGGGGCAGGCGGGCTCGCGGGGTTCACCGGGCTCTGGCGCGTCACTCCGTATTTCGCCTGGGGCGGAGGCTTCGAGCTCGCCTCGTTCCGCTACCACCCGCCGGAAGAGCTCGAGCTCCGCGAAGCCGGCGCGGCCGCGGTCTGGCTCGGCTTGATCGGGCGCGTCTACTTCAACGACGAGGGGTCGCTCGATCCTTACGTGCAGCTCGGGATGGGCGTCGGCGCCCTCGGGACGTCGGCGAAAGATCAGGCCGGGGTCACCTGGGAGGAGACCGGCGCCGGCCCGGCAGCTCAGGTCGGAGGCGGCGTGGACTTCCACCTGTCCCGGACCCTCAAGCTCGGCCCGTCGCTGACGTACACCCGAGTGTTCGTGGACAAGATCCGCCGCTGCCAGGCGTCGGGGGACGGCAACTGTGTCGACGTGCCGAAGGACGAGGACGGCCACCTGAACTCGTACCTCGCGCTGACCGCGCGGCTGACCATCATGCTGGGCGGAGAGCACTGACGTGGACGAGCTCGATCTGGTGCTTCTCGATCGCCAGATCTCGCGCGCGGTGGTCGACTGGGTCCGGTGGCAGCGGCGCCTGCGCCGCGGCGCGGCGCTCGACCACGATCCGTTCGTCGCCCATCCGTTCATCACGCGGCTGGGGTTCGAGCGCGTGCGCGATCGACCAGAGCACGACCCCCTGCGGGGGCCGATGCTGCGCTGGCTCTACCGCCTGGTGGACGACAAGGCGAACCTGCCGTGGCTGGTGGCGCTGGCCCGCGCGCGGGCCGTCGACACGCACCCTCTCGAGCAGCCCGCGCGGGTTTCGCTCTCGCTGAATCAGATCCTCGCGCGCGTGCTCTCGGACCGGGCGCGCTCGGAGCGCTGGGCGGTCGAGTGGCTCCGGCGTGCCGCGCCCGCGGCCGAGGCCGAGCGGCGCGTGTGGGACCGTCGTCGCGAGGTCGCCGAGCACCTGCGCGTGGATCCAGACGCGCTCGAGCTGCCGGCAGGTGGAATGAGCGAGCTCGCGCGTGCGTGGCTCGACCTGACCGAGGACCGAGCCGGTGAGTTCCGCGCGCCCGAGCTCCACCTTCACCTCGCGTCGACCCTGGGCCTCGAGGCCCACGCGGGTTGGCCCACCCGCGCCAACGCCGAAACCCTGGGCGGGCTCTTCCGTCAGACGCGGCTGCTCGACGGGCTGCCGCTCGACCCCGGCCCCCTGCCCGCCGCCCTGGCCCCGGCCAGCTTTCTGCGGGCGCTGGCCCGGCTTGGTGCGGCCTTCGCCGACGCCTTGGCGCCGCCCGATCAGCCCTTCGTCATCGCGCACGACCCCTACGGCCTGCGCCGCCTGGCCCACGGCGCGCTGTTCGCGTGGCTTGCTCTCACGCCGGTGTTCCTGCGGCGTGAGCTCGGCGTGAGCGCGGGGCAGGCCCGTGACCATCAGCGCGTGCTCGCGCGCGTGGTGTTTCACGAGGGCCGCGCCCGGGCGGTGCGGGTGCTGTTACGCCGTGCGGCGCTCGATGGCGACCGCAAGTATCGCGACGCGTTCGAAGAGCTCACCGCGCGACTGCTCGGTCGTCCGCTGCCGCCGGATCTCGCCGGCGCGATCTTCGCCCCGCGCCGGGACGACGCTCAGCGCTTCGTCTCGATGTTGCTCGCTGCGCGCCACGCCCGCGAGCTGACGGAAGACCACGACGAGGACTGGTACCGGAACCCGCGCGCGGTCGAACAGCTGCGCTACGAGGCCGCGCTGCCGCCGGTCACCACCGTGCCGACGTCGGCGCTGGACGCCGCCTCGACCGAGCTCGAGCGCGCGCTCGAGTCGATGCTGGGCTGATCAGAACCCGTCGGGCGAGGGCGTGAGCCCGGTCGACTCGAGGTGATAGGTGAAGCCGAAGAAGATGGCGGTGGCGCCCGGGTCGGACACGACGCGCCGCACCGCGGCCTCGGCAGAGAACGCTCGCTCGATGTAGCCCGCGCCCACGCTCACGGCGTGGCTCTTCGCTCCGTCGTCGTAGCGATAGCCGCCGCGCACCGCGAAGCGATCCGCGAGCAAGAGCTCGAGACCACCCATGGCTCGCACCGTCGTCTTGTCCCAGGTGGTGAAGTCGCTGACCACGTCACCCTCGACCGTGACGTCTTTGGTGCCCACGCCGATGCCGCCCCCCACGCTGCTGGGCTGGAAGCCGTGACCCGGGTTGTTGAGGTTGTTCCCCACCAGCGAGATCGCGAAATACTCCGTCGGCCGGAGCGTGGCGCCGGCGTCGAAGGCGAAGCCCTTCACGATGTTCTCGTCCTTCAATCCGCCTGAAACCAGGCTGTCCCCCAGGGGGCCGAGGCCGTTCTGCTTCAACCACAGGTAGCGACCGCCGATGCCCAGCATGAACTGATCGGAGAAGGGCATGGCCAGCGCGAAGCGAAGGTCGGTCGCTTGTCGATCGATGCCGTCGGGATCTTGCAGCGTCCACACGCCGCCAAAGCCGCCGGCCAGGCGCGAGCTCGACACGATCGAGTCGACGGCGCCACCGCCGTAGCTCTGCCGGCCGGCCTCGGGCCAGATCTGAGCGAGGGCGCCCAGGTGGTAGATGCGCGACGACGCCATGTTGGCGGGATTGATGAACAGCGCGCTGACGGAGTTGCTGTAGGCGCGCAGCGCACCGCCCATGGCTGCGCTGCGCGGGGTCTCGATCTCGCCGTAGTTCCACCCGATGGTCGGGTCGAGCGAGGACGCCTCGGCGTGCGCCGCCGAGCTCGCGAGGGCCGAGGCCGCGAGCGCGCACGCGCCCAGTAGCGCCCGTCCGAAGCGGGAAGAGGCCGCGCCAGCGCGCTTTTGGTTCGACACTTCGCCGACAGCTACCCTTCAGCGCCGACCGGGGGCAAGAAAACGACTGACGGGCGAAGACGAGCCGCTCCTCGCTGTCAAGATTTCTGCGCGCGAGCGCACGCAGAAACAGAGGACCATCAGGCCAACTGCTCATGCACTCTTGACTCCGCGAGCGACGAGTTTCTTGCTGCGCGAAGCGACGGGCGTCCGCGCGAGACGCCAAAGTCGCATGTCCCTGCATGGTTACGCGCAGGGCGCGAAGACCCGATCCGACAAGTCGTGCGCGCGACGAAACGCGCGCGGGACAAAGCGTGGTGTTTTGTCGCGGATCATCGGCGTCGAAAAATCCACGATTGAACTCCATGAGCGACCGGTGCTAGCTCGACGTTCCTTTCGATGGTGGTGTCGGTCGAGATGACCCATCTGCCTTCGAGGGAACTCGGGAAGCGAACCATCGCTTTCCGGCTGGCAATGAAAGCTCGTGAGCTTGGCCTTCAGGGTGCAGGGCCGGAGGGGCGTTCGTCCCCTCACCCTTCACCCGAGCACGGGTCGTCGTATCGGCCCGATTGATTGAGTGGGGCTTTGGGCTGTCCACACCCTGTGGACAACCTGGGGGGAGTCATCTCGGTGGATTTCCAGGCAGCAGTCGAAAGTCATCCGTTCTCAGTGCAGTCAGCAATGCAGAGCCCGACGAACTCATCCCCTCCCTGGCACGAGGCACTCGAGCGCACCCGTGCGCGCTCGCCGGCCTCGTTCGAGCAGTGGTTCTGCAGCGTGCAGATCGACTCGCTCTCTGACGGCGTCCTCGCGCTCACCGCGCGGGACGAGTTCGTGCGCGACTGGGTCAAGACCCACTTCTTGCCCGACCTCTTGAGCCAGCTCGAGAGCGTGACCGGCGGCGAGGTCAAGGTCGAGTGGCGTGTGTCGAACGACCTGGTGAGCCCGGTCTGCGAGCCCAAGGCGCCGCGCGAGCGCCGCGCCACGCCCGCCGACCGCGTGGTGCCCTCCGAGCGGCCCGCGCCCAAGAGCGACCGGAGCCTCGCCGAGCGCGCCGGGCTCGCGGCCAGCCTGAACCCGAAGCACACCTTCGCCAATTTCGTCGTCGGTCCCTCGAACGAGCTCGCGTACGCCGCGGCGCTCGCGTCGGCCGGCGGCGGCGGGCCTCGCTACAACCCGCTCTTCATCGCCGGCGGCACGGGCCTCGGCAAGACCCACTTGATGCACGCCATCGCGCACAAGGTGCTCGAGAAGAGCCCACGAGCGCGCGTCATCTACACCTCGGCCGAGCACTTCACCAACGAGTTCATCGAGTCGCTGCAACACAAGAAGATGGACGAGTTCCGCGCCCGGTACCGCACCGAGTGCGACCTGTTGCTGCTCGACGACATCCAGTTCTTGGCCGGCCGCGAGCAGACCCAGGAAGAGTTCTTCCACACCTTCAACGCGCTTCGAGACGCCGACAAACCCATCGTCGTCACCAGCGACAAGTACCCGCAGCAGCTGCAGCGCATGCCCGAGCGCCTGGTCTCGCGCTTCACTTCCGGGCTGGTCGCGGACATCCAGGTGCCGCAGCTCGAGACCCGCGTCGCCATCGTGCGCAAGAAGGCCGAGCTCGAGGGCATCCCGCTGGACGACGCGGTCGCGGTGCTCTTGGCGCAGACCGTGAAGAGCAACGTGCGGGAGCTCGAAGGCGCGCTGATCCGGCTGGCCGCCAAGTCGTCACTGACCGGGCGCCCGATCGACGTCAGCTTCGCCGAGGCCGAGCTGGCCCGCGTGGCGCCGCGCCGCCCCGACGTGATGAGCGTCGAGGACATCCAGCGCATCGTCTGCAGCCACTTCCGTCTGACCAACGCCGACCTCTTGAGCAAAGACCGCCACAAGAGCGTGGCGTTCGCGCGTCAGGTCGCGATGTACCTCTGCCGCCAGCGTCTGAAGTGCAGCTTCCCCGAGCTGGGGCGCGCCTTCGGCAACCGCGATCACACCACGGTGATGAGCGCGGTGCGCCGGGTGGAAGAGCTGCGGGCCAAAGACCCACAGGTCAACGCTCACCTCGAGGCCATCGAGCAGCGCCTGGCGTCGTCGGAAGACTGACAGCTCGTTCGGCTGACCTGGATCAGCGCTCCGGTGCGCTGTCGTGCGGCGACGGGCGGCAACGGCCTCTGCGCCACGGGTCGAAGCTCGGGCAGCGTGCCGACCACTTCGGCAATGTGCAGCGAGACCGCGTCCACGGCTTCGCCCGCGGCGCTGCCCAGCGCGCGGCCATAGGCGTAGTCGCCGCGTGACCGGGCCGCCACGCTCTCGCCGGCCAGCGGAAGGCCGTCGCGAACCAGCTGCCAGCTGCCGCTGACGCGGGCGGCATGGCCCGGCCCGGTGGCGTCGGGCGGTCGCGAATCGATGCGCAGCCGCAGGTGAAGCAAGTAGTCCCCGGGCTGCACGTTGTCACCCTTGCCCTTCACGGACACGACCGGAAAGCTGGGCCAGAGCGTGCGCGCGAGGGCGCTGCCCAGTGCCTCGTGCACGTCGGCGAAGCACAGCGCGCGCTCGGTGGCGGTCCGTTCGCACTGGCGGTCGGGGGTCCCCTCGAGCTCGACCCACAGCCGACCCGAGTGGGGGACCAGAGCGATGGGCGGCGGCGCCAGATCCGCCGACTGTACGGGAGCGTGGTGATGGTGCGAGCAGGCGAGCGCGAGGCCCGCGGCGACGACCCCGGCGTGCTTCATGCGCGCACGATAGCGGCGGCGATGACCCCGGGCCCAATTCGTGGCGCTGGGCAAGTCAGCGGGATGACGGCGGAAAGCTCCGAGCCCGGGGCGAGAGACGCAGGAGGTCTCTCGAGAATGCTTCCCCGGAAATCTGACACCCGGGGGTCGGCCACTTATATTGCGACGCATGGCAAACATTCGGCACATCCATCAGTACATGACGGATCGCCGCCGGGTGCTGCTTCAAGACGGCCGTGTCGGCAAGATCGTTCGAATCGACACGGATTTTCCCAAAGGCAGCACGACGGTGTCCGTATGGACCGGTGAAGGCCCCGGTGTCGCCAAAGTCGACATCGACGCCGTCGTCGGTCCGGCGCCGCAGGCGAAGAAGATCGCCTGACGCGTCGCTCGGCGCCCCGGGGTCGGTGCTTGCCGGCTCGGGGCGCCAGCGGGCGGGTGCTCAGAGGGGCCAGCTCACCTGCGGTATCGGGTACGCCGGCTTGGCCAAGAGATACCCCTGCACGTAGTCCACGCCGCAGTCGCGCACGGCCTTGAGCTCGTCCAGGGTCTCGATGCCCTCGGCCACGACCTCGGCGCCCAGCTCTTTCGACAGCTCGGTCACCGACCGCACCAAGATCTGCTGGCGGCGGCTCTTGTCGAGCTCGATCACCAGCTCGCGATCGAGCTTGACCACGCGCGGCTCGAGGTCGAGCACACGCTTCAAGTTGCTGTGCCCGGCGCCCAGATCGTCGACCACCAGGTGCAGGCCCGAGCGGGCGCAGATCTCTTTCAGCACGCTCTTGCACAGGTCGAAGTAGGCGAACGCCGCCGACTCGGTGATCTCGAGAAACACCTCGGCGTCGTGATAGTTCAGCGGGTCGTCGGGGCGCACCAGCCAGCGTGAGCTCAGCTCGTCGGGGTGCACGTTCACGAACAGGCGGTGCCCAGCCCCCCGCGCGAAGGCGACGTCACGGATGGGACGGCCCAACCGGCCAGTGGACTTCTCTTCCACGGCCTTCTCGAACAGCTTGGCGGGGTTTCGGTACTCGGGCAGCTTGCAGCGCACCAGCGCCTCTTGCGCGAACGCGCGACCCGTGGCGACGGACACGATCGGCTGGAAGTGCACGTCGAGGTCGTCGGCGGTCAAGAAGCGCGTGCTCTTCACCTGCCCGGCCAGCGCGGCGGCGACATCCCCTTCGGTCGAGGTCCACTTCAGGTTCGGCGGCGGCGGCATGATCAGTTTGCCTGGCTGGAACTGCCAAGCCTAACACGGCGGCGCTCACTTTTGTCGGCTGCCCGAAGAGAAATTCAGCCCGCGGATCCGGACCGCCGGCGCAGCTACCGAGCCGCCCGCCGACCACCAGTTCGGGGCGACGGTGAGCGAGTGCGTCATGCCGTCGGCGCGCTCGAGGGCCTCGAGCAAGCTGTCGGTGAAGCGCATGCTCTCGATGGGCTTGGTCACTTTTCCGCCCTCGATCAAGAACGTGCCATCGCGGGTCAGCCCGGTCATCACCGCGCGACGCGGCTCGAGGTAGCCGTTCACGTAGTGCAGCCGTCGCACATAAAGTCCGCGATCGACCCCGCCAATCAGCTCGTCCAGGCTGGCCGCGCTGCCGCCTCGGACGACCAGCGACGACGGGCTCGGGCCGCTGCCGCCGAACGCTGAGGGCGCCGCGGCGTTGCCGGTCGAGGTGATGCCCGCCCGTGCGGCAGTGGCTCGGTCGTGGACCACGCCCTGCGCGATGCCGCCGCGGATCAGCGGGACCTGCCGGCGCGCGACGCCCTCGCGATCGAACGGGGCCGCGAACGCGTGGGGCCCGAGCGGGTCTTCCATCACGTCGAACGAGTCGGCGGTGATGCGCTGGCCGAGTCGGCCCGCGAGCGGGCTGAGCCCCTGCTCGAGCTCCCGGGCCCCGAGCCCGATCATCGCCAGCCACTCGACCAGCTCGGCCAGGGCCAGCGCCCCGAGCACGGTGTCGTAGCGCCCCGCGGGGAGCGAACCGGCGTTCTTGCCTCGGAGCGCGTCGACCACCGCTTGCTCGGTCTGCGCTTCGAGATCGAGCGACCCGAGGTCGACGTGGGCGGCCATGCCGTGACCGGCCGCCCCCGAGCCCCCGGCGCTCTCGAGCGCCCACACCTTGAAGGTGGCGAGCGTGCTCTCGTGGCTGCGCGTCAGCCCGTGGGAGGTCGCCACCGCCTCGACGCGGGAGGTGGTGTCCAGGACGCCGGTGGCCAAGAGGCCAGCCGCGCGGATTCGGCTGAACACGGGTGAGAGCAGCTCGACGCGCTCTTCCGCCGTGGCCGCCGCCGTGCGGGCCGAATGCCGCGCCATCGGCGGCGGCTCGGGCTCGTCGGCGCGGGCGAAGCCGGGGAAGCCCTCGTCGCGTGGGACGCTAGGCGCGGTGCGAGCCGCTGACCGGATCGCGTCGGCGATGGCGTGCTCGCTGAGCTCCGAGCAGCTGGCCTCGGCCACGCGCCGGTCGCGCGCCACGCGCACCACGACGCTCGGCTCTTCGAGCTGCATGTGTTGCCCCAGCTCGCTCACCGCGAAGCGAGCGAAGCCTCGCCGAGCGAAGGTCGCGAAGACCTCTGCCTCGGGCTCGCCGGCCGCGCCGAGCGCGGCGTTGAGCATGCTCGCGAGCTCGGCGCCCTTCACGTGTGTCCGACCTCCACCTGCCGGAAGCGCCCGGGCGGCGCGCCGTGGGCCACCGCCATGGACTGGATCGGGTCGCCCTTGCCGCACAGCATCAGGCCCCAGATGCGCGCCTCTTCCGGCCCGCAGATCGCGTCGCAGCTCTGCCAGAAGCGCGGGGTCATGCCGGTGTAGCGCGCGTCGCGGAGCAGACGCACGCGCTTGCCGCGCTTGATCTCCCAGGCCAGCTCGCACGAAAACTGAAAGTTGAGCCGGAGGTCGTCGATGCTCCAGCTCTGGTTGACGTCGAACAAGATGCCGTCGGCCGTGTCCGCCACCAGCTCTTCCAACGTGCCGGCCCGGGGCTCGAGCGAGACGTTGACCATGCGGATCATCGGAACGCGGTTCCAGCCGTCGGCCCGGACCGTCGCGGTGGACTCGCGGCCAAGCGCCGCGGCCGTCTCGCGCGACGACAGGTAGTCCACGAAAATGCCGCCCTCGACCAGCGGCGCCTTCCGCGCCGACAGCCCCTCGTCGTCCCAGCCGAAGGTGCCGAGCCCGGTGGGCGCGATCGAGTCGGCGGTGAGGGTGACGATCTCGGAGCCGTAGCGCAGCTTGCCGAGATCGGACGGCTGCAAGAACGAGCCGCCCGCCAGCGAGATCTCGGCGCCGAGGGCGCGGTCGAGCTCGGTGGGGTGCCCGCACGACTCGTGGATCTGCAGCGCCATCTGGTTGCTGCCGAGCACCACGTCGCGCACGCCCTCGGGGCACGGGTCAGCGCCGAGCAGTTCGATGGCTTCGGCGCGGATCCGCGACGCCGCGGCAGAGAGCCCGGTGCGCGCGACGATCTCGTAGCCGCCCTGCACGCCCTCGGAGCCGGGGAAGCCGGGAAACGAGCGGCGCTGCATGCGGCCGTCGCTGCCGACCGCGATCGCGCTCATCCCGACCCCCCCATAGACCAAGCGCTGCGACACGTCGGTGCCTTCGCTGGTCATCAGCAGCTTGTCGACCTGGGTCCAGTGCATCCACGCTTCCGCGCTGTGGATCGGCGCGCCGCCGCGCCGCAGCTCGGCCTCGGGGGTCGACAGATCTGCCAGTTTGGTCTCGAGGGGCACGGCGAACGGGTCGATCTCGAGCGGGGTCGAGTACTCGCCGACCTCCCCCGCGCGCGCTGGGAAGCGCACCGGTCGGTCGGACAGCCGCGCGCTGGCGCGGGCGATGGCCACCGCCTCGCTCACCATGCGGCTCACGGCGGGCTCGCTGCCCTCGGCCGTGCACGCAAACCCCCAAGCCCCGCCGGCGATCAGCCGCACCGAGAACCCCGCGCTCCGCCCGCTCGAGATCCCGTCCGGCGCGCCGTCACGCACGCGCAGCCGTTCGCTCTGCTCGGAGAGCCAGCGCACCTCGACGTGGGACACGTCTGGGTGCTGCTGCGCCCGCCGTAGCGCGGCGCTGCACAGATCGCGAGCCTTCGCCGGAGCGGCCATGCGCGCGCAGTCTAACCCGCCTCGCGCGAGAATGTGGCACCATCTGGGGCATGACGGCACGGGGAGTCTGGGCGCTCGCGCTCTGTGTCGGCTGCGGAGCAAGCCCGGAAGCCGGCGTCCTGCAGGCACGGGGCGCGGTCAATGGCGAGGTCGATTCCGCGGGGCAGTACCGCATGGTCGTCGGCTTGGTCACGAAGAAGGGCCAGTACCTTTCGCGCTGCAGCGGCACGCTGGTCTCGCAGAACCTGGTGCTCACCGCACGGCACTGCGTCGCCGACAGCCCGGGCGGGTTCGTGACCTGCGGACAGGCACCCCTGGGCCAGGCCGTTCCACCGGAGGACGCGCTGGTCACGCAGAACCACGTGCAGACCGACGAGCCGGCGGACTACGCGAAGGTCTCGCGCATCGAGCTGGCCCCCGGCGGAGACGACACCTGCGGCTACGACTTCGCCGCGCTGGTGCTGGCCGGCGATGGCTTCGGCGCCGGCGCCCCGACCGCCGCCCCGCGCCTCGAGGCGCCAGTGATCGCCGGCGAGCAGGTCACCGCGGTGGGCTACGGCAACACCGGCAGCGGCAGCATCGGCACGCGACGCTTCAAGCTGGGCGTGCCGGTGAGCTGTGTCGGGACGGCATGCGGTTCCATTCCCGCGGCCGAGAGCGAGTGGGTCAGCGCGGATGACGCCTTCTGCCAGAACGACTCGGGGGCGGCGGCGCTCGACGCAGACGGGCGCCTGGTGGGCACGGTGTCGCGCGGCATCAACCCGTGCACCACACCGGTGCTCAGCGGAATGGTCGCCAGGAAGGACTGGCTGCAACAGCTGGGCAAGCAGGCGGCCGTCGAGGGTGGCTACTCGCCGCCCGCGTGGGCTACGGGTGCCGAGCCGCCACCGCCGGTCGACGCGGGCGCCGACTCGGCGCCGCCCACCGCGCACCTGTCAGCATCCGATGACGAGGGAGGGTGTAGAGCGAGCGGCAGGCGAGCTCGCGGAAACCGCTGGGCCATTTGGGTGGTCGCGATTTCATTCCTGGCGTCGGTCAGGCGGCGACGAAATGGATTGTAAAACACTGTCATCGGGCGGTTTCGCCGGCGCCGGCCGAGTCACACTTCTTTCATGAACAGCCGTCGTGCCTTCGCGCTCTTGCTCGGATTCGTCGCTCTGGTGTCGCTGGCAGCGCCGCACCTCTCGCGCTTCTGGCGTGCCGGGCGCTTGCTCACCGCGCTCGCGTCGCCGCCGACCGAAGCCGCCGCGCTGATCGAGACCGATCTCACGATCCCCGGCCGAGATGGGCCGGTCCGCGCGCGCCTGTACCGGCGCACCGACGTGCTCCGTGCTCCCGGGCTGGTCGTGGCGCACGGCGTTCATTACCGGGGTATCGACGAGCGACGCTTGGTGCCGTTCGCGCGCGAGCTGGCTCGCGCCGGGCGCGTGGTCCTGACCCCCGAGCTTCGAGATCTGACGGACTACCGCATCACCTCTCAGGGCGAGCGGATCATCGCCGACTCGGTGCGCTGGCTGTCGGCCCAAAGCGACGTGGTGAGTGAAGATCGCGTGGGCCTCTTGGGTTTCAGCTTCGCCGGCGGGCTCTCGCTGGTGGCGGCGAGTCGCCCCGAGCTCGAGGGCAAGCTCGCGTACGTGACCAGCATCGGCGGCCACCACGATCTGCCCCGCGTGCTCCGCTTCCTGGTCAGCGATCGGATCGAGACGCCCACGGGCGAGAGCCAGATGAAGGCCCACGAGTATGGGCTCTTGGTGGTCGCCTACGGCAACGTCGAGCACTTCGTGGAGCCTGCGGATCGCGAGACCCTACGCGATGCGCTGCGGCTCTGGCTCCACGAGGACCGACCGGCCGCCATCGCCCGCGCGTCCGAGCGCACCACCGCGTCTGGCGAGCATCTGTTCCGCCTGGTCGAGACCGGCAACCTCAGAGCGCTCGGTCCCGAGCTCTTGGCCCTGCTCGAGTCGAAAAAGGTCGAGCTCGGCGAGCTGTCGCCGGCCGGACGGCTCGATCACATCGGTGCCCCGGTCTACCTGCTCCACGGCTCGGGCGACTCGGTCATCCCACCCAGCGAGGCCGAGTGGGCCGACCGCGAGCTCGGCGGCGCGCCCCACCAGGCGCTGGTCTCGCCGCTGCTCGAGCACGTCGAAGTGGACCACGAAGGCGGCCTCTCGGAGCGCCTGGCCCTGGTCGACTTGATGGCGAAGATGCTCTAATGACCTTGCTCGTATGGACGCGGACGAACCGTCGCCGGTGCGGCTCGAGACCGAACGCCTGATCCTCAGCTTGCTGCCCCCGTCGGCGGCGCCCAGGCTCGTGGCGTACTTCCACGAGAACCGAGAGCACCTGGCGCCCTGGTCCCCACCCCGACCCCCCGGCTCGCACAGCGAAGAGTACTGGCGCTGGCGGCTCGAAGAGAACCGAAGCGAGTACCTGGCCGATCGGTCTTGTCGCTTGCAGTTGCTCGACGCCCGCGACCCAGCAGGCCCGGTGCTGGGTCACATCAGCTTCACCGAGGTGGTGCGGGGCCCGCTTCAGGCTTGCAACCTCGGGTACAACATCGACCATCGCTTCGAGGGGCGTGGGCTCATGCGCGAAGGGCTCTGCGCGGCCGTCGACTTCGCCTTCGGCCGGCTCGGCCTGCACCGCCTGAGCGCCAACTACATGCCAATCAACGATCGATCGGGCCGGCTCTTGCGCAGCTTGGGGTTCGCGGTCGAGGGCTACGCACGCGACTATCTGTACATCGCCGGCGCGTGGCGCGATCACGTGCTGACCGCCCTGTACAATCCCGATCCGTCGCCGCCGGGGGCGCGGCCTGAACCTAGCGGCTGAGCCTGCGCCGCCGGCGCATCATGGCCAGCGCGCCGGCGAGCAGGCCGCCCGAGAGCCACGACGCGGCCCCACCCGGCACGCTGCTGCAGCCCCACGCGGACTCGATCGCCTGGTCGAAGCCTTCGTCTTGCACGTCCGAGCCGGCGCTGCCGCCCGTGCCGCCGAACCCGCCCATTCCGCCGAAGGCGCCGCTGCCGCCGAAGCCGCCGGTGCCCCCGGTACCCCCGGTGGCGGTCGTCTTCTGCGTCACCTCGAACGAGGTGAACAGGCCCATCTCGTCACCCTTGTTGACGAGCATCAAGTACGCATCGGTCGAGCCCGGGGGCACGTCGATGTTCGCGTAGTCGCCGCCGGAGGTCTCGGTGTCGAACAGCCCGGTGGCGTTCGAGCTCACGCCGGTGCTGTAGTCGAACACGATGGGGTCCGCGGCGAAGCGCACCAGCAGCGCCGGCGTGTAAGGGTCCGCCTTTTGGCCCAGCTGGTACTGGCTGCCGAGCGGATAGTTCTGCCAATCCACGCGCAGCTTCTCGGTGTCGCTCTCGAGCTTCACGTGAACCTGCAAGAGGCCGGGCGCGTAGCTCTCGGTCTGCTCGAAGCCCACGTAGGGTTTGCCCGGCGAGTAGAAGCCATGGGCGATCTTCCAGTGAGCGCTCTGGAGCGGCTTGCCTTTGTACTCGAGCACGCGCTGGCACACGGGCAAGACGCCGCGCTTCTCGAGCTCGGCCTTCAGGGCCGCGGCCGCCGGCTTGCCCAGGGTCGAGGCCTCGACGGTCGCGCGGAACAGCTCGGCCAGGTCTTCGTAGCCGACCTCTCCCGTGGGCGAGCCGATCAGCGCGGTGACGAGCGCGGAATCGAAGATCTTCCGGTCGCCCTCGGGCAAGGCTTGGCGCACGCTCCACAGCGCGCCCGAGAAGAAGGTCGAGTCGACGTGCACCTCGCCGGCCATGCTCTTCGGGCAGGTGTCCGCGTTGTCCAGGTCGCGGATCACGTCCCCGCCGTAGCCGTACGACGTGTTCTTCGACGCATACTCGCCCAGCTTCCCGTCACCCGTCAGCGCGCTCGAGAAGTAGTCGGCCAGGCCCTCGTTCATCGCGCCCGGCGCGGGGGTCGCGCCCTGCTCGTCGAGCTGCCAGTAGGGTGCAAAGTCGATGGTGCGGTCGGTCAGCGCGTGCCCGAGCTCGTGATAGACCACGTCACCGTCGTACGCGAAGTCGGCGCTGTTGCCCTGGCCGAAGAACAGGCCACCCTCCACGTTCTCGAACATGCCGGGGTACGGCGTCTCGGGACTGTAGAAGGCGTTGTCGTAGGGCTCGAGGGGCAGCGACGGGTTGGTCATCGCCGAGGTGTTCCCGGTGGACCACCCCTTGGGGAAGCGCAGGTTCGCCACGGCGGTCAGCGGCTTGATGTCCAGCTCGGGCATGCCCAGCGTCTGGTAGAACGCGTACGCCTTGGCGGTGTGAAAGTAGATGCTGAGCTCGGCGAACTCGTCCTCGGGCGCGGTGTCGCTCGAGTACTTGTAGGGGAAGTCGCCGCTCGCGTCGGCCTTCGCCTTGGGCAAGAACTCGCACATGTGCACGCCCCACTTGCCGACCAGCTTCTGGGTGTCCACGCAGGTCACGGCGCGGATCTTCGGATCTTCCAGCTTGGTCGCGCCGGGCGCGAGGGTGCTCAGCGTCACCGCAGTCGCGGTCGGCGTCGAGACCGGGTTCTCGTCGTAGACCGTGGCCGCGCGATCGAAGCGGGTCGCGTCGTAGGCCAGCACCAGGCCGCCGGTGTGCGCGTCGATCACGATCACGGGAGCGCGAGGCGTGCCCGGGACGAGCCCCCGGTAGAACACCCAGACCAGCCGGGCCGCGCCGAAGCGATCGAGCCAGGCGAGTCGTGCGGTCTGGTGGGTGAAGTCCGCGCCGCGCGCGCTTTCGTTGGCGCGCTCGGCAGCCACCGGCGCAGTGAGCGAGGGCACGTCAGTGGACGGGAAACGCTCTGCGAGCCGCGCCGCCGCGAGCCGCGTCGGCTTCCCCTTCGCGTCGAAGAGCACACTCGCGCCGCGGGACAGCACCGGGATGCCGTGGTGCCGCTGGGCGAACCGCACGAGGGTCTGGCCGCCGGGCAGCGCGTGCGTGCGCGTGTGCACGAGGTCGAGCTTCGCGCTCGTGGGCGCGCGGACGTCGAGCACCTCGCGGGCACGCGCGACGCTGCCGGCGGAGCGCGGCGCGACCGGCGTGTCGGGCAAGAGCACGCGCGGAGCCGCGACCGCGGCGGTGGAGGTGAGCAGCACGGCAAGCAGTGGGTAGAGGTGGGCCGAACGGGGCGTACGCACATCGCCTCCTAAGGGGTCCGCGGTGGGGAGGCGATCCTTGGCAGTGCCCCGGGGCCCGCGCAAGCCCCGGGGGTTTTCCCGGCTTTTGCGGCCCTCTCGGCATGGCCAGAAAATTTTTGGAACCCCGAGGCCTCCGCCCCTGTCAATCCCGGCAAGAACGCGACGCTGAGCGCCAGATGGGCGGCCCTCCCACGCTGATGTGGGACGAAGCCCCGCCGAGCTGGCCAGGCGTCGAAATCACGAGGTGTGAAGTCCATCATGGCCCAGTCCAATTCCGTCAATCCGTTCCTCTCGACCCTCACCAACTTCGACGCGCGCGCCGCGTTCGGGCTCGAGCGGGCCAAGGTGGCGAGCGAAGACGGGCCCATGGGCTACGCGCTGGTGAAGAGCGGTCCCGCAGTGACCGCTGAAGAGTGCGAGAACGTCGCGGCCCGCGCCGTCGAGGTGACGGTGCTCTGGGGCAACAACATCATCCACGTCGTCCACCTGGACCCACCGCGTGCCTTCGCTGTCGGCGAGCGCGCGAGCCAGGTCACGCTGCCGAGCGAGAAGCTGGGCACCGACCGCCTCGAGATCGTCAGCATGCTGGGCGCCGAGCCGTGTGTGACGGTCCCGGCGGGCGCCACCGCGCGCGTCACGAAGGCCAGCGGCACCGAGACGGCGACGGCCGGCAGCACCATCCCGCTCGCGCTCGGCGCGCGCATCGACCTGACCTTCGGTGACCTCTCGGTCCAGGTCGCGGGCGTGCACCCCGGCAAGCGCAGCAAGCGCGCGTACTTCGCCGACGACGACAGCTCGGCCGCGGGCTTCTTCGCGCTCTCGGCCGGCATCGTCGCGGCCTTCGTGGGTGCAATGGCCTTCTTCGTGCCGGCCATGGGCCTGACCGACGACGAGACCAACGACAACGACCGACTGGTGATGATCCAGCAGTACTTGTCGGCCAGCGCCGAGCGCAACCGTGAAGAGGACGAGAAGACGGCCGAACAGGCCGAACGCGAGAAGGGCGGCGGCGAGCGCGCCGAAGCGGCTCGTGGCGACTCCGGCGCACTCGGCAAGCCCACCGCCAAGCTCGCGAACAAGCGCGCCGGCGTGGCGGGCCCCAAGGACAACCTGGATCCCCACCTGGCGCGCGAGCAAGCCCTGGCCGAGGCCCGCAGCATCGGGATGATCGGGCTGCTCAACTCGGTCAACGCCGGCGACCCGAACGCTCCCACCTCGCCCTTCGGTCGCGACTCGTCCCTCGGCACCGACGACAAGAGCGCGCAGGGCAACATGTGGGGTGACGACATCGGCGAGTCGTGGGGCTCGAACGGCCTGGGTCTGACCGGCATCGGCGAGGGCAGCGGTGGCAAGGGTGAAGGCATCGGCATCGGAGGCGTCGGAACCTGCGGCGGCACCATCTGCTCGGGCCTCGAGGGCGGCTTCGGGCGCTCGCTCGGCCGCAACGCTCCAGGGCACCAGACCCGCGCCCCGCGCATCGCGATTCAGCCCGCGACCGTCAACGGTCACCTCCCCGGCGAGGTCGTGCAGCGCATCGTTCGCCAGAACTACGGCCGCTTCCGCATGTGTTACGAGCAGGGCCTGAACAAGAACCCGAACCTGCAAGGTCGCGTGGCGGTTCGCTTCGTGATCGGCCGTGACGGCGCGGTGAGCAACGTCTCGAACGCAGGCAGTGACCTGCCCGACAGCGGAGTCGTCAGCTGCGTGGTCAGCGCGTACTACGGCCTCTCGTTCCCCGCGCCCGAGAACGGCATCGTCACGGTGAGCTACCCGATCATGTTCACGCCTGGCTGATCTCCTCCCCGCACCGAACCCCGGTTCAGCCCGGCAGGGCCGCGTCGCAAGACGCGGCCCGTTTCTTTCGTGGTCAGCGGACCGGTCGTCCGATGGCCATGGGCGTGCTCAGCACCCAGGCCGATCGCAGACCCACCCAGCCGTAGCCCACGGGCCCGCCGGTCTCGGGGCTGGCCACGACCAGGATGGTGCCGCTGCCGAAGCCCGTGCGCCGGGTGGCCGCGCGCGTGTCGTCTTGATGGCGGTAGCGCGAGGCGTCCGCGACTCGCACTAGATAGACGTACGGGGCGTCGGCCACCGGCTCCGGCGGCGCGAGCACGAACGCGACGTGACCCGTGTTGGCGGAGCGGATTTCCTTGGGCCTGAGCCAGGCGATCACGTCCCCCGCGCCGGCGTCGGCCACGCGCGAGACGCGCTCCCAGCCGTGACGCTCGCGGCCGGCGGTCGAGCGGGCGATCTGCTGATAGTAGTCCCGCGCCAGGGGACGCCCGCTCTTCGCGCGGTAGGCGACGGCCGCCTGCGCGACCGGCGACGATCGCCGGAGCACCCATGCGGCCATGCCCGAACAGTCGAAGTCGTACCGACCGGCGCCCTCGTCCACCAGCGTGGCGTGGGTGTACGTCGACGCCTGCAAGGTCGAGTCGATGCGGTTCAGGGTCGAGAGCACCACTTCGGGACCTGCCGGCGCCGCGGCGGCCGACGTCGCCGAGAGCGTGATGGCCGACAACACTCCGGGACGCACCCCCGCAACTTGAACCGTCGGCCCCCGACCGGCAAGCCAGCCCCGCCCCGGGGCGGGCCTCGGTCAGGTTCGTCCCCTTTTTGGGGCAGGACGCACGCAGGCGATGACGTCTGCCCGGGCCGAGGCATAAGCTCGCGGCGTGTCCGGCATCGCGCATTCGTGGCTCCGGCTCGGGGCCCTCTCCGTCTTGGTCGCTTCGGCGTGCGGCACGCCGGCGTCGCGCCCCCCCGAGACCGGTCGAGCGCCGGTGGCGAAGCCTCCTGAGAAGCCGCCGACCAAGCGCCAGCAGTTGATCCGCGTGCTGCGGTCGCTCGAGCGCACCAGCGATCCCATCGCTGCGCTCTCGCCGGCGCTGCGGAGCGAGCTCCGTGAGTTCGTACAGCAGCTCGGCCAAGCCGAGCGCACCGAGCTCGCGAAGCGCGAGAGCCCCCTGGCGCGCGAGCGCCCGCTGCTGCACCTGGCGGTGGGCGGCACCTCGCCGGACGCGTTGTACGAGCTCGGCACCGGGCAGCGGCTGGCCCAAGATCTCTTGACCGTCCGGGCCGGCGGCGGCAAGTCGAGCTTCGACGATCTCCCGGCCGCGGTGCGCTCGCTGAGCGACAAGTGCGCGAGCACCTGGCTTCGTGATCGCGCGGCTGAGGCCGCGTCGCCCACCGCGCTGACGCCCGAGCTCGCCGATCGCATCGACACCGCCGGGCAGGTGCTGGGGCGGTGGGACGTGGTGCGGCTGGCGCGTGAGATCGCCGTCGAGCTCGTGCCCAACGACGCCGCGCGCTGGGCGGCGCTGGCCCGCGTGGCGGCCCACGAGCTCGATCTCGACGCCACCCGCGGGGCCCTGGCCGAGGCCAAGAAGTACCCGGTCGGCAGCCGCATTCAGGCGGGCCGCATCGCGCGCGCCGAGAAGGCCCTGGCGGCCGCCACCAAGATCAAGCAGCTCGAGAAGACCGCGACCGACCTGCCCACCCGGCTCGAGCTCGCTCGCGCGCTGATCGACTCCCGGCGGCTCGAGGACGCGCGAAAGGTGCTCGCGCCGCACCTGCCGGAAGCGGCGAAACACCTGGGGCTGGCCGCCGCGCTGGCCGAGGCCGAGCTCGACAACGGATTGTGCCCGGGGCTGCCCCTGGGCATGGGGACCACCTTCTTGTGCGCGCTGTCGTGGAAGCAGCACGCGCGCACGGTGAGCCTGAGCGCCGAGCTCGAGCGGGCGTGGCAGAGCGGCGGCGGTCGCGACGTTCGCGGCATCGAGGCCTACCTGGCCATCGTGCAGATCGCGCCGTGGCTCTACGGCACGGTGGGCTCGCCGGGGGTGTCGCAAGAAGAGCTGGGGAAGCGCTTTCTCGAGCGCCTGGCGTCGATGCAGGCGGCGGCCAAGCAGGCCGCCACGAGCGAGAGCCACTTCACCGGGGCGGTGCTCTTCGCGGACACCATCTCGGCGGGGTACGACGCCGTCGTCAAGAGCCAGACCAAGGTGCCGAAGGCCGCCCGCGCCGACCTGACCCAGCGCGCTACCTCGGCAATCCGGGCCGCGCCCAAGGACGCGCTGTCGCATGCGGCGGTGCTGGCCGTGGCGGCGCTGGCCTTCCGCGACGAGGACGTGCAGCCGCTGCTCGATCTCTTGCCCGACGACGTCGAGACCACCAACTACATGGCGCTCCAGGTGCTGCGCCTGTGGACCGGCACGGTGAAGCAGAACGCCGCACTCTCGCGCTCTGCCGCGAACGAGCTGGCGACGCTCGTGCCCGAGTACGAGGCCGACTCGCTGGACCGCGCGCGCCTGATGTTGATGCTGGCAGAGAGCGATGCGGCGCTTCAGCGCACCGACAAGACCTCGGCGGTGCTGGAGCAGGTCGCCAAGTCGCTCACCGGCGAGGGCGTGCCCCTCGAGCTGAGGCTACGAGCGGCCATCGACTATGCCGGGGTGCGAGCGCTGTCGGGCAAACCCGAAGAGGGCGCTCAGCTGCTCGAGCAGGTCGTCGCGAAGGTCCTGATCACCCATCCCGACGCCAAGGCGCTGGGCCTGGTGGCCTCGAGCTACTTGTTCGTGCTGCGGGCGCGGGGGACCACCGGCAGCGAGCGCGCCGAGTACCGAGAAAAATTCGTCAAGCTGGCGAGCGAGCCCGCCTTCGGCAAGGTCTCGTCCGCGACCGAGCTGTGGCGCGCGCTGTGGCTCAAAGAGCTCGACTTCTTGGTCGAGTCCGACCGGTGCGGGGCCCTCCGGCCATGCGCAGAGCGCGCGAAGCAGAAGCGGGCCGCGCCCCTCGCGGGGCTGGACGAGGCCGCCGGCCCCGAGGTCGCAAAGCTGATTCGGCGCGGCGCCCTGCCCACCGGGACGCTGAACCTGACCTTCTCGTTCGGTGCCTCGGGCCTCGAGGGGCTGGTTCAAGTCAGCCCGGCGCTGCTGATCATGGATCCGCCGCCGTCCGGTTAAGGTCCGGAAACCAGGAACGAATTCCAAATTGTCTTGCAATTGACCACAATGTCCTACATTGTGGGTGCATGGATCACAGTCGGCGCCATTCACGTTTGCCGGTGAGGTTCCCCGTGGCGATCGAGAGCCCTGCCAAGCCTGGCCGGGTGGGGGTGGTCCGAAACGTCAGTCAGCGCGGTGTGCTGCTCGGCACCCCCAGCCGCTATCAGCCCGGGCAGCGAGTCCGGCTGCGCTTCAAGACCCGCTCCGGCGGCCCCGAGTTCGATCTGCCCGCGACGGTCGTGCGCATCGATCACGATCCCGACGGCGACTGGCTGGCCAAGCTGGTGGCCTTCGAGTTCGACCGCGACGTGAACGAGCACCGGCTCGAAGAGCTGCGCCGCACCTACGAGCTGTTCTCGGCGGCGTGAAGCGGGAAAGTCGTCGGCTCGCACCCGTGCTGCGCGCAGGGCGACCGCTCAGTGCGTCACTTCGGGGCGCTGCACGTGCTCGACGATGGACAGCGGCCAAGCCGCCGGGTCGCGCCGCCAGTCCGAGGTGCCCTCGATGCGCACGTCCACCCGCAGCTGATACGTGCCCACCACCGGCGGCACCGGCAGCCCCAGCGAGCGCGTGCGAAAACGTGGGGTGGCCGACTTGAACTCGAACGCCTCGGTGTACGACTCGAGGCCGGCGTCGCTCACCATCGCGAATCGGACCTGATAGCTCGTGCCGATGTCGCTGGGCGCAATGGCGAAGTAGGCGTGCAGCTCGAGCGGCAAGAAGCCACCCGGGGGTTGGGTGGCGTTCGGAGGCACGTTCAGCTGTTCGACCAGGTTGAACAGCGTCACGTTGTTCGAGTGCTGGTCGAGGGACGAGCCGCTCGAGACCGCGAGCAAATAGCAGCGAGGCATGTCGGCGTCAGCGACGTAGTAGCGTGGCGCGCCAGCGTCGAGAGGTCTCGTACCCGAGCTCCAAGATCGAGTCGAAGAGCGGCATGCGCTCGGGGCAGACCGCGACGCAAACTCGCGCCTTGCCGCAGCCCGCGATGCCGCCCGCGGCCATCAGCACGTCGAGGCGAGCGGCCTTTCGCCCGGCCCCGGCCGCAAAGGCGCCGGCGAGGCGCGCTTCGTTCAGCGCGGCGGCGCCCACGAAGCGGCTGCCGCCCGTCTCGGGGCACGCCTCGAAGCACGCGCCACACTCGACGCAGCGGTCGAGCTCGGACAGCGCCACCGGCGCGTGGGGGCCGTCGGGCGGCTCGTCGAGCCACGCCCCGACCCGCCGGCGGGCGAGCGCGAGCGGGGTGCGATCGACGATCAGATCGCGCACCAGTGGGAACTTCGAGAGGGGCGCGAGCACGATGGGGCCGCGCTTCGGGCGGACGCTCGACACGCTGGTGCGACAGGCCACACGCACGTGTCCGTTGATGAGCAGGGTGCACGCGCCACACCCGCTCGCGCGGCACGCGGACTCGAAGGCGACGGGCGCGACCTTACGCCCGTCGGCGGTGCGCGGGTTCTGCATCAGCGAGAACAAGAGCGTGGCGATGCTGTCGCCGGGCTCGACGGTGAGGACGAAGTCCTCGAAACGCCGCGTGTCGATCGCGGTGGCGGAGTCTTGTCGTTGGATGCGCAGCGCGACCTGTTCGCTCATGCGCCCTCCGCCCTGGCCAGCAGCCGACCGAGCTCGAGCGCCGGCTCGAGATCCCACCACAGGCGAAGCGCGGCGTTGGCGCAGAGCGAGCCGTCGCCCAGCCGTGCTCGACGGGCGCGGGCCTCCAGCTCTTCGAGGCTCGCACCGAGCTCGCCCTTCGCCGCGCCACGGCGCAGATCGCGCGCCACGGCGAGCACGGTCTCGTCGCCCTCTTGGCCCACGATCTCGGACAGCCTGGCCTCGGCCCGCTTTTGCGCCGCTTCGAAGAGCGGCGTGACGCCGGCGCCGGGCGGCGCACCCCGACGGTCTGCGATGGCCTGGGCGGTGAGCCGGGCGCCGTGCAGCGCGGCGCCGAGCGGCAGACCTTCGAAGGTGGCGCGACCGAAGTAGGCCGAGATCGCCCCGCCCACCGCCCACACCCCCGGGATCGCCGTCGCGTGATCCGCCGAGACCTCGAGCCCGCCCAGCGTGCGATCCGGGAGAGCGGTCACCACCACGGGCTCGGAGTACGCATCGGTGCCCGTGGCCTGCTTGTGGGCCTCGAGCGCCGGCCCCACCGCCTGGCGCAAGGGTGCGCGATCGATCTTGCTCAGATCGAGCAGCCCCGCCTCGACCTGAGCGCCCAGCGCCTCGAGCCGCCGCGGCAGGCGGCGCACGAAGCCGCCTGCGCGATAGCAGAACGGGTGCGAGCTGACGCGCGCCGGATCCAGGACGCGAGCGCCGTGGCGGAGCGCGAGGCCGGTCGCGCCGCCGAGGCTCGCGGGCGCGAGGGTCTCGTGCATGAACAAGCCGGCGTGCCCGCCCGTGGCCAGGCAGAGCCCATCTGCCGCGATCGCCCGAAGCTCACCCGTGGCGAAGCACTGCGCGACCACGCCGCGCGCCACCCCGCTGTCGTCGAGCACGAGATCGATCAGCGTCCACCCGGAGAGGCGCTGGAGCGCCCCCGTGGCCTCGTGCTTGTCGAGCAGCGCCCCGAGCCGCCGGCTCACGTGCCGCGCCGTGGCCGAACCGGCATGCACACTGCGCGCGCGGGTCGACCCGGCCTGCTTGGACAGCGAGAGCTTCCCCCGCCGGGTGCGCTCGAACGGGATGTCGAGGCGCTCGAGCCACTCGACCAGCGCCGGGGCCGCCTCGGTGAACGGCTCGAGGAACGGCCGTGCAGGCTCTCCGGCCACTGCCACCAGATCGTCGAGGTGTCTGCCTGGGCTGTCGTCCTCGGCCAGCGCGGCATCGATGCCGTCGTGCCGGTGGGTCGACTCTGCGTGCGCCGCCGGCTCGCGCGCGAGCAGCACCACTGGGACCGACGCCGCGAGCAGCGCCAGCGCGGTCGCCTGCCCCGCGATGCCCTCGCCGACGACCACTGCCGGCGTCACGTGTTGCCCCACGGGAGCACCGTTCCGGTCGCCAGGTGAATCACGGTCGCGACGCTGGTCAAGAGCAGCGCGGCGCCCGCTGCTGCGCACCCCAGGCGCAGCAGCTCGAAGCCGCGCTGAGACCGCACCAGGCCGAAGCTGGCCGCGCACCCGAGCACGCCGTTCCCCAGGTGGTAGACGGTGGCGGTGACGCCGAGCAAGTAGCCCGTGGCATAGAAGGGGAAGTCGAGGGGGCCCGTGCTCGACAGGAGCGCGGTCATCTTGCCGGGAAGGTCCGCGCTCGAGACGTGGCCGAGCACCACCGCGACTCGGGTCGCCCACACGTGCGCCAGCAAGAACCCGAGCACCACCACGCCGCTCGCGCGCTGCAGCACCCAGGCCAGGTTCCCCGAGTACGGGTAGCGCGCGAGGTTCGGGCGCGACCCCCGGGAGAGGGTCAGCGCAATGCCCGCGTGCACGACCAGGGGAACGCCAATGACCAGGGCTTCGGCCACCCAGCGGGCGCGGCTCGGACTGCTGAGCGCGCTGGCGAAGGCCCCGGGACCTCGCAGCGACTGAGCCACGGCCAAGAGGTGGGCGACCACGAATGCGCCGAGCGGCACCAGGCCGCACAGCGACATCACGCGCCGAAGCACGAAGTCACGACGACTCGTGGCGACCAGCAGCTCGTCTTCGCTCACACCGGGGCCGACCGTATCGCACGGTGGCCGGGACCTCCATCACGAAGGCTTCTGAGTGGCGCAGCCGAACAAGACATCCACCTGCCCCTTGGTGTTCTTGACCATCGAGCAGGTGCTGGGGCAGAGCAGGATCTTGGTCGGTGACGTGTCGTTGTCGTAGTACCAACCGTTGCCCGTGGCCGGGCACGCCGCCTGGCTCGCATACTTGGGCCACTGCTCGGGCTGGCCACCCTCGGGCGTGAAGGTCACGTTCACCTTCTCGGGGTCGATGGTGCCGCCCTCGGGCGTCGGGATCAGGTACTCGCAGGCCAGCGCTGCGCCGCGGATCTTGTTCAGCGCGTCGATGAACTGCTGACCCACGTTCCCGCCGGTGTCGACGATGAACGCGTTTCCGGTGCCGCCGGCTTGGGCGATCTGGTTCAGGTTCGAGAGCGCAGAGCCGACGCCGATCACGAAGGTGAGCACCTTGGGCGTGCCGTTCACACCCTGCTGCGCGATGCTCGATACCCCGCCCACGCTGCTCGAGCAGTCGTTGGGCTGCCCGTCGGTGGCCAGCACGATCACCACCACGTGGTTCGGGTTCTTGACCGCGTGGGTCTGGGCGTACGACAGCGCGCCCTGCATCGCCGGCAAAGTCGGAGTGCCGCCGTTCGGGCCCACGCTGCCGAGCGCGCTGACGACGCTGCCGGCGTTGCCGGGGAGCACGCCGATGGGCACGCTCGGGTTCGAGTAAGTGGACGGCGAACACTCCGGGTTGTCCGGGAAGAAGTCCAGCCCCACGCCGATGCCGGCCGACTGCGAGTCGTTCGCGAACGCGGTGATGGCGCCCACCGTGCTAGTCCACTTGCTGCCCTGCATCGAGCCGGACTTGTCGAGCATGATGTACATGTCGAGCGGCACGGGCTCGGCCTTCTGCGACACTGCCTGACAGGCGTTGGCGTCGCTCAGCGCGCCGTCGCCGGTCGCGCCCGAGTCGATGTTCAGGCCGCCGCCGGCGCCCGTGGCCCCGCTGCCCGTGGCGGCTGAGCCCCCACCCGCACCCCCCGCGGTCGCGCCCCCATCGCCGCCGGCAACGCCGCCGCCGTCCTCGGCCGCGCTGCACGCTGCCATCAGCGCCGCGACCCCGCAGACCATCCAGAAAGCGATGCCAACGACCCGCTTCGCCATGTCGTTCTCCTGCGCTAAGAGTACTCTGGCGGAGCACATTCTGCGACCCGCATGATGCCTCGTCGTCGTCTTCTGTCCGCGCCAGAGTTTTTCACTCTCGCCGCTCTCGCCGCCACCGCGTGCGGCGGGGCCTCGACAGGTGGACACGCGCCGGAAGCGAGCGTTGCAGCCTCGGCCGCCGCGCAGCACGAGTTTCGCGAGATCCATCGGCGCTGGACCGCGTCACGACCCAGCGAGCGCGGACGACTCGAGCCGTTGCTCCGCGCCTTCGTCGAGCGTCATCCGGACGACGGTCGTGCGCGGGTGGCCCGGGTGTATTTGGCCTTTCTGTACGTGCAGCGCGGCCGTGTCCACGAGGCTCGCGCGCTGGTGAAGCAGGTGCGTTCAGGCCCGAGCGGCGCGACCCGGGACTTTGCTGCGGTGGTCGAAGCCGCCATCTTGCTCCGCGAGGGCAAGGCCGATCAGGCGCTCAGTGTGCTCTTGCCCCTAGAGGGGAAGATCATCGACCCCGACGAGCGGTTCCTGTTCGGCGAGCAGCGGGTGACGGCAGCGCTCGGGGCCCGCCGCCCGGCCTCGGCGCTTCGGGCGATGCGCGACTGGTTGGCCGAGACCGCTCCGGAAGAGCGCGACGCGGTCCGCGGGCGCGTGCTCGAACTGATCCGTCAGGTTGCTCCGGAGCCCTTGTTCCGCACGTTCACCGAGCTCGCGAGCGAAAAGGGCGCCGTGAACGCCAACCCCGACCGGGAGCGCGCCCGCGACTTCATGCTGCCGCTCATGGCCGAGCGCCTGACCGACGTCGCCATCGAGCGGAGCGACGGGCAGCTGGCGCGCGATCTGCTCGACACCGGCTTGCCCTGGTTCCGCAGAGGCAAGCGCGGCCAAGAGCTGGCGCTGATCGCGGCATCGGGTTCCGTGCTGCCACGCATCGTCGGCCGATCCCTCGGGTTGGTGCTCAGCGTCGGCACCTTGGACCAACGCCGGCGCTCGGCAGAGGTCGTGGCGGGTGTGGCACGGGCCCTCGGCCTGCCCGCGTCGGCCGCCGACGGCGAGGCGGTGCAGCTCTTCACCAGCGAAGACGACGGGTCCGCTCACGGGGTTCCGCGCGCGCTGGCCGCGCTGGCCGGCGAAGGCGCCGCGATCTTGATCGCCGGCGTCGACCCGACGACCGCCGCGGCGGCCGCGAAGTACTCGGCGAACACCGGGATCCCGGTGCTCTTGCTCGCGCACGCGCCCGGCGGCGGCGGCCAAGAGCGAGTCGTCGGCGAGACCCCCGAGCGCGAGGCCGAGGCGCTCGGCGCGGGGGCGCGCGCGCTGACCTTGGACCGACCGGTCGAGGTCGGCTCCCGGGGCGTCGCGTGCGACGTCGAGCCCAGCGCCGCGGGCCAGCCACGCTTCCCGGTGCAGACCTGGAAGCGCGATCGCATCGACGGCGTCCTGGTCTCGGGAAACGCCGCCTGCGCCCGGGACGTCGCGCGGGAATCGCAAGAGACCGGGCGGCGCGTCACGCTCGGCCTGGGGCTCGAGGCGGGCGAGCTGTTCGACCAGCTCGAGCCCGCGCAACCGCGCTTCGCCGTCTCGGCCGGCGCGTTCCCGCACCGCAAAGGGACCCCGGCGCCCGAGTCCCTCGAGCGGCTCGTCGCGCGGTCGGGGCACGCCCCGAGCTGGTTCACGACCCTCGGTCACGACGCGGCGCTGCTCGCCAAGGTGGCGCTCGCCGAGCTGCCGCTTTCGCGCGTGGACGATGCGCGAGCGGTCACCGATCTGCACCGGCGCGCCGCCGACGGGCTCGGCCGCGCCAGCGCCGATCTGTGGTCCAGCGACCAGCGCGGTTTCGCTGGCAAACGGGTCCTGCCACGGACGCTGGGCACGGTGATCTGGGGTCGGAAGCCATGAGCTCGCCGAGCATCGACGTTCTGCTACCGACCCGTCGAGCCACCACTCGGCTGGCGGCGAAGCTCGCGCCGCTGCTCCGCCCGGGCGATCTGCTGGTGCTCAGCGGCGAGCTGGGCGCAGGCAAGACCTTCTTCGTCCGCGCACTGTGCCGCGCGCTCGGGCTGCCGCACTCGGTCGCGGTCACCAGCCCCACGTTCGCGCTGGTGGTGGAGCACGACACCCGCCCACCGCTGGCGCACGCCGACGTCTATCGCTTGAGCAGCGCCAAAGAGGTGCAAGCCCTGGGGCTCGATCATCAGCGCGACGAGGGTCGGCTGGTGGTGGTCGAGTGGGGTGAGCCGCACGTCGCAGTTCTGGGCGGAGACGCCCTGATCCTCACGCTCGGCCTCGGGCCGCGGCACGCGACTTTTCGCGCCACCGGGCCGCGTTCCGGGGGAATTCTGGCGGAATTGGCCCAAAGCGGTTAGGTCTCACGCTGGGTATGGCCGTGGCAGCAGCGGAACCGACGGAAGCCGGAGAGAGCGTGCTCCGCGGCCTCTTCAAAGGGCCGCTCGCCACCATCGAGGCCATCGGGCAGTTCGTGCTCCTGACCGTGCGCACGCTCACCTGGATGCTCCGTCCGCCGTATCGCCTCGGCCAGCTGCTCGCGGCCATGGACTTCATCGGCGTGCAGTCGGTGTTCATCGTCTCGCTCACCGGGATCTTCAGCGGCATGGTGCTGGCGCTGCAGACCGTCAACAGCCTGCGTCAGTTCAGCGCCGAGGGCAGCGTCGGCGCGATCGTCGCCATCTCGCTGGCGCGGGAGATCGCTCCGGTGTTCAGCGCGCTGATGATCACGGCCCGGGCGGGCAGCGCCATGGCGGCCGAGCTCGGGAACATGCGCGTGACCGAGCAGCTCGATGCGCTCGTGACCATGGGCGTGAGCCCGATCCAGTACCTGCTCTCGCCGCGCATGCTGGCGGCGGTGCTGATGGGACCCCTGCTCTGCGTGCTCTACGGCTGCGTCGGCATGGTCGGGGCGTGGATCGTCGCGGTCAAATGGCTCAGCGTGGACCCGGGCGTGTTCGTCGCCAACATCGAGCGCTACCTCGAGCTGAAGGACTTCTGGATGGGCATGGTCAAGGCCGCGGTCTTCGGCTTCTTGGTCTCGGCCATCTCGTGCAATCAGGGCTTCTTCGCCAGCGGCGGCGCGCGGGGTGTGGGCCTGGCCACCACCCGCGCAGTGGTCCAGAGCGCGGTGGCGCTCTTGATCGCCAACTACTTCATCACCGACTGGCTGACCGCCCTGTGATATCGATCGGGGTCGGGCAAGATGAACACTCACGCGTTACCCGAAGCCAAGCCCGAAGACGCAGACGACGTGCGCTGGGCCCTCGAGACGGCGCACGCGGTCTGGACTCAGGGCGACAAGCGCGCCGCGCTCTCGTGGGTTCGCCGCGCCGCCGAGGCCGCGGCCGAGGCCAGCGCCGACCTGCGGGCCGTCGAGCTCGCGAAGGCCGCCGCCGAGCTCCGCGGCGTGCTCGAGATCCCTCGCACCTTGCCGCCACCGGCCCCGCCCTCGAACGAGCCAGCGGGGGCCGAGCCCCAGGCGCGGGTTCGCCACCACGCGGTGCGCGTGGCGGTGATGCTCTCGCCCGATCACGACGGCGCGTTCCTGGCGTGGCCGCTCAAGACGGGTGAGGCCGCCCCGTCCAACGCCCACGAGGCCTTGTTCGTGGCGCTCGACCCGGAAGCCGACCTGTTCGTGTTCAAGCTGTGATCAGGGTCGCCACAGCTCGGCCAGCAGCGTCGGGCGCTCGCGGTCCTTTCCCACCGCGCTCAGGCTCGCCTGCCACAGGCCTGCGCCCGAGCGCACCTGGAGCAGCTGCCACGCGTCCGGGTCGCCCATGAACTGGCCGTCGGTGGAGTGCACGACCCCTGCTTTGCGGTCGAAGCGCGCGCGCAGCGTCAGCGTGCGCCCGTCGGTGAGACGGTGAAGGCGGGCTTGGTGGCTCGCGCCGAGCAGCACCTTTCCGTCCAGGTGCCACTCCATGCTCCAGATGCGCGCCTCGTGGCCCGACAGGCTGCGCTCGAGCTTGCCGCTGGCGACCTCGATCACGCGGATCAGGCTGTCGTCGCTGGCCACCGCCAGATGCTTGCCGTCGGGGCTGAAGCGGAGCTGACGGATGGCGCTCGACCCGCGCAACACCTCGACGGGGGCGCCACCGCGCCAGAGGCTCACGCCACGCTGGAGATTCGGGAAGGCCACCTGGGTGCCGTCGGGCGACAGAGCTGGGTCCGCGTGCAGCGTGCGCCCCTCGATCTGGTGCAAGAGCCGACCCGAGCCCACCTCCCAGAGGCTGATGCTCTGGCTGGCCGTGCTGATCAGCGTCTTGCCGTCCGACGAGAACGCTAGCGCTTCGACGCGGCGCTGAGGGTCGAGGGTGCGTAGCAACTTCAGGCTCGCGGCGTCGTACAGCTCGACGCCGCCCGAGCCGCCGATGGCGATCACGGGGCCGCTCCACGCCACGTTTGCCGCAAACGTGACGCCCGTCGCGACCGCCTTCACGGTCTTCTGCCGGTCGCGATCCCAGAGCGAGAGCCGGCCCGCGTGGAGCATGGCCACCCGGCGCGAGTCGGGAGCGAAGGCGACGCGCGCCGTCCAGTCGTCGCGGCTCGGGGCACCGATCTGGCCTAGGGTGACGCCCCGGGTCGCGTCCCAGACCGACACCACCCCATGGGCGACGCTCGCCGAAAGGAGCGCGCCGTCGGGGGACCACGTCGGCGGACCGACCTCTCTCTGCTTCGCTCGAAAGCGCTGCACGATCTTCCCGCTCGACGCGTGCCACACGTCGACCCAGCCCGCCGCGGCGGTCGCGATGTGCTCGCCCTTCGGATCGAAGGCGGCGGCGGTCACCTCGCCCCAAGGCGAGCCCAGGCCACGCACTGGCGCGCCCGTGTCGGCGCTCCACACGCGCACCTGGGCGTCGTCGTTGCCGGTGGCGACCAGTGAACCGTCGGGGCTCGCGCCCATCGATTCGAGGATCCCCACCGGGAACTTGCGGAGCGTCTTCCCCGTGTCGGCGTCGATCACCACCACGTTCGTCCCCGAGCCCACGAACAGGCGCCGGCCGTCCCGACTGAAGTGCGGCTTTCCGGGTGACGCGACCGGCGCCAAGCGCTTCAGTACCCCGCCCGACTGCCGATCGGCCAGCACCACGCCGTCTTCGGTCGACAGGGCCAGTCGACCGTCGGCAGAGAACGCACCGCCCTTCACGCGGCCCGGGACCTTCGCGCGCACCCGGAGCTTCTTCGCGTCCCACACGTGGAAGCTCCCGTCGAGCCCGCCGGTGAGCAGGGTCTGGTCGTCCTCCGAGAGTGTGACGCTCAAGAGCTGGCGTCCTTCGTCGTTGGGTGTTCCTGCCACCGCCACGAGCTTGCCGCTCGACGAGTCGTAAACGGTCACCTCGGTCTTCGGGCCCACCACGAAGACGCGCTTACCGTCCGAGCTGATCGCCACGTCGAAGGCCGGGTGGTCGATCACGCGCCGAGGGACGAAGCGCGCGAGATCCCAGACGATGACCTGGGAGTCACGCGCCACCGAGACCAAGGTCTTGCCGTCGGCGCTCCATGCGACACGCTTCAGCGCCTCGTGGTGCCCGGTCAGCTGAGCGATCAGCCCGCCGTCCACGCTCCAGAGGCAGAGCGTGTGATCGAAGCCGCCCGTCGCCAGCAGGCGCCCGTTCGGATGAAACGCCACTGACCAGACCTGCGTCACGTGACCGGTCTGCGGCACGAGCACCGGCTCGGGCGGGGGCGCCGGCGGCGGCAGCGCTTCCGCGACCGAGCTGGCCGGCGCCGCGCGGGCAACGATCGGTCGGCGCGGCAGGTCAGGGGGCAGGCCCTGCATGCAGGCCGTGGCGACCAGCAGGCTGAGCACGGGCCAGAGCTTCACGGCCGTCCTACGACCGCCGTCGGCCCGCCCTTCCTGCGTCACCCTCCGGGGTGGCTCACTTGCAGTCCTTGTACTCCGGCAAGATCTCGCTCGCGCCGCACTTCCCGGTGCCCGGACAGGTGCCGCTGGCGCCGCAGATCACGCGCTTGCCGCTGCCCGTGCACGAGGCCTGACAGGTGAAGCTCTGATACGACTTGTTCGAGCCCTGGATGAAGAGCTCCCCGCAGCAGACCGCGCCGCCGGTGCAGTCCTCGGGCCCGTCGCAAGCAATGTCGACGCCGTACCCGCAGCTCGCTCCCGGAGACATGCAGTGGTCGGGCTGGTTGTAGAAGTTGCAGCAGAAGGTCTGAGGCACGTTGCAGGTGAGCGGGCCGCACGCCACCGTCGTGCCACTGCTCGAGCCACCACCACCGCTCGGTGCTCCACCACCGCTCGGTGCTCCACCACCGCTCGGTGCTCCACCACCGCTCGGTGCTCCACCGCTGGCCGACCCGCCCGATCCCGCCTGTCCGCCGCCGCTCCCGGCGCTGCCACCGCCGGCGCCACCGCCGGATGCTCCACCGGCTCCGCCACCAGATGCACCACCGGTCCCAGCACCACCCGCTCCACCCGTCGCGGTCCCGTCGCCCTCCGAGTCCTCACCGCAGGCGAAGAGCACGCACGAGACCAACACCCATCCGAGGCGCCTCATACCAGACAGGCTAGCGCCGAAAGCCCGCGCCGGGTACCTGTCGGTCGCGGGCACCGAGCAGGCCCCGGAAGCACGTCACGCTGGCGTTGCCGTGACACGTGGCGTATCCGAGTGCTCGGGAGACGCGCATGTACGATTTTCTGCTGTCCGACGCACAAAAGCAGCTCCGGCAAGAGGTCCGCGATCTCGTGCGCTGGGTCCCGCGCGAGCTGATCTTGGACATGGACCAGGACAAGGTGCGCTTCCCGAAAGAGTTCCTGAAAGAGGCCGCCCGCCGCAACCTCTTGGGCTGTCGTCACCCGCGCGAGGTCGGGGGCCGCGGCATGGACTGGGTGTCCAGCACCATGGTGATGGAGGAGGTCGGCGCGCTCGGCTACATCTTCGCGTGCGTGTTCGGGGTCGGCGCCGATCTGGTGTGCGACGCCATCGTGCTGCACGGCAACGCCGAGCAGAAGGCCAGGTACGTGAAGCCGCTCTTGGCCGGCGAGCTGTTCGCCGCAGAGTGCCTGACCGAGCCCCGCGGGGGCTCCGACTTCTTCGGCACGTCGACCACCGCCGAAGACCGCGGGGACCACTTCGTGCTGAACGGTCAGAAGCGCTTCATCGTCGGGGCCGAGGGCGCGGACTACTTCTTGGTCTACGCCCGCACCAACCCCGACCCCAAGGCCAAGTCGCATCAGGCCATCACCTGCTTCATCGTCGACCGCGGCCCGGGCGTGCACGTCGCCTATCAGTACGGGCTGATGGGCTGCCGCGGAGGCGGCACCGGGCGCCTGGTGTTCAACGGCGTGCGCGTGCCCAAGGCGAACGTGCTCGGCCGCGTCGACGGCGCGTTCGACGTGTTCAACACGATGATGATCCCCGAGCGGCTCGGCACGGCGGCCATGACCATCGGCGCGGCGCGCCCCGCCCTCGAGCTGGCCGGCACCTACAGCACCAAGCGCAAGGCATTCGGCCAGCCCATCCACCGCTTCCAGGGCGTCAGCTTCCAGATCGCCGAGTCGGCCATGCTGCTCGATGCCTGTCGGTCGCTGGTCTACACCACCGCCGTCTCGGTCGACCGCGGGAGCGACCCGGCTCTGATTCGCCGCCTGGTCAGCGAGACCAAGCGCTTCGTCACCGAGAGCTGTCAGAAGGTCGCGCGCGACGCGATGCAGGTCATGGGGGGCATCGGCTACACCAACGTCTTCCCGATCGAGCGCATCGTCCGCGATCTGGGGCTGGCGTCGATCTGGACGGGCACCAACGAGGTGATGAGCATGATCATCGCCCACGAGTGGTACGCCGAGCACGCGCGCACCGGCAGCGTCCGCAACGTCGAGGCCGACGCCCACGAGGCCCAGGCCGAGGGCGAGAAGATCTACGAGTAGTGCGCCGCCGGGGGAGCGCGGCGTGCCGTGCTACGGTCTGGGTGTGCTGGCGGTGCTCCTCGCGCTCGCGGCGCTCACCGCGCTCTGCCTCGTGGGCTACCGCATCGAGTCGAGCCGCGAGACGGCTCGGGTCGACCTGGCTCCACCCGCGCTCTCGCTCCGCGTCGTCGGCGAAGCTCCGTGGGTCCGCCTCGGCGACTCGGTCGAGGCGAGCATCGCGGAGGCGTCGGCCGAGCCACTGATCGTCTCGAGTGGGTTCACGCTGGTGGACGATCAAGGCCGCAGCTACTCCGTCCCAGCCGGCAGCCCGGTCCAGATCCGCGCGGTGGACGGGGCACGCCGCGCGCCGATCGAGGGGATCACCAGTCAGGGGGCGCTGCGACCGCGTTTGAGCTTCGACGTTCCCCCGGACGCGGTGCTTTACTCTGCGGCTCGACCCGATCACCCGCCGAACGCCGGCTATCGCGGGCCTCCGAGTCTCTTGGCGGAGCCGGGCAGCGATCTCGTGCTGTCGGGCAGCGCCGCTCTCACCCAAGGGTCCGGGTCGGCGTTCCCGGGCTGCTGGCTGCTCATCCTCGTTCCAACCGTGGGCTCCGGCGTGGTCGGCGCGCTGCTCGGCTCCACCACCTGGGCGTGGGCGAGCTTCGGAGTGGGGACCGCGCTGGCGCTGGTCGGTCTCGTGGCGTTGCCCGCAAAGCCCCGATCGCCGGAGGCGAAATGACCCAGCGCGGCCGTGCACTGTTGCCGGCGCTCGCGGCCGCGCTCGTGGGGTGCAGCTCGGTGGCGCTGCTGCCCCGCTACCCGTTCGTCGAAGATCCGGATCTCGAGCTCCGGCACGAGACCCTCACCCTCGCGGTCGACGCCGACGGCAGCGTGCGCGTGGCGGCCCTGTTCCACTTCGTGCCCCACGCACCCGCGCGCGATCGGCTGCTCACGTTTCCCATCGGGCCGCCGCGCCAGGGCGCCCTGGGGTTCAGCGCCCAGCTGCTCGACGCCGAGCCCGGGGCGGTCAGCGTGGCGCGCGGTGAGGCCGGTGCCCTGCCGATGGGTGACGTGGTCGAATCGTGGGACATCTGGCTGGGCGCGCGGGGTCAGGGCCCGAGCACCACACGACTCTTGGTGCAATATGTCCAACCCGGAAGCGGCGATTTCGGCTACGTGCTGAAGAGTGGAGCGTACTGGCGCGGCCCCATCGGCAAGCTGGTCCTGGTGGTGAGCGACCCCCATGCACGGGTCGCGGCCATCCAGATCGAAGGCCACCGGATCGAGGCGGCCGACCGGCGTCGGGTCGTGCTCGAGCTGGTCGACCTGGAACCGAATCACGAAGTGAAGCTGGAGCTGAAATGAGAACGGCTGGGTGTGTCGCGGTGCTGGTGGTGTGTTGGTCGGGCGCGGCGCTGGCCGACGGCGGACCGAAGATCACCGACTCGCTGTGGATGCCCGTGGGGATGAACTTCGGCTGGGCGGTCAACCCGAGCCCCGTCCCGAACGGGTTCTTGGTCGGTCCCGAGGTGAGCCTGGTGTACCTCGACCAATCCGGGCCCTGGGTCGGCGTCTACACCGACGCGCTCTACGACGGCGGCAGCGACCGCGCGCGGATCAGCGCCGGCGGCGAAGTGGGCTACGCCATCTTCGGTCTCGATCTGGGCTACGTCACCACCGTGAAAGGCGAGCGCGAGCACGGCTTCCGCGCACGCGGCATGCTCTCGCTCGCCGCGGTGCACCTGTACGGCGGTGCCGGCCGTCTTTCGGACACCACCTATGGCGAGCTGGGCGTGCTGCTCAAGGTCCCGATCGAGCTCTGGGCCGAGCCACCGCGCCGGCCGTGGATGGATCGCCCGGTGCCCGAGCCGCCGCAAGGTCCCGAGACGCCGTCCGGTCCCGAGGCGCCGCCCGGTTCGGCGCCGCCCACGGGCTCGGAGCCGCTCATGCCCGAACAAAAGCCCAACCCAGCGTAGCCCGCTCGACGCTGCGCGACCGTTGGACGATGGTCTTCCGACCATGTCGTCTCGGACGCAGTCCCACGCCAAAGAGCTCGAGCGCACCTATGGCGACGGCGAAAGCATCGTCGAAGAGGGCGACCACTCGCGGGACATGTTCGTGATCCAGACCGGCCGGGTGCGGATCAGCAAGAAGGTCGGCGAGCGCGAGCTCGAGCTGGCGACGCTGGAGCGCGGCGACTTCTTCGGCGAGATGTCGCTGCTCGAGTCGCTGCCGCGGGACGCCACGGCGCGCGCCGTGGGCACCACCGAGCTCTTGGTGATCAGCGCCGGCGCCCTCTTGGTTCGCATGCGACGCGACCCGACCTTCGCGTTCGAGATGCTGCATCGGCTGAGCGGGCGAGTCCGGCTGCTCAACGCCCGACTGGTGGGCCTGCTGGACGAGCGGGCCGACCCCCTGCTTTATCTTCCGGAAGAGACGCGAGCGGAGCGCCGATGATCATCGAGGCCGAGGTCGATCGGCTGCTGGTCGTCTCCGACCTGCACATCGGCAATCCGTTCTCGGAGGCCAGCGCCTCGCTGGGCAGCTTCTTGGACTACGCCCGGCGCGAGCGCTTCAACCTGTGCATCAACGGCGACGGGCTGGACATTCTCCAGACCAGCTTCGCCAACCTCGCCAACGACACGGTGCGCATCATCGACCGGATCCGGGCGCTGCTCGCCTCGGGCTTGAAGGTGTTCTACGTGGTCGGCAACCACGACATCGTCCTCGAGCACTACCTGGAGGGCTTCTCCGAGGTCCGCATCTGCCCGTTCTTGAACCTGCGCGCAGGCTCACGGCGCATTCGCATCGAGCACGGCCACCTGTACGACCCGTGGTTCGTCAAGCACCCGCGGCTCTACGACGCCCTCACCCGCGCGGCGGGCCCGCTCTTGCACGTGTACCCCGACGTGTATCGGCTGTGGTCTTCGTACGAGGCGGTTCGGGGCCGCTTGAACGCCCGCTCCCGCGAGCCCGAGCCCTCGGCCTACCACCAGGCCGCCGAGATGCTGCTCCGACGCGGCTTCGACGCGGTGGTGTTCGGACACACGCACCGAGCCGAGCTGGTCGACCTGTTGCCGGGCAAGCAGTACGTGAACTCGGGCAACTGGATGCACGGCGGCACCTACGTCGAGATCACGGACGGCGAGGTCAGCTTGCACCGCTGGGGCGAGGGCGCGGCGGCGGATGAGCTCCGGTCTTCTGGCCGCGGCTCTCCGTGACGTGAAGCTGGCCACCCACGAGGCCATGTTCGGAGCGCAGGTTGACCGCGGTCTTTCCAGACATCATGATGCCTCGATGCGAACCACCTTGACGCTCGATCCGGACGTGGCGCAGCTCCTGAAAGAGGAGGCCCATCGGCGGCGCAAGGCGTTCAAGGACGTGGTCAACGACGCCATCCGACGAGGGCTGGCGCCGCAGAGACAGAGGGCGCCCAAGCCCTACCGAGTGCGACCGCACAAGGCGCGGCTCTTGCCCGGGTTCGACTCGGCAGCGTTCAACAGGCTGGCAGACGAGCTGGATGACGAGGCGCTGATAGCGAAGGCGACCGCCGCGCGATGATCATCCCCGACGTCAACCTGCTGCTCTATGCAGAGATCGATGCGTACCCGCAGCATCGACAGGCGCGAAGATGGTGGGAGGCACTGCTCGGCGGTGATCGCGCGGTGGGGCTCGCGCCGGTCAGTCTCTTCGGCTTCTTGCGCCTCAGCACCAACCGGCGGGTGTTCTCCGATCCCTTGCCGATGGACGACGCCATCGCTCGCGTCAACGCCTGGCTCGAGCAGCCGAGCGCGAGCTTCTTGGTCCCAGGCCCTCGGCGTTTGGAAACAGCAATGCGCCTGCTGAGGCAGGTCGGCACTGCGGCAAACCTCACGACCGACGTGCAGCTCGCGGCGCACGCCATCGAGTACGGCGGCGAGGTCCACTCCAACGACAGCGACTTCGCGCGCTTCGACGGCTTGCGCTGGGTCAACCCGCTGGCTGGCTGAGCGCCGAGGCTCGAGCTCCGATCCCCTGGCTGACGCTTGCCGCGAGCACGAGGCCGCGGACTTGCGGGTCGCCGGCGGAGCCGAGCCGATCTACTCTGCCTCTCATGATTCGGGCGGTCCTTTGGGTGTTGGGTGTCGCGGCACTTGCGGCCGCGTGTGGCAGCGACGACTCGTCTCCGACCCACGCGGCCACCGGGGGCACCGGGGCCAGCTCGACCGGCGGCACTTCGTCGGGTGGAACGAGTGGGGTAGGCGCAACCGGCGGCGCGGGGACGGGCGGCGGCGCGGGCACCGGCACCGGGGGGAGCGCCGCGGGACCATCCGGGGCATGTCCCCCGGGGATCAGCTCCGATCCCGACGTCAAGCAAGCGCTGCCTCAGACCTACGTGGACACGACGTGGGTGGCGCCGACGGGGAAGACCATCGCCGTGGCGGCCGGTGGCGATCTCCAAGCAGCGCTCGACCAAGCGCAGCCTGGGGACGTGATCACCCTCGAGGCGGGGGCCACGTTCAAGGGCTCGTTCACGCTGCCGAAGAAGAGCACCGACGGGTTCATCACCGTGCGGTCCAGCGCCGCGGATTCCGCACTGCCGCCGCCGGGGACGCGGATCGACCCGTCCTACTCCGCACAGATGCCCAAGATCGTGTTGCCCGGCGACACCGGGCCGGCGATCGGCTGCGCACCCGGCGCGCATCACTATCGCCTGGTGGGGCTCGAACTGACCCCCGCGGCGGGCACCTACGTTCATCGTCTGATCGAGGTCGGCTCCGACGAGTCGAGCGAAGCAGCCGTGCCCCACGACATCATCGTCGATCGCTGCTACGTGCACGGCGATCCGGCCAAGGGAACGCGGCGCGGCGTTCAGGCCAACGGCAAGCGCGTCGCGATCATCGACTCGTACATCTCCGACATCAAGGAGGTTGGAGCCGATTCCCAGGCGATCGGCGGCTGGAACGGTCCCGGTCCGTTCAAGATCGTGAACAACCACCTGGAGGGCGCCGGCGAGAACCTGATGTTCGGCGGCGCGACGCCGGCGCTGGCCGGCACTGTCCCCTCGGACATCGAGTTTTGCCACAACCACGTCTTCAAGCCCGTGAGTTGGAAGACGGAGGCCTGGTCGATCAAGAACTCTTTCGAGCTCAAGAACGCCCAGCGCGTGCTAGTGGCGGGCAACGTGTTCGACAACAACTGGGCCAACGCCCAGGTCGGGTTCGCCGTCGTGCTCACGCCGCGCGGCGAGAGCGGCGCAGCGCCTCAAGCCACCGTCGCCGATCTGACCTTCGCCTACAACGTGATCCGGCACACTGGCTCTGGGATCAACATGGCCGGCAACGACGACGGCGGGCCCAGCGGGCAGACCTCGCGCTTGGTATTCGCGCACAACCTGCTGCTCGACGTGAACCGGAACACCTGGGGCGGTGACGGCCGGCTGTTCCAGGTGATCACCTCCCAAAAGCCCGTGCTCGGCGTGAAGTTCGAGCACAACACCGCCGCCATCGCCGGCAACGCGTTCTTGGTGATGGGCGACACCGTCCCGGTCGCGACCGGCCTGATCTTTCGCAACAACCTGGTGCCTCACGGCGACTATGGCGCCTTCGGCTCGGGCAAGGGCGAGGGCACGGGCGCCCTCGACGCCTTCGCTCCGGGCGCGGTGTTCACGGGGAACGCGATCTTCGGCGGTGGCAAGGCCTCGAGCTACCCCGCCGGCAACTCGTTCCCCGCTACCGCCACCGACGTCGGCTTCACCAACTTCGCCGGCGGAGACCTCTCCCTCTCGGCTCAGAGCAGCCTGAAGGGCAAGGCGACCGACGGGACCGACGTCGGCGCCGACGTGGCCAAGGTCGCCGCCGCCACCGCGGGGGTCGCGCCCTGAGCGTCGCTGTCTCCCTGCTACTATTCTCCGTGGAGGTCCGGGATGTCGATGTTGCGAGCGATGGTGGCTGCCGTGACCCTGACGCTGGCAGCGTGCGGTGGAGACGATGGCGGCGGCACCGGCGCGACGGGAGGCGCGGGGGGCGCAGGCGGCACCGGCGGCACCGGCGCAGCCGGGGCGAGCGGCGCGGGCGGCGGCAGCATCAGCGGCATCATCCCCGACGACCGCCTGCCCCTGCCGGGGACGTGGCAGACGGCGGGCGTCGAGGGCGGCATCCCGGCGCGCGAGACGATCTGTGCGGACGTGACGAAGGCGCCCTACGGTGCCGACCCCACCGGCGCCACCAGCGCCATCGCCGCCATTCAAGCGGCGATCGACGCCTGTCCCGACGGGCAGGTCGTGTCGGTGCCGGCCGGTAAGTACCGGATCGACGGCGCGCTGATCATCAAGTCGGCGATCACCCTGCGGGGGGCCGGAGACAAGACCGAGCTCTTGACGTCCGGGAGCTCGGCCGTGCGCATCGGCGCGCTCGGGCCCTGGCCACCCCCGAAGGCGAACGCCGACTACCGGACGTCGATCAGCGGTGGCGCGACGCGCGGCTCGACCAGCATCAGCGTTGCGGACACCAGCAAGCTCGAGGTCGGTAACATGGTGACGGTGAGCGAGGAGGACGATCCGGCGCTGGTGTGGACCAAGAGCGGGTTCGTGGGGCGGCACCGCGCCTCGCTGCACTACATCGAGGCGAAGACGGCGACGTCGGTCACGGTGCGCCCGCCCGTTCCCGTGGACTTCACCCGCAAGCCCGAGCTCGCCTGGTATCCGGGCGTCACGCACGATGCGGGCATCGAGCGCATCAAGTTCACGGGAACCGGAAGCAGTCCCGGTCAGTTCATCCAGATCGAGAACTCGTGGAACGTGTGGGTGGCCGGCTGCGAGTTCAGCGCCATGCCCGCGAAGACGGTCGTCGTCACCTGGTCGGGCCACGTGGAGCTCAGGAAGAACTACCTGCACGACCAGAGCAATGGCGGACCGAACTCCGAGGCCCTGGACCTGCTCACGGACGTGAGCTGGAGCCTGGTCGTGGACAACGTGGCGGTGGCTGCGGGTTTCCCCGCCATCGTGCTGGGCGACGGCGGCGCGGGCGAGAACTACTCGGGCGGCTTCGGTAACGTGGTCGCGTACAACTACTGCGTCGACTCCTATTACACCGATCCTCCGACGTCGCCCAACCACGGCATCATGGCCGCCGACATCGGCACCAACCACAGCCCCCACCAGCAGTACACGCTGGTCGAAGGGAACATCGTGGGGAAGTTCGGCTCGGACGCCTACCACGGCAGCAGCTCGCACACGGTGCTCTTCCGCAACGTGCTCACGGGCAGGAACGCCTGGACCAACGCCAAGGACCGCATCGCCGTGCAGATCGATCGCCGCAACCTGTACTACTCGCTGGTCGGCAACGTCGTGGGCGAGGTCGGCAAGCCGGCGACCCACGAGTTTTTGGACAAGAGCGTGTCGTCGGATCTGGACGAGACCACGCTCTACCGGCTGGGCTTCCCCGACGTCGGCAACCAGGGCTTCTCTGGCACGCACCCGCCGGACGCGATCCCCCACAGCGACGGGGGGCCTCGGGATCTCTACGTCGATCGCGACAGCACGACCGTCGGCACCACGCTCATCGAAGGCAACTGGTCGTCGGTGAAGAGCGCCCAGGATTGGACGATCGCCCCGGCGGACCTTCCGGCGAGCTTGTTCCTGACGGCCAAGCCGCCGTGGTTCGGCGCGCTCGCGTGGCCGCCGGTCGATCCCGCGAATCCGGTCACCGCCGACCCCACGCTGATCCCGGCCGGCTACCGCTACCTGAAAGGTTCGGACCCGTGAAGGCCGTCCCCCTCTTGGCGCGTCAGTAGTGCATCTTCACGTCGGGGTGTTCGCGGAGCCAACCCAGGGTGCGTTCGAGCCCTTCGGAGTAAGGGGTCGGGCGAAGGTCGAAGCGCTCTCGTGCCTTGCCGCCGTCGAGCAAGATCGGGGCTTCCCACAGGTGCAAGATGTCGGAGAAGGCCCGCGCGCTCGGCGACAGCACACCTGCGGCGCGCACGACCCAGGTCGGAAGCGCCTGGAGCTTCCCGCGCCCGCCGGCCTGGCGGACGGCCTCGGCGAAGAAGGCGCGCGGCGTGATCGCGCTGGCGCCCGGCAGGTGGAAGCTCTCGTTCGCTGCGCCGGCGTCGGTGGCCACGTCCACCAGCAAGCGCGCCGCGTCGGGCATGTACACGAGCTCGATGGGGAGGTCCGGATCCCCGAACCAGCGCGCGGTCCTACCCTGCGCGATGTTGCGGAGCGGAGGACCGGTCAGCGTGGTCACGTGCGGGCCGTAGAACTCGGGCAAGCGCACCACGCTGTAGGACACACCCGAGGCGCGCAGCGTCGCCTCGTTGCCCGCGCGCGTCCGGCCCTTGCTCGAGCACGGCGCGTGGGGCGCGCGCTCGTCGTAGCGCGTGCCCGGGCGACCGCGGCCGAAGACCCAGACGTTGCCGGGGTAGACCAGCCGCGCTCCGGTGCGCCGGCAGGCCGCGATGGCCGCGTCGAGGAGCCGGGTCACGCTCCGCTCCCAGTCCGCGCTGAAGCTCGCGTTCACCGCGTGCACGAGGGCGGCCGCTCCCTCGGTGAGCCGGACCAGGTCCTCGACCAAGAGCGCGTCGCCGCGCACCGCCGTCGCGCCTTCCGGCAGCGCCGCCTCCCGGCGCGTCAGCGCGCGCACGGCGATGCCGCGCCGCGTGGCCTCCGCGACCACGTTGGCGCCGAGCCCGCCCAGCGCGCCCGTGACCGCAAGCTCGGCGCTCATTCCGGAGCCACCCACAGCCCGTAGCGTCGCTCGTTCATCATCGACCCAGCGTACGCGCAGAACCGAGGCGCGTGCAGCTGGAGCATCAGCGCCCGTGCTCGAACCCAAACACGCCGTACTTGACGCGGCCGGCTCGTCTGGACACCGTCGCGCCGTGAGCGAAGGAAGCACCGAGCCTCGCGTCATCGACTGGCCTTCATCGGCACCCGGCGATCGCGACGGCCTCTTGGCGGACCTCTCGCGTCACTTCGCCCTGCGGGCGCCCGGCTTCCTCTCGTGGGACGAGTGTCACGACTGGACGAGCGCCGTGTACCGGGCCCGCGCGCGCTGGACACCTGCCTTCGACGGCGAGCAGTACTCGCTGGGTCGCGCCTGGTACACGCACCTGGAGGAGGACCGCTCGGACGAGTACTTCGCCGAGGCCGCGACCTCGAACCGCCTGGTCGAGGAGACCCTGCCCGGCATGCAGGCGCGCATGCGGGCGGCGGTCGCCACGCTCACCGGAGGCCGCGCCGAGCAGCGCGCCGACTGGTGCGGCCCGGGCGTCCACGTGTTCCCCAACGGAGAGTTCGTGTCCCGGCGGGGCGGCGTCATGCACTTCGACACCGAGGGGCTCACCGACGAGCACATCCAGGCCCGGCGGCCCGCCCTTTCCTTGCTGGTGATGCTGCACGCCCCGCAGCGCGGGGGCGGCATCTCGATCTGGGACGTGCGCTACGCGGGCGCCGACGAGGCCACGGAGCAAGAGCTCCAGGCGCCGCGCACCACGGTCGAATACGGCGTGGGAGAGCTGTGTGTCTTCGACAGCTATCGTCTGCACCAGATCCAGCCCTTTGGGGGCCGCCGGGACCGCGTCAGCATCACGGCCCACGCCGCCGAGCTCGAGCGCGGCGTCTGGGAAGTCTGGTTCTGAAGCTCAGACGATCTGGCGCAGGTACTGGAACTTCGGCGTCCCGAGATCCTGAGGCGTCAGGGCGAAGGCGTCGTCCCCGGGGATCAGGTACACGACGTCCCCCTGCACGTCGGCGAAGTCGATGGAGGCCACGGCCTGCACGATGTAGCCGAAGACGTCGCGCCGCCACAGGTTCTCTTGCGGGATGTTGCAGCGCTGAGCGATGGCCTGATCCGAGGGCGAGCCGTGCACCAAGAGGAACGCCATGGTGAAGGTCAGGTAGCGCGGCGGTCCGTCGTAGGCCGGCCCTTGGCGGGCTCCCTCTTCGGTGACCATGCCCTGGGTCCACATCTCGAAGTCGGCGACGGCCTTGTCGTGATCGGGCCAGTAGTCCCAGCACCCGAAGTCGACGGAGGCGAAGTTCGCCTGGATGTGGTGCGCCGCGTGGTAGTAGAGCTGCCGCTTCTGGATCTGCGACTGGGCCGGGGGCTGGCTGCGGATGAGCTGATGCAGGGCCGCGCGGAACGGGTCGTTCGGGTAGGTTCGCGCGGCGACCTCGATGGCGAACACCGAGTTGGACATCAGCTCGACCCCGACCCGGTGGAGCGCCCGAAGGAGCCGCTCCGACCGCCGCTGCGGGGGCCACTGGTGCGACCGGTGCCGTAGCGCGTGCCGAGCACGACGCCCGTGCCCGCAGCGACCGCGACGGCGGTGACGCCCATCGCGACCTTGGCGGACTTGCTCATCGAGCCCGTTCCGTCGGCGTTGGCGCTGGGTGCGGTCGTGCTCGACCCGAAGGCCGTCGCGCGCGCGGTCGGCGCCCAGCTCTTGTGGGCCGAGGCGTGCCGGTTCGGCGCGAGCTTCTTCGCCGGTACCGGCGCGGTCGTGCCCGCGTCCCAGCCGTAGTCGGACCAGAAGCCCTCGGCGGAGGCGTCGTCGCCGCCGTAGAGGTAGGGCGGCCAGTCTCCCGCCTCTTCGAGCTTCTTCTGCTCGTCGGGGGTGACCTTGGGAACGCCCGTGGTGAAGTCCGTGGCGGCCACCATCTTCACGTCGATGCCGGCCTTCTCGTAGTCGACGAAGTCCTGATTCAGGTCGTCGAGCTCGGTGGTCTCGGCGCCGCCGGGCACGACGTAGAGCAGGCGCTTGACGCCCAGCTTCTTGACGGCGTCCGGGGGCGGCAGCTTGGCGACGTAACGGTTGTCGAACTGCCGAGTCTCGTCCGTGTACTGCGAGAGGCGCTTGCGATCGAGCACGAAGAGCGGCAGCGCGCCGAGCGTGCGGCGCTGCTGCATCTTGGCGAAGAGCGGCTGATAATACGCCGCGGCGGCCAGGGTCATGTGCGCCGGGACGACCCCCCGCGGGTGAGGCCAGTTGTCGAAGGTCGAGATGGGCTCGAACCGCTCCGCCATGCCCGCTGCCATGGCCACGGACTCGGGCCCCGGCAGATCGACCAGCACCGCCGTGTCGGCCGTGGCCTTCGCGAAGAGATTGGCCAGGGCCTTGCCGCGCTTGTACGCCACGTCCATCGCGGTGGTGAACACCGGCTTCAGCGCCTCGCTGAGCGGCGTGGTCGGTGACTCACCCTCGATGGGCGTCTTCGGCATGGCGGTCGGCGCCTCGAACAGCGTCGGCCAGTAGAACGGGCGCAGCTCGCCCTTCACGGGCATCAGCTCGTTGCGGAGCCGCCCAAAGGCAGCTCGATCGAAGGGCGTCTTCTGCTCGCCGTCGAACACCAAGCTCTCGATGACGGCCCCGAAATTCCAGCCGTATTGGCGCTGGATGGTCAGCGAGGCCTGATCGACGGTCTTGAACTCGACCTCGCTGTCGCCGGCGGCAGCCGCGCCGCAGATGGCCAGCGCCGAGCCGATGACGGCGATGCCACCGATCACCGTCGCGAGCCCGACCATGCCGGCGAGCGCCGTGCGGCGGGGTACGGCCACGGCGGTCTGCTCGGCCAGACCTTCCTGCCACCACTTCGCGCCGACGATGCCCTGCTTCTCGACGCGATGGGCTTCACGGAAGGTCGGTTCGTTCGGATTCACTCGGCACCTCGGGTTGGGTCGGGATGGCGCTCGCGGAGCGCGCGCAAGAAGTCCGGCTCGAACACCCCGTCGACCCGGATCGAATATCGGAAAAACGGCGCGCTTTCCACACCGTGATGGTCGCTGTCGTTGAACCAGTAGGCGCGCCGGTCGATGTGGAGCTTCTCTTTTCGCTCTTCGTCCCACAGAAACAGGCGCTTGTTCCCGGCCGGGCAGAAGGTGATGAAATGGTCGACCTCGGGCTTCAGCTTCGGGTCACCGTCCAGGTGAACCGTCCCGTGGTCGTGGGCACGCAGCCCCATGATGTTGCAGCGGCCGATCTGGGTGAACGGCAGGCGCTTGACGAAGGCGACGGTCTTCGGGAAGAAGGTCCGGGCCTCGCGGGTGAAGGCCTTGCCTTCGGCGCTGCTCTTCTCGTCCCAGTAATGGTTCGGGATCATCTCGTAATACACCTTCCACGGGAAGTAGACGCCGTGGCGGTACTCGAGCCAGAGCTGCTGCCGCCGCGAGAGGGTGCGCGGGCGCTCCTCGCCGAAGTCGAGGGTGTCCTCGTCGCGCGCGGCAACGGGGTCGTCGGCCAGCGAGGCGAAGACCGCACGGTCTTCCGCGGACAGCCCCGACAGCACGCTGCCGTAGTCGGTGAGCGCCTCGTCCTCCCGGGACGGCGGCATGATACCCATGGAGCGATGGCTACCGCCGGTGTAGGCCGTCGGCACCTGCGCGAGCCCCAGGCACACCTCGTCGTGGATGGCGTCGAGCTCGGACAGATCGAGGAGCGGCTCGAGGTCGAGGTAGGGCTGGCCCCAGATGCCGTGAATCACCGGAGCGAGTCACGCTATCCCGAGAGTCGGGCGTCCTCAAAGGCTTTCCCTTGAGCTACGCTCCGCGCCTCGTCTCATGAGCGACCTCTCGCTTCCGAGCTACGACGATTTCGCCGCGCAGGTGGTGGATTCGGGAATCGTGACCGATCCGTGGGTCCGCGGGAAGCCGCGCCTGGCCCCGACGCCCTTGCTCGTTTCCGAGCGCGAGCAGCAAGGGCTCTATCGTGCCACCGAGCAGGTCGCCAGCGTCTACAACGACGTCTGCCGCATGTGCGCGGACGAACCCGAGCTGCTCGACTCGTTCTTTCAGCTCACGCCGTTCCAGAAGGCGATGTGGGAGTCGTCGCGCCCCATGTGGCACGGCATCGCCCGGGCGGACGTGTTCGTGACCGACGAGGGCCTGGCGTTCGCGGAGCTGAACAGCGACACGCCGACCGGGCAAGCCGAGGCGACCGTGCTGAACCAAGCGGTGCACCCGCGCTACCCGGACACGGTCGACCCCAACTCCGCGCTCGGCGCGACGTACTGCGAGATGGTCGAGGGGCTGGCTGAGTACACGCTCGGGCCGGGTTTCCCCCGAGCCCTGGGCATCGTCTACCCCACGGAGTTCACGGAGGACCTGGGCGTCATCCGCCTGTTCAAGCGCTGGTTCGAGGAGCGCGGATGGAGCGTCGTGCTCGGGTCGCCCTACAACCTGACCCTCGACGGGCAGGGGCGCGCCTGCCTGTTCGACGTGCCGTTCAGCGTCATGCTCCGCCACTACAAGACGGACTGGTGGGGTGAGCGCGCCAGCGCCTGGGACGACGAGAACGTGCCCGACACCGAGCCGCTGCGCGAACCCCTGGGCACCGCACTGGCCGCAGCGCTCACCGGCAAGCTCTGCATCGTGAACCCGTTCGGGGCCGTGCTTCCACAGAACAAGCGCTGCATGGCCTTCATGTGGGAGCACATTCACCGCTTCGGCCCGGGCGCCCAGGAGGTGATCCGCCGCTTCATCCCCGCGACCTTTCGGCTCGAGGTCCTGGACCCGAAGGTGCTGGTCACCGAGCGGGAGGACTGGGTGCTGAAGAGCGACTACGGAGCGGAGGGGGAAGAGGTCATCATCGGCAAGCTCGCGAAGGCGGACGACTGGCAGAAGTGCCTGACCCATGCCCGACCTGGACGCTGGGTGGCGCAGCGCTACTTCGAGGCGCGCGCGAACGACCACGGCGAGGTCGTGAACTACGGCGTCTACCTCGTGGCCGGCTGCGCCGCGGGCCTCTATTGCCGCACGCACAAGGGCGCCACGACGGACGAGGCCCTCAGCGTGGCGACGCTGGTGAAGGGCTGAGGGCTACCGAGCCCTCACCTCTCGGCCGACCCGGCTGACGAACTTCGGATCGAGCTTGCCGTCGACGCGGATCGAGTAGCGGAAATACGGGTCGGGCTCGACGCCGTGGTAGTCCATGTCGTTGAACCAGTACACGCGCGAATCGACGAAGGTCTGGGTCTCGCCGTCGGGGTCGATCAGGAAGAAGCGTTTGTCCCCACGCGGGCAGATGTTGATGCACTGCGCGACGCCCACGCTCTGGCCCGGCTCGCTGTCGCGGTGCACCGTGGCGTGGTCGTTGGGCAAGAGCCCGAAGATCAGGCAGCGCCCGATCTCGGTGAAGGGCAGCGACTGGATGAACGCCACGGTCTTGGGGAAGTGGCGCAGCGCCTCGGGATCCCACTCCTTGCCGCGCCCGCTGTGGTTGTCCTCCCAGCGGAAGTTCTCGAGCAGGTGATAGACGACCTTCCACGGGAAGTAGACGCCGTAGCGGTACTCGAGCCAGCGCACCTGGCGCTGGGACAGCGGATGGTCGGTCTCGTCGCCGAAGCGATATTCCATGAGCCGACCCGGCTCGAAGGCAGTGGGGTCGTCGGCCATCGAGACGAGCTTCTCGCGCTCGGCCCGGCTCATGCGCTCGATGACCCAGCCCAGGTCCTCGTAGGGGTCGTCGAGCACCCAGGGAGCCGCCACGCCCATCGACTTCAGGCTGCCGCCCGTGTAGCCGACGTCGACCTCGGCGAGCCCGGCGCAGATCTCGTCGTCGAGCTCGGCGAGCAAGGCGAGATCGACGTGCGGCTCCAGGTCGAGGAACGGCCGGCCGAGGATGCCCCACAGCTCGCTCATGTCTCCAGGTGCTCCATGTAGAATTTCGCCATGCGCCCGTCGAAGGCGTGGGTCCCGTCTTCGCTCGAAGTGTAGCGGCCGCGCCCGAACCCGCGCGAGCCGACGCCGATCTGCTGGCTCTCGCAGATCTCGCGGTCCTCGCGGTTGGTCACGTCCCAGAACTCGTAGACGTCGGACGGGGCGAAGCCCTCGACGAAGGCCGCGGGGTGGAAGAGCACGTCGGCGGTCACCCGGGTCCGGTCTGGCCCGAGGGGCCAGATGCGGTAGCTCAACAGGTAGTCCGGCTGCGCGCTGAGCAGCAGGTTCGGCCAGCAGAAGTAGTCGTAGACCCGGCGGCGATCGACCGCGCTGGTCCCGCCCAGGAGCGGGCGCCCGTGCCGCTGGCCGTCCAGGGACACCGTCTCGGCCTCGTCGACCAGGTCCATCGTGCCGCCGAGCCACGCGCCCTCGCGGACGAAGCTGGACGAGCGCTCGAACGGCGTCCAGCGCTCGAGCGCTTGGTGAACGGTGCGGAAGTGATGGGACTCCTGGAAGTTCTCGATCAGAAGCTTCCAGTTTGCCGCCACCTCGTGCTCCACCCGGCGGCCCAGCCGCAGGGGCGTGACGTGCAGTCGCTCCAGGTGCTCGGGGACTGGGGCCAGCGCCTCGACGAGCGGCGGCGCGTCGGCGCGCAAGTTCACGAACACGAACCCCTTCCACTCGGCCACCCGCACCGTAGCCAGGCCCCGCTCCGCGAGCCGGAACCCTTCCAGGTCGGCCGTGCCCGGAGCCTCCGAGAGGCGGCCGGTCAGCTCGTAGCGGAACGAGTGGTAGGGGCAGACGAAGGCGCCGCAGCGTCCGGCCCGATCGCGGGTCAAGAGCGCGCCGCGGTGCCGGCACACGTTGAGGTGGGCGTAGAGGCCGAGATCGGCGCCGCGGGTCACCAGCACGCCTTCGGGGGTGATCGGCGCGAGCACGAAGGCCCCGGGATCCTCCACCTCTTCGCTGCGGCACACCTCGAGCCAGCTCTGCTCGAACAGCCGGGTCCGCTCGAGCTCGAACACGGCAGGATCCGCATAGGCCGCGCCGGGCAAGAGCTCCGCCTGCCCCAGGGGCGAGAGCACCGAGCGGAGCTCGGTCGCCGAGAACGGCAAGCGGGTCACGAGACGGGCACGGAGCATCATCCGCCCCCCGGACGCGAGTCAAGCAGGCTACGCTCGGCTCGCCATGCCGCCCGACAGCCCGCTCTACCGCCTCGTGTTCGCGCTCGGCGCAACGCTCGTCTTGTTGCTGCTGTTCCAGCTCGGTCTCCGCTTGCTGTCCCCAAAACAGACGCTGAAGGCGGATCTGGAGCAAGGCAACGCGGCGCGCGCGCTCTTGCACGGCGGCGACGTGTTCGGGATCTTCCTGATCGCCGCGAACATCGCCACCGGCAGCATGGAAGAGAAGAGCTGGCGGGCGGACGCGCTCTGGGTGTCGGCTTTCGGAGTCGCCGCGCTGCTGCTGTTCTTCGTGAGCTCGCGCATGGGCGTGCGCGTGCTGCTGAAGTCGCGCATGAACGCCGAGATCGAGAGCGGTAACGTCGCGGCGGGCATCGCCGGCGGTGCCCACTCGCTGGCAACGGGCATCATCGTGGCGCGGGCCGTCGCGGGCAGCGATCTGAAGACCTTGGGCCTGTCCCTGGTGTTCTTCGCCCTGGCCCAGCTCAGCCTGCACGTGCTGGTGCTGCTGTTCCGCCTGCTGACGAAATACGACGACTCCGCGGAGATCCAGAGCGGCAACGTGGCCGCCGCCCTCAGCTACGCCGGCCTCACCGTCGGCGTCGCCATCATCGTCGGTCAGGCCGTCGAGGGGACCTTCACCGGCTGGGGGGACTCGCTCCTCTCCTACGGCAAGGCGCTCTCGTGGGGCGCCGGCCTGTACGTGGTGCGCCAGCTCATCGTGCAGACCATCTTGCTGGGCTCGTTCTCGCTCCGCGGGGGCACCCTCGACACCGAGATCGCCCGCGACAAGAACGTCGGCATGGGCGCCATCGAGGCCATGGCCTATGTAGCCACGGCGCTGATGGTGCTGCGGATCGGCTGAGGAGCGAGCAGTCGCCGGGCTGGGGCCTCATTCGCACGAGGCGTAGCAGCAGGCGTCCGGTTGTCGCTTGCGGGCCGCCGCCGTCGCCTTCAGGTCGAGGGCCAGGCCGGTCAAGCCGCCGCGTTCGCCGTCCTTGCCGCCGCAGTGCACCTTGAGGTGGTTGGCGCAATCCGCGAACGGTGGCGCGGCCGTCGCGGTGCTACCGATGTCCCGTGACTTCGCGGCAGGGTAGCAGTTCGCCTCCCCTTTCGGCGCCGAGGGCGAGGGCGCCGGTGCGGCGGAGGCCGTGCGCTCCAGGGAGGGCGCCGCGGCCGGGGCGCTCGGTGGCGGGGCGGCCGGCTCGATCGGGGTCGCCTTCCGCTCGCAGGCGACGAGGACCAGGAGCAGAGCCACGCTGGCCGGGAAGCTTCGTGCGAAGTTCATACCCTGGTCCGCATCCGCGGAGACTACCAGGCACACCTCCGCCCTGCACCCGCGCGTGCCGTCCTCCACTACCCGGCTCATCGACGCCGACGAGCTGCACACCCAGGCGGACCGCGGCGGTGGCTGGGGTACTCAGAGCGGACTCGCGCAACATCGGAAGCCGACGTCGGCGAAAACGGCGGTGCGCGGTGCAACTCGATCCGCGTCGCAACGCAGGCCACTCGCGTCGGCCTTGTAGGAGCCTCCGCGGATTCTGCATGTTGCGACCCGCGTGCCGGAGCACGAGCTCTCCCACTCGGCCACGTTACCGCTCAGGTCGAAGACGGCCTGACCCTCGCCGCTCCCACGGCAGCCCGGTGCCCCTTGCACAGTGATGGCTCCGTTCACCGCATTGTCCGCGCCGTTGCAGGTCTGGCCTCCGTAGACGTCGCCGTACGGGTAGACCTTCGGGGCACCATCACCGACGCACGCGGCGAACCATTCGCTCTTCGACGAGGCGGCGAAGTCCGTCGCCGCCAGCGCCACCCCACCGAAGCCGCCACAGAGCCGCGCGCCGGCCCAGGTGCAGTAGGCCACCGCGTCGCACCAGTCCACGCACCTGACCGGGTAGGACTCCGAGCCCGTCGAGTCGAAGGGCTTGGTGTTGCAGGTACCGTCCACTTGCGGCTCGGTGGGCGCGTAGAGAACGTTCCAGTCGCACGCCGCGATCTGCCCGCTGACGGGCACGTTGGCATCGACGAATTGCTTGTACTGCAGGTAGGTGACCTCCGTCGCGCTGATGCAAGTCGCTGGACCACCGTTTGGCGCGTGAACCAGCACTTTCGGCGGACCCGCGCCGGCAGGGCAGGGGCCCCCACCGGTGCCGCCAGTGCCACCGCCGTCGCCAGAGCTGCCGCCCACGCCCCCCGCACCGCTGGCGCCGCCGTTCCCACCGCTCGTTCCGCCGGTCCCGCCTCCGGCCGAGCACGAAGCGGGATCGCGCTTGCACTGATACTCCGGGTCGCTGGCGACGTAGTCCACGCTGCAGGCGAAGAGGAGCGAGGTTCCAGACAGCGCGACCATCCGCCGCACCAGGCCTGGACGCGCTCCGCGTGGCACGCGGGACCCGTTTCTCACGGCTCCCACCGTACCACGGAAGATCCGAATTCTAGGGGCGCGGAGCTCCCGGCCGGGGGGTTGCCCCCGGCCGACGACTGCCGCGCGGGCGGGTGCGCGGGACATCAGTAGTGGTACTTCACGATGTAATCGACGCAGGCCGGCACTTCGGGAGCAACACTCACGAACACGTCCGCCTCGTCGAAGGCTCCGTCGCAGTTGACCTTGAGGGAAACGGTTCCGCTGCTCGAGCAGCAGCCCGCGTATCCGCCGAGCCCCGTCAACGACCCCGAAGTGCAGCTGACGCTCGCGCCCGAGCACGTGGCGTACATGCAGAGCTTCACGCCCGCGGTGGTCTGAGCCGTCGGATCGACGCCACAACCGACCACGTCTTTACCGGAAAAGCGGAAGTAGTCCGCGTCGCCAGTGCTCACGAGTCCTTTCACCTGGCCGCCCGAACCGTCGCAGTCGTCGATGGTTCCGAGCGGCTTTGCCTTGGCGAACGAGTCGTTGGGCTCGTGGGAGTCCGCGCAACCTCCGCCGGCGCCGCCCGTGCCCGTACCCCCGGTGCCGGCGGAGGCACCGGTACCACCGCTGCCCCCGGTGCCGCCGCTTCCACCTGCACCACAGGCCGAGACGTGGTCGGTGCAGCAGTCACCGGCTTGCGCGCACTTCGCATCGCAGTAGCAGCCCGCGGGCGCCTTGGAGCCGCAGTACCCGACGCACGAGCCTGCCGGCGCGCCCCCGCTGCCACCGCTCGGTGCACCGGCGCTGCCACCGCCGCCGCCGCTGCCGCCGCTCGAGGTACCGCCGCTGCCTCCGGCCGGTGCCCCACCCGCGCCACCGCTCGGCGCGCCGCCTGTTCCACCCGAAGCGCCCCCGGCGCCCTGGCAGCCCGGCTCCGTGCTCGGCGGGGAGCTCTCGCCTTTCCCGAGAAGTGTGTTGCTCACGCACTCGATAGTGGCGGCGGGGACGGCCTCCTTCGCGAGGACCGACTGAACGCAGCTCGGGAACTGCGCCAGGCACGTCAGCCCCGAAATGCACTCGGCCTTCACTTTCTCGAGAACGGCGTCGCCGAACGGCAAGATCAGCGTCTTGGCGACCGCGAGCTGCTCGGGCACGTCACCGCCGCCGAGCAGCGCCTGCTCGCAGCCAGGAATGGTCACCGGCGGGCAATCCGAGCAGAACGCCTTGACGAAGTCCTGCTGAGCCGGCGTCGGCGTGAGGCTCGAGAAAGCGGACCCGAGGCAGGAGGGCGGGGAAGCGCCGCCCTCGATGCAGCCCTTCGCTCCCGCCAGGAACGGTTCACTCAGGAGGCCCGCGAGGTTGCTGCAGTCGGAGACCAGCGCTTGGTCACAGGCGCTCGTCGCTCCGCACTTCTGAGCGTAGGCCGCGACCTCTTGACAGAGCAAGTCGCCCGTCGATGCGGGGGCGCCGGCTCTGCCGGACCCGCCATCGGACCCACAAGCCACCAGGAGCAGCGCCGAGAGAGCGGCGTGGCCGAGGCCGGCACGGCGGCGCCCGCGCGCCCCCGCAATCGCGGGGGGAGGAAGACCAAGGGAAACGGTGGCAGCGGCGGTGGGTTTGTCCATGCCGCCCCCCTCAGCAACCCTCGTGCCTGGGGCCTACGGAGGGAAAGTGGCGGTATTTCCCCGCCGCTCGGACAGCCGCGCCCCAGTCCGGTCGCGCGAGCTGCCCCACCGGTGACCCACTGCCCGCGCGCTCGCTCGAGCAAGCTACGAGTCGTCGCGGTCGCCTCTCAGACCATAGCGTTTCACCGCGCGCTGGATGAGCTTGCGGTCCACGCCGGCGAGCTCGGCCGCTCGAGAGATGTTCCCGTCCGTCATCTCCAGCATTGCTTTGAGATACGACTGTTCGAACGCCTCTGTCACACGCTCCCGCGCGACTTTGAAGGGTACGTCCAGATCGACGGGCACCGCCGGCGACCGAGGGTCGGTGGCCGCGCCGCCGGTCGTGAAATTCCCCGTCGTGCCCAAGGACAAAGCGCGAGCCACCGCGTTTCGGAGCTCGCGCACGTTGCCCGGCCACGCATTGCGGCCAAGCGCGTCGACGACCCTGGCGGGCAGCTCCAGCTTGCGCCCCGATCGCCCGCTCTGCTGAGCGCAGAAGTGCGTGACCAGAAGAGGGATGTCTTCCGCTCGTTCCCTGAGCGGCGGTAGCACCACCCGAAGCACGGCGATGCGGTAGTACAGGTCCTCCCGGAAGTTGCCCCGAGCCACCTCTTGCGAGAGGCTCCGGTTGGTCGCCGCGACGACGCGCACGTCGACCCGGCGAGTCGTGTTGGACCCAAGCCGACGCACCTCCTGACGTTCGAGAGCGCGAAGCAGTCGCGGCTGAAGCGCGAGGGGCAGCTCCCCCAGCTCGTCGATGAACAGCGTGCCGCCGTCGGCCTGCTCGAACGCGCCGGCTCGGTCGCTGACCGCTCCGGTGAAGGCTCCCTTCACGTGCCCGAACAGCTCGCTCTCGATGAGGTTCGGGGTGATGGCCGCGCAGTCGAGGACGATGAAGGGCCCCGATGAGCGCGTGCTCTCTTCGTGCAACGCCTCGGCGGCCAGCTCCTTGCCGGTTCCGGTCTCGCCCTCGACGAGCACCGGGTCGTCCGTCGGGGCCACCCGCTCCAGCAAGGCGAACAGCCGTCGCATCGCAACGCTCGAACCGACCATCCCGCCCAGGCGGTCGCGCTCCGAGAGCGGCAAATCGACGAAGTCTTCGAGCATTCGCAGGCGCAGCGTCGAGCCGCCCACGACGATGGACGAGTCGGGCCGCGCATAGGCATCGCGGATTCGGGTCCCGTCCAGCGTCGTCCCGTTCCGGCTGCCCGCGTCCACGACCCGCACTCCGATTGAGTCCACCTTGAGCGTGAGGTGGTGGCGACTCACCGCAGGGTCCTCGAGCACGAGGTCGTTGTCGTTGCTGCTTCCGACTCGGACCTCCGCGCCCGCGACCTCGACCACCCTGCCCGCGCAGGGGCCAGCGATGACCTCCGCGCGGATCTTCCGAATTCGGAGGCTCGCGCCGCCGGACGTGTCAATCGTGGCCGAGCTCGGGTCGCGGAACGGGTCGGGCACCGAGCAACCAGCCTAACACGCGCCCCAGCGCTTCGAGCGCGAGAGCCCCATCAGTGGCGTTGGTCTTTCCAGTCGCCGCGCTTGGCCGCGGGCGATCCGGCCCTGGCGCCCGCGTCCGGCTTCGTCGAGGGCGCCACCGGGCGAACGTGAGCTTGGGGTGAGGCCGGCAGCTCTTCGAAGGAGGTCAGCGGCGGGTCGCTGGAGGCGGAGGGCGCCGGCTCGAGCGTGCTGGCGCTGACGCTCGTCGGCGGCGTGGGGTCAGCCGCCAGCACCGACGGCGAGATCGCGCCGGACGCGGCGTTCCCCCGCGATAGCACCACCGCGACGAGCGCGGTGGCCAGCGAAACCACCGCGAGCCCGCCGACGGCGCCGACGACCAGGAGCTTGTCCCGGCGCTGCGCGCCGGCGGTGGAAGGCGTCAACGGCGCACCCGTCGACCCGGACGCGACCACCTGTCCCGCGCGGCCCAGGCTCGCGACAGCGGGATCCGGGTCATCCGCGGTGGCCAGCGTGCGATTGGGCACGCTCGCGGGCACGATCAGCTTCGGATGGCTGCTCAAGGGCGCGCCGTGGGCGCGGTGAAACGCCTGCCGAACGGCGTTCTGCATGGCGCGCGCGTCGGGCCAGCGCTCGGCTCGCGCGTAGGCGAGCGCGCGGTCCACGAGCGAGGCTACCTCGTCGGGCACTCCGCGCTCTTCGTGCATCGATCGCGCTGGTTTCGACATGGCCGCGAGCAAGATTTCGTTGGTCGTGCGTCCCTCGTGCACCGGGCGTCCGATGATCAGCGAGTACATCAACGCGCCCACGGACCAGAGGTCGGTGCGCGCATCGACCTCGTCCCAGAGCCCGCGGGCATGCTCGGGGGCCATGAAAGCAGGAGTGCCGAGGGTCGTCCCCGCGCGAGTCGCTTGGCTTCCGCCGGAGAGCTCGAGCATCCGGGCGATGCCGAAGTCGAGCACCTTGATGACTCCGTCTCGTGTGAGGAAGACGTTCTCGGGCTTGATGTCGCGATGGATGATGCCCTGGTCGTGCGCGGCGGCGAGCACATCCAGCAACTGGTCACTGGCGGACAAGACCTCGTCGACCTCGAGCCGGCCGCCGAGCCGCTTGGCTCGCTCCTGGAGCGACTCACCGTCCAGGAGCTCCATGACGATGAACAGCGAGCCGTCATCGGCTTGGTCGTCGTCGAGCACTCGAACGACGCCCGGGTGGTTGACGCGGTTGGCGAGGTAGCCCTCTTTTAGGAAGCGCGCGCGGACCTGGCGGTGGGAGCTGTACTCGTGGTGGAGAACCTTCACCGCGGCGCGAGTGCCGTTGCGGTGGCTCGCGGCGTACACCGCCGCCATGCCGCCGACCCCAAGCAGCCGGTCCAGATGCCACTTGCCACGCAGAGTCGTGCCGACGCGGGTCTGCGCCTGCATCGCGCTCTGGTCGATGGCTTCAGTGACCGAGTCCAACCCGATGAACGGTCACCCAAGACCTCGGGCACCGCAACTCCTCTGGCAATTTCCAGCGGGATTCGCCGGGAACACCCGTGCCCGAACCCACGGCCCGAGGCCCGCCCACTCCCGGTTCGAGCGTCCCACGGCGCAGGCTGCGCCGGTGGTTTCTTGCTACCATGCGTCGCGGAGTGACTGCGGGTTCCCTCTCGACGATTCGCCGACAAATGTTGGTGTGCATTCTCGCACTCGCCTCGACGTTCTCCTCCGCTCCGGCCGTTGCTGGCGGAGAGGCCTTCCAGAAGGCGGACGCCCTCTTCAAGGAAGGCCGAGCGCTGATGAAGAAGGGCGACTACCGCGCGGCATGCCCTCTCCTCGCCGAGAGCCAGCGCCTCGACCCTGCCGCGGGCACGTTGATCAATCTCGGTGACTGCTCGGACCAGCTCGGACGAGTCGCAGATGCTCTCGACGCCTACCGCAATGCGGTGGAGCTACTCTCTGCCGACGACCCGCGCCGTGGACCGGTCGCGGAGCAGATTCGCGCGCTCGAGCGCCGCGTTCCCACTCTCCGGCTGCGCTTTCTGCGCCCTGCGCCGCCGGGGCTCCGCGTGACCTTGAACGGCATCGTGCTCGACCCGAAGGCGTGGGGCACCGCGCGACCGTCCAACGCTGGGACGCACCAGCTCGTCTTCACCGTCCCCGGCAGGGAGCCGAAGCAGAGGAGGGTCGTCTTGGCGGAAGCAGAGCGGCGCGAGCTCGTGGTCGAGCTCGAAGATGAGCGAGCGCCAGTCCCCCACGAATCTACCCCGGCTCGAGACCAGCGCACGTCGACCGATCCGGTGCCCTGGATCATCGGCGGTGCCGGAGTGGCGAGTCTGGCCGCATCGGGCGTGCTCTTCCTGCTCCACCGGAGCGAGACGCGCGAGCTCGAGCGCGACTGCATCGATCGCGTGTGCCCCAGCTCGTCCGACGGCACCATAGCCCGCGCGAACCTCTTCGGCACGGCGAGCTGGGTGAGCTTGGCCGGCGGTGTCGCGGGGGTGGGCGTCGCGGCCGTCTGGCTCGGCACGAAGGGCAACGAGGGTCCCGCCGCCGCCGCGCGTCGCCGCGTGGAGCTCGGTGCCAGCGCAACGCGCGGGGGCGGGGCTGCTTTTGCGCGCGCTCGGTTCTGACCCGGTCACTGCGCGCACGGAAGAATACGCGGGCACTACGCGCCAGGCCAACGACGACGAAGTTGACGACGGCGACCCGCGCGGTCGGTATGTGCAAGGCATTGCCGCCTGAGGCCGGCCCAACGCCCGTCCGCGCGCGCTACCCGTGGCCGACCACGGGCGTGGCAAACGAGGCGGCGCTCTCACGGTGCCTGAGGGAGACCGCGGGCGTCGAAGCGGCGTGGGCGGACGAAGTCACGCCCGCCCTCGAAGCGTGGCTGCCTGGACGAGCTCTACCTGGTCGCGGGGCGCCTGGTGGGCGATCGGGCCGCGCTGGCTGCCTTAAGAGGGTCGTGGCGCGCAGAGAGTCTTGGGCATGGGTCGCTCCCGGCTCGCTCGGAGCCAACCTCGGACGATAGTGCGCCGGGCCTGCGTGCGTCCAGTCGAGGGACGCTGCGCCGCGCTCGGCGCCGGGCTACTGCGCCGAGAGGAGCTCGTCTTTCGACGCGAACAGTGCGTCGATCTCGGCAGAGTATTTCTGGGCGATCACGCTGCGCTTGATCTTCATCGTCGGCGTGAGCTCGCCGCCGTCGACCGAGAAGGCGACCGGCAGCACACGGATGCGCTTGATGGTCTGATACCGGGCGACCTTGGTGTTGCAGTGCGCCTCGATGGCGGCGAAGAGGTGCTTCTCCACCTTGGGATCTTTCGCCATCGCCTCGAGCGAGGCCTTCTGGGTGCCGGCGTCCGCCGCCAGCCCGTCGAGGTTCTCGGGGTCTAGGACCAGCAGCGCCGCAAGGAATGGCATGCGATCCCCGACGACCACCGCCTGCGCAATCCCGCGGATCTGGTTGATGTACCCCTCCATCTCGGCCGGCGCGACGTTCTTGCCGCCGGCGGTGATGAGCAGGTCCTTCTTCCGGCCCGTGATCTTCAGGTAGCCGTCTGCGTCGAACGCCCCGAGATCGCCGGTGTGGACCCAGCTCTCCGCGTCGATCAGCTCCTGGGTCTCGGCGGGCATGCGCAGATAACCCCGGGTCATGGTGCGACCGCGCGCGAGGATCTCGCCGTCCTCGGCGACCTTGACCTCGCAGCCGTCGAGCGCCGTCCCGACCGTCCCGAACCGGGCCTCGCCGTAGCGACAGCCGGTGACGATCCCCGTCGTCTCGCTCATCCCGTAGTACTCGTGGATGGCGATGCCGAGGGACGCGAAGAACTTCAGCGTGCCCACCGAGATCGGGGCCGCGGCGGTGCCGGCCATGACCAGGCGGTCGAGGCCGAGGGCGGCGCGCACCTTGCCGAGCACCAGCTTGTTGGCGAGGGCGCGCCCGAGCCCCTTCACGGGGGCCTTCTCGGCGAGCTCGCGGGTCATCGCTGCGAGCTCCGTCTCCCGAGCCCAGCCGGCCAGCGCGCCCTTGATCCCGGTCGTGGCGGTGAGCTTGGCCTCGAGCGCGGCCTGGAACTTCTCCCACACCCGCGGCACGGCCACGAACACGGTCGGGCGGGCCGCGAGCAGGTAGTCCTTCACCTGCGAGAGGTCCGGGCAAAAGTAGACCTCGCCCCCCGCCCCCATCGACATCAGGTTCGTCATGATCTGCTCGGCGATGTGGCAGAGCGGCAGATAGCTCACGACGATGTAGGGCTTGCGCTCGGGGCCGCTGAAGATCGGCACGTGGCGGAAGAGCATCTCTTGCATCGACAGGAGGTTGCCGTGATCGAGCATCACGCCCTTCGCGACGCCGGTCGTCCCCGACGTGTAGATCAAGAGGCAGGTGTCCTCGTGCCCCAGTGACGCGAGTCGCTGATCGAGCTCGGTGTCCGGCTCGGCCCGGCCCTTGTCACGGAGCGCGGCCAAGCTCATGGCCGGGTCGTCCTCGCCGTCGAGCATGGCGACCAGGTGCTCCACCTGCACCTGGCTCGGGTCGAGGGCGACTGCGGCGCGGTACTGGCCGACCAGCGCCGCGGTGTCCGCGATGGCGATCTTCGCGCGCGAGTTGCGGAGAATGTGCGCGAACTGCTCGACCGTATTGGTCGGATACCCCGGCGCCGGGACTCCCTTGGCTGCCATGATCCCGAACTGGCAGAGCACCCACTCCATCCGGTTCGCCCCGACGACCGCGACGCAGTCGCCCGGCTGGTGCCCCAGCGCGATCAGGCCCTTGGCCACCTCGCGCACCTGGGCGAAGTACTCGGCCCAGGTCAGCGTCTTCCAGGCCCCGTCGACCTTGCCGTGAATGGCAGGCGCGTCGGGCGTCTCACGGGCGTGCGCGGCGAGCTGGTGAACCAGGCTTTGCGTGCTCTTCATGGCCTCACTCTCGGATACGAGGCGGCCATCGTAGGGCGAGCGCCGAGGCGCGTCGAGGCGGCACGTTGTCCGGGCCGTTTGGGCGGTTCGACACCGCGGCGTGCGCGCCACCACCGTCAGCCACGCCCGTGGGCCGGGTCTCACGCGAAACTGTCGGGGTCTCGGGCGAACGCGTCGCGGCACTTGGCCGAACAGAAGCGGATCGTCCTGCCGGCGTGCTCGAACCACCAGGCAGAGCCCGGCGGTAGCTGCATCTTGCACACCGGATCGACGTCGCGATCGACGGACCGCGGGGCGTCGGGGACGAGCTCGAACAGCTCGACGGGTGACAACACGTTCTTGAGCTTCACCTCGCCGAGCGGCACGAAGTGCAACGAGGGCCCAGTGAGCGCAAGGCGCACCGCCCGCGTGCAAAGGGTCTGCCCCGAGCGCGCATGCGCCGCCACGCGCGCCGCCACGTTGATCGTCGCGCCGAAAACGTCGCCGTCGCGCTCCACCGCTGGGCCATAGTGGACGCCGGCGCGAAGGCCGGGGAAATTTGGACGAGCCTCGACTCGGGCCGCGAGCGCCAGCACCGTCGCGACCGTGTCGCCCGCGTCTGGGCCGGCCAGCATGACCGCGTCGCCGATGGGTTTCACCAGGCGCGTCTCACCCACCAGACAACCCTTGGCCATCGTGTAGAACGCCTCCACCACGTCGGCCGCGTCTTCGTCACCATGCACCTCGGTGAGCGCGGTGAACCCCGAGAGGTCGGCGAACGCGACTGCTAGCTCGAGCATGTTTCATGCTCGTCGGTTGCCGACGCGGATGGAAGGCGCCACGTATGACGCGATGCAACTTGGGCTGCCCGCCATCCACCTAGATCAGCCGAGCTTTGCCGAGAACACGGGCTGCCGCGCGATGGTCTTCTTCACCTTGCAGCTCTCGACAGCGCGCAGCAGGCCCGGGCGGTACTTCTCGGGGAAGCCCGCCGGCACGCTGACCACGAAGCGGATCTCGGCCGGCAGGTGGGTCGCTGGGTCGTCCACCACCTCTTGGGTGATCTTCAGGCCCTCGGTCGGCAGGTCGCGCGCGTGGCAGAAGCCCAGCGCGTAGATCCCGGCGCAGGTGGCTATCGACGCCAGGAACAGGTCGAAGGGCGCTGGCGCCGAGTCGTCGCCGCCGTGGCGCACCGACTGATCGGTCGAGATCACGTGCCGCCCGACCTGGGTGCTCACGCGCTTTCCGCCTGGAAAGCTGACCTCGAGGCGGGTGACGGTGGGCGGCGGGGACTCGGTGCGGGCGACGGCTTCGGGATTCATGGCTCGGCGGTAGGAGCCACTGCCACGAAAAAGGAGGCGAGCGACCTGATCGGCGTCATGCGGCGCGGCCCGCGCGTGGGTGCGGGGGTCGGTGTCGGGGGCGCAGGTCTCGGAGGGATCCCCGCCCCTGTCCGCGGCACTAGCGCCGCGCTAGTATCTTCGACAATGAAAGAGATCCTGAAGCGCTTCGACCAGCTCGAGAAGAAGCTCGAGTCCGAAGTGGGTGGACTTCGGGTCGAGGTGGGCGGGCTTCGTGCCGACGTCTTGTCGCGGATGGCCGAGCTCGAAATGCTCATCGAGCGTGTCGAAGCCCTCGAGCTGAAGATCAGCTGACCTTCAGTTGCAGTCGGTCTCGTCGCAGCGCTCTTCTTCCTTCGGGTCGCTGACCATCTTGTCGTTGCAGTTGCAAGCGCCCTTGCAATACCAGCCGACCTTGCCGGTGCGGAAGAACTCGTCCTGTTGGTCGAACGACGGGTTGAGGTCGCGCACGCGATCGTGGGGGTCGCACCCGTCTTTGGCCGGGACGTTGGTCGCCGGTAGCGGCTTCAACCCGAAGTCGTACTCGATCAGCGCGGACTGATCGGTGAGCGGCGCCTTCTTCTGCTCGATGCCGTAGTAGTCCTCGAAGACCGGCTGCGAGGCGTCGTCCGAGGCCAGTTGCACCGCGCCGATGGCCCGCGACATGATGTGCGCCCCGAACGGCGTCACCTGGTGGTCGCCCCGCGCAATGTGGAGCAGCACGTGGTGGGCCGGCGTGTTGGGCAGGCGGTCTTCGGTCATGTAGGGAGTGAGCCCGCCGGGCTCGATCCGATCCCAGGCCATCTGGATCAGGCCGAGCATCAATTGGACCGCGACCCCGTCGAACTGGAAGCCCGACTCGAGCATGATCTCGTAGGCGGGCCAGTCTTGGCTGCGGTTCAGGAGCAAGTTGTACGACATGCCCGTCTCGCCCAGGAGCCCGCGGGTCACGTCCGTGCTGATCGACATGTACGAGGCCCCCATGATCCCGCCCTGGCTGTCGCCGCGATAACCGCGCACCTTCGGATCGATCCAGGTCGGGTCCAAGATCAGCGTGCCGGTTCCGTCCTTGATGCCCTCTTTGGCCACGCGCCCCATCATCATGCGCATCACCAAGAGCTGGTTCACCATGCCCTGGATCTGGCGCTCGGTCAGCCCTTTGATGCCCTCGTAGTTGCCGACCAAGGTGTCGATCGCGAGCGAGACGCTGTCTTCGTCGAAGCCGAACAGGTTGGTCGAGAAGGCGATCCAGTTGTTGCGGTTGGCGGCGCGGGCCAGATAGCCGCCTTGCCCCTCGAAGCGGCTGCCGAACAGGCCGTGGCCGTTCTGGAGCAGGCCGTGCTTCTTGCCGCTCTGCACGCTCTTCGGCACCAGCACCAGCACGTCCCAGTCCATCGTGCCGTTTTGCTCGAGCTCGCCGGCGGCGTTGATGTTCAGCCGATCCATCGGCTTCTTCTTCGAGTACTGGATCGACGCGCTGGTCAAATAGACCGGCACCGTCATCACCAGGTGGATGCGCCGAAGGAGCTCGGGGTGGTCCAGCTCTTCGACCTCTTTCACCTTGAAGGTCGGGCCGTCGTCTCCGACCTTGGCCAAGGCCTTGTCGCGCATCTGCACGACCCAGCGCGTGATGTTCTCTTTGCTGGCGGTGGTGTAGTCCCAGGCGATCTGCAGGTCGTCCCGCGCGACGCCGGCCTTCTCGAGCTCGCCGAAGATCTCGGAGTAGAGCTCGCGCCGTGCGTAGGCGCTCCACTTCTCGGCCGGCGTGCCGCTGCCGAGCAGCTTGCCGGCGCGGATCGCCCCGAACACCTTGCTGGGGGGGATGACCTCGCCGTTCAGGTCTTCGACGTTGCGGATCGCCACGATGTACCGCGTGTCGTCCTTCAGTCGCTCGGCGGGTCGGATCATCAGCACCCGCTGATCGGGCCGATCTTCCAGCCCGTCGTTCTCGGTGCTCATGTCGATGTCGACCCAGTGGGGGATCTTGCGCCCGGTGGGCACCTCGAGCAGCACCGTCGGGTGGTCGGCTTCGAGCGACTTCTCGATGCTGTAAGGGGTGGCGCACGCGGCGCACTTGGCGAGCGGCAGGTGGGTCATCGGACCCTGCGTGGGCGAGAACCCGTCGTGGTCCGCGAACATGTCGGCGGGCGCGTGCACGTCGTCTTGTCGTGCCGGCATGGTCGTTGCGCCGAACACCACGTGCTTGCCGTTCGCGTGCTTCTTGTCCGGGTCGTCGTGCCGGTACACGTTCGACGGGAACGGCAGCCCGCAGTGGGTGGGCACCATCGGGTCGCAGTCGTCCCCGAGGAGCGGGATCGTGCTCTCGGGCTGGCTCGGGACAGCGGGGTCTTCGTCGTCGCTGCCGCAGCCGAGCGCGGCAAGTCCCAACAGCACGGCACCAAACGCGAGCAGACGAGTGCGCAGCAAGTCCATGGAAGCCTCCGGGCCGGGGAGCATATCAGTCGGCGGGCCGCCCCGCAGTGCCCGAGCGACGCTCGAAGCTCGCCCGCCCGGCCGGTTGCGCTAGGATGCGCGCCGCCGTGCCGGAAGTGGACTCCAGCGTCGACTCGCGCCCCCCGGTCCCTGCCGAGCGGGGGCCGGTCGTCGTGGTCGGGGACCCCGAGCCCGCCTGGCGTGCGCGAGCGCGGCGGCTGCGCCGGGCCCGCCGCGCCGTCGGGCTGTTCTTGCTCCTCTGCCCGGTGGTGGCCGTGGTCGCCATCGACGCCTCGCGTCGCGCCGAGCTGATGGGCACCTTCCAGGGTCACTACCGCTGGACGTACCTCGCTTCGGTGCTGGAGAGCCTGGTCCTCTGGGGCACGCTGCTCTACGCCGCCGCGCGTCGCACCGGCTGGGCCCGCTGGCTCGCGGCCGCGCTGTTCGTGGTGGGCATCACCTTCTCGTTCGGGGGGCAGGCCTACTTCTACTCGCAGTACCACGCGTACTTGAACATCGACGTCTCGCTGTTCGCGTCGAACTTCATGGACAGCGTGCTCAACCAGCTCTTCGCCGACATCGGCAACTACCTGAAGGCGAAAGCGCCGCCCCTGGTCGCGGCGATCGTCATGCTGGTGGTGGCGCGGCGGGTGATTCGCCCGCGCCGCATCCCGGCCATCGTCGCCTGCTACGTGGCGCCCGTGCTGGTGATCGCGTCGTTCTTCATTCCCACCCAGCATCGCCACGTCCAAGCGGCGACGCCCGACGTGCTCTACCTGCACGCGGTGGGCGGGCTGATTCGCACTCAGCTCGGGCTCACCGACCAGTCGAATCAGCTGCGGCCACGCGCCCGGGCCTCACTGCCGGTCGAGCCCCTGACCGCCAAGCCGCCGACGCCGCGCAACGTGGTGCTGGTGATCCTCGAGAGCGTGCGCGCCGACGCGGCGTGCATCGAATACGACCCGGACTGCCAGCGCACGGGGATCACCAACCGGCTGCTTCCCAAGCGATTTCCCCTGAACCAGATGCGATCCCTCGACTCGTCGACGGCCATCTCGCTGGCCGTGATGTGGGCCGGGGTCCTGCCCACGGAAGATCGCGAGACGCTCCACACCTGGCCGTTGATCTTCGACTACGCCCAGGCCGCGGGTTGGGACACGGCCTACTGGACCAGCCAGAACATGATGTTCGGCAACGCCCGGCTGTGGGTGAAGAACCTGGGGGTCAGCAAGTTCGTCGCTGCGACCGACCTCGACCCCACCGCCGATCTGGACATGGGGGCCCCGGAGAACCTGCTGGCGGACCGGGTGAACAGCGAGATCGGCCAGCTCAAAGAGCCGTTCTTCGCGGTCATCCACCTGTCGAACGTCCACTACCCGTACCACATCGACCGAAACGGGCCCTTACCCTTCCAGCCCTGGACCACCAGCAAGGCGCCGGAAGACAACCCCCACTTCTTCAATTTGTACCAGAACTCGGTCCACCAGCAGGACGTCCACGTGGCGCGGATGATCGAGCACCTGCGCTCGACCGAGGCCGGCAAGCGCACCGCGCTGGTCTACCTGTCGGACCACGCCGAGGCGTTCCGGGAGCACGGCCAGATGGGACACACCTTCAGCATGTTCGACGAAGAGATCCACGTGCCGGCGTGGATCGACGCGCCCGACGGCATGCTGACCGACGAGCAAGCCCGGAACCTGAGCGCAAAGAAGGACGCCTTCGTCTTCCAGGTCGACGTGGCGCCGACCGTCCTCGACCTGATGGGCTTGTGGGACGAGCCGGGCGTCGCCAAGTACAAGAGCAAGATGCCAGGCCACAGCCTGCTTCGCCCGGAGCTCACGTCTCAGGCGTTGCCCATGACCAACTGCGCCGGTGTGTGGAGCTGCGCCTTCGAGAACTGGGGCGCCATGAAGCAGAACATGAAGCTCGAGGCTCGCGCCTGGGACACCGGCTGGCACTGCTACGACGTCGCCGCAGATCCGCGCGAAGAAGACCCATTGCCCCTCGAGCGCTGTGGCGAGCTCGAGGCCTTGGTCCTGAAGACCTTCGGGCGGTTGCCCGGCAAGAAGCCCGACTGAGCGCACCCTGGGACGACAGCCATGACCTCGCACCAGCCCTTCCCCTCGCTCGTGATCCGTGCGGGCAGCATCACCGCCCAGGGCAGCTTCGCCGAAGCGCAGGCGTCGTTCCTGGATCCCGATCCGGGCGAGGTGGCGGCCCTCGCGCGGGTGTTGCGCGAGAAGAACGCCGGCATCGTGGCGCACTTCTACATGGACCCGGAGCTGCAGGGGGTGCTCGCCGCGACCGATTGGCCATTCATCCACATTTCGGACTCGCTGGTCATGGCCGACCGCGCGGTCGAGATGGCCAAGGCCGGTGCCCGCACGATCGTGGTCTTGGGCGTCGACTTCATGAGCGAGAACGTCCGCGCCATGCTCGACGCCAGCGGGCTGTCGAACGTCCCGGTGTATCGCGTGGCCGAGCGGGCCATCGGCTGCTCGCTGGCCGACAGCGCCGAGGCGCCGGCCTACGGCGCTTACCTCACCCGCGCCCACGAGACGCCGTGCTCGCTGCACGTGGTGTACATCAACACCAGCCTGCGCACCAAGGCGTATGCCCACTCGCTGGTGCCGACCATCACCTGCACCTCGTCGAACGTGGTCAAGACCGTGCTGCAAGCGTTCGCGCAGATCCCCGACGTGCACGTCTGGTTCGGCCCGGACACGTACATGGGTCGCAACCTGGCGCAGCTCTTCGCGTCGCTCGCCGAGCTTCCCGACTCGGCCATCCGTCAGGTGCACCCCGCGCACGATCGAGCCAGCATCGCCGCCCTCGTGCCGCGCTTTCATTTCTTCGAGCAAGGCAGCTGCATCGTGCACCACCTGTTCGGTGCCGCGGTGGCCGAGCGCGTGCGCACGGACTACCAAGACGCGTTCATCACCGCTCACCTCGAGGTGCCCGGTGAGATGTTCGGCATCGCGCTGGCCGCCCAGCGTCGAGACGCCGGCGTGGTCGGCTCCACGTCCGACATTCTGGCGTTCATCGGCAAGAAGCTCGATGCCGCGGCTCGGGCCGGCGCCCCCACCCACCTTCGATTCGTGCTCGGCACCGAGGCCGGCATGATCACCAGCATCGTGCGTCGCGTGCGCCAGACCCTGCGCGACACCGAGGCCAAGGGCGGGCCCGCAATCGACGTGGAGATCATCTTCCCGGTGGCGGCCGAGGCCATTGCCCAGACCGGTGAGGCCGATCTGGCCGTGGTGCCCGGCGTGTCCGGCGGCGAGGGCTGCAGCGTCGAGGGCGGGTGCGCTACCTGCCCGTACATGAAGATGAACAGCCTGGACGCACTGATGCGTGTGCTCGGTCGCGTCGACGAAGGGGCGCGGCCCGGCCTCGCCGGGTACGAGCCCAAGCACTACACGGACACCATCGGCGGCAAGACCATGGCCGAGCTGGGCGGGCTGCCGATCTTGCACATGCGTGAGCTGGGCAAGCTCGGGCGGCTGCCCGACGCGCTGGTCGACGACGTGCGCTCGCGGAAGTGAAGCGCCTACGTGGCGGGGTCGCGCCGTCGGGGGATGCCGTCGTCCGCGGGGCGGACAAGTCGCGAGGGTCACGTCGCGTCCCCCTCATGGATTGTCCGAATTCCGGTCAAGTCGTGAGGGTCACGTGCCGTGCCCCTCATGGATTGTCCGAATCGTGGACAACTCGCGAGGGTCACGTCGCGTCCCCCTCATGGATTGTCCAAATTCCGGTCAACTCGTGAGGGTCACGTCGCGTCCCCCTCATGGATTGTCCAAATTCCGGTCAACTCGCGAGGGTCACGTCACGTGCCCCTCATGGATTGTCCGAATCGTGGACAAGTCGTGAGGGTCACGTCGCGTCCCCCTCATGGATTGTCCGAATTCCGGTCAAGTCGTGAGGGTCACGTGCCGTGCCCCTCATGGATTGTCCCAATGGCGACCATGGTCGAGCTCGACGGGCCGCCGATCTCGCAGGTGGGCGAGCGGGGGTGACGACATGCGCTCGCGAGGGTGAATCCTTCGTCCCGCGTTGGGCTCCCACTTGGCACCATGTGGATTCGTGCGCTCTGTGTCGTCGGTACGCTGTCCGCCCTCTCGTGCCAGAGCGGTCCGAAGCGCCTCGACCCGGTCCCGAAAGAGCTCGAGGGCAAGGTCGGCACCGCGCAGGCCGCCATCGGTGAGCTGAAGAAGACGCTGAGCGGCAAGCTGCAGAGCGCCGTCCAGACCGGGGGCCCCGCCGCCGGGATCGAGGTCTGCGCCACCGATGCCGTGTCTCTGACCAGCGGAGTCGCGTCGAGCAAGGGCGTCGAGATCGGGCGCTCGAGCCACAAGCTCAGAAACGAGACCAACGCACCCCGCCCGTGGGTGAAGACCTACCTGGCCGAGGTCGCGGGCAAGCCGGCGAAGGACGTGAAGCCCGGGGTGTTCGACCTGGGCGCGAAGCTCGGTGTGGTCGAGCCGCTGGGAGCTCAGGCGCTCTGTCTGAACTGCCACGGCGACCCGCAGAAGTTCCCGGCCGAGGTGAAGGCGAAGCTCGGCGAGCGCTACCCAAAGGACCAGGCCGTCGGCTTCGCCGAGGGCGACCTGCGCGGCGTGGTCTGGGTCGAGATCGACAAAAAGTAGGGCGCGCCGCCCGGGGGGCGTCCCCTGCCCACACTGGGCCCGGCTCTGCGCCCGGGTGCTCCCGGGTCGGCGGGAAGCACACTTAGTTGATCCGGCGTTTGTCCGAGAAGCTTGCCCTGCGGTTTGCGTCCGGGCATCCTGTTTTCTAGAAGTGGCAAGTTTTCGCCTAGCCGTCGCCGTCCTGGTTCTCGCCGTGAGCTCACCCGCTCTGGCCGAGGACAAGCAGCCGGCCTACGGCGCCGCACCGGCCGCCGAGTTGCCCAAGAGCCTGCGGCTGCCGGCCAGCATGCTGGCCCAGGTCGGCGCGGACCGCGACCAGGGGCCGCCACGCGGCAAGAAGGTGAAGCGCACGCGCACCGACTGCAACCAGAACGGCTGCGGTTACAAGGCGCTGCTCGGCGGCATCACCATCGCAAAGGACATCCAGGCGAGCGAAGACGTTTCGGTCCGCGTCATTCCGACGACCAACAGCCTCGGTGGCGAGGCAAGCACCCCGATCGTGGTGCGCGCCCGCGTCGACGGCCAGTACGGCCTGCATCTCCGCGCCAAGTTCTAGACTCTTCGCCCGCTGCCAAGCGCGGCAGAAAGCCGCGAATCAGCACCCCATCCCAACCTCTACGAAGCTGACTGCGTGCGAGGTCGGCGGGCGTCTGTCTGCAGGTCGGGACTGACTGCGTGCGAGGTCGGCGGGCGCCGGCGCTCGACTCAGAACTGGATCGTCCGCTCGCCGCGACCGAGCTCCTTCAGGTCCTGACGCGAGCGGTAGAACTCTTTCCACAAGTAGAGGTACCCCGCGAGCAGGCGCTCGGGGCTCATCTGCTTCGGGCGGAAGACCACGTTGGCGTCGTTGTACCGTGACCAGGTGCGCTCGATGATCCGATCTTCGGCGTTCAACCGATGCCAGACGGCGGTGCCCGGGTAGGGCGTCATGATCGCGAACTCGGCCTTGCGGATGCCGGCCTTGTCGGCGAACTCGAGCATGCGATCGAAGGTGCCCTCGTCGTCGTCGTCGTTGCCCACCAGGAACGAGGTGTACGGCTCGATGCCGTGATCCAGCGCCTTCTTCACCGACTCGTGGGCCTTCGCGAGGGCGTCCGGGTCCTTGCCGGTGAACGCCTTCATGGTGAACGGGTCGAAGCCGCCCACCAGGTAGAACATGTTGATGCCGGCGGCGCGCATGCGATCCAAGAACTCGCCGCTGGTGGCGCGGATCATCGGCATGCTGGTGCCCAGATAGCTGATCGGCGCCGGGCCCGATCGCTCGGCCAGCGCGTCGAGCAGCCAGCCGAAGCGCCGCTGGGCGCCCGAGCCGAAGAACAAGCTGGTGTCCTCGGTCAGCGAGCCCAGCTTGCCCCTTTCCTTCAGCTGCTCGATCTGCCCCAGCGTGTGGTCCGTGCCGAAGTGCCGGATCTTCGGGCCCATGCTGGTGGGCAGCACGCAGGCGAAGCACTTCAGCGGGCAGCCGCGCGCGATCTGCACGGGGTAGTCGTCCGGGCGATAGGTGTCGTTCTCTTTCTCGATGTACAGGTCCACCCGCGGCAATGGCAGGGTCGCCGGGTCCACCGACGAGCCGCTGTAGCGCGGCTTCAGGCTCCCCCGCTTGGCATCGACCAAGACGTCGTTCCAGACGCCCTCGCCCTCGCCCACCACCACCGCGTCGGCGTGCTCGGCGGCCACGTCGGGCATCATGGTCGGGAAGATCCCGCCCATCACCACCTTCTTGCCGCGGGCGCGGAAGGCGTCCGCCAGCTCGAGCCCACGGCTAGCCGCAGCCGTGAAGAACGAGAGCGCGACCAGATCGACGTCGTCGTCGAGGCCCACGTCCTCCACCCGGTCGTCGCGGAAGTCGAAGTCCCACGACTCGGGGGTCACCGCCGCCAGGCAGGCGATGCCCAGCGACGGCGGCCCGAAGTACTCGTTGCAAGGCACGGCCTCGCGCAGCTCGGGGTGGTGCTCCGCGTGACGAGAGAACTTCGGGTAGACGAAGCGCAGCTTCATGACGGGTCTTCCTTCGTGATGCGCGACAGCGGCGCATAGAGTTGATCGCTCACCGCGTGCACCCGCGCCTCGTCGCGCACCGCGCGGGCGAGATCGTTCAGGTGCTGCTCGGCTTCGAACAGCAAGTCTTCGGTCGCGTGGCGAGCCAGCGTGAGCTCGTCGGGGCGGGCCTGGGCGCGGAACAAGCAGCCCAGCGCGGCGAGCAGCGCCAGGTTGGCGCGGGCCACGGCTTGCAGCACCAACTGGTGGCGAACCACGCCCACGCCGTGCTCGGCGCGCACGCTGGCGGTCGCGTCGGTGAAGCGCGAGCGCAGCGCGTCCCAGGCCTTGGCCTCGCGCTCGAGCGGGCCCGGCAGCGAGAGGCGGGCGGGAGCCGGCGCGGGCTTGCGCCCCAGCACCGCGGCGCCGCCGCGGACCAAGAGCACGTCGTTGGCGCCCTCGAAGATGCGGGTGATGCGGCAGTCGCGCGTGAGGCGCGCGACCCCGGTCGGCTCGATGAAGCCCAGCGCGCCGTGGAGCTGCAGGGCCCGATCGCAGATCTCGAAGCTGGCCTCGCTGCACAGCACCTTCGCGCCGAGCGACAGCTCGTCGATGGGCTGGCCGCTGGCCAGGGCGTGCCCCACCCAGCGCACCAGCGTCTCGCTGGCGTAGAGCCGCGCGGCCATCCGCGCCACGTGGGCGCGCGAGGCGGTGAAGTCGCCGATGGGCTTGCCGAACTGCTGGCGCGAGGTCACGTGGGACAGCGCCAGATGAAGCGCGGCGCGCGCGGTGCCCACGCAGCCGGCGGCCATCAGCGTGCGGCCCCAGCTGAGCGCGGCGTGCGCCTGATCGATGCCGCGGCCGGCCTGGCCCAAGATCATGCCCTGAGGCACCATCGCGCCCTCGAAGGTCACGGTCACGGTGGACGACCCGCGGATCCCGAGCTTGTCCTCTTCCGGGCCGATGGTGACCCCGGGGGTCTCGCGCGGGACGAAGACCAGCGAGTGCGCACGTTGACCGCCCAGGCCCGGAGTCCGTGCCAGCACGGTGTAGCAACCGGCGAAGCCGCCGTTGGTCACGTAGACCTTCTCGCCGTCCACGCGCAGCTGATCGCCGACCACCGTGCCGGTGGTGCGGATGCCGGTCAGATCGGAGCCGGCCTCGGCCTCGGTCGCGGCGAACGACGCGATGCGCGCGCCGGAGACGATCTCGGGAAACATGCGAGCCTGAAGCTCGGCGCTGCCCAGCTCGACCAGCGGGCGGACGCCCAGCCCCGAGTGCAGCCCGATCATGATCGCCGTCGAGCGCTCGATGGCGGCCAGATCGGCCACGACGGCGCAGGCGGCCTTGAGCGAGAAACCGGCGCCGCCGTGCTCTTCGGGCACGGTGAGCCCGAACAGGCCCGCATCGGCCACGGCCTGGCGCAGAGCAAGAGGGATCGCGCCGTCGCGATCGATCGCCGCGGCGTCGGCCAGGCTCGCGACCAGGCGCGTGCTCTCGGCGCGCACCAGCGGCAGCGCCTCGGCCTCGGCCGGCGTGGCGTGAGCCACGCTCAGGCCAGCGCCGAGCGCCTCTTGGTTTTCGAGCCCGACCGCGATCGGCTCAGGAGGCAGCGCCTGCGCCACGCTGCTCCGCGGTGACGCGGTCCACGAAGGCGCACGCGTCGTCGATGGTCACGAGCTCCATGGCTTCGTCGAGCTCGATATCGACGTCGAGCTCGTCGCTGATGCACGACAAGAGCTCGAGGCTCGCCAGCGAGTCCATGCCCAGGTCCTCGCGCAGCCGGTCGCTGGTGTTGATCTTGCTCGCGTCGAGCTTCAAAATCTTGGCGACCATCGCGATGACGCGGTCGCGGGTCGGTGATTCAGACGTGCTCATGGGTACTCCGGGGCTGTCGTGGTGGGACGAGCTTCAATTTCGCGAACCAGTCATGGGCGCGATCGAGGGCGTCGTCCAGCGGCGTGAAAGCGATGCCGAGCTCGCGCTCGGCCCGCAGGTTGGAAACGGGCTGGCCCGACGTGATCAAATCGACCATTTCCCGTGGAATCGGCACGCGCTCGCGCCTCGGCGCGGCGGCGCGCTCGGCGGTCTCGGCGGCCTCGCGGGCGGCGCCGGCGTCGAGCTCTTCGGTCGGCACGCGCCCGCCGTAGCGGCTGGCCACGCGCTCGAGCAGGGTGCGGATCTGGATGTCGTGGCCGCCCAGGCAGAACCGCGCACCGGGCTCGGCGCTCGCCGCACGCACGTGAGCGCGCGCCACGTCGGCCACGTCGACGATGTTCACCGTGCCGTTCACTAGCCACGGCAACAGCCCCTTCACCACGCCCACGATGAAGGCACCGCTGCCCACGCGCACGTCGTTCGGGCCGATGCAGCCACCCGGCAAGAGGCTCACCACCGGCAGCCCTCGCTCGCGCGCGGCCTCGACCTCGCGCTCCATCGCCCACTTCACCCCGCGGTACACGCTGTCCGCGGGCATCTCGGCCATCACGTCGCGCTCGTCCGCCAGGCGACCGGTCGGCGCCGGGCCCAGGGTGGCGATGGTCGAGGTGTAGACGAATCGCTCGACGCCGACCGCCAGCGCAGCGTCGCACGCGTGCTTCACGCCGGGTACGCCCTCGGCCAGCGCCGAGTCCAAGCTCAGCGAGTAGCGCGGGTAGTAGCCGCCCGCCAAGAAGACAGTGTCGCAGCCGTCCATCGCGCGCCGCAGGGCCTCGGGCTCTTCCAGCGAGGCCGGCGCGCGCTCGACCGCGCGCTTCCGGAGCAGCAAGGTGGCGCTCGACGGGCGGGTGGTGACCCGCACGCTGACGCCCTCTGCCAGGAGCGCGTCGATCAGGTTCACGCCGATGAACCCGGTGCCGCCGATCACCAGCGCGCGCTTCAAGTCAGCCTGCCTCCGTGACCAGTCGCGCGCACTCTTTTCGGCGGATCTTCCCGCTCGAGGTGCGCGGCACACTGCCCACCGGCCAGAGCCGCACGTCGTCCACGCCCACGCCCAGCACCGCCAGCACCTCGCCGCGGATCGCTCGCGTCAGCGCTTCGCGCCCGGTCGGATCGGTCTCGCTGGTCTCGGCCACCACCACCAGGTCGTCGGTCCCGGTGCTCTCGTTCTCGCGGCCGAAGGCGGCGACGCCGCCCAGGCGCACGCCCGAGAGCTCGCCCACCACGCGCTCGACGTCGTACGGATAGAGGTTGCGGCCCGCCTTGATCACCATCTCTTTGGCACGACCCGCGATGAAGAGCTGACCGTCGGCGATGAAGCCGAGGTCGCCGGTCGAGAGCCAGCCGCCTTTCAGCACCGCAGCGCTCGCCGCTTCGTTGCGGAAGTAGCCGTCCATCACCGACGGGCCAGCCACGCGGACCTCGCCGACCACTCCCGCCTGCACTGGCTTGCCCGACTCGTCCACGATCGAAACGCGAGTCCCCGCCAGCGGCGTGCCCACCGACACGGCCAAACGAGCCAAGCCGCCGTTCGCGCGGCGCACGCGGCTCTCTTCTTCCAGCGCGCGCCGGTCCACCGACAGCGTGGAAGCGCCTCGCCCCACCGGCGTGAAGGTGACCGCCAGGGTGGCCTCGGCCATGCCGTAGACCGGCATCATCGCGCCAGCGTCGAAGCCCGCCGGCCCGAATTTCTCCTGGAATCGGGCGAGCGTCGGGGCGTGCACGGGCTCCGAGCCGTTCAGCGCGACCCGCCAGCGGTCGAGGCGCAGATCGGCGATCTCGGCGATGCGCGCGGTGCACAGGTCGTAGGCGAAGTTCGGCGCCGGCGAGAGCGTGGCGCCCACTTCGCTCATCAGCTTGAGCCAGCCCATGGGCTTGACGATGAAGCGCTCGGGCGGCATCACGTGCAGCGGCCCCGGGTGGCAGATCGAGCGAAGCAGCGCGCCGATCAACCCCATGTCGTGGAACAGGGGCAGCCAGCTCACGCCCACGTCGGCGCTAGTCTGCTTCATGCCGTGCGCGATCGAATAGGTGTTCGACACCAGCGCGCGGTGCGAGATCATCACGCCCTTGGGTCGCCCGGTGGTGCCCGAGGTGTACTGCAAGAACGCGATGTCCGAGCCGGACACCGACGCGCTGCGCGGGTCGATGGGCGCGATGCCGTCCAGGTCGGCCTCGGTGATCACGTTGGCCAACGTCGCCTTGAGCGTGTCGTCGGCGGCGACCGCCTCTTTGATGCGCGGATAGGTGATCAGCCAGTCGGCGCCGGCGTCTTGCAAGATCACCGTCAGGTTCTTCAAGTAGCGCTCGACGCCGCCGAAGGTCATGGGCGACGCCAGCGGAACCGGAATGGCCCCCGCCATCATCGAACCCAGCAGCGCCTCGACGAACAAGGCCGAGGTCGGCAAGAGCAGCGCCACCCGCGCGCCGCGCTCGATGCCGCGATTCCTGAGCGCCGCCGCCACCCGCCAGGCCCCCTCGCGCGCCTGCGCGTAGCTGAGCTCGGTGCGCTGCCGACCCTGGTGCAAAGTCAAGAACGGCGCACCGCTGCGCACCGCGGCGTCGAGCGCGCCGAGCAGCGTGTCCTCGGGCGGGCAGTTGGGCTCAGCGCTCTCGAGCAGCGCCGGCCCAGGGTCCGAATCGGCCATTTCGGGGGCGCCATACCCCGGGGTCGGGCCGTTCACCACTGAAAAGCGCCCCGTGAACCGCGGGAACGGGGTTGCGCGCTCGGCGCGGCTCTCGCCGCGGAGCGGCGCTGCTGAATCCGAGCCGACACTCGACCGTCGTTCGGGCGTCAATCCGCTTCGCGCGCCATTCGCAGGACTCGGGCTCTCGTCCCGTCGTCGACTCGGAAGCCGTGTGAGACGATCTCGTCAATCACCAGGGCGACCGCCGTCAGCGAACCGGTCTGCTTGGCTCGGACCAGCAACCCCAACGTGCCGGTCACGGCCAACCCAAGCACTCGGGCGGGCGCTCGCGCGGCGCGATCATCCAGCACCGCGATCGCGTCTGGCGTTTCGAGTGAGACGGCCATCACTTCCCGCTCGCCCAGGCCGAGGCGGCCAGCAACCCGAGCCATCGCCGCTTGCGAGGGGTCGCGCAGCCTCGCCCAGGGGAGCAGCCGCGGGACGGGCACGTCGATGTTGGCTCCTCCCCCGCCCGCAGCTCTGCCTCGACGCCGGTTGGAACCGTCACGCGGGCGAAGAGCGCCGGCAAGAGATCGAGCCTCCGAGCTGAGTGGAGGTACAGCAGCACAGACGTGTCGACGATGGCCTCACGCGCTTGCCAGGTCATCCATCAGGTCCGCTTCGGTTGAACGGAGAGCGGCGACCCCGAACTCTGCCAATCGCGACAGGAAGACGACTCGGGGCACCCCGGCCAGCTCGGCGGCAGCGCCGGACGACAGGCGGCCCAGCTCGTAGAGCTTCGCGGCGGCGGCCATGCGTAGCTCAGCCGCCGCGGACGCCGGCTCACTGGACAGCGCGCGCAGGACGTCGTCGGAAAGCTCGATGGAGATCGTCACGCGCAAAGAGCCTAGCAGGGAGGGAGGGTTTCGTCGGCCGGGCCGCGCCCGCGCGCCGCGTGCTCGTTCGCGCACCGCCCCGAGGCACCGCCAGCTAACAGCTCTGGGTGTTGCAGTTCCCGGTGCAGGTGGCCTTGCCGCCCTGCTCGCAGGTGATCTCGCAGGCGGTGGTCGCACCGGTGCAGTCGAGCGAGCAGATCGAGTTTCCGTCGCAGAGCAGCTGGCACCCGCCGCCCGCGCACTTGTGGTTGCAGGTGGAGTTGATGTCGCAGTCGAGCTCGCACCCGCCGCCCTTGCAGTCGAACTCGCACTTGCCGCCGTTGCCGCAGTCCAGGTTGCAGTCGCCGCCGGCGCACGCGGCCTTGCAGGTGGCGCCCAGGCACTCGCCTTGGTCGCAGCCGTTGCTGCCGCAGTCGAGGGTGCAGGTCTCACCCGGGCCGCAAGCGCAGGTGTTGGCCGGCGTCGTGCAGTCCACGCTCTTGCCGCCCGCCCCGCCGCTCGCGCCGCCGCTTCCGCCGCCCGCCCCCCCGGAGCCGCCCGAGGCGCCCGCCGCGCCGCCCGTGGCGCCTCCCGTTCCAGACGGGCTGCCCTCTTCCGAGTTGCCGCCACAACCCGCGAGCGCGCACGCACCGGTGAGCACCCAGCCACCCATCGTCATCGTTCGCATGCTCATCTCGCCGCTCCCCCTGATGGCTCCCCGTCGAGTCGTGTCACTGGCAGAGCCCGCCGTTGCAGACCTCGTCCGAGTCGCAGTCGGCGTCGACGGCGCACGTGATCTTGTCGGCCCCGCCCTCGTCATCTTGGCCGCAATCGTCGTCGTTGTCCGTCTCGTCGTCCAGCCCTTTGCAAAGGCCCGCGCTGCACGTCTCGTCCGAGTCGCAGTCGCTGTCCGCTGCGCAGACCACTTTGTCCGCCGCGCCTTCGTCGTCGGCGCAAGCGCCCGAGCTCGCGCCCTGGGACTTCCCGGTCCCTTCGGAGCCGGCGCCGCATGCGGCGGCGGCGAGCAGGCAGGTGAGGCTGACGACTCGAATCAGGGCTCGGCTGATGGCTTTCATTTTCGGCTCCTCCGCTTTCGTCGAGGCTCTCAGCAAGGCGTGTGCCCGACTCCGAGACCAACGAACGCTGCGGTTTCCGCGCTTCGCCCGCGCTCGGCTGTCCGCTCGACCGGACAGGAACCGCCGCCCGGCAGGACACCTCCGCGGCGACCTGGGCCGACCGGTCGATTTTCGCGCGGTCGCCGCGAGCCCCGACTTGGGCCCCCAAATTGCAAGATGCTGCCGCAGAGGAACCACCGACATGAAGAACCTTCATCACTCCGTGTTCATCGTACTGGCACTCGCCGCCTTGGGCTGCGGCTCGAACGAGGAAGACGAGGAAGAGACGTGCACCGTCGACCAGAGCTACGACCCGAAGGTGGTGCCCGCGGACTTCTCGGCCACCGTGGACAACCCCTTGTACCCGCTCCCGGTCGGGCGAAAGTGGACGTACAAGGAAGGCATCCAAGACGTCGTGGTCACGGTGCTCGCTGAGCAGAAACAGGTGATGGGGATCACCTGCACGGTCGTTCGCGACACCGTCACTGCAAACGGCGTGACCATCGAGGACACCTGGGATTGGTACGCGCAGCACAAGGACGGCAGCGTGTGGTACCTGGGCGAAGACACGACCGAGTACGCCGACGGTAAACCCGTGTCCAAGGAAGGCTCGTGGGAGGCGGGCGTCGGCGGGGCCAAGCCGGGGATGGTCATCCCTGCCAAGCCCGCCGTCGGGATGAAGTACCGCCAGGAGTACCTGGCGTGCGAGGCCGAGGATTGGGGCGAAGTGCTGGCGCTCGACGCGACGGTCACGGTGCCGACCGGCTCGTACACCGGCTGCCTGAAGACGCACGACTACACCCCGCTCGACCCCGAGGTGAACGAGGAGAAGATCTACTGCCCAGACGTCGGGATGGTGCTGGCCGTGGACGTGAACACGGGGGAGAAGGAAGAGCTGCAGAAGGTCGAAGGGCCCTGAGCCGCGCGGCGCGCCGGGGTGTTTTCGGTCCGGCGGCGCCGTGATCCGACGACCGCGTCGCAGTCGGTCAGTTGCTGAGCTCGAACCCGACGCCCGAGGTCACCGTGTTGATCGCCACGGGGGTACGCCCCGTGAGGAACAGCTTGTCGGCGGCATTCAGCCCGAGCTTGCAGCCGGTCTTGGTCGCCGTGACGTACACGAACTCCGGCGCGCTGGTGGTTCCGGTCGTGACGATCGTGATGGTGGCCTTGGCGTCCCCGCCGCTGCCGGTCGCGGTCCCGTTGTTAGGGTACTTGATCACGGCCTCCGGGTGCCCGGTCACGGCGAAGGTGACTCCCGCCTTGTCCACGCACGGCGCCGTCGATCCGCCCGCCGTCGCGTTGATCACGGTGTGAATCACGGCCTTCGTGGTCGCGCTCCACGCCGGATCTTGGGTCACCGGGTACGTCGGAGGGAACATGGGCAGGAGCGCCGGCAGCTTCGAGAAAGCCCCGATCGTGACGTTGTACTCGATGGTGAACGCCGTGAGGCTGCCCGTCTGGGTGCCGATGAAGAAGAACGGAGTGTTGCGCTGCACCTGAAGCGCGCCCTGCCCTTGATAGGGCACCTGCACGGTCGTGCCCGGGCAGATGTTCGTGCTCACCGTCGTGGCGGTCTGCGGCGTTCCGAAGACGATCATCGCCGACATCGGATCGAAGCACTGGTACGGCGCGGTCCCGCAGGTCGGACCGCAGGTCGAGCTGCCGCCGGTGCCACCCGCGCCGCCGGTTGCTCCGCCCGTGCCACCGGTTGCTCCGCCCGTGCCACCGGTCGCTCCGCCAGTGCCGCCGGTCGCTCCGCCCGTGCCGCCGGTCGCTCCGCCGGTCCCACCGGTTGCTCCGCCCGTGCCGCCCGTGGCGCCGCCGGTGCCGCCGGTCGAACCGCCCGTGCCGCCGGTTGCTCCGCCGCTACCGCTCGCGCCACCGCTGCCGCTCGTGCCACCACCGCTGCCGCTCGTGCCGCCGCTGCCGCCGCTCGCGCCACCGCTGCCGCCCACGGCGCCGCCACTGCCACCGGTCGCACCCCCCGCACCGCCGCTGCCGGTGGCTCCGCCCGTCCCGGAACTGTCGTCGTCTCCTCCACAAGCCGCGAGGGCAACGGCCGCCATTACGCACACGATCACTCGATGGTTCATCCGGGAGTCCCCCTCTTGGGTTGAACCTCCCATCGTGCGGAAAGACCCGCGACAAGTCGACAGCTAACTTCGGCGCGACAGCGCAGAGCCACTTTGGCCCGAAGAAGCGCCACTTCACCAGCTCCACCCGAGATTGAGCCACGGCTCGAACAGGAAATACGACGGCCAGCGCTCGTCCTTTTCGCGGAACAAGTCCGGACGCCCTACCTCGATGGGCCACGCGTTGAACGCGACGGCGGGCTCGAACCAGAAGCCGGGCTCGCCGACGTGAAATCGCCACCCGACGCGGGCTTGGAGGAACAGCTGGTAGCCTGCGCGCACAGGCTGGTGGTCTTCGCTGTAGAGTTGCAGCAACTGAAAGGCCCACGCGCTCGCCGTCAGCCCTCGGTACAGGCGCTGACGCCAGCCGACGCCGGCTCCGACGGAACGGACGAAGCCCGGGTAGTCCTCGGCGGGGTCACCCTGCGCGGACCCGTACGGAATGCCGATCGGCGCGTGGTACCTCCAGGTCAGGGCACCGAAGGCCAGCGCGCCGGGCTCTCCCAACGTGACGTCCGCTTCCAGGTACGCGAAGTGGGGCGAGTCGGGCAACGCGTTGGCCAGCATCCAGGCCGAGGTGCCGAGAGACCAGCGACCCGATTCGGTGGTGGAGTCGGCCCGAGCGATCGGTGTGGCAACCACTGAGGTAGCGAGGGCGACGAGCCCGCAGAAGACGGCGCGCATGTGCGAGAGAATGCGGCGCGCCTGCACGCATGCACGGGAGCACCAGTCTTTCTTGATCTGGATCAACGCGGGGGCGCAACGCGTCGGACGAGGCGCCGGCGGATGCGGCTCAGCGTCTCGGGCTGGATGCCCAGCAAGCTCGCGACGTGATACTGCGGCACGCGCTGGAGGAGATCAGGGCGGCGGCGGACCAGCTCGAGGTAGCGCTGCCCGGGGGTGAGCGTCACCGCGTCGATGTGCGCGTGCTGAAGGTGGGCCCTGAACGCATCTCCCATCACGCGACAGACCGACTCGAAGGACGGGTGCTCGGCGAAGGCGCGGGCCTCTTCGTCGGGCGTGCTAGCGCTCGCCACCACGTCCTCTAGGCACTCGAGGGTCACCGGGGAAGGTGCACCGGTGCCATAGGTCGGCGGGATGACCAGATGCAGTTCGGTGTGGAGCGCCACGGTGCGTGCCTCGTCGCCCGTGCCCCTGAACACGCGCACGCAGCCCTGGATCACGAGCCAGCTCTCGGTTGCGACGTCCCCTTCCGCGAGCAAGACGGTTCCCTTGCCGTAGCGCTCGATGCGTGTAACCTCGCGAATCAGTCGTTGCTCGCTCTCGCTCAGCGCGACGAACTGCCCAACGAATCGGAGGATGCTCGCGACGGGGTCACTCGGGTCGGAGGACTCACCAGTTGCCAAGGCCCGCCGAGGGTACGCACTCGCGTCCTTCAGGTCGAGCCGCTCAACGCCGCGCTCGAAACACGCTGCCCGGCGCGAGCAGCGCCGCGAGGAGCGCGCCGTAGGGCCCGGCGACCGCGGGGTTACACAGGATGCCTCGGGTGCCGCCGGCCCGCGCATACAGCGCGCCGGCGCCGACCATCACCGCGGCGCTGCCCAGGGCGGCGAGCGCCTTGGTTCCGATGACCCGCCAGTCGGGGACGCGTTTCGACGGATGGCTGACGGCACGAGAAGCTAGCAAAGCGCGAGCGGTGAGCCACACTCCCTTCTGATCGTCAGATGCGACTCCCCCACGACCCCACGACCTTGGCCCGGTTTCGCGCGCCCAGCGCCGAGGAGCCGCTTCGACTCCTGATCAGCGGCTGCCTCGCGGGGCGCCCGTGTGGGGTCAATGGCTCCGACTACGGACTCGGCGCCCGACTGGCGGGGTTGCTCGCGCTCCCCACGGTGTCGGTCGCCGCGTTTTGCCCCGAGGACCAGGCGTTGGGCACTCCCCGGACGATGCCCGACATCCACGGCGGCGACGGTCACGACGTCCTCGACGGTCGAGCGCGCGTGATCGACGAGCACGGCGTCGATCTCACGGATCAGATGATCGCCGGAGCGCGGGCGATGCTCGATGCGGCGCGAGTGCACCGTGCGGAGCTCGCGCTCTTGACCGACATGAGCGCTGCGTGCGGGAGCCAGGTGATCTCCGCGGGGTGTCGCCTGGTCGCGGAGCGTCGTTTCACCGCGGGTGTCGGCGTCGCGACGGCGCTGCTCTTGCGCGACGGAATCCCCGTGCTCAGCCAACGCGACGAGAAGACGCTGAGCCGCCTGCGAGAGTTGATCGAACCCTCACACCGACACGACCCCGCGCTGCTCGACTACCACGAGACGCCCTGGTACCTCGAGACGTTCCCGACACCCGTCGAATAGGTGCAGGCGCCGACCGCACGCATCAGCGCGACGAGCGGGAGTGCAAGGCGGACCGCCGCTCTCGTCAGCGCTCGCACCGCTGCCTCAGCTCGGCGCGTTCCGCCTTCGAGAGCACGAGCGGTGTGACGCTCGGCTGCCCCCGATCGTCCCAGAACGGAGTCGGACGTGCCAAGCCGGTGAGCCGGGTGCGGAGCAAGAAGAAGAGCGTTCGAGCCAAGAGCCGTGGCGGGAAGCGCGGGTGCGAGCCCGGCGGAACCTCACCGTGGCCGTCCTCGGCCTGGACGCGGAAGCGCACGGGTCCGAGATCGCGCTCACGACCGTCGGGTGACGCGCCGTGGTCCATGAAGAGGTGGGGCACCCCGACGAACGGGATGCGGGGAGACGGCGCCGTGTTGCCGACCGGAGTCTTGCAGCAGTCGGCGTACCAACGCATCGCGCCCTTGGCGCTCAGGCGCACGCAGCGCAGGCGGTCGGCTCCTTGCTGGATCTCGAGTTGGCCGGGTGCGAGCTGGAAGATGTCCGTCCCTCCGTGAGCGTCCAGGATCTCGTCGGCGCGCCCGAGAAACTGGGCGTAGGTCTGGCAGTCGATGCACATGCAGACCACACGGGTCCCGCGCCGGGGCGAGACCTCGCGGGCGACGCCCTTGACGGCGCCGCAAGTGCAGCGGAGCGGGATATCCATGTGGCCTGCGTTAGCTCAGGTGGCGACCGAGGGGAACCGAAGGGCCGCCGGAGCGGTCGGGCTCGCGGCGTTACCCGGTGGTCGGCCTGCGGGCGGCTACCGACCGGCAGCGACCCCGCCGCCGGTGACGGCGGTCGACGCCTTCAGGCGACCGGACGCGACGAGCAGAGCAGAGAACGCGATGAGCACGACCGTCGTCGACGCCAGCGGCCGCGCGCCGTCGCCCAGCGCGTCGGCGCGGGCGATGTTGTCGAGGTGGATGCCCAGATGCGCGAGGACGATGACGAACATGCTCCCGCCCGAAGCGTTGAACAGCCACGTGTAGATCACGCTGCCGGCGACGAGTAGCGGCAGGAACAGGAGCGACACCTCCAACGAGGCGCCCGGCATGAAGAACGTGGGCACGTGCCACAGCGTCCAGACCACGCCGATGAGCGCACTGGCGGCCAGCGGGCTCATCACTGCCTGCAGGCGGGGCAAGGCGTAACCTCGCCAGCCGTACTCCTCGCCAAGGGGCGCGAGCACCAGAATGGCAACGTGCTCCGGCAACACCGGCGGATAGAGGAGGTGCTTCGCGGTGTATTGGCCGACGACGAGGAGCGCCGCGCTGGCGAGCAGGTGCGCGGCCACCGGGTGTGCCAACGCGACGAGTCCAAGCGGCAGGCGTCGCCGGGTCGACACGCCACGCCGAAACAGCGCGCGGATCCCAGCGCGCCGCTCGAGCAGCACAGCCATCAAGATGGCCACCAGCGAGGGCCCACACGCCCCGATCACCATCAGCGGCACCGCGACGCCGGTGGGCTGCCGGCCAGCACGGAACGCCAGGATGCCCGGCGTCTGGCAGACGGCGGTCAGCACGCACGACGCGCCGAAGAAGAGGCCGACCTGTCGGAGCGGAGACACGAGGCAGGAGTACCCTACCCCAACGTGGCGCGCTGACCGCCGCCCGTGGGCGGGCCACCTCGCGATGTTTTTCGGCCCGGCGCCCCCGCGCTCGCCGGCGGGGCGTCCTCGCAGCCGATGGCGCTCGTGACGCTGCGGCGCCAATGCGCTATCCCCGCCCGCCATGCCCCGCATCGCGATCACCGGCCTCGGGCTCCTGAGCCCCCTGGGCCTGGACGTGCCCACCTTCTGGGACGGCCTGTGCGCGGGGCGTTCCGGGGTCGACTTCATCACCGAGTTCTCGACCGAAAAGCTGCGCACCGACATCGCGGCCAGCGTGCGCGGCTTCGATCCGAAGAGCGTGCTCGAGGCGCGCGAGATCGACTACACCGGCCGCGTCGTGCAGCTCGGGCTCGCGGCCTCGCTCCAGGCGGCGCGGCAAGCGCGCCTGGAAGACGTGGACAAGACCCGCACCGGGGTGCTGGTCTCGTCGGGGCAAGGTGCGGTCGAGATCTTCGAAGAGCAGGTGAAGCGTGCCGCAGCCCGCGGGCCCCGGGCGGTGTCGCCGTATTTCATCCCGTCGGCCATGCCCAACGCGCTCTCGGGCCTGGTGGCCACCAAGCTGGGTTTGATGGGCCCGAGCTTCAACATCGCCAGCGCTTGCGCGACCTCGACTCACTCCATCGCGATCGGCGCGCTGATGATCGCGAGCGGCGACGCCGACGTGATGCTCGTCGGAGGCGGCGAGGCCGCCACCTGCCCCAACACCTTGGCCGGCTTCGGCAACGCGCGGGCCCTGGCCAAGGCCTACGAGGGCGACCCCAAGCGGGCCTCGCGCCCCTACGACAAGCATCGAAGCGGCTTCGTGATCGGCGAGGGCGCCGGCGCGCTGGTGCTCGAGAGCGAGGCGCACGCTGCGTCGCGCGGCGTCAGGCCCATCGCGTGGCTCACGGGCTGGGGCATGTCCAGCGACGCCGAGCACGTGACCCGGCCCCACCCCGAGGGCCTGGGCTTGAAGCTCGCGATCGAGGCGGCGCTGCGTCGCGCCGGCATCGCGCCGACCCAGGTGGGCTACCTGAACCCCCACGCCACCTCGACCCCCGCGGGGGACGTGGCCGAGTACAAGGCGCTGTGTGCGGTGTTCGGCGACGCGCTGCCGAAGATCCCACTGTCGGCCACCAAGAGCATGATCGGTCACCTGCTCGGCGGCGCCGGCGCAGCCGAGGGCATCGCCTGCGTGTGCTCGCTGCGCGATCAGCGCCTGCACCCGTCGACCAACGTGGACGAGCTCGATCCCGTGTTCGACCTCGACGTGATCCGAGAGGCGCGCCCCTGCGACGTGCGCTACGCGATGAAGACCAGCGCCGGCTTCGGCGGGCACAACTGCGCGCTGGTGTTCGAGCGAGCGAGCTGAGAAGCATGCGAGTCGGCTCGACTTTGGCGGTGTCGCTGGTGCTCGTCGGCTGCCGGGAGCGCCCCAGGGAGACGCCGCAGGCAGCGTCCGCGGTGACGCAGCCGCCCACTGCCTCAGCTACGGCGACCCCGTCGGCCGCACTGCCTCCGATCCCCAGCGGCCCCACCCACTTCGCCGTCACCTCGCCTCCCGGCGCGAGCAAGACCTGCAAGCCGCTGCCCAAAGGCGGGCGGCCGGCCATGACCGCGCTCGCGAACGCGCTGCGCCGCTTGTCGTGCGAGCCGGCCCTGTTCTTGACCAGCAGCGCTGCGCTCCGCGCCGACCTCGCGCTCCCGGCTGATCACACGGTCGAGCTCAGCGGTCCGAGCACGGTGAGCGTTCGCTTCCCGAAGGGGCGGGCCGCCGATCTGGCGCTGACGATGGGACTCGGATCAGCCGTCGCCGCGCGCTCGAAGACGGGCGCGTGGGGCTGGCGGATCTGGAACCTGGCTTCGGACCCTGCTTCGGGAAAGCTCGAGCACTGGGGGCCAGGCGTGGCCGTGATCGGCGTCGAGGTGGACGGTGGCAAGGTCGATGACAAGATCAGCCAAGTGGTCCTCGGCGACGCGCTCCTCGAGGGCTACGCGAGCGTGACGATGCCGGAGTCCGTGCTGCCGCTGCAGGACGACGCCATCGCCGTCGGCATGCTCCTTGGCGGGCTCGAGAAGCTCGCGAGCGACACCAAGCAGCTCGCCAGCGATCCGGCGGACGCCGCGCGCTTCGCCAAGCTCGACGACGAGCGCTTTCGCGTGTCGACGCGCTCGCTGCACAGCGGCCCGAGCGTGGTCAAGGGCCTCGACGTGTGGACCGCGCGCACTCGCGTCGCGGCCGGCCCCGTGATCGAAAGACTGGGTCTCTCGGGCAAGATCGAGCACAGCCGTGCGCGCGACTCGGACGAGTATCTGCTGTTCGACGGCGCGCGCACCGAGCACACCTGGCGCGGCATGAAGCTGACGTTGCGCTTCGACGCGCGCAGCGGAACCGCAGCGGCCGGGCCGCATGGGGGCTACGTGCTCTCGGGCGTGACGCTCGGGCAGTGACCCGGCGCGTCGCCGTGGGCTCGACCCGCGTCGAGCGGGCGGGTACGCTCCGGTGCGTGGCGCGTCGCGAGAAACCCGGGGAATCAGCGGGCCCCGAAGCGCCGAGAGGGCCGTCCCGATCGATGTGGATCGTCGCCGCCGGTCTGGCGGCGCTCCTGGCCTGGCGGTTCATGAGCGACGAGCCCAGTCCGACGCCCGCGCGCCTCGAGCCGGAACCGGCGCGGGAGCCGACGCCCCTCGCGTCCGTCGTGGTCGCCTCGGCCGCACCCGTCCCCGTGGCCTCGGCCGCACCCGTCCCCGTGGCCTCGGCCGCACCCGTCCCCGTGGCCTCGGCTCCCGAGAAGCCTGCGGCGAGCGCCGAGGTCACCGGCGGAAGCGGCGCCTTCGATCGCACCGCCGCGTTCAAGGCACTGGCCGCGAACAGCGTCAAGGCCGGGCGTTGCCGTTCGGTGGAGGCTCCACCCGGCCCGGTGACGGCGACCGTGACGTTCGGGCCCAGCGGACGGGTCGAGAGCGCGAGGATCAACGCAGCGCCCTACGCCGGAACGCTGACCGCGAAATGCATCACGACCAAGCTCTCGGAGACGACCGTGGTTCCGTTCAACGGCCCTCCGCAGAGCTTGGCGGTGCCGGTTCAGCTCTTCTGAGCTCCACCCGGCGCGTGCGTTCGCCGCCGTTGTCGCGCCCGCCCTTGTCGCGCCCGCCCTTGTCGCGCCCGCCCTTGTCGCGCCCGCCCTTGTCGCGCCCCCCGTTTTGGGGTTTCCCCACCGGCGCCTTTTGTGCGCCGTCGCGCGCAACTTCGGGGCATCAGGCGCCAGACACCCGTTTTTCGTTCGCCAACCGAGCAACTTGTGCCGTTCAGCCGGCGACTTCCCGCACAAGGCCCGTCATTGCGCGTCCACGGAACACTTCTGCTTGGGGCGCCGGCGCGGGAGGCGGAGCGACTCGGGTCCGGTGGATTCCTGCATCGCCTCCGCGGGAAGGGACCTCCGGAATGCTCACCAGACGCGCAATTCGGTGGGGTGTGCGAGATGTTGCCGGCTGATCGGGGACAAATGCGCGGCGACGAGACATCTTGGGTGTGTCAGCCGGCAGAGCGCGCGAAACTGTTCGGCTTCGCGCGCATTCGAGACCGCTCAGCGAGCCGATGAAACCGGGCGGGGGGAACTGGCCGCGCGCGGGCATGCCAGGACACGCGCGCAGGGGTAACGAAGGCGACGGCGACGAAGGCAACGCGGGCGACGAAGGCAACGAGGGCGACAGCGACGAAGGCAACGAGGGCAACGGCGACGAGGCGCGTGGGAAGCGCGGTGTGCCACCTCCAACCCGCGCGCTTCTTGGCACACGGCAGTGAGGTCAGCCGATAATGGGGCCGACAGGAGAACGGCACTTGGTTTTGGCTCTGGCGTGGCTCTTGCTTCGAAACACCAACGGCATGGCAAAGCTGAACGCTTGGGTTTTGCGCGTGGCGACGAGCGTCGCCATCGTGTGGGGTGCGAGTGGCTGCAGCCGGTCGGACGTCGATCCCTCGGGGGGCGGCACCGGAGGAACCACTGCGCAGACGTGCGGCAACGGGGTGTGTGATCCCGCCGAGAATCTGGAAAGCTGCCCGGCAGACTGCGGAAGCACCTGCGGCGACGGGATCTGCGGGGCGAAAGAGACGCCCGCCTCGTGCCCCAACGACTGCGCGGCGTCGTGCGGCAACGGCGTGTGCGAGCCCGGCGAGCCCGGCTCGTGCCCGAAGGACTGCCCGACGGCCTGCGGCAACGGCATGTGCGAGCCCGGCGAGAGCCCGGACAGCTGCCCCACCGATTGCGGGAGCACCTGCGGCAACGGCATGTGCGAGCCCGGCGAGAGCGCGATGAGCTGCCCGATGGACTGCGGCTCGTGCGGCGACGGCCTGTGCTCGTACCCGGAAGATCCGAGCACGTGCCCGTTGGACTGCGGCGGAGGCTACTGCGGCGACGGGTACTGCGGGCCGGGCGAGGACGGCAACATCTGCCCGCAGGACTGCGGCCAGCAATACTGCGGCAACGGGATGTGCGAGCCCGGCGAGGACCCGTACTCGTGCCCCAACGACTGCGGCTACTGCGGCAACTATGTGTGCGAGCCGTGGGAGAGCCCGTACAACTGCCCGTCGGACTGCGGAACCACTGGCTGGTGCGGCGACGGCATGTGCACGCCGCCCGAGAACCAGTACAGCTGCCCGAACGACTGCGGCAGCCCCGGGTACTGCGGCGACGGCATGTGCGTCCCGCCCGAGAGCCAGACCAGTTGCCCGGTCGACTGCGGGAAGCCGCCACTCTGCGGCGACGGCATGTGCAACGGAAACGAGAACCAGATCTCGTGTCCCAAGGACTGCCCCGGCAAGTGCGGTGATGGCATCTGCGGCGTGAACGAGACCGCGAAGAGTTGCCCGACGGACTGTCCGCCACAGTGCGGCGACGGCTACTGCGGGCCGGGCGAAAACCAGAAGAGCTGCCCGAAGGACTGCCCCGGATATTGCGGCGACGGGATGTGCGGGCCGGGCGAGGACCCGAAGAACTGCCCGAAGGACTGCGGCTCCGTCGCCTTCTGCGGCAACTACGTCTGCGAGCCCGGCGAGACCCAGTACAACTGCCCGATGGATTGCGGCTGGGTTGGCTATTGCGGCGACGGGATGTGCGGCCCGAACGAAGATCAGTACAACTGCCCCACCGATTGCGGTTGGGTCGGGTACTGCGGCGACGGCATGTGTGGCCCGAACGAGAGCCAGTACAACTGCCCGATGGACTGCGGCTACCCCAGCTACTGCGGGAACTACGTGTGCGAGCCGGGGGAGAATGTCTACTCGTGCCCGATGGACTGCGGCGGCGGTGGCTACTGTGGCGACGGCTGGTGTGGCCCCGGCGAGAGCCCTTACAACTGCTCGTACGACTGCGGCTACCCCAGCTACTGCGGTGACGGCTGGTGCGGCCCCGGCGAGAACCCGTACAGCTGCCCGTACGACTGCGGGTACGGGGGTTACTGCGGCGACGGCTGGTGCGGCCCGAACGAGAGCCCCTACACCTGCCCGAACGACTGTGGCTACAGCGGCTACTGCGGCGACGGCTGGTGCGGCCCCGGCGAGAATCCGAAGACCTGCTCCTGGGATTGCGGCAAGACCAGCGTGTGCGGCGACGGCTATTGCGACGCCAACGAGTGGAAGACGTGCCCGTGGGACTGCTATGGCCCGCCGCCACCCGACCCCAACTGAAAGGCTGCACGGCTCGAGGTGAGCCGGACCCTTCTCTGCTCGCTCGCGTGCGTGAGCTGCACGACGGCGATTGACCCCGACGCCGGCGAGCTGCCGCTGGTCAGCGGCCTCGCGATCTCGAAGGTCACGCTGAACCAAGCCGTCGAGTCGTCGCTCTCGTCGGGCGACCACCCGGTGCCGATCGTGACGGGACGGGCGGGGCTGGTCCGGGTGTCCGTGAAGCCCGACGCGAGCTTCGAGCCGCGCGACGTCGTCGCCGAGCTCGAGCTGGAAGTGGGCGGCGAAGAGCGGCCAGCGCTGCACGCTCGGCAGCGCGTGACCGGCGAGTCCGACGACGGTGATCTGTCGACGACCTTCGACTTCGAGCTGCCGGGCGAGCTGCTCACCGAAGATCTGCGCGTCGCCGTCTCGCTGCGCGAGGCCAGCGGGGTTCGCCGGGGCCGCGCGAAATCCACGGCGACCTTCCCGATCCGTGACCGCGAGCCCGTGGGCGCGAAACCCACGGGAGCGCTGCGCTTGGTGCTGGTGCCGATTCGTTACGGGACGGACGGCTCGAACCGCCTTCCCGATCTGAGCGACGCGCAGGTTGCGCTGCATCGAGAGGCGCTTCGCTCGCGCTTTCCTGTGCCAGAGGTCGAGGTCCGGCTCCGCGCGCCGATCGATCTCGGCGTCGGTGTGACGGCGAACGGCGAGGGATGGGGCGAAGTGCTCCAGCTCTTGCTCTCGCAGCGCAGCCAGGACCGCGCGGACGGGCTGGCGGACCAGAACGAGTACTACTACGGAGTCGTCGCCCCGGCGCCGAGCTACGAGCAGTACTGCGGGCAGAGTCCGTCCTGCCTGCTCGGGCTGTCGGCTCCCGGTTCGGAGCCGGACAGCGAGTTCGCTCGGGGGAGCGTCGGGCTCGGCTTCGCGGGGCCCGACTTCGCCGCCGCCTTGGCCCACGAGATCGGCCACGCCCACGGCCGAAGCCACGCGCCCTGCGCACCCTATGGGTTCATCCAGAACGTCGATCCGAGCTATCCGTATCCGTCGGGCGAGATCGGGATCTGGGGCTTCGACCTGCCGACGCAGCGGCTCTTCGGGCCGAGCTCGAGCTACGATTTCATGGGCTACTGCCAGCCAGCCTGGGTCAGCGAGTACACGTGGCGCGGGCTCTTCGATCGAGTCGCCCATGTCAACGCCTTGGCGGCGGGCGGCGGTGGCGGTGGACGAGCAGAGGCGATGTCAATCGTGTTGGTGGACGGCCACGGCACGCTCCGGCCCGGTCCGCTCGTTCAGGTCCGCGGGCGTCCGCGGGGGCATCGACGGGACGTCGAGGTCTTCAGCGACGGGGGCGGCCCGCCACGCCGCGAGCAGGCCGCGTTCTTCGGCTACAGCCACCTGCCCGGCGGATTCTTGCTGATTCCGGAGCCGCGACCGGGCGACCGCGCGCTCGGCGTCGGCGGGGCGAAGATCCGCTGGCAGGTCGGGGAAAACCCCTTGCCTTTCCGCTGATCTCATACCGATCATTGGGGCGATGACAGGAGTCGCCGAGACCCGGGCTGCCGCGGCGCGCGTGGCCAAGTGGCTCGTCGACAAGGGGCGCCCGGACGAAGCGGTCTCGGTGCTCGCCGCTTGGGCAGCAGCGGGGCCCAGCGACAGCGAGGGCCAACAGCTGCTCGCCGAAGCGCTACGCGTGGATCCGTCCGCCCGTGTCGCACAGCAGGCCTTCGAGCGGATGGAAGGCGTCCCGGGAAACCACGCCGAGCTCGACGGGGTCATCGCTCACTACCACGCGCAAGAGGTCGCCCGCCTCGACGCGGAGGCGCGGCGGCCGAGCTTTCGCCGCGCGCAGATGGGCTTCAACAACAACATCAAGTTCCAGGACCAGGTCTTCCACGTGCAGACCGAGGACTCGGGGCTCGACGCGCCACACATCATCACGCACCTCTTCGCCGACGGCGGGCGCGTCATCAAGAGCCACAAGCGCGACTACCATGAGCACGTGAACCGGGCGGACGTGGCCGACTTCGTCAAGCAGCTGATGAAGGCGCAGCACCTCGAGATGGTGCTGATGCTGCGCGAAGGTCGGTTCGAGGCGGTGATCGGCGGCCGCGAGATCGGCGGTATGACCCTCTTGACCGAGCCGCCGAACGTCGAGAACGTCAAGAAGCTGGCCAGCAAGAAAGAGGCGCGGGCGGAAGCCGGGCAGGCCGCCGTCGCCGAGGCCCGCGCCGAAGCGATGCCGCCGCCGCCGGTGTTCGAGCCGCCGCCGCCCACGCAGCCTTCGGCGCGCCCCTCGGTGCCCCGTCCCGAGCCGCCACCGGCTTCGCGCCAGTACTTCCGCCTGCACGTGCTCCGAAGCCTGTGGGGCGGTCCCGAGCGCTTCGAGCCCTTCGGGACCGAAGCGCTGATCGGTCGCGACGGCGAGGTCGCGCTCTCGGGCGAGGTGTTCTGTCACTCGCGCGAGGCGATGCTGATCCACAAGGACGGGCGCCTGTGGTTGCAAGACCTGGGGCGCGGCAACGGCGTGTTCTTGCGCATCCGCACGCCGATCGAGCTCGAGTTCGGCGACGAGTTCGCGATCGGGGATCAACTGCTCAGGATCGAGAAGAACCCGATGCCCGACGACGGCCCGGATCCCGCTCCGACCTACTTCTACTCGTCCCCGAAGTGGCCCTCGTCGTTCCGCGTGCTGCAGGTGTTCGTGGGGGGCGTCGTCGGCGCCTGCGTGGTGTCGCGTGGCAACACGCTGCAGATCGGCTCCGCCATCGGGGACTTGGTGTTCCCCGACGACCCGCTGGTCGGCCCGCAGCACTGCTTGATCGAAGAGCAGGCGGGGAGCGTCTATCTCACCGATCTCACCTCACGCACCGGCGTCTTCGTGCGGATCCGCGGCCAGCAAGAGCTGGAGCACGGGGACGAGCTCTTGGTGGGCCGGACGCGCCTGGTGGTCGACCTGAGCCCGGCGGCGGGCTGAAGCCCGAAATGCAGAGAGGACGGCGCGTCGCCGTCCTCTCCGCGCAAGCCCGGGCGAGTGCCCGAGGCTCACTTCTTCTCTTCGGCCGCGCCTTCCTTCTTTTCCTCGCCGCCCGCGGGAGCCTCTGGAGCCTCGGGGGCCTCGGGCGTCTCCGGGGCCTTGGTCTCGGGGGTGCTGGGGGTCTCCGGGGCCTTCGCCTCGGGAACCTCGCCGCCGCCACAAGCCACGCCGAGGGAAGCCAGTGCCGCGATCACGCTGAAAGCCAGTGCCTTACCGATGTTCATCTCAGGATCCTCCTTGGGGCCGGGCGCGACACGCTCGCGATCGGGCCGGCCGCCAGGCTTGCCCAGCGCCGGCGGCGGCCCAAGGGAAATGCGCGCAGGTTCGCGCACGCACCGCGTCATTTCCAAGAACTTGAGCCGAAACTCTCCGAATTGGCGTCATGATCTACACGGAGATCCATCCCGAGGTGGCGAGCCCCCGCAACAACGCGCGACTGCGACTGGTCGGCGGCACCGAAGCCGCCGCGCAGAAGCCCCAGCGCGACTCGAGCTCGACGGCGTCGCTCGACGACGCGTCGCTCGTGTCGCTGGCTCGCGATGGCCACGCCAGCGCCTTCGAGGCGCTCTACCGCCGGCACGCCGCCTTCGCGCTGAACGTCGCGGTGCGCATCCAGGGCAACGCGTCGGACGTCGAAGACGTGGTTCACGACGCGTTCTTGCGCGCCCACCAGCGGCTCGCCGAGCTGCGCGAGCCCGCGCTGTTCCGCTCGTGGCTGGGGTCGATCGTGGTGCGCTTCGTTCGCAGTCGCATGCGCCGCCGGCGGTTGCTCACGTCGTTGGGAATCGCCTCGGTCGAACCGGTGGACCTCGACTCGATCGCCGCGCCGGATGCCAGCCCGGAAATCCGCGCGCAGCTCGCCCAGGTCTACGCCCTGCTCAACACCCTGCCGGCCGACGATCGCATCGCGTGGACACTGCGCTACATCGAACGCCATCGCCTCGAGGTCGTCGCCGATCTGGCGGGGTGCTCGCTGGCCACCGTCAAGCGCCGCATCGTGCGCGCTCAGGCCTTCTTGGCCTCGCACTTCGTCCCTCCTTTCGCGGAGGACTCGCCATGACCACGAACAAGAACCTTCCCGAAGTCCCACCCGAGGCCCTCCGCGACCACGGGACCGACGATCGCCTCGATCGCGTGTGGCAGCGCATCGAGGGCGATCTGCAGCTCACTCGCCGCCGCCAGTGGCGAAGCTGGGTTTGGGCGCCCACCGCCGCGGTCATCCTGTTCGGCTCGGGCGTGCTCGTCGGCGCGCGCTCGGCCAGGCCCACGCCGGTCGAGACACCGGTGGCGGCCGAGCCGGCCGCGGTCGGGGACGAGACCCTGCGCCCCGGCCAAGGTCCGCTCTCGCACGAGCCCGAGCAGCCGGGGGAGCCGCAGCTGAACAAAGAGAAGAAGTCGGCGACGCCGCCCGGCGCGCTGCTCGGTCCGGGCGAGCCGGCCCCGGGTGCCGGCGACCAGCCGCCGCCGACCGCCAGCTTGCCGCCCGTCGCCGCCCAGCCCGAGTGGCAGTCGCTCGCCGATCGCGACGAATTCGCGGCCGCCTGGCAGTCGATGGAACGGCAGGGTGGGTTCGACGCCGTGGTCGGCAAGGCCTCGAGCGCGGCGCAGCTGATGAGCTTGGTCGACGTGGCACGTGCCAACGGGCAGCGCGGCGCAGCCATCACCGCCTTGCGCGCGGTGGTCGAGAGGCACGCGGGCGACCCGCGCGCCGCCTTGGCCGCGTACACGCTGGGTAACATGCTGGAAAAGGCGGGCGATCGCGCGGGGGCGACCCAGGCCTACGCCGCGTATCGCTCCTTGTCTCCGAAGGGCGACTTCGCGGAAGATGCGTTGGCTCGTCAGATCGACGGCGCCATCGCTCAGGGCAAGGTCGACCAGGCCAAGCAGCTCGTTGATCAGTATGCGAAGGACTTCCCCACCGGACGCCGCCTCGGCGAGCTCCGCTCGCGCGTCGGCAAGCTGGCCGGCGTCGACGCGGGCGCCACCGCGGCCGACGCGAGCGGCGGCGTCGGGGAAGACGACACACCCTTCGACGAGGTCGACGACGACGGCCCGGCGAAGCCCAAGGCCAAGGCCAAGTAGCCCGGTCGTCGCTCCGGCATTCGCGCTCGCGCTCGCGCTCTGGCCCGCGTGGGCACAGGGCCAGGTCCGCCCGCGCGTGATAGTCGAGATCAGCTCGAAGGCAGAGCGCTACGTGGACTCGCGCCTGACGCGCCGCTTGGTCGAGATCGAGCTGTCGGACGCGGAGGTTCCTCCCCGCCGCGGCGACGAGGGCGAGAAGCGCCCCACCGTCTACTTCCGCGTGCTCGCCACGTCGCCCGACACGTTGCGCATCGAGCTCTGGGACAAGGGCGGCTTCTACGGCGCCCGTCGCCTCGATTCGCGGGACGTCAAGGAGCTCTTGGCGCGCCGCATCGCGCTGGCGGCTGCGGCCTTGGTGGGCGATCTGAAGGAGCGGCGCTCGCTCGAACAGCGCGCATTCGAGGCCGAGCAGGCTCGCCGCGAGCGCGAGCGGGCCCAGCTGGAAGAGCTCCGGCGGTGGCCGGCGGTGCTGTTCGAGCCGCGCCTGTCGGCGGCCGCCATCGGCGCGGGCGAGCTCTGGCTCGCGGGCCCGGGCCTCTCGATGGAGGCGCGGACCCATTCGGGCAGTCGGCTGCAGGTGGGGGCCAATTGGCTGTTCGGCGCGACGCCTCCCCTCTCGGGCTCGCCCAGTGTGCGCTGGCTCGAGCTGTCGATCGCGCCCGAGCACGCGTTCCGCCTGCTCGGCACCACCGACCTCGCGCTCGGGCTCGGGGTGGGTGCGGCCGCGGTGCACTTCACCGGCGTCTCCGGCGTGGACGGCGACGACGGGCAGCTCGACACCTGGTCGGCGCGCGCCGTGGCACGGGTACGCCTCGAGCCTCGGCTGGGCCGAAACGCGAAGCTGACGGTGGGGCCCGAGCTCGGCGCGGTGCTGCGCCGCATGCCGGTGCGCGACGACGCGAACGCTTCGCATCGCTTGGGGGGCTCGTGGCTCGGTCTGAGCGTGGGCTTCACGCTCGATGGGCGCGGGCGGCTGTGATCACGCCGGCGGCTTGAACACGCTCTCGCACCCGAACTTCACCTCGATCTTGGCCGCGCTGTCGGACTGCACCGCGGCGCAGGTCTGGGGGCAGAGCAGGATCTTCTTCGGGTTCTTGTTGTCGTCGAAGTACCAGCCGCCCTGGCTGGCCCCCGAAGAGCAACCCGCCAGATCGTTCACGCGGGGGATGGCGTTCGCGGGGGGCTTGCCGCCGTTCAGATAGTCGACGTTGACCTTGTTCGGGTCGAGGGTCTGCCCCGGATCCGGCGCGGGCACGTCGTACTCGCAGGCGACCTTGGTGCTGACCACCACGGCCTTGTTGATCGCGTTGAACACGGCCGTCCAGTCGCCCAGGCAGATCTCGCCCTGCGCCCCGCTGGTCTGCTTGACCAGATCTTCGTAGACCTTGCCGAACGCCGCACCCGTGCCAAAAGCTCCGACGCAGCCGACGAACGGCACCGTGCCGAACGCGTAGATCGAGTGGAACGTCCACTTGGAGAACATGCCAGCGGGCTGCAGGCCGCCGAGCGCGCTGGTGAACGCAGCGGCCGAGTTGATCGGCCCGTCGGTGGCGTTGTCGTCGGTCACCACCACGAAGTGCTTGGTCGCGTTCGGGCGCAAGAAGTCCGAGTACTTCGAGTATTGGTTGATGATCAGGTTGAGCGCGTTATTGCTGTCGACGCCCTGGTTGACCAGGCGGAAGCGCGGCCCGTTGCCGCAAGCGCCGCCCGAGAGTGGAGCCGGGACGCAGATCGCGTTGCCCCCCGAGGTCGAGGCGATCATCACCACGTGATAGTCGATGTTGCTCGCGCCAATGGCCTTGGCGAAATCGTTGATCTTGCTCTGAACGTACGCCGTCTCTTGGTTCATGCTGCCGGACTGATCGACCGCCCAGATGATGTCCGCGGGGAGCACGGTGGGCTCCGCAGCCTTGGCGCTGGTGGTGGCGCAGGCGTCACCCGCGAACCCGCCGCTGCCGCCGCCGCCCACTCCGCTGTCGATCACCAGCCCACCGCTGCCCGAGTTGCCGCCCCCGGACGACCCGCCGCCGATGCTCGAGCCCCCGGCGCCGGCTTGCCCCGCCGCGCCGCCGGACGCCGGCTGGTCCTCACCGCCGCTGCTCGCGCTGCACGCGCCCGCGATGGCGGCGAGCAGCGCCACCCATCCAAAGCCCCTCATCTTGGTCATTCGGCGCGCCTCCCTGGTGATCGGCCCGGCGGCCGAACAGTGACCGCCGGGGGGAGCTCTGTCAAGCGACGGCGAGCGCCCGACGCAGCCGTTCGAGCGCGTCGGCGAGCTGATCCGGGGGCACCGCCGTGAAGCAGAGTCGCGCCCAGGATTCGTAGTCGGCGCCCGAGGCCGCGCCGGGCGTGAGCAGCACCCCCGCGTCGAGGCAACGGCGAAGGAACCCGTGGATGTCCTCACCGTCGCGGAAGAAGCGCCGGGCGTCGAAGAAGAGGAACGTGCCGCCGGCGGGGGGCTCGACCCCGAGCGCCGCTGCCGCCTGGCGCGACGCGGCAATGTAGAGCTGACGCGTGCTCTCGACCCATGCGTCGCCCTCGGCAAGCGCACGGGCGGCGCCGATCTGCAGCGGGCGGGGCGCGCAATAGGTGAGGAAGGTCTGCGCCCCTCGGATCGCCGGCATGGCGCTGGCCGGCCCGTGGGTGAAGCCGACGCGAGCGCCCGCCAGCGCGTGACTCTTCGAGAGCGTGTGACAGGCCACCGCGCGCTCTCGAAGATCGGCGCGCGCCCACAGCGCCGCGGGTCGAGCCGAGCCGTACCACAGCTCTTCATAGGCTTCGTCGCACCACAGCCAGAGGTTGTGCCGCTCGACCACGCGCGCGATGGCGCCGACCACCGCGTCGTCGAGCACGCGACCCGTGGGGTTGTTGGGCGTGTTGACGTACACCGCGACGGTGCGAGGGGTGATGACCGCCTCCAGCGCCGCATCGGGATCGAAGCTCGACTCGCCGAGCCGGGTGTAGAACGGCAGCTCGACCGCCCGGGCCGAGCGCGACGCCACGATGCCGCGGATCAGCGGCCAGAAGGGCGAGAGCAGCACCACCTCGTCTCCGGGTTCGAGCAGCGCGGTGGCCACCACCGTGAACCCGCCCGTGGCCCCGGGCATCACCTGCACGTTCTGGCGATCGAGCGCCACGCCGTGCACGCGCTCGGTGCGAGCGATGATCGCGTCGAGCAACGCCGGCTCGCCTTGGACCGCGGCATAGTTGTGCAGCCGCGGATGATCCGCCGTGCGCTGGGCCTCGGCCCGGGCAGCGGGCAGCGGCTCGAGGTAGGTGTCCCCGACGTTCAAGAGGTGAACGGGCGGCGGCCTGCGCTTCGCTTCGTCGAGCAGCGCGCCGTACACGCGGTCAGAGAGGCTGGAGGTCGCGGCGGAGGTCTGGGGCGGGCGGGGCATCGCCGCGCCAGCCTAGATCACTCTTGGCAGACGCGCGCCCGCTGCTCGCGGGTCAGGTTCTGAAACCGGCCTTCGATACGGAAGGGCAGCTCTGCCTCGTCGCCCTGCTTCCGACACGACCGCACCTTGATGCGGTAGGTGACGCCGTCGAGCTCGCCCTCGAGGGGGGTGCCCGGCGCGCACGCCAGGCTCGACTGCACGCTGACCACGTCCCCGTTGGTCTCGATCAGCCGGCCTCGGCCCCCACGCGCCCACGCGAACTCGATCATCTCCGCCCGCGCCTCATTGCCTGCGCCGCCTCGCGGGTGGCGTCCCGCTCGCGAATGCTCTGCCGCTTGTCGTGCTTCTTCTTGCCCCGAGCCAGCGCCACCTCGAGCTTGGCGTGGTTGTTCTTGAAGTAGCACTTGGTGACGATCAGCGTCATGCCCTCGCGCTCGGTGGCGCCACGCAGGGTCTCGATCTGCTCTTTGTGCAAGAGCAGCTTGCGGTTGCGCTTCTCTTCGTGACCGAAGGCCGCGTGCGGCAAGACCGGCACGGCCATGCCCTTGACCCAGGCCTCGCCGCGCTGGATGTCCACCCACGCGTCGCTCAGGTCGCAGCCCTGCACGCGCAGCGCGCGCACCTCGCTGCCGCTCAGCACCAGGCCGGCCTCGAGAGTGTCGCTCACCTCGTAGTCGAAGAACGCGCGGCGGTTCTTGCTGACCAACCGGTCGCCGCCGAGCTCCTTCTTGTCCGCGCCTTTGGCCATGGGCGCGCCAAATTGGTCGCGCGCGCCCCCGAGCGCAACCGATCATTTCGTCGGCGCTGGCGGCCGAAGGCCACTGGCCCTACACCCCCGAGCGCGATGCTCGAGACTCGGCTCCGCGGCGCCCGCACTCACAACTTGAGCGGGGTCGATCTCGACCTGTCGCCGGGTCAAGTGGTGGTCGTGACCGGCGTCTCGGGCGCGGGCAAGAGCAGCCTGGCCATGGACACGCTCTACGCCGAAGGCCAGCGGCGCTTCGTCGAGAGCTTCAGCCCCTACGCCCGGCAATTCCTCGAGCGGCTCGAGCGGCCGCCGATGCACTCGCTCGACCCCGTGCCCGCGGGCATCGCGGTCGACCGGCGCGCTCCCATCAAGAGCTCGCGCTCCACCGTGGCGACCATGGCGGATCTCGAGCCGTGGCTCGCGGCGCTGTTCGTGCGCGAGTCGGTCCCGATCTGCCCCGAGCACCGCGTCCCGGCCCGCACCCTCTCGCCCGACGCGGCGGCGCGCGAGCTGGTCGCCCAGCACACCGGGCAGCGCGCACAGGTCAGCTATCCGCTGCGCGTTCACGGCGGCGTCGAGGGCTACCTCGAGGTGCGCGAAGAGCTGGCGCGCGACGGCTATCGACGCCTGCTCACCGGTGGGAAGGTCGAGGACATCGATCGGCTCAAGCCGTCGGAGGTGCTCGCGGCCGGCGCCACGCTGGACGTGCTGGTGGACCGCATCGCGCTGGGCGATCGCGACCTGAAGCGCCTGTCCGCAGCGCTGGAGCGCGCCTGGGCCCGCGGCGACGGCACGGCACGGGTGTGGCTCGGCGAGTGCCGGCACCTGCTGCGCCGCGGGCTGTCGTGTCCCGTGTGCGCGCGCGGGCTGTCGCCGCCCCGACCCGGGCTCTTTTCCTACGAGTCGCCGCTGGGCGCGTGCCCCGAGTGCCGCGGCTTCGGTCGCACGATCGGCATCGATCTCGACAAGGTCGTCCCTGACCCGCGCCGCACGCTCAAGCAGCGGGCGGTCCGCCCGTGGGCCGGCAAGAGCACCACCTGGGAGCGCAGCGAGCTCGCCAAGCTCTGCCGGCGTCACGGGGTCCCGCTCGACGTGCCCTGGGGCGCGCTCACCGACCCACAACGTCGGCTGGTAATCGAGGGCGACGGCAGCTGGGACGAGGGCTGCTTCCCCGGCGTGATCGGGTGGTTCCGCTGGCTCGAGACCCGGACGTACAAGATGCACGTCCGGGTGTTGCTCTCGCGCTACCGCTCGTACGACGTCTGTCGACGCTGCCAGGGGCGACGGCTCGGCGAGGTCGCCCTCGGGTACCACGTCGGTGGACGCGACATCGCGGAGCTGCACGCGATGGAGATCCGCCAAGCGCGGCGCTTCGTCGCCGACCTCGCCACCGCGACGGGCCAGGGCGATCTCGCGCGCCGCGAGCTCCAGAGCCGGCTCGAGTACCTGGAGCGGGTCGGGCTCGGCTACCTGACCCTCGATCGCCAGGCGCGCACCCTCTCGGGCGGCGAGGCCCAGCGCGTGACGCTGACCGCGGCCCTCGGGACCTCGTTGCACAACGCGCTGTTCGTGCTCGACGAGCCCACGGTCGGGCTGCATCCGAGTGACGTGCAGGGGCTCACCCAGATCTTCGCGGAGCTGGCCGAGCGGGACAACACCGTGCTGATCGTGGAGCACGACCCGGCAGTGATCCGCGCCGCCGGTCGCGTGATCGAGCTGGGGCCGGGGGCCGGTGCCCAAGGCGGGCGCATCGTGGCCGACGGCGCACCGCACGAGCTCGCCCGGCTCGACGGCGCCACCCGTCGCGCGCTGTTCTCGACCGCGCCCGACCGCACACCGCGAGCGCCTCGCGGCTGGCTTCGCGTGCAGGGCGCGCGGGCCAACAACCTCGCCGGCGTGAACGTGGACATCCCGCTCGGCGTGCTCTTGGCCGTCACCGGCGTCAGCGGCTCGGGCAAGAGCACGCTCGCGGTGGACGTGGTCTACCGGGCCCTGGCGCGCCACTTCGGCGCCCTCGACGTCGCGCCGCCCGGCCCCCACGACGGCATCGACGGGATCGAGCAGCTGAAGAGCGCGGCGCTGGTCGATCAGGCGCCGCTCGGCCGCACCTCGCGCGGCAACGCGGCGACCTACACCAAGGCGTGGGACGTGATCCGCAGCGCCTTCGCCAAGGAGCCCGCCGCCCAGGCCCGGCAGCTCACCGCGGCGCACTTCTCGTTCAACGTGCAGGCTGGGCGCTGCGACACCTGCGCCGGCGAGGGCTTCGAGACCGTCGAGATGCAGTTCTTGGCCGACGTGCGCCTGGTCTGCCCGGTGTGCCGCGGCCGCCGCTTCAAGGACGAGGTCCTCGCGGTGGAGCATCGCGGGCTGACCATCTCGGACGTCCTGGACGGAACCGTCAGCGAGACCCTCGAGCGTTTTCCGGAGGTCGCCATCGCGCGGGCGCTCGGGCCGGTGGCGCGCCTCGGGCTCGGGTACCTGCGCCTCGGGCAACCGCTGTCCACGCTGTCGGGGGGTGAGGCCCAGCGCCTCAAGCTGGCGCGGGTGCTCGCCGAGAAGCACGCCGGCGCGCTGTTCGTCCTCGACGAGCCGAGCGCTGGGCTGCACGCCGACGAGGTGCAGGCCGTGCTCGGTGCGCTGGACGTGATCGTGAACGCGGGGGGGAGCGTGATCGTGGTCGAGCACGATCTCGATCTGATCGCCGCTGCCGACTACGTGATCGATCTCGGGCCCGGCGCCGGCGCCGACGGCGGCCGCGTGGTCGCGACGGGGCGGCCCGACGAGATCACCGAGACGCGCACCGGCCGGGCGCTGGCCGCGCGGGGTCAGCCGCTCGGGGTCCAGGCCCGGCGACGCCCCGAGCCTAGAGCGCGTGTGCTGGGCGTCGAGCGCGCGCGCGAGCACAACCTGCGCGACGTCTCGGTGCAGATCCCCCACGGCGCGCTCAGCGTGGTCACCGGGCCCAGCGGCTCGGGCAAGAGCACGCTGGCGTTCGACGTGGTCTTCGCCGAAGGCCAACGGCGCTTCCTCGAGACGCTGACCCCCTACGCGCGCCAGTTCTTGCCCACCCTACCGCGACCGGACGTCGATCGCGTCAGCGGCGTGCCGCCTTCAATCGCCCTCGAGCAGCGCACCAGCCGCGCCGGCGCGCTCTCGACCGTGGCCACGGTCACCGAGGTCGCGCACTACCTGCGCCTGCTCTTCGCCAAGCTCGGGACGCCGCACTGCCCCGATCACGACGAGCCCATCGCGCGCACCGACCCGGACACGGTGCTCGGTCTGGCGCAGGGAGAGAAGCGCGGCTTTTCGCTGCTTGCCCCGGTGGTGCGCGCCCGCAAGGGCCTGTACCTGGACGTCTTCACCGCTGCCGCGCGGGACGGCATCGAGCACGCGCTCTGCGACGGCGAGCGCGTCTCGACGGACCAGCCGCCGCGGCTGAAGAAGACGAGCGAGCACACCATCGATCTGGTGATGGGCGAGGTTCCGCGACCGCGGGCGCTGTCTCGCGAGCTCTTGATGCGGACCTTGCGCTGGGGCAACGGCGCCGTGAAGCTGCGACGCGCGGACGGCAGCGAGCGCCTGCTCTCGACCCAGGGCGCGTGCCCGCGCTGTGGCCTGGCGGTGCCCGAGCTGGATCCCCGCTGGTTCTCCTTCGCGACCGCGCAGGGTCGCTGCGCAAAATGCGAGGGCCTGGGCGTGGTCGAGGTGACGTGGCGCCGACGCGAGCCCGAGCAGGTGGTCTGCCCCGAGTGTGCCGGCGCGCGGCTGTCACCGCTGCCGCGAGCCGTGCGGGTCTCGGGCCAGCGCTATCACGAGGTGGTGCAGCGCTCGGTGGGCGCGGCGCTCGCACAGGTGAAGAGCTGGCGCTTCGGCACGGACGCGGCCCGGGTGGCCGGGCCAGTGACCACCGAGCTGGTGCGCCGTCTCGAGTTCTTGGTGCGAGTGGGCCTGGACTACCTGTCACTCGATCGAGCGTCGTCGACCCTCTCGGGCGGCGAGATGCAGCGCTTGCGCTTGTCCGCGCAGCTCGGCGCCGGGCTCACCGGCGCGCTCTACGTGCTCGACGAGCCGACCATCGGGCTCCACCCGCGAGACACGCGGCGCCTGCTCGACAACCTCCGCGATTTGGTGGACCTCGGCTCGACCGTGCTGGTGGTCGAGCACGACGCCGACACGATCCGCGCCGCCGATCACCTGATCGATCTCGGCCCGGGCGGCGGCGCCCGCGGCGGAAAGGTGATGGCCGCCGGCCCGCCTCCGGTGGTGCTGGCGCATCCCGATTCCCCGACCGGTCGCGTGCTGTCCTCGGCCCCGCGGATCCGCACCGCGCTGCCGGTCGCGCGGGCAGCGCCACGCCTGCTGCTCCGCGGCGCGCGGGAGCACAACCTGAAGCAGGTGGACCTCTCGTTGCCGCTCGGTCGGCTGAGCGTGATCGCGGGGGTCAGCGGCTCGGGCAAGAGCACGCTGATTCGCCGGGTGCTCTTGCCGGCGGCCCGGGTCGCCCTCGGACTGTCGACCGAGCCCGCGGGCGCGCACACCGATCTGACCGGGCTCGGGCCGCTGCTCCGCGCCGTGGCGGTGGATCAATCGCCCATCGGGCGCACGCCGCGCTCGGTGCCTGCGACGTTCCTTGGGATCTGGGACGAGATCCGCCGCGTCTGGGCGCGGACGCCCGACGCGCAGGTGGCAGGGTTCGACGCCTCTCGTTTCTCGTTCAACACGCCGAAGGGCGGGCGCTGCGAGACCTGCGAGGGCCAGGGCGTGATCAGCCACGAGATGAGCTTCTTGCCGGACGTGATCGCGCCCTGCGCGGCGTGCGGCGGCCAGCGCTTCGAGCCCAGCACACTCGGAGTGACATACGCGGGCCTGAGCGTGGGCGAGGTGCTGGACCTCACGGCGGAAGAGGCCGCTCGTGTGTTCGGGAACCACCCGCGCATCGCCGCGCCGCTGCGCACGCTGGCCGATCTGGGCGCGGGCTACGTGCACCTCGGCCAGGGTTCGCACACGCTGTCAGGCGGCGAGGCGCAACGCCTGAAGTTGTCGGCCGAGCTGACCGCCACCGTGCGCCACCAACCCACGCTCTACGTTCTGGACGAACCGACCACCGGGCTCCACCTGGCCGACGTCGAGAAGCTGGTCGCCGTGCTCAGCCGGCTGGTCGAGCGCGGCGATACGGTGGTGGTGATCGAGCACCACCCGCTGGTCATCGCCGGGGCCGACTGGGTCGTCGAGCTGGGCCCCGACGGCGGTGAGCGCGGCGGGCGCATCGTCGCGGAAGGGCCGCCGGCGAAGATCGCGGCACGGAACACGCCGACCGGCGCGGTGCTGAAAGCGCTGGCGAGCGAGAAGCCTGCGCGTCACGCCCCGAACCCGGTATGATTCGGCTCATGTCTGGCAAAGAAGCCTGGCTCGTCACCCTCACCCTGCTCGGCGTTTCGCTCCCGGCGCTGGCCGACGAGAAGAAGGCGAAGAAGGACGAAGAGGACGTGGTGCTGGACAACCGTGGCCTTGCCAAAGAGAAGGCCGATGCGGAAGAGAAGAAGGAACAGGAGATGTTCGAGAACGACACTCCGTTCGCGACCACCAAGCCCGATCCGGAGGCGAACCGGGCGCTGCGCTGGCGGCCGGGCTTCCGCGGAGGCGGGCGGGTGGGGTACGCGCTTCCCGCGGGCAGCTACTCTGGGCAGGCCGATTTCGGGCTGCTGGTGAACGGCCTGATCTTCGTCGGCGGCGAGTTCGGCTACTGGTTTGCGCCCTTCATCGGCGTCGGCTTCGACCTGAGCGGTGGTTACGTGCTCGCCGAGTGCAGCGAAGAGGCCAGTTGCATGGGCTGGCAAGTCCGCGGTGGGCCGATGGTGTTCTTCCGTCCCATGCCTCACGCCAACTTCACGCCGTTCTTCGGCGTCGGCGCGGGCTACGAGTGGATGACGCGTTCGGCGTCGACGGACACGGCGTCGATTCGCTCTTCGGCCCACGGGTTCGAGTACCTGAACCTTCAGGCAGGGATGGAGTTCCGCAAGGGCGGCGACCTCTACGGCATGTTCGTCAGCTACTCGATGGGAAAGTTCACCCGCGAGAGCGTCAGCGTCGAGAGCGACTCGCTGGGCGACAGCGACGACTCGCACGACATCAAGGACCCGAAGATCCACAACTGGATAGGCCTCGGCGCCCGCGTGGCGATCGAGTAGCCCCGCTACTTCTTGACGCCCGGCGGAAGCTTGAGCCGACCCCCGCCGGTCGACGTCGGCGGTGGTGGCGGTGGCAGCGTGGGCTGCGTGGTCGCCGGCGGCGGCGGCGTGGTGGGCTGGGTCGGCGGTGCCGTGGGCGGCGGCGGCAACTTGGGGTTCGACGACGCCTTCGGCTTGGTCGTGCTCGCGGTCTTGGGCGGCGCGGCCGGCGCGGGATCGATCGGCGCCGGCGGCGGAGCCATCGCGGGCTCGGGGGACGGACCTTGAGGAGCGATCACCACCGGGCCGCCTCCGCCGGTCGGAAGGGTGAGGGGCTGGGTGGGTTCCTCGCTCTTGCCGCGCATCACGACCACCAACGCGATGACCCCGCCGATCACCGCGAGCGCGCCCACCAGGCCGCCAACGATCAAGCCGGTGCTCGAGCCGCGGGCGGCCGCTGCGACCGGGGGCGGTGCGTAGTAGGGCGCGGCCGCGCGCACCGGCGGGGGCCCGGGCGACACCGCGGGTGCGAAGGGCGTGGGTGGAACGGGAGGAAACGCGCCCGGCGCCGCGTCGAACAGCGGTGGCTCACCCGGCTGGGTCTTGCCGGCTTTGGCCCAGGGCGCTTCGGCGACTGGCGGAGCGGGCACCGGCTCGTCCACCACCGTCGCGGCGACCTTCTTCGGCGCCGGCTCGACGGTCGTCTCGCCGTCGGGCTCGACCGCGCTCTTCTCGGTCGGCGGATCGACGCCGGGCTCGGACATCTCCTGGGTCTTCTTCGGCAACCCGGGCTCGTCGCTCATCGCCTTCTTGGTACCGAATTCCGACCCAACGTGCAAACCTCCGCCGCGTCGTGCTGCGAGTGGTCATCGACGCCCGGACCCTCTCTGGGAAGAAGAGCGGTATCGGGAACACCCTGGAAGCGCTCTTGAAGCACCTGGTGCCGATGGCCGAGGGGTTTCAGTTCCTGCTGCTCCGCCACCCGGACGCGCCGGGCAGGTTGATCGATCACGAGCGGGTGACGGAGCTCACCTTCCCCGCCGAGACCAAGAGCCCGCAAACGGTGTTCGGGCTCGGCATCGCCCATCGGTTCGGCGAGTGGGACCTCTACCACTCGCCCGCCGACATCGTCCCGCTGGGCCTGGGCTGCCCCTGGGTCGTGACGGTTCACGACCTGATGTGGGTCGAGGCACCCGAGCTGGCGTCGGCGTTCTTCCCGGTGCGGCTGGTCAACGGGCTCTGGTACCGCGCCAACTTCGGACGCGCGATCCGCGGCGCGCGCCGCGTGATCGCCATCTCGGAGGCCACCGCCCGGGCGATCGGACGAGTGTACCCCGAAGAGCGGGACAAGGTACACGTGGTCCATCATGGCTTCGACCCCGCCCGTCACGATCGCTCCCGCGGCGGCCCGCGCTCGGCCCTCGACCCGTGGTTGCCACCGGGCACCCGCTATTCGCTGATCGTCGGCCAGGGCTCGCCGTACAAGAACCATCCGCGCATGATCCGCGCGTTCGTCACCGCCATGGGCGCGCGCACCGATCACCGGTTGGTGCTGGTGCGGCGCTTCAGCCGCGTGGACGCCGAGATGTCCGAGCTCTTGGCGCGACCCGAGGTGAAGCGCCTGGTGGTGACCATCCCCCACGTGACGGACGAGATCTTGTTCACGCTCTACGCGCACGCGCACATGCTCTTGTTCGCGTCGCTCTACGAGGGCTTCGGGTTGCCGGCCCTCGAAGCCATGGGGTTCGGCCTGCCGGTGTTGGCGTCGACCGCCGAGGCGGTGCGCGAGGTCACCGGCCCGGCGGCGCTCCACGCCGACCCGTACGATCACGCCGATTTGGTCGCGAAGATCCGGTCTCTGGACTCCGACGCGGAGCTCAGGGCTCGCTTGATCGACGCCGGCGCGCGCCGCATCCGGGACTTCTCTTGGGAGCGCGCGGCCCGAGACACCCTGGCGGTGTACCGCCAGGCGGTGGAGGCACGGTGAGCGTGGACGCCTTCGTGGCCGGCGCCACCGGCTTCACCGGCCGCGAGCTGGTGCGTGTGCTGGCCGAGTCGGGTCGGCGAGTGGTGGCACACGTTCGCCCCGATTCGCCGCGCCTGGGCGAGTGGCGCCAGCGCTTCGAGGCCATGGGTGCGTTGGTCGACGCCAGCCCGTGGAACGAAGCCCAGATGACCGAGACCCTGCGCACGCTCGCGCCGGCGGTGGTCTACGCCCTGCTCGGCACCACCCGGGCCCGGGGTCGCGCGACCGGTGACGACTACGAGAGCGTCGACTACGGGCTCACCGCCCTCTTGCTCCGCGCGGCCGTCGCGTCGGGAGTACGACCGCGGTTCGTGTACTTGTCGAGCGTGGGCGCGTCACCGAAGACCACCAACGCGTACCTGCGCGTGCGCGGCCGGCTCGAGCGCGAGATCCGCGAGAGCGGGCTTCCGTTCACCGTCGCGCGCCCGAGCTTCATCACCGGACCCGGTCGCGACGATTCTCGGCCCGGGGAGCGGGTCGGCGCGTCGGTGGCGGACGCGGGCCTGGCGGTGCTCGGAGCCCTGGGCGCACGCGGCGTGGCGTCGCGCTATCGCTCGACCTCGAGCGTCACGCTGGCCCGGGCCCTCGGACGAGTCGGCTTCGATCCTGGCTTCGAAGGCCGGGTGGCCGAGGGCGACGACCTCCGGGGTTGAGCTCCGCTCAGCCCACCTGGATGGCAGACAGCACCGCGACCTGGATCTCGAGCCGGCGACCGGGTTGGATGGGCTTTCCGTCGAGCTCGACGATCTGGAAGCGGTCGAGCACCCGCGCCCCTTCGGTCTTCACCGCCGACTCGACGATCTGCACCTTTTGCTCGAAGAGGGCCTGGCTGAGCGCCAGGAGCAGGCCCGAGCGATCATCGGTCTCGACCTCGAGCGTCGCCAGATCGCCGTCCGGGTTCTCGACGAAGCGCACCTTGGTCTCGCTGGCTTTGGCGGCGGGGCCCGCCGTGCGCCGTGACGCGACCTCGCGATCGAGCCGGCCCTCGAGCAGATCGGCGAGTACGGTGGCCACCCGCGCCGCGCTGTCGGGCGCGACGCGCTCGGACCGCTGGCGCGGATCGGAGTAGCGCACCCAGAACAGATCGACGGCCTCTCGCCTGCCGCCCGAGGTCTTGCGGGTGTGCGCCGCCGCATCGATCACGTCGAGCCCCGAGAGCACGAACGCGGCGCTGATGGTGGCGAGCAGACCTGGCCGGTCGTCGGCGACGACGCACATCACGCCCGCCGCGCCGTGGGTCTGCTCGAGCAGCTCGACGTGGACCAGCGCGCCCCCGCGGCGCAGCGCGGCACCGGCATGCTCGCGGATCTCGGATTCGCCGTGGGTGCTGCGATACGCACGCGACATGCTGGCGGCGAACTCGCGCACGTAGTCGGCAGACGGCTCTTTGCGGGTCACGGGCCGGGCGTATAGCGCGAAACCACCCGGCTCACTGACTGTTTGCGGGCGGCGGCCAGCCAGGGATCGGAAAGGGCAGCGCCGAGGGCAAGGGAGGCAGCCCGCTGGGCATGGGGATGGGCCAGGGCGGCATCGCGCCGCCGCCCGCGTCTTCCGAAGCGTCGGCGCCGGCGTCCTTCGGCTTCGGCTTGCCCGTGCCCGTCGCCGTGGGCTTGGGGCCGGGGCCGGGGTCGATCTGCGGTGGCGGATTCTGCGGCACCTGGGGCCCGGGATCGTTCGCCGGGCCCTCGCCGGTCATCTTCGTCGTCGGCGTGCCGCTCCCCAGGCCTCCCAGCGGTTGATCGCCCCCCGACGACGGCTTGTTCTGGCGAACCCAGATCACGCCCCCGACGATCAGCCCGAGCACGACCACCCCGCCAAGCAGCCCGAGCACCCAGCCACCGCCGCTCTTCTTCTGCGAGGCGCGGGGATAGGGTTGGGGCGCGGCGTACGAGGGCGACGGCGCGGCGCTCGCGACGAAAGGACGCGCGGGGGAGGCAGGAGCGGCCTGGGCAGCCGCGTTGTGCGCGGCAATGTTCGCGATCAGATCTTTGCTGGCCTCTTGCGTCCCACCCATCGGAGGCTGCTGCACAGGCAGGTCGCGCACGGTCGCGGGGCGATCCGGGGCCGGCGCGGTCTCGTCGTCGGGCGGAAGGGTGGGTGCGACGCCGGGTCGCTCGGGCTCGAGCGCCGGCTCGTCGGCGGTGATGGGCGGGCGCGCGGGCGCGGGCTCTACCGGCGGAGGAAACGCCGAGACCCCTGCGGGCACCGGGGTGGCCGCGAGCTTGCCGGCATGCGAGAGCTGCCCCGCGAAGGCCGCGAGCGCGCTGCGCATCTCGACGGCGGTCTGGAACCGCTGGACCTTGTCGGGGTGGATGCCCCGGTGCACCACCGCGACCAACTCGGCGGGCAGCGACTTGTCGAGCTCGTCGAGCCGCTTGACCTTGCCGGCCATCACGTTACCCACGATCGCCGCGGCGTCTTCGCCGATGGCGGGCCGCTCCCCGGCGAGCATCTCGAACAGGATCACGCCGATGGAATACAGGTCGGCGCGGTGATCCACCCGGTTGGCAGAGTAGAGCTGCTCGGGCGACATGTACTCCGGCGTCCCCATCAATGCGCCCGGCCGGGTCAGACCCTGGCCCTCGTCGTTGGTCTGCCGGAGCTTGGCGATGCCGAAGTCGAGCAGCTTGCACACCGGACCGCCCGTGCTGGGGGTGATGAACACGTTGTCCGGCTTGAGGTCGCGATGCACCACCCCGAGCGCGTGCGCCGCCTCGAGGCCCGACAAGATCTGCAGCGCAAAGTCGATGGCTTGGTCCTTGGGCAACTTGCGCTGCCGATCGAGCAGTTGCTGCAAGGACTCGCCGGTCAGAAGCTCCATCACCAGGTAGGGCGTCCCGTCGGCGGTCTGCTCGACGTCGGTGACCTTGGTCACGTGGGGGCTCTGGATGCTGGCCGAGACGCGGGCCTCTTGCAGGAAGCGCGTGGCCAACCCCTGCCGGCGCGCGAGCTCGGTGTGCAAGAACTTGAGCGCGACTCTGGTCCCGAGCACCTCGTGGCGCGCCTCGTACACGGCGCCCATGCCGCCGTCGCCGATGATGCGGACGATGCGGAACTTGCCGCCGATGACGTCACCGGGATTGGGTCGCATGGTCGGGGCGCTCGGGGACGGGCATCGTAGCAGGCAAGGCGCGGCGCGAGGCAAGCCGGCTCACTCGGGCCGCGCTCCGCCGTCGATCATGCGCTCTTCGCGCCGGACATAGCGGTCGTATTCCGGCAAGAAGCACAGCGTTTTTGCCTCCGCGCGGTCGATGAACAAGATGCCGTCGAGGTGATCGGTCTCGTGCTGGACGACCGCCGACCGAAGCCCCTCCCACACGAGCTCGATCGGGCGCCCGTCGCGGTCTAGCGCACGCACCCGCACCTGGCGCGGGCGCCGGACCCGGCCTCGGATTCCGTCCACCGACAGACAGCCCTCGTACATCACGATGGCGTCGCGATCCGCGAGCGGATCGACGGGCACCATCGGCTCGACGATTGGATTAACCAGTACCGACAGCGGAATGCCGGGCATGTCGGGGTAGCGCGCACTCTCGTGCACCTCGATCACCGAGATCCGCAGCGGCTCGTGAACTTGCGGCGCGGCGATTCCGGCGCCGTGTGCATCGCGCATGGTCTCGATCATGTCGTCGATCAGCGTCTGGATGCGCTGAGATCCAATCACTTCTGGTGGAACCTCTTCCGCGCGCTGGCGCAGCACCGGGTGTCCCATCTGTGCAATCTTGCGAATCGCCATCGGCCCATGTTACGGCCCAGCGCTGGCGATGGAAGCGCGATCCGCGATTTTGGGCGTCGGGAGCCACGTCCCGGGCAAGGTCGTCACCAACGACGACCTGGCGAAGCTGATGACCACCAGCGACGAATGGATCTTCCAGCGATCGGGGATCAAAGAGCGCCGCTACATCGAAGAAGACGGGGTCGGCGCCTCGGACCTGGCCGTGCCCGCGTCCGAGCGGGCGCTCGCGGCCGCGGGTGTGAAGAAGGAAGAGATCGACGCGATCATCTTCGCCACGCTCTCGCCCGATTACACCTTTCCCGGCTCCGGCTGCCTGCTCGGTCACAAGCTGGGGCTGCCAGGGGTGCCGGCGCTCGACATCCGGAACCAGTGCTCGGGGTTCATCTACGGCCTGTCCATCGCCGACGCCTGGATCCGCACCGGCATGTACAGGAACGTGCTCTTGGTCGGCTCGGAGGTGCACTCCACGGGCCTGGACTTCAGCGACCGCGGCCGCGACGTGGCGGTGCTGTTCGGCGACGGCGCCGGGGCGGCAGTCATCGGTCGCTCCCGAGACGGAAACGCCGGCGTGCTGTCGGTGGCGCTCCACGCCGACGGCTCGGCCGCCCAGGACCTGTGGCTCGAAGCACCCGGTTCGAAGTACATCCCGCGCATCACCAAAGAGATGCTCGACGAGGGGCGGCACTACCCGAAGATGAAGGGCAAGCAGGTGTTTCGCTGGGCCACCGACAAGATGCCCGCGGTCGCCCACGAGGTGCTGGGCAAGGCGGGGCTCGGGATCAAAGACGTGGACTGGTTCGTCCCGCACCAGGCCAACCAGCGCATCAACCAGCTGGTGGGGTGGCGGCTCGAGATCGACGAAGAGAAGGTCGTGCACAACATCGAGAAGTACGGCAACACCACCGCCGCCACGATCCCGATGGCGCTCGACGTGGCGATCGCAGACGGCCGAATCACGCCCGGCAAGACGGTGCTGCTCGCGGCGTTCGGCGCCGGTTTCACCTGGGCCGGCGCCGTCGTCCGGTTCTGACGGCTCACTCCGAGCGGCGCTGGACCTGAGCCTCTCCCTTGCCGGTCACGTCGAGCACACCCTTCTTGTGATCCAGCTTGCCGCTGGCCTTGGCCGTACCCTTCAGGGCCAGATCGCTGACCCAACCCTTGGCCATGTCGACCTTGGCCGGCCCGCTCAAAGTTAGCTCGAAGCGGGTCTGCCCGCCGACCAAGGTCAGGGTTGCGGTCACGTCGAGCGTGAGCGTGCTGCCCGACTTGCCCTTGGACACCACGCTGACCTTCGAGCTCTGGTAGTCCACGCCGGCCAAGACGCCCACCAGCGCGCGGGTCTCGGCCGAGCCGCCTTCGAGCTTCTTGCCGTCGCCGGGGCCTCTTTCACCGAGCCACTTGGCGAGCGGGCTCGGCCCGCCCACCCAGTCGTACTCGCTCATCAATGCGTCGCGCTCGGCGCCGGTGACTTCTTTCCCGTCGGCGCGGGTAATGTCCACGTTCCCGCCTTTCGACTCGAGCACGTAGGTGTGCCCGGCGGTCGCCGTGGTCAGCTCGACGCCGAGCAGTGGCTTCGCCTCACGCTTGCCGAACACGACCTTCAGCTTGTTCACCGCGCTGCCCTCGCTGCCCAGCACCTCGAGGGCACGCTCTTCCTCCAGCGACCAGCTGCCGGCTTGCATGCCGCCGGCCGCGTCGCCCTTCTTCAGCACCAGATCGAAGGTGAGGGCGGCGCTGCGCTTCTCGAGGGCCTTGGTGCCGGCCGCGGGGGCTTTGGCCGGCGGTGGGGCCTCTTTGCCCTCGGCGCCCCCGGTCTCGGAGGCGCCCTCGGCGCCCTTGGCGCCGGGCCCGTTCCCCGCGCCGCCGCCTCCGCAGCCGAGCGCCCACAAACTCATCGCGACGACGAACCCGTGCCGAATCCCCATGGTGGGGGCAGCATAGCCGAGCTCGCCCGGCGCGCGGCTCTCAATCCGCGCGGCCGGTGGTCTCCACCACGTCGTCTCCGGGCTTCGGCTCTTCCTTGGCCAGATCACCGAAGCGATTCGCGATCCGGCCCAGAGCATCGGCGGTCACCTCGAGCGTGCGTGCGCTGGTCTGCACGCTCGAGCGCGCGATGCTCAGGCCGTGGCGGGCCCAGGCGGCGCCCACGCGCAAAAAGGCGGCTGCGATCTCGGCGGTATCGGACGTTGGCTGAGTTTCGGTCTGCGTGTTCATGATGGACTCCTCTCGTCTCGCGCCGTCACGGCGCGCTCGGCACACTTCCGCTCGGCGAGCACCGTGCTCGCCCGCGGACGTCTTGGTTTTCGAGCCGGCTAGGGCATGCACGTCGCGCAAACGAAGCGCGGCGCGCTGGGGATCTCGCCCACGGCGAGCCCGGCCTGGGCGCCCTCCGCCAGCGCGGCGCCGCACTTGGCGCACTCGCTCGCGCGGGCCATGACCACGGGCTGATAGGCGACCACGTCGTCGAGATTCGGCTTCTTCTCGACCTTGGACCTGAGCCGGTCGCGCTCGTCGTGCACGGTCTTGGCCGCGCGGCTCAGCTTGTCTTCGACGCGCTCGGAGGCGCGATCGGCGATTTTCACGGCGTCTTCCAGGATGGTGCGGACCAGGTTCGACACCGGGACCCGGAGCGCCCGCGCCGCGGCCTTGAGCTCGCCCTCGAGCACGGCGGGGATGCGGGTGTGCAGGACCCGCTCCTTCTTCGGCTCCGCGCCGTCCTGGCTTTCGGGCGGGTTTTCTTCGGTGGCCTCGGGCTTGGGGTCTTCCTGTGTCACGACGTGATACGTGTATCACCGTGTATCACACCGGTCAAGGGGTCCACCTGCTTTTTCTGAGGGCCGGGCAGAGTCAGGATGGGCGGGTGAGCCGAGCACTGCTGCTGTCGTGGGTTCTGCTCGGCTGCGCCAGCCCGCGCCCCGAGCCGGCGCCGCGGGGGGAAATCGTGATCCCGACCGAGCACGGGCGAGACAAGTCCGACGCCCCGCCGCCCCCCCGCGGCGAGCCCACGGTCGGCGACGATCGGGGCGACCCCTACGTTTACTTCGTGGGCGACTGGGACGGGGTGGTCAACGACAAGCTCAAGACGCAATTGACCGTCAGCAGCGACGGACGCTTCCACATTCACCTGCCGGTGCACCAGCACCGGCCGATCTGCGATCTGTGGGGCAAGCTGCGGGTCTCGGACCGCGTCATCTACTTCGACATCGATCAGAGCACCTGCGAGGCCGAGCGCGTAGGCACGACGCTCGAGCGCCAACTGGTCACGAAGGGCGAGAACGAGATGGTCGTGCGTGCGGAAGAATCCAAGATGGTGGTGCGGTACACGCGAAGAAAAGAGTGAGGCTCAGTTCTTCGGCGGCTCGCGCACGGGCAGCTCGAGCCGGACGCCGCCGACGCGCCGAAACCGCGCGCGCAGGGCAGCGGCGAGATCCGTCGGCGCGACTTGTTCGGTCGCCAGGGCCGCTTGGAGGATGCGGCGTGCCTCTTCTTCCATCGAGCGCTGGTTGTGCGCGGCGCGCAGGCGCAGCCGCGCCTTGGTCTCTGCGTCCAGGTTTCGCAGGGTCATGCTCGCCATGACATCAATGATTGCACTGCTGTCAGTGATGCGCGAGGCATCGCGCGGAGCCTGCGAGGCCTCACTCCGGAGCAGCACGGCGACGCGCGCCTCGGCTGTCAGCGCGCGCGCTTGGTGGACGGAACGGTGAAGCAGAAGGTCGAACCGCGACCGACCGCGGTCTCCACTTGGGTGCGCCCGCCGTTCAGCTCCGCCAGCCGGCTCGAGATGGCGAGCCCGAGGCCGGCGCCCGCGTGGGTCTTGGTGAGCGGGTGCTCGGCCTGGAAGAACGGCTCGAACAACGCTCGGGCGATCGCTTCATCCATCCCGGGACCGGTGTCGCGAACCCAGAAGCGAACCTCGTCGCCTAGGTCCTCGGCGCCGACCTCGACGGAGCCCCCAGCAGGGGTGAACTTCACGGCGTTCGACAAGAGGTTGGACAAGATCCGGTGCACGTTGCCGCGGTCCGCCCACGCCGACGCCGTGGCATGCACCGCCGAGCTGAGCGTCAGTTGCTTCTTGGCCGCCGCCGGCGCGACGAAATCGAGAGCCTCTCGCACGATCTCGTCGACCGCGATCGCCTCGCGCGCGAGGACGACGTTGCCGGCCTCTATCTTCGCCAGGTCGAGGATGTCGTTGATCAGCCCGAGCAACTGACGGCCGCTCACCGCGATGTTCTCGACGCGCCTCTTCTGTGCGGCGGTGAGCGGCTCGGGAGCTCCCTCGAGCAAGAGATCCGAGAAGCCGATCACGGCGTTGAGCGGGGTTCGGAGCTCATGGCTCATGTTCGCCAGAAACGCCGACTTCGCCAGGTTGGCGGCCACCGCCGCCTCCTTGGCCTGCCTGAGCGCCGCTTCGTCGCGCTTGCGCGCGCCGATGTCCAAGAAGGTCACGACCGAGCCAACCACGCGGCGGTCGACTCGGAGGGGGTAGGACCAGTACTCCGACGAGAAGCGCGTGCCGTCCGCCCGCCAGAGGCACTCGTCCACGACGTGCACCTCTTCGTTCGCCTGGAACGCGCGATAGATGGGGCACTCGACCACTGGATACGGCCGGCCGTCGTCGCGCGTGTGGTGAATCAGCGCGTGCATGTTCTGCCCGAGGAGCTCGGCCTCGCGCTCGTAGCCCAAGAGCCGCAGGCAGCTCCGGTTGGCGAACGTGCACGCGCCCTCGGTGTCGATGCCGTAGATGGCCTCGGCAGTCGAGTCGAGCATCAGGCGCATCCGCGCTTCGCCTTCCCGCGCCGCGGCCTCTGCCCGCTCGACCAACTCGGTGCGCCGCCGCCACAGCCGCTCGAACGCCCGGACCTTCGCTTCGAGCAGCGCCAGGTCGACCGGCCGCGCGATGACGTCAGACGCGCCCGCCGCGTACCCGCCAGCAAAGTCGTCCGCGCTCGGCGCGATCCAGAGGATGGGCGTCTCATCGGGTCGGCGCCGGTGCACGTCGTCGAGCGAGCCGCTGTCGATCACGGCGAGCGCCAAACCAGGGCCGGCGTCGCTGCTGCCGTCGTCGCCACCCCCGTCGCCGATCGCGCGCCGTTCCACCACGACGCGGTTCGGCGCCCCGAGCGACGCCGCCAGCGCCTGGCTGGCGCTGACGACCAAGATGCGCGTCGAACGGGGCTCGGTGGGCGTGACGATGGGTGCGAGCGTACCCCACGGTCGGACCCCGGGTCTACGGCGCGACCAGCATGGCCGCCACGCGCCGGAGCACGTCGTTCGGGCGCAGCGGCTTCTCGATCAGCACGACGCCGGGGGGCAGCACACCCTGGTGCGCGATGACGTTCTCGGCATAGCCAGACATGTAGAGCACCCGCAGATCCGGGCGAACGGGGAGCAGCGCGGCGACCAGCTCTGGACCGCCCATCACGGGCATCACCACGTCGGTCAGCAACAGATCGATGTCGCCGGCGTGATCCCGCGCGCGCTCGAGGGCCGCGCGGCCGTTCTCCGCGGCGAGCACCGTGTATCCGGCGCCGCGGAGCACGCGCTCGAGCAGCCCGCGTACGCCGGCTTCGTCTTCGGCGAGCAAGATGGTGGCGCGACTGGGGCGCGCCACCGGCGTGGTCGATCGGCGTGGCGCTTGGGGCGCCGCATCGCCTTCGGAGACGGGCAAGAGGACGGTAAACGTGGAGCCGCGACCCGGCTCGCTTTCGACCGAGATCGAGCCGCCGCTCTGGGTCACGAAACCGTAGACCATCGACAGGCCGAGCCCGGTGCCCTGGCCCGGCGCCTTCGTGGTGAAGAACGGGGCAAAGATCTTGTCCCGAGTGTCGGCGTCGATGCCGTGGCCGGTGTCCGAGACCGAGAGCATCACCCGCTCGCCCTCGTCGGTCTGGGTGTTCCGGGTTCGGATGGTGATGCGCCCGCCCTGGGGCATGGCATCGCGAGCGTTGACCGCCAAGTTGAGGAGCACCTGCTCGAGCTGGTGGGCGTCGGCTTTGGTCTTCGCGAGGTCTGGCGCGAGGACGACCTCGAGCTCGATGTTCTCGGGCATCAGCCGGCGCAGCATGACCTGCATGCCCTCGACCGTGGCGTTGAGGCTGAGCACGCGGGGCGCGAGCAGCTGCTTGCGACTGAACGCCAAGAGCTGGCGGGTCATGGCGGTGGCACGATCGCCTGCGGTGCCGATCTCGCGCGCCATCTCGCGGACGTCGGCGCTTGCGTCCGATGACCCCTCGATCAACGCCGAGTAGCTCGCAATGACCGTCAGCAGGTTGTTGAAGTCGTGGGCGATGCCGCCGGCCAAGCGGCCGACGAACTCCATCTTCTGGGCCTGCCGCAGCTCTTCTTCCTTCTCTTCCAGAGCCTCGGCCGCCGCGCGCAGCGCGGTCTGGTCGCGCGCCGAAACGATCACCCCCGCGTATTGCCCGTCTACGTCGCGATATGGTGAATAGGTGACGCTGATGAAGCGCCGGCCCGCCGCCGCGAACTCGAACCACTGCTCGTAGCTCACGGGCTGGCCCCGGAGGGCCTGATCGAGGTGGGGTCGGACCACGGTCTCGAACACCTCGCCTCCGAGAAGATCGGGCACCGAGCGGCCGACGATGCGCTCGGCCTCCAGGCCGTGCGCCTGGAGGTAGGCGCGGTTCACCAGCCGATACACGTAGCGGTCGTCGACCAGCGAGACGAGATCGGGCGTGGCCGAGAGCACGCGCTCGAAGCGCCGCAGCCCTTCCTCGTTGTTCACGAGCTCGGTCGCGTCGCGGATGTGCACCACCAAGGCACGAACGACCGGCTCGGCGAGCAGGTTGGTGGCGGTCGTGTCGACCCAACGGAAGTCACCCGCGACGGTGCGGACTCGCCATCGCCCGCTCAGCACCTGCCGCGGGCGGTGCTGGAGCTCGGACAGCTGCGCGGCTGCCTGGGGCAGATCATCGGGGTGGAGCAGCTCGAACACGGTGCGGCCGTTGAGCTCGCCGGGCGGAAACCCACTGATCCGGGTGGCTGCTGGGCTGCCGTAGGTGATGCGCGACTCGGCGTCGAGGAAGACCACCCCGTCGTGACTGTGCTCGACCAGCGCGCGGAACAGGCGCTCGCGGGTGGCCGGCGTCTCTTCCGCCACGCCCGGCAGCGGATGGCGGAAGATCATGCAGAACAGCGAGCCGTCCGCAACCCGCTCGAGCTCGACGTGCACGCGGGTGCCATCCTTGCACTGCAGCCATCGACCCACGCGAGGCAGGGTGAAGTCGAGGGTCGACCCCGGGACGAGCAGGTCGAGCAGGGTCATCCGAGCGAGCTCTTCCTGCGAATACCCGATGGCCTCGCGGCCCGCCGCGTTCACGTCGAGCCCGCCGCCGTCGGCGGCGGCCATCACGATCCCGTCGAAGGCCGCGTCGAACACGGCTCGGTAGCGATCGCTCGTGTCGCTGCTCGGGTTCGCCACGTCGGCAGAGCAGAATGCCACGCTCAGAGCACGAAGCGAAGGTAGAAAAAGGCATACGCAGCGATCAACGCCGCAGCGAGCAGGTCGAGCACCAGGCCGATGCGCATCATCTGCGGCAGGCGCACGTAGCCGCTGCCGAACACGATGGCGTTGGGCGGCGTACCGGCGGGCAGCGCGAAGTCGCACGACGCGGCCAAGGCGCAGGCCGAGAGCACGGGCAGCGACCGCGGGAGCACGTTCAGGAGCACGTTCACCGTAGCGGTGTTCGAGGCCACGGCCGAGAGCGCGACCGTGGCCGCCGACACCAGGCCGAGCTGCGCGAGCAAGGGCAGACGCGCCACCGGGTCGAGCGTCTGGGTCAAGAACCCCGACAGGCCGCTGCCCTCGATGCCGGCAGCCATGGCGAAGCTGCCGCCCAGCAAGAGCAGCGTGCTCCACGGCACCCGCGCCAGCTGGGCGCGACTCACCGTGCGCGTCGCGACCAGCACCGCGGCGGCCATCATGGCCACGCCCGCTTCGAAGTGCTTGCCCAGGAGCTTGAACCCCGGCGCCACCACGGCCACGCGCGGGGCGATCAGCGGCCTCAGCACGTCGCCCGAGATCCAGAGCCCCGCGGCGCCGAGGAAGATCAGCGCCACGAAGCGCTCGCGCCCGGACCACGCGCCGAGCGCGGTGAGCTCGCGCTCGAGCACCTCTCGGCCCCGAGTGGCGCCGGGCAGGTCGCCCTTGGCGTTCTGCCAGAGCACCCACCACACGACGGGGATGAACAGCGCGACGAAGGGCAAGCCCACCGCCATGTAGCGCAAGAAGCTCATTTCGTAGCCGAGCTTCTCGGACAAGAAGCCGACGAAGATCGAGTTGGTGCCGGTTCCGATCTTGGTGCCGATGCCGCCCACGTTGGCGGCGTAGGCGATGGACAGCATCAAGCTGGCGCCGAAGCCACCGAGGCGGCGCCCACCCTCCCCCGCTTCGAGCTGGGCCAAGAGCGCCATGCCGATGGGCATCATCATCACCGCCGTCGCCGTGTTCGAGATCCACATCGAGACGAACGCCGTTGCCACCAGCATGCCCAAGAGCAAGCGACGCGGCTCGGTGCCCACCCCGCGCATGATGTAGAGCGCGACGCGGCGGTGGAGGCCCCACTGCTCCATGGCCGCGCCGAGGGTCATGCCGCCCAGGAACAGGAAGATGTACGCATCCAGGTACGGCTCGACCGTGCGCAGCGCGTCGCCGGCAAGCCCGCGCCCGAAGACCCCGAATAGCGGGTAGAGCACCAGAGGCGCCGCCGCGGTGACCGCGATGGGCACGGCTTCGGTGAACCACCACACCGCCATCAGGCCGGCCGCGGCCGCAGCGTAGGCGGGACGATGGCCGAAACCCGGGATCCGGTGCAGGCCGGACGGAACGAAGGCGAGGAGCGCAAAAACAGCGGGGCCCGCCACGAGCCCGAGGTGCCTCGAGGCGACAACGCCCTTTTCCTCGGCCGCCACGTGCGCGACCCTACCACGCTCACTCCGAGGCTTTTCGCATGTCGATTCGACCGAAGACCAGCGTCGCTCCGTCGTCTACCGAGCTCGGTGCCAGCGGAAACCCCATCCTGCGAGAGCTGTCGTCGCTCGACCGCGAGCTCTTCGCGCCGTTCCTCGATCAGCTCGGGGTCGAACCAGGAACGGTGGTCGTGACCGAGGGCGAGCACGATCGCGCGATGTATTTCGTGCTCCAGGGCAGCGCCCGGATCGCGCGGCGAGGGCTCGAGCTGGGCGAGGTCTCGCGGGGTGAGCACTTCGGCGAGCTCGCCCTGATCGCCGACCGGCCCCGCGCCGCCACCATCATCGCGGCGACCGGCATGGAGCTCGCTGTGCTCACCCTCGAGCGCTACGACGACTTCGCGCGGGAGCAACCGGCGCTCGCTCTCAGGGTGGTCCGCGCCCTGGTCGGCGGCGTCGCCAACCGACTGGTCGAAATGACGGACAGCGTCGGGCTCTTGCTGCACGAGCGATCGCTCCCGCGCCGAACCAACCTGGGCGTGACAGTGGGCGGCCGGGTGCGCCGAGCGCCGACCGGGACGTCGCTCGAGACCTTGCTGCCGAGCTTCGAGCAAGGTCGGCTGGTGGTCGCGGCGTTGGTCGACAAGAAGGCGCTCTCGCTGATGAGCCCGCTCTCGTCGGACTGCACGGTCGAAGCCTTGACGGTGGACCACTGGGAGGGGCAGCGCATCTATCGGCACAGCCAGGCGCTGGTCCTGATGGAGGCCGCGCGACGAGTGGACCCTGCGCTTCGGCTGTGGATGGGTCACTCCGTGGGCTTCGCGCAGCGAGTGATGCTCGAGGCGCCGAACGCGGACGGGCTCGGGCCGCTGGCCGCCGAGCTCGAGGCCCGCATGCGCGAGCTGATCGCCGAAGACGCGCCCCTGCGCGAAGAGTGGTGGACGGTGGACGAGGCGCGGGCCCACTTCGCCGCTGCCGGCTTCACCGACGTGGCCAAGCTGCTCGACCTGTGGCGCGAGCCCGCGGTCCCGCTGGTCGCCTGTGGCGAGGTCTACGTGCTCTCGTTCGGCGCGATGCTGTCGAGCACGGGCAAGCTCTCGCCCGAGTTCCGCGTGCTGGCCGACGAGGGCGCGCTCTTGATGGTCTACAGCACGCCGCCGGAAGAGGCTCGAGCCGCCGACGCGAGCGTGCCGAGCGCCGTGCCCGCCTCGCACGTGCAGCACGCCCGCGACGTGTCGCACCAGGCCAGCGCCATGACGCGCGATCAAGATCGCTGGCTCGAGACGCTGCAAATCACCAGCATCGGTGCCTTCAACCACGCCTGCATCGGAGGGGACGTCTCGCAGCTGATCCGCGTGAGCGAGGGATTCCAAGAGAAGCGCATCGGCCGGATCGCCGACGACATCCACGCGCGCGGCCGGGCGGTGAAGGTGGTCTGCATCGCCGGCCCCTCGTCGTCGGGCAAGACCACCTTCATCAAACGCCTGAAGGTGCAGCTCCAGGTCAACGGCATCAACCCGGTGGGGGTGTCGCTGGACGACTACTACGTGGACCGTGACGAGACGCCGCGAGACGAGCAGGGCGATTTCGACTACGAGGCGTTCGAAGCGCTGCGGGTGGGCCTCTTGCAGCAGCACATCACGCGCCTCCTTTCGGGCGAGACCCTGCGCACCGCGCACTACGACTTTGCCTCGGGCGCGAGCCACCCGGACGGTGGGCAAGAGATCACGCTCCGCGAGCACGACATCCTGATGCTCGAGGGGATCCACGGCATCAACCCGAAGCTGCTCTCGAGCCTGCCCGAGAGCAGCGTGTACCGCGTGTTCGCCTGCCCTCTGGCCCAGCTGCCCTTCGATCGCCTGACCCGCGTCCACGCCAGCGACGTGCGCTTGCTGCGGCGCATCGTCCGCGACCGCCACACCCGCGGCGCGACGGCGGCGATGAACATCTTGCGGTGGCCCAGCGTGCGCGCGGGCGAGCGCAAGCACATCTTCCCGTATCAGCACCACGCGGACGCGGTGTTCGACTCGTCGCTGATCTACGAGCTCAGCGTGCTCAAGGTGTTCGCCGAACGGTACCTACTCGAGGTCCCGCAGTCCGACGCGGCGTACACCACGGCGTTTCGCCTGCTGGGCCTGCTCGACCGGTTCGTGACCATCTATCCGGATCACGTTCCACCGACCTCGATCTTGCGCGAGTTCATCGGCGGAAGCGGCTTCGAGTACTGAGGGGCGTCGAACCCACGCTGGTCGATTCGCTGGAGCCTCCGCGCCGAATTGCCGACCCCCTCGTTGCCGACCACCGATTTGCCGCCCCACGGAACTCTGCTGGCCGGCACACCGTTGCCGACCACCGAACTGCCGCCCAGCGGAACTTTGGTGGCCGGCACACCGTTGCCGACCACCGTCCTCGGAGCTGTGCGGCTGAGGGAACCTCGGCGTGTGTCCGTTCACTTCCCCCCGGCACCGCCGAACGAGAACGGCTGACACCCGCTGGGCGTGACGACCCCGCACGGGCCGTTCTGCGTGACGCAGCACGGCTGCATCGGACCGGGCTTGGGACAGAACTGCGGGTTGCAGAGCGGAGCGCCGCCCGAGCCGCCACCGCCCGAGACACCGCCCGCGCCGCCGCCGCCGCCGGCGCCGCCGATGCCACCGCACTTACCGCAACCCAGGCTCGTGACCTCGTTCACGCAGATGCTGTCCCAGTTGTTGTTGCAGCAGAACGGGTCCTTGGGGCACACGCACTGCCACACGCTGGGGTCGCCGCAGCCAGGACTGGGTTGAGTGGTGCAGCAGTCGCCGGTGAACCCGCCGCCGCCACCGGAGCCGCCGAACCCGCCGAAGCCACCCGCCCCAGCCACGCCGCCGAAGCCACCGAAGCCACCGAACCCGCCGCCGCCGCCGGCACCGCCGGTACCGCCGCCGCACTTCGTCGGCGGAGGGCCGCCGTAGGGCCAGGTCTCGACGCAGCCCAGATCGATCACGCCGAACCACGAGCCACAGATCCCGCTCGGCTTGCAGCAGCCGGGCAAGGTCTGCCCCTGGGGCGTGCCCATGCCTGGACAGGTCGGATCGAGCTTGCCGGGTTGGTTCTTGGGCATGCACGCGTTCGGGAGCGGCACGTATTGGGAGATCGGCGACGTGTCGAGGCCGCAGTTACCGGGGGAGAGGCAGCAGCCCGGCAAGCTGATGGGCGTGTTCGGAACTTGCTTCGACGGACAGATCACTCCGCCGCAGTTCGGTGTGCCGCCCATGCCTCCGCCGCCGAAGGGCATGCCGCCGCTGCCGCCCATCCCGCAGTTGCCACAGCCGAGGCTGGTCACTTCCTGGACGCACGCGCTGTCCCACTGCTGCTGGCAGCAGAAGGCGTCTTGCTTGCACACGCAGCCCGCGATGTACGGATTGTCGCAGCCGGCGGACGGATGCGGCACGCAGCAACTGCCTGGCGGCGCGCCACCGAAGCCACCGCCGCCGAACGGCGTGCCGCCGAACCCGCCGCCACCGGGCGGCATCCCGCCGAAGCCGCCGCCACCGAATGGCGTGCCACCGAACCCGCCGGTCGGCATCCCACCGAAGCCGCCACCGGTGGGCATCCCACCGAAACCGCCGCCACCGAACGGCGTGCCGCCGAACCCGCCGGTCGCCCCCACGCCGCCGCCGAAGCCACCGGTCGCGCCCACGCCGCCACCGAACCCGCCCGTCGAGTCCCCGAGCAAGTCACTTCCGGTCCGAGCGCCGCAGCCCGAGAGCACGTACCCCAAGGCCGCAGCCGCGAGTGCCACCCGCCTGATCCGCATGGGTCAATCATGCGCCCAGGGCGCGATCCCGTCCACTTCCCGGGGTTTTCGAGAACGCGCGTGCAATTCCCGGGACTGGGCTTACAATCCGCGCCTCACCTGGGGCCGGGACCATGACTTTGCCGAACGAGAAGAAGGCGCCCGAGAGCGACGACTCGGAGAAATCCCGACGTCGCAGCGGGACACGCCGTGTCGAAACCGTCGATCCGGTGTCGATTCCCCGCTCGCCACGGGTGCCTGCGCTCGCGTGGCCGCCGCGCGCAGACCAAGATCAGATCCCGACCCAGCCCGAGAACGAAGTGCCGAGCGTCGGCGAGTGCCCGACCTTGCCTGCTCCCCCGGCGGCGCCGCCCCGGCCGCTGGTCGACGTGCAGATGCCGGAAGACGACATCGACCGCGACACCATCCCGTCGCCGGCTCCGCACGAGTAGCTCGGTCAGTTGCAGTTCTTCGCGCCGGCCTGGGCGCAGCGGTGCGCGCGCACCTTGGTGTAGACCGGATAGGGTGACCCGTCGGGCTTCGCCCACGCGAACTTGTCCCAGTTGCCACCGTCGCGCAGGATGAACGGCGTGATGCCCAGGATGCTGGGGTGCGCGGTCCAGACGTTCTTCACCGCCTCGACGCTGAAGTCGGCCACCTGATCGCGGCTCCAGTTGATGCCGCCCTCCCAGGTGGTGGGCCAGCCCGTCTCGGTGATCAGCACCTTCATGCTCGGCTTGCCGATCGCCGCCAGCTCCTTCTCGAAGTAGGTGAGACCGGTCTTCGCCTCGGAATAGGCGACGAAGAAGCCCCAGCCCTCACCCTTGGCGGGATACGAGTGGGACGCGAACGCGTCGATCTTGGCGAACACTCCGGGCACGCCTTGGTTCATGTAGGTCAAGAACGTGGCCGCCAGCGTGCCGGGCTGGAAGTTGCTGGTGCCGCACTGGCACGACTGAACGCCGCCGGGCGCCAGCGCGCCGTTCAGGACCTTGATCCGCGGATCACCGATCGAGTGCAGCGCATCGGCGACGTCGCTCAGCAGGTGAGCGTACTCGTTGGCGATGGTCTTGTCGCTCAGCGTGCCCGCAGACGAGTCGCACTCCCACTCGTAACAGAGGTTCGGCTCGTTGTGGACCTGCACGTACAGCGGCCAGTCGGCGCGCTTGGGCAGATCGTCGATCACCGCCTTGTAGGCCTGCGCGAGCTTCTTGTACGCGGTCGGGCTCTCGCCCATGTTGCGCACCTTGCGATCACCCCAGGGCGGCGCCATGCGGATCACCGGGATCAGATCTCTGGCATAGGCCTGAGCGATGCTCGCCTTCCAGCTGGCGTCGGCGGCGGTGCGACTCGGGGTGATGTCGGCGAAGATCACCAGATACCAGCCGCCGGGGCCGGCGAGCTTCGCGGTCAGATCCGCGTCGGTCGCGTCGCCCGCGTTGACCAGGCCCATGCCGTAGCGGTTGGGTGGCGGTCCACCGGTCGTCCCACCGCTGCCGCCGCTGCCGCCGCTGCCGCCGCTGCCGCCGCTGCCGACCGACGAGAGCTGACACGTCGCGACGGTGGTGCCGGCGCCGCCGTTCTGGTCCTTCTTGAAAGCCAGGTCCAGCACCCCCGCGCCGTGTCCGCTGACCTTCCACGTCCAGCTCCAGGGTCCGCTGCCGGCCACTCCGCCCCACTCGCTCGACGGGGATCCGGGACCGGTCACATCCAAGCCGACGTACGAGTACGGCACGGTGTCGGTGACGGTGACGTCGAACGGCACACCGACGGTGGCCTGACTGGGCACCGCGAAGCGCGGATCGCAGACGAGCGGCGCCCCACCGCTTCCGCCGCTGCCGCTGCTTCCGCCGCTGCCGCTGCTGCCACCGTTGCCGCCCCCGCCGGTGACCGCGCCCCCGCCGCCGCCGGCGCCCCCCGCCGAGCCGCCGCCGTTTCCGGCCACGCCGTCGCCATCCGACCCGCACCCGAGCGTGTGGAAGACCGCCGCCAAGATCCATGTCGCTCGCGTCACCCGGCTTCCCATGCGCGCCTCCCAGAGCGATGGTAGCGCGCATCGTGACCGCGACGAAACCGCCGGGGGGCCGCAGCGAGCCGGGGCTCGATCTGTACCGCGGCCTGGTGGTGGTGATGATGTTCGTGGTCCACACCCGGCGCTTGCAGCCGGCGGCCGACGCGACGGCGCTCGAGCAGTTGCTGCGCTTCTTCATGTGGACCGAGCCCTACGTCGCGGCCTCGTTCCTGTTCATCGCGGGTGTGTCGCTGGCGCTCTCGCACGGCCGCGCGGGGTCGACCTTCCTGCGCAAGGCCCTCACCCGCTCGCTCGGGCTGTACGCCCTCGCGGTGGTGCTGTTCGTCCCGCAGTACGGCGTCGAGCTTCCCGATCTGATCGCGTCGCCGGGGATCCTGTCGGCCATCGCGCTCTCGCTCGCCGCAACGTGCCTTGCGCTGGCCAGCCTTCGGCCCGACTCGGCGCTCGCGATCGTCGCGCTCTCGGTGCTCGTGGCCACGGCGTGGCTCGACGGGCGCGGCGTCTCGGTGCCGGGGCTCACCGCCGGCCCCGGAGGCGCGTTCCCGCTCGTCGCGGGCGCTGCGCTCGGCGCCTGGGCGTGGCGCGCCGGCCGCCCCGGCCTCGTCACCGTGATGCTCCTGGGCGCCGTCGGCTCAGTCGCTCTCTTGGCGTCGGGCGCGCGCTGGACCACCGAGCACGTCTCGCTCTACCGCGTGCACACCGGCCAGCTCGCGCTGCTCGAGCTCGGCAAGGCCTCGCCCCGCGCCGCCGCCACCTTCTGGAACCACTCCGCCCTGGGCGCGCTCGCTCTGCTCTTGCCCATCGGCGCGACTCTGGCTGTGGCGCAGAGGGTGGGTCGTCGGCTCACCCTCGCCCCGCTGGCGCTGCTCGGCCGGCACGCGCTCGCGGTCTACGTGGTGCACCTGGGGCTGCTCGGCGTGGCCGACCTGACCGGGCTCACGCCCAAGAGCCCCGCCCAGACCTGGCTCGCGATCGCGACCGTGACCCTGGTGTGCCTGGGCGGCGCCTGGCTGCTCGAGCTCAGAACAGCCGGAAGACGGCGCGATACACCGCCAGCGGGTAGAGCGGCAGGCGATACGGGTGCAGACCGTAGTCTTCATCGCCGAACTTGAAGACCAGCTGCAGCAAGAACAGGTCCGCGTTGCCGCCACGCGGCCTCACCAAGCCGGGCCGCGTGCCGAACACCAGCCCATAGTGGAGCTCGGTCTCGCGCCGATGACCGCCGTCGTCTTTCGTGCGCGGCACGTTCATCACCCGCGCGTACGGACCGATGCCGCCCAGATCGCGGTGGCGATAGAAGAGCGTCGCCTCGCTCTTGAAGAGGGTGCCGCCGTCGTGCATGTTGGCGTGCATCCAGTCGAACGAGTTGTCGTCCACGCCTTCGTAGCGCAGCGTGTTGGTCGAGATCAGGAAGAAGGGATCGAGCGGAACGACCACCCGCAGGCGGCCTTCACCGTAGGTGAAGCCCTGCGCGTCGAAGTCCTTGTCCGACTCGCGGTCGTTCCGGACGTCGCGGCTCGAGTCCGCGCCGGGCGCGAAGGTGTGGTTGCGATAGACCTGGCGATAGCCCGCGCTGCCGCCCAGGGTGAACAGGAACAGGCGCGCGTCGAGGTTGATGCTGCCGTCGGCATACGGGTAGCTGGCGATGCCCGAGAGGCGCGTGGTCAGCATGCTCATCCCCTCTTCGAGGTGAGCGCGGTTCTCGATGCTCTGTTGCGCGCCGACGTTGTACACGTCGGACATCGAGAAGGTGCCGGCCGCGGGCGCGTCCAGGAAATAGTCGCGGGGCAGCTCGGCGTGGGCGACCGCCGCCGCCAGAAACACCGACGACCCGAGCGCGAGCGCGACCTTCCGACCCATCGAGGGGCGAGCGTACGCCTCCTCGGTCGAGAAAGGAAAGGCTCATCGCGGCGCGCGCTGCACGATGCGCAAGAGCACCGGAAACCGCTCGCGGCCCTGCACGCGTTTCGGGTCGTGCTCGTAGGCGACGGCCTCGAGTCGCTCGGCCGAGACGCCACGCCTCCGCCAGAGATACTGGAGCAGCGCGCCGGCGCGCCGCTGCGCGCTGGCCAGGGCCGCGCGCCGCTCGGCGGGGTCGGGCCCGGGATCTTCGCCCACGCCGACCTCGATGCGCAGCAGCAAGATCTCCGGGTGTTCGGCCATCAGCTGGCCGACCCGGTCGAGCACGCCGCGCGTGGGCTCGTCGGGAGCGGGGCGGTCGGGGTGAAGGACGATCGGATGCGCCAGCACGAAGCGCGAGGCGTCGCAGCTCACGCGGGCCGGCTCGCCGGCGAGGTCGTCGCTGCACGCCGCGGACGGGGTGACCGCCGGGGGCGACGGCGACTCGGGCGCCGTCGACTCGGGAGCCGGCGTGAGCGCCGGCGCGGCACGCGCCGCGCTCACCGGCTCGGGATCGGGCGGTGGGCGCGCGGCGCACGCCAGCGGCCAGACCAGGCAAAACCAGCTGAACCGAGCTCGGGTGGCACGCATCACGTTTCGAGATTCGGGAAACCGCGCTAGGTTTCCGCCCCGGAGGTTGCCAGATGTCGAGGCGGAATTCCTGGGTGCGGGTCGTCACCAGCTCGTTTCTGCTGATCGCGCTCTTGGTCGTGTCGAGCCTGGCGCTCGCGGCCGGCCGCGTGCAGTGGACCAAGACCACGGTCAAAGAGAACGACGCGAAGGCGTGGAAGCTCGAGATCAAGCTGTTCTTGCCCAAGGCGCCCGACGTCGCTCACATCCCGGTGAAGTTCGAGTTCGCACCTGTCGCGTACTACGAGCGCGCGATGATGGACGGCGACAAGCTGGTCGAGCGCCGCGTGCCGCTCGAGGGCCGACAGGACATCATCGAGGGTGTCGAGGTCGGCTTCATGGACCCGGGCTCGGGCAAGATCGAGAAGGGCACCATCTTCAGCTTCAAGATCACCCGCGCCCACGGCTTCGACGCCGGTGAGTACAAGGCGTCGGTCCGCGACGCGCGCAACGGTCAGCTGATCGGCGCGCCGGTCACGCTCAAGCTCGAGGGCGAGAACGAGATCATCGACCGCCGCGCCATGGTCTTCGCCGACCCGAAGGACAAGAAGAAGAAGAAGGACGCCGAGGGCGGCGAGAAGAAGGACGACAAGGCCGAGGGCGGCGAGAAGAAGGACGACAAGAGCGAGGGCGGCGAAGAGAAGAAGGACGAGCCGGCCACGGAAGAGAAGGCCGAGCCGACGCCCGACACGAAGGACGAGAAGCCGGGCGAGGTGAAGGAGAAGCCAGGTGGCTGCGGCTGCCGGCTCGCCGACACCCGCGCCCCAGCGGGCGCCGGGCTCTCGCTCGGGCTCCTGGGTCTGGCGCTCTTGGTAGCGCGCCGCCGGCGCGGCTGATCACCGCGCGTTCCGACGGCGGCCCTGCGGCCGTCGCCGCCGCCCGAAAGCCACGGCCAGCGCGAGTGCGAGCCAGCTGCCGTTGGCCCGCGCGCCCGGCGTGGCACAACTGCAGCCGCCGCTCTCGCCGGAGCTCCCTGCGGTTGTGCCGCTGCTGCCACCGCTGGCGCCGACGCCACCGGTGCCCGTGCCACCGTTGCCCGAAGCGCCGCCGGGAGCACCGCCCGAGCCGGTCACTCCGCCGGCTCCGCCCGACGCTCCCCCGGTCGAGCCGGTGCCCCCCGTCGCCCCGGTTCCAGTGGTCCCGCCGGTGCCCGCAGCGCCGCCGCTGGTTCCGCCTGACCCGCCTGCGCTCCCACCCGCACCACCCGTGCTCCCCCCTGCTCCTCCGCTCCCCGCGCCGCCGGTGCCCCCGCTGCCCCCGCTGCCGCAAGCCGGTGCGCCACCCGTCCCGTTGACCTGCGAGCAGCTCGAGGCGCACTGGACCTGCGAGATGCAATACGCGACCTCCTTGAACGCGTTGTACTCGCTCCCCGAGAGGCACGAGCACGAGAGCAGGCAACTCAGCGACGACTGCTGCGCTCCACAGTAGGCGAAGCAGCCCATCGCTTGGGAGCACGCCGCGTTCGAGTGGCAGGTGGTGATCGCCGGACAACACGCCGACTTCGCGCAATCGGAGCATTTGGAGTCGAGCGTGGGCGTGCCGGGACAACTCGGAACGAGGGTGTCGTCGTAGATCTCACCGACGTCCGACTCGGTCAGCGTGAACGCGGGCCCCTGCCCGAACCCTCCGGCCACCAGAACGCGCCCGTCCGCGAGCGTGGTCGCGGTGTGGTCACCGTGTGGCGCCATCATCGTCGCCCCCGGGGACCAGGTGGAAGTCGAGGAGTCGAAGACGTCGACGGCGGGGGTCACTTGATTGTTGTCGAACTGGGTGCCCCAGCTGCCGGCGATCAGCGCCCGCCCGTTCGAGAGGGGCACACCCGCGGCGACGTCGTGGTCCGCGCTCAAATCCCCGGTGAGCGACCAGGTTCCCGCCACGGGGTCGAAGAGCATCGACTTGCGATGAATCGCCCCGCTGCCGATGCCGCCCGCAGCCAAGACCTTGCCGTTCGACAGCGTGACGGCGACGTGGAGTTGGATCGAGGTCGGGAGGTTCGCCGCCTTGGTCCAGCTGTTGGTGGTGGGGTCGTAGATGTCGGCGGTCGAGCTGGAGTTGAAGCAGGTGAACCCGGAGGTCATCTGCTTGCAGCCACCCACCGCCACGGCGCGCCCGTCAGGCAACGGCGATAGCGTGAAGTAGGTGCGCGGCTCGCTCATGGAATTGGCGGTCGCGCTCCAGACGCCTGTGGCCGGGTCGAACACTTCGGCGCTGCTCCCGAGGGAGAGGCAAGTCACACTGTTGTACGAGGTGCATCCCCCTCCGGCGAGCACCTTGCCGCCCGCGAGCAGCGTCGCCGCCGCCTCGTCGCGGTGCGACTTCATCGGGCTGGTGTCCGTCCAAGTTGCGAGCGTCGGGTCGTAGATCTCGGCAGTGGGCGCCATGGCGTCGTCGCCGGCGATCGCCAGGACCTTCCCCGCGTTCGCGCCCGATTTCAACGTCACGGTCGTGAACTGGCCGCGCGCATGGTTCATCGCCTTGGCCGCAGCCCACGTCTTCGTGGACGGGTCGAAGATCTCGACGACGTTGGTGTAGTTGGTGGCGCCGATCGCGAGCCAGCCACCCGAGACGAGCACCTTGCCGTTCCCCACCAGCGCCGCAGCGTGACCGTTGCGCGGGTAGACCATGGTCCCGCCTGCGACCCAGGCCGGATCGAGCGCCGCGGGGTACTTCACGTCGGGTGACCAGCTGACCTGAAGCTCGCAGCTCGCGGCACCCGGCGCGACGACGGGGCGCCCCCAGGGCGGCAACGCGCTCGTGTCCACCGCACAGCCTCGCACCTCGAGCGAAGCCGCGTGGCGCCGGCCCTCGGCGTCGATGAGGTAAGGACGACGAACGCGCAAGCGCGGTGCACCACCCGAGTCCAAGAGCTCCAGGACGTCGTCGATCAGGCGGAGCCCGGCGACGCGCGACACGTCGATTCGGTAGAGCACGCGTGCAACCGCCGGGCGCACGTCGAAGTAGACGAAGTCCTCTACGCCGCCGGAGATGGATCGCAAGATGAAGTCGAAGGCGCGCCCGCCCACGACCACACCGCCGCGGAACGCCACCTCGTCGCCCGCTCGCTCGGCGAGGGCAGAGCTGGCGCCGTCCAGCCGGACAGACACGACCATCCCGGACTCGGACCGCACGGTCATCGCTCCGTCGGCGCGGTGCGGAGCGTCGACCGGCGCACCCAGAGGCGAGGCCGAAGCCCAGGCTCGTTGCACGCGGGGGCTCGGGAGCGCGCCGAACGCGTCGTTCCCCCACAGAGAGAGCACCGCGAGCAGACCCGATCCGACGAGCCCGTGTCCCAGCATGGCATCGCGCATGGGATGAGCATCGCGCGTCGGCTCGTCCCGCCTCAATGGTCACTTTTTCGGCCAACGCGGGCGGCGGGGCGGCATTTTGGTTGTCGCCAACGCGGTGCCGGCCACCAAACTTCCGTGGGGCGGCATTTCGGTGGTCGGCAGCGCGGTGCCGGCCAGCGAACTTCCGCATGGCGGCAAATCGGTGGTCGGCAACACGATGCCGGCCGACGAACTTCCGTGGGGCGGCATTTCGGTGGTCGGCAGCACCGTGCAGGCCAGCAAACTTCCGCACGGCGGCAATGCCGTGACGGGCAACGGGGTGCCCGGGCGACCGCGCCGGATCAGCGCGTACCGGGGGACGCCGGGCTCAGGTTCCAGATCCAGTTGTCGAGCAGCACGAGCGAGTCGTAGATGCCGTCGCCGGTGTCCCAGATCGCGATGCGAAGCTCCATGGTTTGACCCGAAGCCACGTTGCCGGCGGTGGTGAGCCAACCGGTGCCGCCGCCGAGCAGCTTGCTGTCGTTGGGGGGCGCGCCGCAGCCACCGGTGTTGGTGTCGAAACCAGTGCCGCCGAGCAGCGCGGGGCCCATCAGGCACTTGGCCGTGCCGGGCACGCCGCCCGAGCAACCGGTCACGCCGTCGTCGCACACCGCGAACAAGTTGGTCGAGTGCGACAGGTTCACACCGATCGGATAGCGCTTGTAGTCGGGCGCGATGTAGACGGCCAGGTTCTTGTCCTTCGGGTTCGTGGTCACCGGCGCGTCGACCAGAGCGACGAAGAAGTCGTTGAACGTGGTGCAGACGAACTCGGGGAACTCGGCCGAGAAGAAGAACGAGTTGAAGCTGAACGACTTGGCGTTGGTGGGCACGCGCAGGCGCAGCGTGAGCATCACCGGGTTGAACGCCTGACCCCCGCCCTGGCCCGCGCCCGGGCAGCCCGGCGCGTTGGGCAAGGTGTTGCCGTTGGCCGCGAACCAGTCGGCGGGGAAGCCGCTGGCGGTACCCGTGTCGACGCCGGACTGGAATGCCTGGTGGTTCGGGTTGGTGTCACCCGGCGCCGCGGCCGTACCCGACGAGAGGATCGCCATCTTCTGCCCCTTGAGGGGGTAGAGCGCCGTTCCGAACTTGGAGCGCACCGCGCGGCTCTGCACCGACGGAGCTCCCGACCCGTCGGCGCGCGTCAGCTTGCCGCTGATCACGCCCCACTTCTGATCCTTCTTGGTCGGCACCGTCTCGGTGGTGAACTGACAGAGATCGAGCGCCTTGGCGTAGTCGATCGGATCACCCGTGCCGGTGTTGGTCACGGCGTTGTCGCACGGCGGATCGATCTCGTCGAAGAAGCCGTCGCAGTCGTCATCCACGCCGTTGCCGATGTACTCGATGGCGCCGGGGTTCACGAGCTCGGGAGTGGTGCTGCAGCCACCCGGCTGATCGCAGCAGTCACCGTCCGAGACCTTGTAGCCGTCGTTGTCGCAGTCGCCGACCGTGCAGCCGCCGCCCGTTCCACCGCTACCGCCCGTACCGCCGGTGCCGCCCGTGCCACCGGTGCCGCCCGTGCCACCGGTGCCGCCCGTGCCACCGGTGCCGCCCGTGCCACCGGTGCCGCCCGTGCCACCGGTGCCGCCGGTGCCGCCGACGCCGCCGACGCCGCCCATGCCACCGACGCCGCCCATGCCACCGGTGCCGCCGAACCCGCCGAACCCGCCGAACCCGCCGAACCCGCCGAACCCGCCGAACCCGCCGAACCCACCGGTTCCACCAGTTCCGCCGAAGCCGCCCATGCCGCCGAACCCGCCGAACCCGCCGAACCCGCCGGTACCGCCGAAGCCGCCGAAGCCACCCATTCCGCCGTCGCCGCCCATGCCGCCCATGCCGCCCATGCCGCCGCAGTTGCCGCAACCAAGCGAGGTCACCTCGCCGGCGCAAGCGCCGTCCCACTGATTGCTGCAGCAGAAGGGATCAGCGGCGCAGACGCACTTGGTGACGAACGGATCCTGGCACCCGGGCCACTGGTGTGGCGTGCAGCAATCGCCGGCAAACCCGCCGGTGCCGCCCATGCCACCGCCACCGAAGCCGCCCATGCCGCCGCCGCCGAACCCGCCGGTGCCGCCGAACCCGCCCATGCCACCGCCGCCGAACCCGCCGGTGCCGCCGAACCCGCCGGTGCCGCCGAACCCGCCAAACCCCCCGACGCCGCCGATCCCGCCTGTGCCACCTTTGCCGCCTGTGCCACCCGTGATCGGAATGCACTGGCCGTTCTCGTCGGCAAAGCCCACCAGGCACGGGCTGTCCATCGCGTCCCGCGCCCCACAAGCCACGAGAATCCCGCTGCCCAGAAGCACGAAGCCAAGCGATCGACGACGAATCAAGGTGTCCTCCTGCGCACGGCGAACCGGTGCGGGCCGCCAGTCGAGCAAGTTTCGGGCCGCGGGGAGAATGGCGAAGGGCCAGCGCAAAGGCAATAAAGGACGGGCGTCCAGTGTCACGCGCCGGCGAGCAGCTGCACCAGGTGCCCCAGCCCCCGGGCCAGTTCATCGGGATCCGTCAGCAAGCTGACGACGACGTACGGCTCGTCCGGAAAGTCGAAGAACCAACCGGGCTGGACCAAGACACCGGCGTGATCGATGAGCTCGGTGACCCATGCCTCCTCGCTGCGCGTCTTCGGTAAGCGCAGCACCGCATACCATCCGCCCTCGACGTGGAGCGGGGTCGCCGCCGTGCCGGCGAGCTGCCGACTCAGTACGCCGAGGTTTGCTCCGATGCGGGCGCAGATCGCCGCGGCGGTGGAGCGCGACGCCTCGAACAGCTCGGGGAGCGCGTGCTGCACCGGCGCCGCGACGGACAGATACGAGTCCGCGATCAGCTCGAGTCGGGACAGCGCCTCCTGCACCGAGGCGTCCGGCCCGCCGACCGCCATCCACCCGAGCTTGAGCTGGGGCAGCGCTGAAGGCTTCGACAGGCCGCTCAGCGCCAGGACCAACACCCGGTCCGTGTCCAGCGCGCTGCGGACCCGCGCCGGGTCCTCGCTCAGCGGGTATCTCGCAAACACCTCGTCGCTGACGATCGGTAGGCCCAGCTCGGCGATCGTCTCGAGCTCGCTTCGTTTGATGAACGACCCGGTAGGGTTGTTGGGGCTGACCAACACCACCGCGCGAACGTCGGGGGAGCGCGCACGCCGCAAGAGCTCGCCATCGACGTGCCACGCGCCGTCGTAGATCAGCGGGTAGTGCACGAGCCGCACGCCCGAGAGCGTCGCCAGGTGCTCGAGCAACGGATAACTGGGAGCCGGGACCAAGACCGCGTCGCCGGGGTCGCACAACAGCTGGAAGGCCCAGGCATAGGCCTCGCTGGTGCTGGCGGTGAGCACCACGCGCTCGGGGCTCACCGCGATCCCGTCACGCGCGAGCTCGACGGCCACGGCCTGCCGGGCGCGATCGATCCCGAAGGGCGCGGGCTGGTAGGTCAGCGCCCGCGAGTCGGCGAGCGCCGCCAGGATGCGCTGGCCTTCGTAGGGGATGCCGGCGGCGGTGGGATTCGAGACGGTCAGGTCGATCAGCGCGGCGCCGCGCGCACGCGCTCGCTCGACGGCGCGCGCCACCGCGTTCGGCTCGCGGACGAAGGCGCTGCGCCGAGAGAACATCACTCTGCCCGGACCGACGACGGGGCAATCTGTCGCAAAAGCACGCGAAACATCGGCGCGACGCTACCATGCCGGGCGACCTCTGGGCCCGGGGGCCGCGGGCGCTGATACACTTCGGCGGCGTGCGGCCCCAAGCCACCCCCGACCTGGCCCCCGGCACCAGCGTGGGCCAGTACACCATCCAGCGCCGGATCGGCGCGGGCGGAATGGGCGAGGTGTACGAGGCAGTGCACACCGGGCTCGGCAAGCGCGTCGCCATCAAGACCCTCCGACGGGCCTACGCCGAGAACGACGTGGTCGTGGCGCGCTTCCTTCGCGAGGGGCAGCTCGCGGCGCGCATCCGTCACCCGCACATCGTAGACGTGACGGACGTCGGCATGATCGACGGCCTGCCGTGCCTGGTGATGGAGTACCTGGACGGCGAGTCGCTGCACGCGTTCTTCCGCCGTGAGGGCGCCCTCGACCTGGCGCAGCTGGTCGACCTCATCCTGCCGGTGCTCGCGGCGGTGGACGCCGCGCACGTGCAGGGCGTGGTGCACCGCGACCTGAAGCCGGCGAACATCTTCCTGGCGCGCGGCTGGAACGACGATCTGTCGGCGAAGGTGCTCGACTTCGGGATCTCGAAGATCGTCGAAGACGCGCCGTCCGAGCTGACCACCGACTCGACGTTCCTGGGCTCGCCACACTACGTCTCGCCTGAGCTCGCGCGGGGCGAGCGCAACCTGGACGCGCGCGCCGATCAGTACTCGCTGGGCGTGATTCTGTACGAGGGCGCGACCGGCGTTCGCCCGTTCGCCACCAAGGCCGACACCTTCATGGGGCTGATGTACGCCATCGCCCAGGGCGACTTCGAGCCCCCGCACCTGCATCGGCCCGGGCTGCCCATCGACTTCGAGCGAGTGATCTTGCGGGCGATGGCCGGGAAGAAGAGCGATCGCTTTCCCAGCGTCGGCGCCCTCGGACGCGCGCTCTTGCCCTTCGCCAGCCCGCGCGCGCGGACCATCTGGGAACCTCGGTTCGGGGCCATGTCCGCGCCCAAGCACCAGGACCTGACCGTTCCCGACCTTCCCCGCGCACCCTTCGAAGAGACGGGGGGCACGCTGGGGCAGAGCGCCGCCTCGCTGGCCACCGGCACCACGCGTCGGCCGCAGCCGCTGGGCATGGCGTGGTGGTCGCTCGCGAGCATCGCCGCGCTGCTGCTCGGGGTCGGGGTCAGCTTCGGCGCGTCGCGACTGGTGTCCCACGCGAAGAACCGCGACTCGGGCGACTCCGAGGCAGAGGTGGTCGAGGGGCTGGGCGCGGCCGGCGGCAGCTACGCGGTGCGCGTCCGGGTCATCCCGACCGACGCCACGCTCGAGCTCGACGGTCGGGTGATCGGCGGCGGCACGTTGTCGAGCACCTTCAAAGCCGACGCCAAGCGCCACACGCTGCGGGTGTCGGCCCAGGGCCACGAGACGCAGACCTTCGAGTTCGACGCGACCTCGTTGCCGCCCGAGGTCGTGACCCTCACGCCGCTTCTGGCGCCGGACGCTTCGGCCAAGCCGGCGAGACCCGGTCAGCGAGCGCCGGTCGTGCCGAAGCCTCCGCCCGCCGGGACGGGGGTGAAGGGCACCGGGCTCAAGACCGACAACGTGGACCCGTGGGACGACAAGTGAAGGCTTCGGCGTGGGCAGTGCTGATCGCCGCGCTCACGAGCGCGACCCTCGCCTGGGCCGGTCCCGCCGACGACGCCCGCGCGCGCCGGCTGTTCCAGCAAGGTGACGTCGCCTACGCGGAGGGTCGCTACGACGACGCGCTAGCGGCCTTCGAAGAGGCCCACCGTTTGAGCCAGCGGCCGCGGCTCTTGTTCAACATCGGCAACGCCCTCGAGCGTCTTGGGAAGCTGCGAGAAGCCGCCGCCGCGCTCGAGAAGTACCTGCCGCACGCCAAGCCCACCGAGAAAGCCACGCTCGAGAAGCGCATCCAGAACTTGAGGAAGCGTGCGCCCGAGCCCGAGGTCGAGCTCGAAGACACCCCGGAGCCGGCAGAGCCGCGTGATCGCGAGCAGACACCGCGCCCGACCCCTTCCCCCTCCGACGCGCTCGACGGCCGCTCCTCGGCCGACACCACGCTCGGTTGGGTGTTGCTCGGCGTCGGCGGCGCCGCCGCGGCCACCGGCACCGCCTTCGGGATCATGGCGCTGACGGCGCGCAAAGACATCGACGCCGGGTGCCGGCACTCTTCGGGCCAGACGCTGTGCGACGCTTCGGCTCGAGACGCCGTCGATCGCGACCAGCGCTACTCGCTGTTCGCCGATCTGGGTTGGGGCGTGGGCCTCGCGGCGCTGGGTGCCGGGACCTATTTCATGCTGACGGCGTCGAGCGGTGAGCGACCCACCCGCGCCCGATCGTTCGCCGACGTGGTGGTGGTGACCCACGGGGGAGCAGTCCGTGTCGGCGCCGACTTCTGAGCGAGCGCTTCGCCTCGCGACCGTCGCCGTCGCGCTGGTCAGCTGCTCGCTGACGCGCCCCGAGGTCACGGCGTGCTCGAGCAGCTCGCGCTGCCGCGAGGTGTTCGGGTTCGGATCGGTGTGCAACAGAGACGGCTATTGCGAGGCGGTCGCGCCGAACCCGCGCTGCAACGCCAGCTTTCCCAAAGACCTGCTGTCGCGCCCCGAGAGCTACCCCTCGGCGATCTTGATCGGCAGCCTGATGGACCGCTCGCTGTCCACCCACGTGGCGCGCGAGGCCGCGATCATCTTGGCCGCCACTCAGGCGGACGAAGCCGGCGGCCTCGATGGACGCTTCTTCGGAGTGGTACTGTGTGACATCGCCAAGAACACCAACTACGACTCGCTCGATCGGACCCAGGCGGCCGCCCTGGCCGCCCGACACTTGGCCGACGCGTACGGCGTCTCGGCGATCGTGGGCCCCAGTGCCTCGACCGATGCCGTCCTCGTGTACGACGCCCTCGAGCAGCGCGACGTGCTGTTGATCTCGCCCTCGGCCACCAGCCCCGCGCTCAGCGCCATCGACGGCAAGAACCCGACCGATGTCGCGCCAGGTCGCTTCTGGCGAACGGCGCCGCCGGACACGCTGCAGGGCGACGCCATTGCCCTCTACCTACAGGCAAAGAAGGCCGGCCCGGTCGCGGTCATCCACGAGAGCGGCGCCTACGGCGAGGGGCTCTCGGCGGTGTTCGAAGCCACGTTCTCGGGTCTGGGCGGGCAGACCACCCGCGTGTCGTTCTCGACCACGGCGGAGCGAGACGCCGCCGTCGTCGCTACGGGCAAGGGCTCGGCCTCGTGGGTGCTCTTCGTGTCGTCGCAGACCGCCGACGCGGTCGCTTTCCTGAACGCCGCCGCCACCGCGAGCGGCTACGCCCAGAAGCAGCTGTTCTTGACCGACAGCGCCGCCAACGCCGACCTGTTCAAGGGCACCACCGGCGCCAGCGCGCTCTTCCCAAAGGTCCGAGGGAGTCGCTTCGCGGTTCCGGCCGGTGACGTGTACGAGCTGTTCCGGGCCAGCTTCAAGGCCGCGTTCAAGGCCGACGCCAACGAGTACTCGTACGTGTCCCACGCTTACGACGCGGCGTGGCTGACGTTCTACGGTGCGGCGCGTTCCCAGGGGCAAGAGGGCTTCGTGCACGGCCTGGGCATCGCTCGCGGTTTGCGACGGCTGAGCAAGGGTGCCGGCGCCGACGTGCAGCCCGCGAGCTGGGCGGGCGTGGCCCAGGCGCTGGCCACTGGCGGCAGCGTCGACATCCGGGGCGCGTCCGGCGAGCTGGACTACGACCCGCTGACCGAAGAGACCCGCGGCCCGGTGGACATCTGGAAGATCACCGGCCAGAGCTTCGAAGTGGAGCAGACACTCTCGCCGTGACCACCGCGGCCGCTCTCTCCGATCTACTCGGCCGCCCGATGACCGGCGTGGCCCGTATTGGGCTCGAACACTGGCGCTGTCAGCGCTTTCGATGGGTGGCGATCCTCGAGTACTCGCCGGCGTTGTTCTGCCTGCTAGCCTGGGCTACGACCTGGACGTCTCGCGCCCGGCCGCGAGCCTGCGTCTGATTGGCCTGCAACGCTCCTCGACGCTGCCGCTCCGGCGAGCCAACCAGGCCGAGCGCGCGCTGCGCGATCTCTTGCTCGCGGCCACGCTGCGCTTGCGCCGCGCGCGCCCCGAGCTGGGGTTGGCGGGGCCGGGGCCGGCGCCGACGCGCTGCCCGTTCTGCGCGGCGCTCTACCTGATGGACCCAGGCACACGTTGCCCGAGCTGCGGCGCGCACTCGGGGCAGGCTCCGTGACGGCTAGCGGCCGCATCCGCCCACGTTTCGCGCGTGGCGAGGCGAGGGCGGGCTGCCCGAGCGGGCGGTCGCCGAGCAGTGGCGCGGGCGAGACACCGGCGTCGTGAGGCTCTATCCTGGGTCCTGCCATGTTCGAAGCCCTGTCGCGCGACGAGCGCCTGTTGTTGATCAAGTTCGTGTGCGCCTACGCCTGGACCGACCTCGAGATCCACGCCGGCGAGCGCCGGTTCGTCGAGCGCCTGGTCGAGCGCTTGCAGCTCGACGCTGCCGATCGCGCACAGGTCGCAGAGTGGCTCCACGTGGCTCCGGCTCCGGGCGAGGTCGATCCATCGCTGGTGCCCCCCGCGCACCGGCGCGCGTTCGTCGAGGCCGTGCGCGCCGTGATCTACGCCGACGGCACGGTCGAAGCCGAAGAGCGCGAGTTGTTCGAGCAGCTGAAGACAGCGCTCGAGCGCTGAGCGAGTCAGAACGAGTACCCGAGGTTCAGGTTCAAGAGCCCGATGAACCGCTGGTCGTCGTCTTTCGCCGAGTTGCCGGCGCTGTCACTAGCCTCGGCCTGAACCGCGACGTACTGCACGCCGCCTTGCGCCACGAAGGTGAAGCCGCCCGAGGTGAGCACTTTGTAGCCGACCAGCGGCCCCACCGCGAGCCCGTTGCCGGTGCCACGGAAGGTGCCGTCTTGCAGATCTTCGGCGTCGACCTTCACGTACAAGAGCTCGGCACCCAGGTGAAGGCCGTGGAACGGATTCATCGGGTAGGCCAAGAGCTGACCGCCCAGCTCCCACACCTTGAAGGTGTCGTCGTCGACGGTCAGTGAGCCGTAGCCGCCGATCAGCGCTGCGCCGAAGTGATCGACGACGCGCAGCTCGCCGGTGAGCTCGATCACCGGCCCGATCAAGTGCACCGGCGACAAGGTCAGCGAGAGGATGCGCACCGGATCGGGCGGAGGCGGGGCGGGCGGCGGGTACGCGCCCGGAGGCGGGTACGCGCCGGGGGGCGGGTAGTACGCACCCGGTGGTGGATAGGCGCCGGGTGGCGCCGCGGGTTGGGCCGGCGGCGGCCCGGGCACAGGCGCGGCTGCGCTCGCGCTTGGCTCGGGCGGCGGCGACGCGCTGGGGGTTGGCGGCGCTGGCGGCGGCTCGGGCGGAAGCGCGCCGCTGCTGCCCGGCTGTTGTGCCTGTGCCCAGGTCGCTGCGAACAGAACCGCCACCCCGCAGATTGCCCTCTTCATCGGCCGGTACGCTATCACGCCCGCTCGAGCTTCCCGAGGCGCCAAACGCCACAGGGCAACGCACATCGGCGTGGTCGGTGTCGCTGGGGGCTCCGCTCCGGCGCGCATCGGCGTGGCCGGTGTCGCTGGGGACTCCACTCCGGCGCGCATCGGCGTGGCCGGT
>JACPVJ010000118.1 GCA_016191785.1 Myxococcales bacterium | reverse complement strand
CGCCCGCGCTCGGCGCCGGCGGAGGACCCGCGTCGGCCTGGGGCCCGCAACGCCCGTGCAGCGCCCGCGCGGCGCCCGCCTCGTGATCGCGGTCGCCGAGCATCACCAACGCCGCGTGCAGCGCGGCGCGCTCGTCGCCGGACGCGGCGGCGAGCTTCTGCTCAAGCCGCGCCCGGGCGGGGCCGCGCTGGGCTTCGGGTGTTCGGCCGAGGCGCGCGCCGATCGCGGCGCGCTCTCCGGGGCGCTTCGGGCGCACGATGAAGCCGCCAGCCAGGGCGTTGGCCTCCGCGGCGTCGGGGACGTTGCCGTTCCGATCGAGCGCCGCGAGCACACCCAGCGCCGCGCCGTCGGGGCGCTCGAGCTCGGCGAGCAGGACTCGCCGGTGGATCGGGTTCTCGTGACGCAAGCCGCTGATCACGCGGCTCGACACGCTCGCGTGGTGGCTGGCCAAGAGCTCACCGAGTTCGTCCGCCGTGAGCTCGGCGCCGAGCACGAAGCGCAGGAACAGGCGTCGCTCGCGCTCCCCGCAGCGCGCGAGGTCGGGCTCGATCGTCTCGCGCACGGGCTCGCCGCCCCATGCCACGACCTTGCCGATCAGGTCGTCGGCGCGCCGCGCGTCCTTGTCCGAGCACGCCGCATCGACCACCCGGGTGGTGAAGCCCCGCGCGCTCTGGGGCGACTTGGGATCGAGGCAGCCGAGCGCCGCGATGCTGGTGTCGGCGTCGGGGCCCTGGCGCTCCAGATCCTGGAGCAAGGCCGCGCGCCCCTCGCTCGTGCCGATCGCCGACTTCTTGTGGCAAATCGCCTCGAGCGCCCGCACCTTCACGATTGGGGTCTCGGCGCCGTCGAGCAGCCGCTCGCGTGCCAGGGGCAAGGCGTCGGCGTGGGCGTGGGTCAACATCTCTCCCATGACGACCACGCGCGCCTCGGGCGAGGTCGCTGCCGACAGCCGAGCGCGGTAGCCGGTCATCACGTCGACCTGCTTCTGCAACGAGCTTCGCTCGAACTTGCCCGGCTTGCCGTCCGCTTCGACCGGCGCGTGCTCGACCTCGACCACCAGGTTTCGTCCGAGCTCGGGCAGCTGCAGCAGGGCGAGCTTCTTCCACTCGCCGCCGTCGAGCCAGAGCGCCTGCACGAACTGGCCATTTTCGCGGAAGACCGCGTGATAGGTCTCGCGCCCCTTTTCTTGGACCGTGGCAAGGCGCAGCTTCTCGGGGAACAGCGCGTCGGCGATGGCGAAAGGGACCACGATGATGCAGAGCGGGCTGTGGCCGCAGCCACCGCCGCCGCCCTTCGGCGCCGCCTTCTTCTCGATCTTCACCACCACGTCGGGTGGGTCGTCGAGCTTCTCGACCGCGTCGAGGGTGGTGGGTGCGCGGACGAACGACTCGAACTCGACCTTGGACTCGCAGCGCGCGCAGCTCGACAGCGCCAGGGCCGCAAGGGCCGCGAGCGCGAGCCCGCGCCCGCTCACAGCGGGGCCATGGTGCAGGCGCCGGAGAACTGCACGCCCTTGTCCATGAAGATCTCGGGAGCGTGCAGGTTGCCGGTGACCCGCGCGGGCACGTAGAGCTCGATGGCCTGACGCGCGCGAACGTTGCCCGTCACCGTGCCGCCCTTGATGATCACGGTGCCGGCCTCGATCTCGGCCTCGACCTCGGCGCCCTCTCCCACGATCAGGACGTCGCTGCTCTTGATCTCACCCTTGAAGCTGCCGTCGATCCGGACCCGGCCCTCGAAGGCGAGCTTGCCCTCGAAGTGGGTTCCGCGGCCGAGCAGCGCGGTGATCTCGGTGGCGGGCAGGGTGGGGTCCATCTGGGGCAGGCATCCTAGCCTCAAAGCACCGTCTGCTTGCTAACGCTGCTCGCCGTTCCGCCCGTGACGGCCTTCCCAACAGGGCACAAAAGCCCTGGATCTTCGGCGCTTGTCCTGCGGCCCGGATCCTGCTTGTCAGGACCGGCCGGTGTCCCGTTGACACCGGTCCATCACCATGGGAGCAACCCGCTCCCGGGGTTCGGGCCGGCCTTGCGGCCGTTCCGCCATCCGAGGCTCAGGAGAACCATGAAGCGCAGCAGCTTGGGCTGGGTCGCACTCGCCGCGACCTCTTTCCTCTTTGCCAACACCAGCTTCGCCCAGGGCGAAGAGCCTCAGCCGCCGCCGCCCGAGCCGCCGCCGACGGAGCCGCCGCCGGCTACGCCGCCGCCAGCCACGCCGCCGCCCGCGGCCGAGCCTGCGCCCGCTCCGGCGCCTGCCCCCGGGCTCTCGTTCGGCGCCAGCACCGCGGCGCAGGCCGACACGGGCAAGAAGCCCGGCAAGCCCGGCGCGACCGAAAAGAAGCCCGAGAAGCTGAAGTGGCGCAACACCGGGCTGGTCTGGGGCAACCGCGTGTCCACGGACACGGTGGGCGTCGGCCAAGACTACCAGTCGAGCAATCCGAACTACGAAATGTCGTTCAACCTGCAGCCGCGCTACTACGTGTACGACGACGAGCAGCAGAACATCAGCATCCGCGGCGACTTCGGCGTGTTCAAGGAGTTCACCAACAGCGACGGCACCACCCGCCGCGGCGAGTGGTCGTTCAGCGACTTCCGCATCCAGGGCGCTTACGGGCGCGATCTGGCCAAGGACGGCGACTACAAGACCGACCTGCGCGTGCGCGTTCCGAACCTCGACCTGCCGACCTCGAAGGTCAGCGCCAACAACGGCCGCTACTTCGCCCTCGGCGCCAGCGTGGGCATCGGGCAGCAGATCCCGCTCACCGGCGGCGATCAAGAGTGGTTCCCGACCGCGAGCGGCTCGTTCACCGTCGGCTACTCGCACTGGTTCACCCGCGCCACGACCCCGACCCACTCCGAGCTCGATCGCGTGCGCATGGACCCGGAAGGCCGCGCGGTTCCGACCGATCAACTCAGCGCCAGCGCCTTCACCGAGCACTCGGTGCCGATGCGGCTCGAGGCCGGTCTGCAGGTCCACGAGAAGGTGGCGTGGACCACCGGCATGGGCTGGACCCTGGGCTGGAAGTACGACTTCGACAAGACCCAAGAGATCTGCAGCGTGGCCACCGGCTGCGTGACTCCCGAGCAGGTCGAAGAGCCGAAGCGTTTCGGCGTCAGCACCTACTTCTCGACCGAGGTCAGCGTCGACATCACCAAAGAGCTCGGCGTGGGCTTGGCGTACGAGAACATCACCGCCCAGCTCGGGCCCGACAGCAAGCGGCGCAACATCTTCTACAGCCCCGATGCGGCGTTCTTCCTGGGCGCCACCCTGTCGCTCGACCGGCTGTACCAGACCGTCAGCCCCCCGCAGTCGGCCAAGAAGAAGCCCGCCGTCACCGTCGCGAAGAAGTGAGCGGCGGGCGCCAGCGGGCGTCCCCCTCGACCACCCAAGGCAGCGCCGCCAGCACCCGCTCGCCCACCGCCCGGGCGTAGGTGTGCCCGGCGCGCGGGGCATGCTCGAGCCGCGCGTTCACGCCGCCCCGGGCGAGCCAGCCCATCGAACGCCGCGCCCGGGTCGCGCAGTACTCTTGGCCGCAGGCGAAGAGCACACGGGCGTCGGCCGCGCGGGCGAGCCGTCGCGCGCTGGACACGTTCCATTCGTCGTAGCCGCCCTCGATCAAGATCAGACGTGAGAACAGCGGCGCCTGCTCCTGGGCAACCAGCGCGCCCATTATCGCGCCCTGCGAGAAGCCGGCGAACACCGGCGGGCCGTCCGCGATGCGATCGCTGTGCACCGCCACCGCGCGCAGCGCCGCCAAGAGCTCGCGCCCGAGCGCGTGGTGGTCGCGGAAGTAGAACCCCGTTGCCGGGTCCCGGGGGACCATCGCCGAACCGCGCAGGCAGAGCACCACGGCGCGGTCGCCCAGCGCGGCGGACCACCACTCGCACTGCCACTCGGGCTTGTCGCCGGCGCCGTGCGCGACCACGAAGAGCGGGCGGGGCTCGCGGGTGGCCGGGAGCACCAGCACGGCGGACAAGAAACCCTCGACCGGCAGCCGGACGCTCTGCGCGTCGGGTCGCGGGGCCGGGGTCTCGAAGGGCTTGTGGGTCAGCGGCGAGGGAACGGGCTTCGGCTCGGGCGGCGGCGCGGCGGCGCACGACCAGAGCACGCACGCGGCCGCCATCGCCCGACACGAACGTTGACCTCTCGAGAGCGTCGCGATACCCGAGCCTACACGATGAAGGAGCTGCACCGCCCCGAGTTCTTCTGCTGGTCGGTCTTCGACGAAGCTCGCAACATCGACTTTCACAGTTTCTTGTGGGTGCGGCCCGAGGGCAACGTGCTGGTCGACCCGCTGCCGCTCACCGCCCACGACGAGGCGCACCTGAAGAAGCTGGGCGGCGCGTCGCTGATCATCCTGACCAACTCCGATCACGTGCGCGGCGCCCAGCAGATTGCCCAGTGGTCGGGCGCGCGCATCGCCGGTCCTGCCGCCGAGAGCGACCGCTTTCCCATCCCGTGCTCCACCTGGCTTCGCGAGGGTGACGAGCCGGTGCCCGGCCTCTCGGTGGTCGAGATGAAGGGCTCGAAAACGCCGGGCGAGCTCGTGCTCTCGATCGGCGGGCACACGCTGGTGATGGGCGACCTGGTGCGGGCTCATCGCGCCGGCGCGCTGCACCTTCTGCCGAACGAGAAGCTCACCGACCGCGATGCGGCGCTCGACTCGGTGCGTCGCCTGCTCGACTTCACCCAGGTCAAGGCGGTCTTCGTCGCCGACGGCTGGCCCATCTTCCGCGACGGCCACCGTGTGCTGCGCGAGTTGGTGGCGTCGCTGGACGGGTGAGGACCTCGAGAACGCCCGCGGAGCTCGCCCTCGCGATTCGCGTGCCGTCCGGCGAGAGCAACTGATCGCGGCGTTCCTGGCTCGCGAGTGGGACTGGCAGATCGCAAGGGGTCAGGTAGAATGACCACAATGCCGACGCTTGGAGCTACCGCGTTCAAAGCCAGCTGCCTCCGGGTGTTGGAACGGGTCCGCCGCACCGGCGAAGCCGTGACCATCACCAGGCGCGGTAAACCCATCGCTCGCCTGGTCGCCGCGAGCGATGAGCACGACCGTCCGCCACAGATGACTCTCCAGGGCACGGTCGAGGTCCTCTCCGACATCGTGGGTCCGGTCACTCCCCCGTCGGCTTGGGACGCGGCAGTCCCGGCGCCGCCGCGCCCCAAGCGACACCGATGAGGCTGCTGCTCGACACGCACGTCCTCGTCTGGTGGGTCAACGACTCGCGTCGGCTGAACGCGAAGCAGCGGCGCGCGCTGTCGAAGGCCAGCCCGAACGCTCCGCTGCACGTGTCGGACATCACGCTCTGGGAAGTTGCGGGCCTCACCGAGCGCTCGCGCATTCGGTTGTCCCTCCCCGTCCGGGACTGGCTCGACGCCGCGACCGCGCCGCCACTCGTGCTTCGCCTGCCGATCTCGCCTGCGGTGGCCGCCGAGTTGACCGGCCTGCCGCTCACGCTCGACTGGGATCCGGCAGATCGCATCATCGTCGCGACGGCGCGAGTGCACGCCCTGAAGCTGGTCACCGCCGACCAGCGGATCATCGGCTCAGGCCTCGTCGACGTGCTGTGACTTCAAAACGGGCTCTTGCAGGCGCTCATGCTCGGGTCGCACTGGTTCGGCGCGAACTTGTAGGCCTCGAGCGGTGAGCCGTTCGGCTGCGTGGTCACGTTGGCCTGCAAGATGGCGCCCTTCGCATACCCCGTCGGCGCCTCCAGGCTCTCGAAGGTGAGGTCGACGGCGATCGCGCCCGAACAGCCGGCAGGCAAGGTCAGGTGCACGTTGTAGAGCTTGGCGCTGAACAGCCAGCTGCCCTGGCCGCTGCACGGCCAGAGCGGGGCGTTGCCGGGCAGGCCTTTGCCGTCGAGCACGTCAGCGCTGAAGTCGGCGTTGAACCGCACCCAGCTGTAGTGGTTCATCCCCCCGGACCAACCCACGAGCCAGACGCCCTCGAGCGCGCCGGGCTGCATGATGTCCTTCGGACCGCACCCCAGGTACTTGCCGCCGGCGCACGCGCAGTCGCAGGTCGGCTTGCACGGCTCGACGCCGCACGGGCAGAAGCACGCGTCGGAGAACACCTGGCAGGCGGTGCTGGCCGCGTCGCACTCGCAATAGCTCAGGCCGAGACACTGCGAGCTCGTGCCACCCGTGCCGCCCACCGCGCCACCGGTGCTGCCGGACGCCGTCCCCGCGCTGCCGCCCGTCACGGCGCCACCGGTGCCGCCAGTACCACCGGTGGTCGCGCCGCCCGAGCCGTCCGCCCCGCCCGCGCCGCCGGTCGAACCGCCCGAGTCGCGCGCGGTCGAACCACCGCACGCGCCCACTGCCAAGAGCACACACAGCAAAGTCAGATGCTTCATGTCGCCACACGGAGTGCTTACCGCAGCCTGGCTGGCGCGCCAGCGGAGAGCGCGGGTGCACCGGCTTTACAACGCCCGACCACTAGTGGCAGCGTCCGCGCCCATGTCGACCCAGCCCCTCGATCGTAGAGACGTGATCACTGGCCTTGCATCCCTGGGCGCGCTGCTCGTGTCCTCGAGCGCTTGCGCCCAGCAAGCCCCGGCAGCAGACCCGCACGCGGCGCACCACGGCCACGACCCCGGGCCGCCCCCGCCCATGCCCGCTGGCCTGCAAGGGGTGATCGAGTCCACGGCAGGCTGCGCTCGCGACGGTCGGGTGTGTCTCGCCCGCTGCACCGAGCACCTTGCCGCGGGCATGAAGGACATGGCCGGTTGCCAGCGCGCGGTCATGAACATGCTCTCGGTGGTCGGCGCCATGGCGGACGTCGCCGCCTTCCGCAACGCGTCGCCCGAGCTGATGAAGGCCCTGGCGAAGACCTGCGCGTCGTTCTGTCGCGCTTGCGCCGATGCGTGCAAGCCCCACGCCGAGCATCACGCCGAGTGCAAGGCGTGCATGGACTCGTGCTTGGCTTGCGCCAAGGCCTGCGACGCCTTCGCGGCGGCCTGACCCGTCAGCCGCCGATGTAGCTCATCTCGATGCGCCGCAGCGTCTTGGTGTTCTCCGAGCGGAGCTCGGAGTAGCGATCGTCGCGGCGGGACCAGAGCGAACGGATCAGCTCGCCGAGCTCGGCGTCCGAAGCGCCGCTTCGGAGCGGGCCCCGCAGATCGGTGCCGGTGGTCGCGAACAAGCAGGTGTAGACGCTGCCTTCGGCGCTGAGCCGCGCGCGCGAGCAGTCGCCGCAGAACGGGCTGGTCACGCTGGTGATCATGCCGATCTCGCCGCCGCCATCGACGTAGCGCCACCGCTTGGCGACCTCTCCGCGATAGGTGGGCTCGGCGGGCTCGAGGGGCAGCTCGCGCGAGATCTTCTCGACGATCTCGGCGCCGCTCACCACCTGGTCCATGCGCCACCCGTTGGTCGCGCCGACGTCCATCAGCTCGATGAAGCGCAGCACGTGCCCCGTGCCCTTGAAGTGCCGCGCCAGATCGACGATGCCGTGGTCGTTCACGCCGCGGCGCACCACGCAGTTGACCTTGACCGGACGCAGGCCCGCGCGCGCCGCCGCCTCGATGCCGGCCAGCACCTGGGCGGGCGCCAGCGCGGCGTCGGTCATCTGACGGAAGACCGCCTCGTCCAGCGAGTCGAGGCTGACCGTGACGCGCCGGAGGCCCGCGCGCACCAGCTCGTCGGCGCGCGACTCGAGCAGCGACCCGTTGGTGGTCAGCGCGAGATCGACCCCGTCGATGGTCGCGAGCTGCGCCACCAGATCGGGCAGATCCGAGCGGAGCAGCGGCTCGCCGCCGGTCAGGCGCAGCTTCTTCACGCCCAGCGACGCGAACACCCGGGCCACCCGCGCGATCTCTTCGAAGCGCAGCAGGTCGGCGCGTGGCAAGAAGCGGAAGCCGGGACCGAAGTGCTCCTTCGGCATGCAATAGCGGCAGCGGAAGTTGCAGCGATCCGTCACGCTGAGACGCAGGTCGCGGAGCGGCCGTCCGCGCGGGTCGGTCAGCGGAGTGCTCTCGGACGCAGGCATCGGCGCTCGTCTACCTCAGCCGAAACGTCGTGTGGCCAGAGAAAATCGCAAGGGCCACCAAGCCCTCGCGCTCGGGGTGCACCCGCGGCACCGTCGATTTCCCGATTTTGGCGTCGATCTCGACGCCTTCGGGCAGATCTCGGGCGAAGCCCTGGGCCAGGGTGGTCAGCGCGGCGGGTCCGGCGCCGAGGTCCACAGGCAGGGTGATCGCGGCGTGGGTCTCGATCAGCCGCGCGACAGCGGCCAGGTCCGCGAGCTTCGATCTGCCTGGCGGCTCGATCACGTTGCGCAGGCGGATGCGGGTGGACGACGCGTCGAACCACGGCTCGGCGAGCAGCCGCACGGTGCCGCACGTGGCACCCGCGAGCGTGGCGCGCATCGTCACGAGCGCGCCCGAGCCCTCGGCCTCGACCTTCACCACCCGGGTCTCAGCGGCCGAGGCGGCCTTGGCGGTCAGCGCGCGGGTCAGCTCGGCCGAGACGTCCACCCAGCTGGTTCGCACCGGGACGCGTAGCTCCACGCCCGTGTCGGGCGCGTCGCTGACCACCAGGCGCGGCAGCGGCGCGGGCTTGACCACCACGTCGCGCGAGCACGGGTCCTGAATGCTGAGTGTGCCCTCGGCCCCAAGCTCGGTCACCAGGGCTCCGTCTCTGACCGCGGGGCGGTTCTGGGTCACGCGATCGGGCTCGATGCGCAGGCAGGTGGTGGTGCCCAGCGCGACCGGGTGGTGCAAGAGCTCCCACACGCCGGCGACGCTCGGGCGGATCGCCGGCATCGCGGCGTCGATTCGCGCCTGCACCTGGCCGACCTCGTTCTGGGCGCGGCTCCTGATCTGCGGCGTGGCGTCGTACCCCCCGATGTTGCAGTCGCGCTGCACCGCGATCGACACGCGGCTCTTGCCGATCTCGTAGCCTTCGCTGAGCAAGAGCGGCACGCTGGCGGTGGCCAGCAAGCGCGGGCTGCACCGGCCATAGGTCGGGCAGAACGGACCCAGGGGTTTGCAGACCTCGGCCTCGACCTCGACCGGGACCTTGACCGTCAGGCGAGCGGTGTCGAGCGCAATCCCGAGCCGCCCCCGTCGGACGACGTAGGTCACCTCGCCGGGCGTGCCGATCGGACGGCGACGCTCGGCCGCGAGGGTGACCGGGACCTCTTTTCCGAGCGCGCGCTCGAGCGCCGCGAGGTCGGCGTGGACCGCGACGCCGACGCGCGAGCGCTGCGGCGGCAGGGGCTCCGGCGGCACCGGCGTGAACGGGCTGTCCTCGACGCGCACGCGACAGCTGTCGCCCTCTGCCGACGTGCCCGCGCCGGGGCGGGTCGGCGCCTTCGGACACCCCGAGAGCAGCGCGACCCCGAGGGCGAAAAATGCGACGGAGACACGCACGGCGTCCGGAGTATGTCACGGGTCGTCGTGTGATACCTTCCCGCCCGTGAAGCTCTACGCCTTCGACGAAGTGGACGAGCGCCTGTTGCTCTTGCCGCTGGCGGCGCGACGGGTCCTGGACCAGCTGGGGCTGCGCTTGTCGCGCGCCGGTTGGCAGAGTCTGCCCCTCGAAGCGCGGCGCGAGCTGACCTTGCTGGGGCAGTCCGCCACGGTGGATCTCACCCGCGCCCGAACGCTGGTCGGCGGCGCCGAGCCTGCGGCCGAGGTGGGCTCCGCGGCCGCGGACCCACCGGCCGACGCCGCGCCCCACGCGGTCACCGCCGTCTACGGCGAGGGCCGCCCTCTCGCGCCCGCGCTCTGGACCGGGCTCAGCGCCCTCGATCGCTACGCCCTGGCCAAGGTCGCGTCCAAGGGGCGCGCCGAACGCATCGCCGCGGCCTACGCCGAGATCGTCGGCGCCAGCGCGCTCTCGACTCACCTCTCGCCGACCGGCGTGGTGCGCATGGTCGACGTGGGCGCCAAGGCCACGAGCTTGCGCCGGGCCGTCGCCGAGAGCTTCGTCAGCATGGGTGCCGAGGCGTTCGCGCGGCTCGAGGGCGCCCGCGCTGGCAAGGGGGACGTGCTCGCGACCGCGCGCATCGCGGGCATTCAGGCCGCCAAGCGCACCAGCGAGCTCATCCCGCTCTGCCATGCCATCGCCATCACCCACGCGTCGCTCGAGATCGAGCTCGACGCGGCGAGCCGCAAGGCGCACGTGCTGGCCAGCGTCGAGACCTTCGACCGCACCGGCGTCGAGATGGAAGCACTGTGCGCGGCGTCGGTGGCGGCGCTCACGGTTTACGACATGCTCAAGGCCTACGACCGCTCGATGGAGCTCGGACCGACCCGGCTGCTCTCCAAGTCGGGCGGTCGTTCTGGAGACTATTCGCGATGACGTTGTTCGAGATCCGCGACCAGGCGCTGTCGGTCGACGAAGTGACGCAGGCCGTGGCGCACCCCAGCGCCGGGGGCACCACGCTCTTCATCGGCACCGTGCGGGACGAGAACGACGGTCAGCCGATCACGCTGCTCGAGTACGAGGCGTACACCAGCATGGCGGTGAAAGAGATGCGCGCCATCGGTGACGAGATCGCGCGAGAGATCCCCGGCGCGCGCCTGGCCGTGCTGCACCGCGTCGGTCGGCTCGCGGTCGGCGACCTGGCCGTGGTGTGCGCCGCCAGCGCGCCCCACCGGGACGAGGCCTTCCGGGCCTGCCGCCTGCTGATCGATCGGATCAAAGAGCGCGTGCCGATCTGGAAGTGCGAGCACGGCCCCGATGGCCCGTATTGGGTGGGATTCCGCGACGCACGCTGCACCGGCCACCACAATCACGTAGACTGACGGCTCGCATGCCCCACCGCGCCGCGTTCGTCGCAGCGGCGGCCCTGCTGTTCGCCTGCGAGGGCGAGCCCGGGAGCCCCGTCTTCACCCATGCTCAGCCGGTCTCGGCGACCCGCTCCGCCCAGATCACGCAGCCCGACTGGTCCGCGCCGGTCGATCGCGACGTGCAGAGCCGCCTGTCGGCGGCCGCGCGCGCCGAGGTCGCGGGGTCACCGGTGCCCGTGCTCGCTCCGCGGAGCGCGGGGCTCGCCGAGAGCGCCATCGTCACCACCGGGCCGGTGTGGGCGGCGGTCTCGGCCACCGCCGACGGGGTCACCGTCGCGATTCACACCAGCCAGCTCGCCTATCGCTACCCGGACATCGCGCCGGCGGAGGGCGACCGCACGCTGCGCGGCAAGCGGGGCTTCGTCACCGTCGAGTCGAACATCTGGCAGGCGTCGTGGCACGAGGCCGGCGTGGCCCACTCGCTCCACGTCGAGTGCGCGGTGGCGGGCGACGGCCGCTGCGCCGACGACAAGTTCCTGGTCGGCCTGGTCGAGTCACTGGCTCACGTCGGCGGGCGCGGGGGTGCACCGTGAAGCTCCGGGTGGTCGCCGCCGTGCTCGCGCTGCAGAGCTCGGCGTTCGCTGCGGACTTCACCTTCAAGCCGGCCGGCACGCTGGTCTCTGGCTCGGGCACCGGCCGCGTGGACGCCAAGGTCTATGCCCCGGGCATGCGCTTCCCCATCGAGAAGGCGCCGGCCTACGCCAACTCGCAGGTCTGGGGTCACGGTGGCTCCAGCGGGCCCGGCGGCGGGCAGTGCGACACCGAGAACTTCAGCTACCCGTGGTGGGACAACTACTGCGAGACACGCAGCTGGACCATGCCGCTCTGCCCCGCGGGCAAGGGCCACCAGGGGCAAGACATCCGGGCCGCCACCTGCACCAAGAACGTGCACGCCACGGTCGCCACCACCGACGGCAAGATCACCAGCATCGGCACCTATTCGGTCTACCTGACCGGGAACGACGGAACCGTCTATCGCTACCTGCACATGGGCAGCCTCGCGGTCTCGACCGGTCAGACCGTGAAGAAGGGGCAGCTGATGGGCAAGGTGTCGAACGAGTTCGGCGGCACGCCGACCACGACGCACTTGCACTTCGATCTCGAGCAGAACGTCTCGGGCCTGGGTAAGGTGTTCGTGCCGCCGTACACCTCGCTGGTGCAGGCGTACCAGACCCTGCTCGGGCCCACGGTGGCCAAGCTGGACGCCAAGCTGGTGGCGCAGGGCAGCGACGCCGAGGTCGACCCCTCCGGCAAGGCGGACTATCGCGTGTGCGCCGGCGACTCGATCCACTTCTGGTTCGAGCTCGAGAACACCGGCAGCGTCACCTGGACCGACAGCAGCGGCGCGGCGGACGGGCAGGCGGTGCGCCTGGGCGTGGTGGGCGACGGAAACGACCCCTTCACCGGCAACAATCGAGTCAGCCTGAAGGCCAACGCCAACTCCGAGGTCACCCCCGGCGGCGGCGACTGCAGCGACCAGCCCAAGTGTCGCCGCACAGTGTTCAGCAAGTCGCCCGGGATCGCCGGCAAGGCGCCCAGCACCCCGGGCGTGTACGAGTCACGCTGGCGCTTGGTGGACGAGCTGAAGGCCTGGTTCGGACCCGAGGTGGCCATGAGCTTCGACGTGGTCGACTGCGGCGGCGACGGCGCGGCGGGCAGCGCGGGTGCCGGCGGCAGCTCGGGCAGCGCCGGCGCGGGCGGCGCCGGAGCGGGCGGCGTCGATGGCGGCGCGAGCGGCGGCGCAGGCGGCGGACAGAAGACTCACGTGCTGAAGGACGACGCGGGGGATTGCAGCTGTCGCACGCCGGGCCGCCGGTCTGGCGTCGCGGGTTGGGCGCTGGTCGGGGTCTTGGTGGTGCTTGGTTCCCGGCGGCGCCGTTCAGGGCTTCGCGCGTAGCTCTGCACGCAGCTCGCGCAGCGCCGCGTGTTGGTCTTCGTGCAGCGCCAAGGCAGCAAGGCGACTCAGATCGACCTCGGGCAGCACCTCGCTCGCCGCGACGCGCTCGTAGTGGTCGGCGCGCAGCGTGAGGACGCGAAACTCGCCCGCTTCGAAGATCCAGACCTCTTGGACGCCGAGCCCGCGATAGACCTCGAGCTTGTCGAGCGAGCCGTGGGTCTTGATCACCTCCAGGGCGATGTCCGGGATTTCCTTGTCAGCGTCGCGGCTGTACCACTCGTCGGGCTCGAGCCCGCGCTCGCGCTCTTCTTTGCGGAAGGTGGCCGAGCCGTAGCCGTACAGCGGGATGTCCCGCTCGAGACAGAACAGCTCGAGGAGCCGGGCGATCTGCTTCTTCTCGACCTCGTGCTCGCGTGACGGACTCATGATCTCGAGCCACCCCTCCAGATAGGTCATGCGGATCCCGGAGCTGTCGACGGAGTCGCGGAGCATGACGTACGTCGCCCACGGCACCCCGCCGAGCACGACGCGCTGCTCGTCCTGGGCGGACGGACGGCGCGTCGGATACAGCGGCGCGGCGGCGACCATCGAGATCGATGATACCCGCGGCGCTGCGGTTCGCAACCCGGAGCGCTACTCGACGTCGCCCGGCTCGTCCCAGTCGCGGAGGTCCTGATCGGTGTCGACGCGCAGCTCGATGCAGTCGAGCTGATCGAGCACCGGTTGGAGTGAACGCGTGCCTGCTGCGGCGAGCGCCTGCGCCACCGGGTGGGCCGCGTTCGGATCGAAGCGCGCGCAGAGCGGTTGCCAGCGCGTGCCTTGCCGCGCTGCAACTGCTGGCGCGCCGGGTGCGTGCGCGCGTAGCTGGGTCAAGAGCGCGGCGCTCACGTAGGGCAGGTCGCAGGCGAGGGTCACCACGAACGGCGCCCCGCGCCGCCGACCCTCGGCCAAGAGCGCGACGAGCCCGCCGATCGGGCCGACGCCCGGTGGGTCGTCGCAAAGGCTCGGCAGCGCGTGGGCGGCGTAGGCCTCCGCGCTACCGACCAGCACCAGATCGACGTCGCCGTAGGCCTCGCGCACCACGCGCGCGAGCCGCGCGACCAGGGTCTCGTCGCCGCCGGGCGCGGTGAGCAAGCCCTTGGCCACGCCCCCCATGCGCCGCCCCTTGCCGCCGACGAAGATTCCGACCAAGGGAGCGCTCATCAGATTTCCGCGAGGGGGATCACCGCGGCGTCGTCACCCTCCGCGATGCCCTCCGCCTCGGCAGGAACGATCACCAGGCAATCCGCCCACGCCATGCTGGTGGGAGCGCCCGAGGCTTGGTTTTCGAGCACGGTGACTCGATCGTCGTCCAGGGTGGCTCGCAAGAACGCGGTGCGGCCCGGCTTCTGCCGGACCGCGTGGGTGAGGCGCGCGCGCCGAAGCCGCGGCAGCGGTCGGCGATCGCCCGTGAGCTTGCGCACGAGCGGGGCGCCGAACAGGGCAAAGGTGACCTGCGCGGACACCGGGTTCCCGGGCAGCCCCAGGACTCGTGTCGAACCCCGGGCGCCATAGGCCAGCGGCTTGCCGGGGCGGATCTTGACCTTCCAGAAGTCGAGGGCGGCCCCCGCACTCTCGAGGGCGGGCCTCACCAGATCGTGATCGCCCACGCTGACGCCGCCGATGGTCAAAAGCAGATCCGTGTCCGCGAGGGCGCTCTCGACCGCCGCCAGCGTCGCGGCGCGATCGTCGCGCACGTAGGGCAAGAGGCGCACGTCGGCGCCCAGCGTGCGGACCATGGCGGCGATGGTGTGGCCGTTGGACTCGGGGATGGTCCCGGGCTGGGGCCGCGAACCCGGCGGGCGGAGCTCGTCACCGGTGCACAGGATCGAGATCCGGGGTCGGCGGAACACCTCGAGCTCTCCCCGATCGAGGGCCGCCGCGAGGCCGATCTGCGCCGGGCCCAGCCTCATGCCCAGCGCGAGCCCCACCTGTCCCACGGCCAGGTCTTCGCCGGCCTTGCGCACGTGGCTCCCGGGCTTGGGACGCGCGGTGAGCTTCGCCCGGTCGCCGTCGCGCTCCACGTCTTCTTGCATCACCACCGCGTCGGCGCCCGGGGGCAGCTGAGCGCCGGTGAAGATCCGGCAGGCGCTGCCCGCGGTCAGGACCGGCGGCGTACCGCCGGTGCGGCTCTCTCCGATCACCGGCAGGGTGAAGGGGCCGTCGCCCTCGAACGCGGCGGTGCTCACCGCGTACCCATCCATCGCGCTGTAGTCGAACGCGGGCATGGGCGCGGTCGCGGTCAGGGTCTCGGCCAGCACGCGGCCCAGGGCGGCGTCGAGCGCGACGCGCTCGGTGCCGAGGGGCTCGACGTCTCGCAGGATGCGCTCGCGCGCCTCGTCGAACGACAACATGGGGGGCGGACTCTAACGCAAAATACTCGCGGGCCAGCCAGGTGTGGCTTCGCTGCTACGGCCTGAAGTTCTCGCTTGGCCCGCGGGACCCCGTGGAAATTCAGAAGAATGGCCGCAACTGGCCGCGGCAGGCCCATGAAGAATGGCGGCGGGCGCGGCGCCGTCCAACCTCGGTACGTCGGTTGCTAGACCCCGAGGCCAAGCGCATGATTGTCCCAATGCAGAGTCGACGGTTGTTCACCCTGGGCCTGGCCTCGCTGGCCGCGGCGCTGGCGCTGCCCCGGGTCGCGGCGGCCCAGGCACAGTGGGACGACGCGCCGCCCGACGACGCCGCCCCCGGCGGAAACGAGCTGGTTCCGTACGACGATCGCGATCCTGCCGCGCTCACTGACTTCACCGCAGAGCTCGAGCCCCACGGCGCGTGGCGGGACGATCCGACCTACGGCCGCGTGTGGATCCCGCACCGCAAGGTGGTGGGCGCCGACTTCGCACCCTACGTGACCTCCGGTCACTGGGCTGTGGCGGACGACGGCGGCTGGATTTGGGTCTCGGACTATACGTGGGGCTGGGTTCCGTTCCACTACGGCCGCTGGGTCTGGATCAGCGGCACCGGCTGGGCCTGGATCCCGGGTCGGCAGTACGCGCACGCTTGGGTCACCTGGCGCGTGGCCGATCCGGGCTACGCGTATGTGGGCTGGGCGCCCATGCCGCCGGACTACGTCTGGTTCGACGGCGTGGCGGTCGGCGTGTGGTTCGGCCTGTACACGCCGTGGGTGTTCTGCCCCAGCGCGTACGCGTACCACCACCACATGCACTCGTACATCGTGCACGATCACCATCACGTGCACGACATCGCCGCGCACTCGCACCGCTACGTGCCGCCCCGCGGCTCGCCCGCCTGGGCGGGGCCTTCGCCGAAGCGGGCCTACGTGCCCGCGAACGCGGTCCCCAAGGCCCACACGCCAGCGCACCCCAAGGCCGTCGCGGCGTCGCGGCAGAAGGCCAGCGACCGCAACGCGAAGATCGTCACGCCGGGTCGCCGCCCAGGGCCCGACGCGCGCGCGCTCCCAGGCCGTAGCGGCGGGCAGCGCAGCCCGGCCCCTGATTCGCGCTCGTCGTGGCCGAGCGCGCGCCCCACCGATCGTCGCGCGCCGTCGCACGCCTGGTCCCCGTCCAACCCCTCGCCGCCGTCGCGCCCCTCGGCACCGTCGCGGGCGGCGCCGCCGTCGCGCCCCTCGGCACCGTCGCGGGCGGCGCCGCCGTCGCGTTCGCCCGAGCCGTACCGATCGCCCGAGCCGTCGCGCGCGTCTCCTCCATCGCGCTCGTCGCCACCTTCGGGCTATCGTTCGCCGGCTCCCGTTCCGTCCTATCGCCCCCCCGCTCCGGCCCCTGCCCGGGGCCGACCCGGTCGTCGTCGCTGAGGTTCTCCATGAGTGTTCGTTGGCTTGCTTGGTGTTGCTCGCTCGCGTCCCTCGCGCTCGTCGGATGCATGGGCGATCACGACGGTGGCGCGCACTGCGCGGGCCCCGGCTGCGACTCGTACATCCCGCCCGATGACGCCGCCGAGAGCACGATCGACACCGGCGCAACGCTCGCCGAGATCGAGCCCGGTCAGGGCGCGGGGGCGTTCGTCGAGTACGAGCAGGGCGGCAAGTGGCGAGTCTTCACCGCGTGCGACACGGCCATCACCGACTACGACTGCCCGTGGGACATCATCGTGGCGGTCGACGAAAAGAGCGAGCTCGTCGACTTCGCGGCCGAGGGGCTCGAGGGTTCGGACTCCGTCGCGTGGCGGACGTCCAGCGGCGTGCGGATGGTCGCCACCAACACCCTGGACTTCGACGGGTTCACCTTCGAGACCACGCCGGGCGCCACCGTGCGCGTCGATGTCTATTTGGACGACGCGCCTGCGCCCGCCTACATCTACTGGGTCGGCGACGGCGGGCTGCACCAAGGCTCGCCCACCAACCCCATCGATCTCACGCCGAGCGAGCCGTAGCGGCGGGTGGGTCGCGGGGGCGGGCGCCGAGCGGGGTCCGCGTCGCGGCGCCACTCATCCTCATTGACGGACCGGCGCTGACCCGGCAAAAGTCGGCCTCCGCCCGAGGTCGAAACGATGAAGAGCCGATCCCGATCCGCGGCGCTCGTGTTCCCCTGGCTCGCAGCGCCGCTGCTTCTGGGTTGCACCGTCGCGTCCGAGACCCCGAGCGAACGCGCTGAGCAGCTGCCGGGCCCGTTCGACTTCGCGCCGTCGATGGTCATCCGACACGTCCGCTCGATGCAACCGGGGTGGCTGCGGGTCGTCATCGACTACGCCCACGTCGACTCGAAGGACGTGAAGGTGAAGCTTGGCGTGGTCGGCGCGCTGGACACGGGCGCGGCGCTCGAGCCCTTCGCGTATCGCTACGACCATGCCGCCCGCAGGGTGGTCGTCGACCTGCGAGTGAAGCGCGAGTGGTTCGAGAAAGACCGCACACGCCGGCCGAAGGAGATGTGGCTGCTCACCGCAGCGCTCCACGTGGCAGGCAAAGAGGTCGCGTTCGCCTGGCGCTCGACGCCGATGGAGATCGGGCTCCCCACCTCGCTCTGGGCGCCCGAGCGCCTCGACCCCGCGCTCTGGAGCCCTCTTCCTCAGCCGCTCACCGTGCCCGGGCCCGGCCACCCCTACTCCGCGTACCCAGCGCTGCAGTTCGCCGTGAAGCGCGGCGGCTACGTGGTCGGCTTCGTGGAAGTGGAAGAAGACCGCGACCGAAAGGCGCTGCGCTTGCGGCAGCTCGCCACCTTCGACGGCTCGACGCTGGTTCACGAGCTCGCCGGCGGGGCCGAGATGCCGAACAACTGGGGTGTGCACCTCACCGGGCGCGGCGTCGCGCGATCGTACAACACCGCGGCGGAGGTCTCGAATCCCGGTCGTCACGCCTTCGCGACCGGGGGCGCCGGCTGGTCGGCGAGCTTCATGGACACGCCGCTCTCCAGCCACAAGGTGTTCCGCGCGCCGCCCATCACCACCGAAGGCACCTACCAGAGTGAGGTCCTCGACAACCGCGGCATCGCCCGGGAGGTCGACCCTGCCGACCGTCTCGACGTGATCTACTTCGAGCGCTGGCACTTGCTCGTGCCGAGCGCCGGCGTTCAGCTCCAGCGCCTGTCGGGGCCACCGCCCGAGCCCTGGGACCCGGCGACCCACATCGACCTCGCGCCGGCCGGCTGGTTCCCGAGCTCGGCGATGGCTTACGTCGCCAGCAATGGCTCGCTGCCGCTGCACGAAGCCCAGCTCCCAGCGGTTCCGCCGGCCAACGTGCAGCTGCCCCCTGGGTATGCGTCGGCGTTCGCCGAGCTGTCGCGGGCGCACCTCGAGCGCTCGTTCGTCGAGCCGGTCGCTGCCCAGAGCCCCATTTCGCGCATGCTCGTCTCGCCGAGCATCGAAGAGCGGCGGATCAACGATTTGGCGGCCCAGGGCTCGCCGCCGCCACCCAACGCCCCGCCGCCCTCGCCGCCGCCGCCCCCCGGGGCCTGCGCCCTCAATGCCCACGCGACCGAGCTGGTCGGCACGTATACGACCTGCGACGGCGCCTTGACCGCGTCTGCGTGCCCCACGCAGGCCGACCCCATCGAGCCCGAGTCGTTCCCGCCCGCGCCGGGCTACCTCGACCGGCTCAGCTTGCACGACGTGCTCACCCCGTTCCTGGCGGGCAAGCAGAACATCTGGGGAACGTGTTCCACCCACGCCGACGTGCAGCACCGCGAGGCCGTGCTCAACCGATATGTCGACGACCTGGGAATGCGTCGCTTCGCAGTGGTCGACGGGGTGGCCATCTCGATCCCCGAGCCGCGCACTGCCCATTCCGTGGGTGGCTACCTCTCGATGCTGTTCACCCGCGTGCACACGCGCAACGACTCCGACGACGGAGGGCTGCCGCCCACCACCGGCACGCCCATCGCAGACGCCGTGCAGTACCCGCTGATCCCGGAGGCCTGGTGGCCGGCACGAGAGGAGTGGGATACGGGGGACGACTGGGTGCACCGGTCGGGCGTGCTCTCCAAGGGGTATTGCCAGACCACGGGGACGCCCGGCGCCGCAGGCTACTTCGCTGGCTTCTGGCGCTCCGGCTTCTGCGCCAGCCGCGGCACTCCACCCATCGGCGCCTACCGAGCGTATTCCGAGCAGCGCCTGACCCACGACCTCGCGCTCGATCCGCTCGCTCAGGGGCCGTGGTCCCTGGCGAGGTCGTACCAGCCGTCGGCCTACGAAGTGCTCGACTTCAGCGATCGCGATGCAGCCATTCAGACGGTGATCAGCGAGCTCAGGCGCGGTGTCCCCGTCAAGTTCTCGTTCTCTTCCGCGATCGTCCCGCGGGGCCCTGGCATCGTGTCCTTTCCGTTCCTCCAGGGTGGAATGACCTGGTACCTGCCGCCCGAGCTCGATGCCTGCCCGCTCGACTGGTATCGATTCGAGGGCGGTCACGCCCTCAACATCGTCGGCTTCTACGTGCGCGGTCCCCTCGAGAGCCCCGACGTCTACCGGTCCGTCTTCATCCTGCAGAACAACTGGGGCGCAGCGTCAGGGCACCGAGGTTACTTCGCGATCAACTTCGCCGCGTTCCGCCGAGCCGGTTGGAGCATCGAGCGGCTTCGCCTCCGCACCCCCTGCGCGTCTTCGGCGTGCCAAGGCACCTGAGAACGAACCCCGTAACCACCCCCGTGCTGTCCATGAAACGACTCGTCTGCGCCGTCGTCCTCGCTCCGCTCGCGTACCTTGTCGCCTGCAGCTCGTCCGAGACGGGAGGCTCGCACTCATCGCCGACCGACGGTGGTGCCGACGCTCCCGCCGACTCCGGCGCCGACGCCGATGCCGATTCGTCCGCGAAGCCCCCGAGCGTGCTCGACTCGCTCGACCCCAGCCAGGGTCCGTTCGCGACGGAGCTCGCGTCGGTGCGCGCCATGACAGCCACCTTGGCGGCGGCTGGCGCGGGCACGGTCGACCGACTGTTCGTCGGCGGCGACCCCTTGTTGGTCGGCGCTGCCGCTGAGCGCGTCGTCCACGTCGGATCTGCTGACTGCGCGAACTCGCCCTATGGCTGCCCGTCGCGCGTCCCTGCCGACGAAGTGCTCGCGCAGTTCGCGACGTCGCGCCCCGCGCTGCGCGCCGCGCTCCTCGCAGCCCTCGATGGGCTCGAGCGACTACGCTGGGTCGCCGCGGCACACACCGCCATCGGGTTCGCGAACCTCCTCGACCAGACCGGCAAGCTGAGCGCCTCGGACAAGGCCGCGCTCTCGCCGAAGTTCACCGCTCTCGCCGGCGTGAAACCCGCGCTCGCCGAGTTCCAGTTCGCTCAAGAGTTGCCGGCATCGTTCACCCAGGTGAAGGCGCTCTACGCACTCACGGACGGCGTCCTCGTGCCCGCACCAGCGACCGCGGCGGCCGCCAAGGAGGTGGTCGCGTCCGTCGCGTCGTTGCTCGCTCCGCTGGGTGCCAAGCCTGGTTCCTTCGCACCCTTTGCCGAGGGCGCGGCGCCGGTCTCTAGCTCGCCGGCCTTGGCGACGCTGAAGGCCGCGACGCTCCTCCCCGCGATGGCCGCCGAGGACCCGGCAAAGGACGTGGACGCCTATCTCCTGGTCGTCGATGCCATCGTCGACAAGGCAGCGAAGGGCAACGAAGCGACCATCGACTGGAATGCCTACGCTGCGGCGCTCGACGCGCTCGACGCGCATGTGGACCGCGCGCTGATCGGGTTCGATGCCCATGTTCCGCCGCCGGGGCCGCCTCCGTCGCCCTCTTCGAGCTCGTTCGCCGCTCCGCCGACCGAGGCGGGCACGCTGGAGAACGACCCGCGGGCGGCGCTCTTGCAGATGGCCCTGCCGGCAACCTGCTTGCACGGTGAGCCGGTCACCCCCGTCACCGATGACGACGTGGTGCGCATGCGAACCCCCGATGTCGGCTCTTGGAGCACCGCCGGTGCGGTCGTGACGACGCGCCGTTTTCCGGTCGGTACGTCGCCGTCGATCGCCGCGACGCCGCTGCCGTCACCCGTTGACGTGACGCCCATGCCGGTGAGTTGCTACGTCACGAACGACATCGGAGTGCCCTACGCGCTAGTGAATGCTGCTGCCTGCGGCGTACCGATTCGGTTCGTGGCCACCTGCTTCGGTAAGTTCACCATGGACCACGTCGAGGTGATCGTCCGACGCGGCGAGAGCGGCCCGGTGCTCCTGCGCCACGTGTACCGGCCCAAGGCCGATGGCTCGCTCCCGGCGATGACGTGGTTCCTTCCGCGCATCGACGACCCGGCGCTGGCGAAAGACGCCTTCAACGCCTACCGGGTCGACGTGACGACGGTTTCTCGGGGCGGCGCCTCGGACTCGCGTTGCGTGCCCGTGTACTGGCCGGAGGGGACCCCCACCGGGCCGGCGCCGAAGAACCCGTGCACCGCTCCGCCCGGGCCGGTCGTCGACCTCTTCGCCGATCCGACGCTCCCCACGAGCACCTTCGTCGTCGAGAAATACGGCGCGGGCATTCGCCTGCGACCCGCGGTCGACGCGTTTCTCGCCACGGGCGACTTCTTCAAGGTCGAGAACCGCTCCGGGGCCAGCGTCGAGCTCGTGACGATGTACTCCGCGCCGTTCGCCGATGCCACGGGCCTGTCCACCACCGTCATCGGAACGGTGGCGCGCTTCGAGACGGGTCCGTTGGCCGACGGCGCGTCGAAGACGATCGCCACTCCACCGCTGTCATCGAAGCTGGCGCCCCACCGCTGGGTCTTCGGTCGCCCGGGCACCGACGGGATCCTCGCCCAGGTCTTCGCCACGAACCTGTGACGGCGCGCCCGCGCGCAGCTCGAGATGCTGCCCACGAGAGGTAGGTCGCAGCGCGAGCTCGGCTACTGAATCTTCAGCCCCGGCACTTTGGCCTCGAGCTCCGCCCGCTGCGCCTTCGGGACGCGGGTGCCGTAGAGCCGCACGGTCTTGAGGCCGGTGAGGCCGAAGAGCGGGGACACGTCCGTCAACGTCGTGTCGCCCAGCTCGAGGTACTCGAGCTTGCTCAGCGCGCCGAGCGAGGTGAGATCGGTCAGCTTGCAGCCATGCAGATTCAGGTGCTTCAGCTCCGTCAGGCTCGCCAAGGGCTTCAGATCGGTCACCTTCGTCCCGCTCAGGTCGAGGTGAGTGAGCTTCGTGCTCTCCGCGAGCGGGGTCAGATCGGCCAGTTCCTTGGCGTCGGACAGGCTGAGATCGCGCAGCTCGGGGAGCTTCTTCAGCGGGGAAAGATCGGTCGCTTTCGACCCCCAGATGTCGAGCTTCTCGAGCTTGGTCAGGGACTCGAGCCGCGCCAGGTCGTCGACCGGGACGCCGCGGAGCGTGCGCAGCGCTTTCAGGCCAGCCAGCGGAGTCAGGTCGTCGATCTGGCGCAGCCGCGTGAGGTCGAGCTCCCGAAGTCGGGTCAGCTTGGCCAGCGGCCCGAGATCGCGCACCCCGCTGTTCGTGAGGATCAGCGTCTCGAGCTGGGTGAGGCCGGCCAGTGGCGCGAGGCTCTTCGGGCTCATGTCCAGGATGACGATCTTCCGGAGCTCGGTCAGCCCGGCCAGAGGCGAGAGGTCATCGGCCGGCATTCCGGCAGGACCACTCTCGAAGCTCACCTCTCTCAGCTTCGGCAGGCCAGCGAGCGGACCGAGATCCTTGATCGCGTCCACGACCTCGAAGGTCTGGCAGTGAAGGCGAGTGGTGCCCTTGCCGAGCTTCTTACCGCAGAACTCGAGGGGGTACTCGAAGCTCGGCCCGGCCGAGGCCGACGGCGCGGGCGCGGCCGAGGCCGACGCGCTGGCCGGCGCGATCGCCGTGGGCTGGGGGGGGGCGTCGGCGGTCTTCGCGGACGCTGGGATCTCGGGCTTGGTCTGCTGCTCGGGCGGCTGGCCCTTCGAGCAACCGACCACACCCACCGAGAGCAGCACCACCAAGAAACAACGCCTCATGCTCGGGCTTTTGCCCCGCGCGGGGCGAGCGCGTCAAGCCTCGATCTGGACGGCGGAGTCCGGGCACCGTCCGGACGGGGGAATCACGACCGTGAGCGAGGCCCTACCAGCGACGACCTCAGCGTCGCACGGAGCGCAGGATCTCCTCCAGACGCGAGACGTGGTCGTCTGATTCGAGCGCAGCGGAGAGCTGCGACAACGTGGAGCGGACTCGCCCGAGGTCGAGCTCCGCGCTCGATTCGACGATGCCCTCGATGTCAGCGACGTCCCGCGGTCGGAGCGCCAGCGCCTTCATCACGATGACGTCCTCGGGCGTCGCGAGCGGGAAACGGATCTCGCCAACGTCGACCGCTCGAGCGCGCCGCACCAGCTCCGACTCGAACGGAAGCATCCCGAAGCTCAAGTCGACTTCGATCTTCGAGGGGCGGTGAACGAGCAGCAGCACGCGCGTGTTCTTGGCGAATTCGAGGGCGTCGCCGATGCGCGAGAAGATGCCGTGCAGAGCGGCCGCTTGCACCAATCCTTCCCAGCTCGCGTCGTCTGCGAGAGCCACGATATCCACGTCCTTGGTCACCCGTGGTTTGCCATGGAGCGATGCGGCCACGCCGCCCACCACGGCGAAGTCGACCCTCGCGGCGGCGAGCCAGGCAGAGACCGCTCTCAGCGCTTCGGTCAGGCCGCCGAGCGCGGCACGCGCCGCCGGACGCGGCGCCGTCCGGCGTGCAGGCTTGCGCCGGCTAGCCATGCGTCCGCGCCAGGCGAAGCGTCATCCAGAGCGCGCGCACCCGGTCGTCGTCCGCGCCGAGCTTCTCACGCCAGCCAAAATCGTCGACCGAGCCCATCAGGGACTCGAGCTGTGCGAGCTTCTCGTCGTAGGTCGCGTCCTCTGATTCCCGCGCAAGGCGCTGGGCGACCATCGCCCAGCGCCTCCGGAAGGTCAGTGCGGAGGCGTCGGCCATTCCCCGAGCGTAACACGCACGAGCGCGCCTCGGCAGTGCGCTCACTTGGCTGGCGGCGGCGCGAAGTGCTCGAGGTCCGCAGGACCCGACCCGTCGCGCGCGGCCAGCACTTGCTGCCACCACGGACGCCGAGCGAGCCCGTGTGCACGCCGCTGGACAGGTCCGGCCTCGTGGTCACGTCGGACGCCAAGGACGCCACAATTGGGATAGAGCGCTGACGCGCCCGGGGGAAGCTCCCGCCGCGTCGTGGGGTAAGCTCGAACGGGACCATGTCGAAAGTGTGTGGAGCCGCCCTCGGAGCGGCGCTCTTGGGCTTGCTGGTCGCGTGTGGCGGCACGTCGGACGGGTCGTCTTCGAGCGGAGGAGCCGCTGGAACAGGCGGTTCGCCCTCGGGAGGAACCAGCGCGGGCGGCGTGGGTGGAGCCACCGGCGGCGTGGGCGGAGCCGCCGGCGGCGTGGGCGGAGCCACCGGCGGCGCAGGCGGAGCCACCGGCGGCGCAGGCGGAGCCACCGGCGGACAGGGTGGTACGAATCCACAGGCCGCCGCGCTGTGCGACGCGACGATCGACCCCACCCTGGCGCGGCTCAGCGCGATCTGCTCGGCGGTCGACCAGCAGTCGAAGGACTACGGGTGGATCACCGGCCTGGTGTGGTCCATGAAGCCCGAGTGCGTCGGCCTGATGACCAGCGGGCTGAACGAGGGCCGCATCACCATCGACCAGAAGGCCCTTGCGGATTGCTCGAAGGCGATCGCTGCTCTGCTGGCGTCGGCGACCACGTTCGACGCCGTCATGGCCATCGAGGAGCCTCCCGAGTGCGTCGGTGTGGTCGTGGGCAAGCAAGTCGTGGGGCAGCCGTGCCGGCAGCCTTTCGAGTGCGTGACCGGTGCCACGTGTGTGGGCTACTCGGACGCGGCCCAGGGCAAGTGCGCGGTGCCAACCCTGGGGCAGACCTGTGGGACTGGGTCAGGCACCTCGACCACGTTCCACTTCGGCAACCACCCGGAGTGCGCGAAGGGCAGCTACTGCGGCGCCGACAAGTGCGAAGCCGTGCTGCCGGACGGCGCCAAGTGCTTCAGCCACGACGCCTGCGCCGATGGGCTGTTCTGCGTCGCGGGCACCTGCGCCGCGAGCAAGGGCGCGGCCGGTGGCGCGTGCTACGGGACCGCGCAGTGTCAAGCCGGGCTCTACTGCGCGGCGAAGATCTGCGCGCCGAAGAAGAAGACCGGGGAGGCGTGCGCGGCGGGTGAGTGCGAAGGGCGCTGCGACGAGACTCAATCCCCCGCCGTGTGCGTCGCGTACTGCGGCCAGGGCTGAGCCGGACTCCCGACCCGGCCATCGAGCTTCGGGGGTGTTGGCGCGGTGCCGTGACCGTCGAGCGCTCGCCACGATGAGCAGGGCAACCTGCGCTTGTGCGCCCCGCCCGCTCAGTCGTCCACCCTGCGCTTCTGCTTGCGGCGCTTCTTGGCGCCGCGCTTCCGGAGCTTTTCCATCGTGATGGTCGCCTGGTTCGGCGCGGGCACCGGCGCCAGCTGGCGGGACACGGCCTTCTCGGTGTCGCGGGCTCGCTCACGCGCATATTCCATGAAACGCAGCTGGCTTCGGACCGGTTTGCCCTCCTTGCCGGGCTCGGCGCGCACGTAGCGCCCGGTCGCTTCCAGTTGCCAGCTCTTGGCGCTGTCGGCGCGCAAAGTCGTGAGGACCTCGTCGATGACTCGGCGACGCAGGTTGTCGTCGAGGACCGGCCACATGACCTCGACCCGTCGGCGGAAGTTGCGCGGCATCCAGTCTGCGCTCGACAGGTAGACCTCGTCGCTACCGCCGTTCGCGAAGTGGAAGATGCGCGAGTGCTCCAGGAAGCGGTCGACCAAGGCGTGGACGCGGATGTTCTCGCTGACGCCCTTCACCCCGGGCCGCAGGCAGCAAATGCCGCGCACCATCAGGTCGACCTGCACCCCCGCCTGGGACGCCGAGTAGAGCGACGCGATCACGTCGGCGTCGACCAGCGAGTTCATCTTGCCGGTGATCTTCGCGGGGCGACCCGCGCGGGCGTGCTCGCTCTCGCGCGAGATCAGCCCCAGCACCGCCTCGTGCAGCCCCAGGGGGGCGACGATCATCCGGTTCCAGCGCGGCGGTGCGCTGTAGCCCGTCAGCAAGTTGAACAGCGCGCTGGCGTCCTCACCCAGCTCTTCGTTGGCGGTGAACAGTGACAAGTCGGTGTAGAGGCGGGCGGTCTGCTGGTTGTAGTTGCCGGTGGCCAGGTGCACGTAGCGCCGGAGCCCGTTGCGCTCGCGCCGCACGACCAAGAGCACCTTGGCGTGGGTCTTCATCCCCATCAGGCCGTACATCACGTTCACGCCCGACCGCTCGAGGGCCCGCGCCCACTGCATGTTGCTAGCCTCGTCGAAGCGGGCCTTCAGCTCGACCACCGCGGTGACCTGCTTGCCCAGCTCGGCGGCGCGCTGCAGCGCGCGCACGATCGGCGACTCGCCGCCGGTGCGGTAGAGCGTCTGCTTGATGGCCAGCACCTGCGGGTCCTCGGCGGCCTGCGACAAGAAGTCGACCACCGCCTCGAACGACTCGTAGGGGTGGTGCAAGAGCACGTCCCGCTCGCGGATGGTCTCGAACAGGTCGTCGCTGTCGCGCAGCGGCGGCACGTAGACCGGCGAGAAGCTCTCGTCGCGCAGATCACGGCGATCGTCGCCGCTGGTCATCTCCATCATGTCGGCCAGGTAGAGCGGGCCGCGGGTGGTGAACACGTCCCGCTCGATGTCGAGATCGAGCGAACGGCACAGAAACTGGAGCGAGTCGGGGGGCACGTCTCCAGCGACCGTGAGGCGCACGGCTTGCCCGCGCTCCCGGCGCCGAAGCTCGGCCTGCAGCGTCAAGAGCAGGTCCTCGGCCTCGTCGTCGTCGAGCTCGATGTCGAAGTTGCGAGTAACCCGGAACGCGAAGCGCCCGATCACGCGCATCTGCGGGAAGAGCATGCTCGCGTGGCGCAAGATCAGCTCCTCGAGCGCGACGTACGCCCGACGCAGCCCCTGTTGGGGCACGCGGATCAGTCGGCCCAGCGGCATCGGCACCTGCACCACGCCGAAGCTGGGCTCGGTCCCCCGCATCGGGCTGTCGAACACGAAGCCCACGTTGATGCTCTTGTTCCGCACGTGAGGGAAGGGGTGCGCCGGGTCCACGACGATCGGCGTCAGCACCGGGAAGATGTCCTTCCGGAAGTGTTCGTCGAGCAGCGCTTGGTCCTCGGCGGCCAGCTCGTCGGGCGCGATCAGCGCGATGCCCGCCTCGCGCAGGTGCGGCTGAACCGAGTCGGCCCAGATGCGATAGCTCTCGTCCACCAGCTCGTGAGTGCGAATGCTGATCGCGGTGAGCTGCTGCACCGGGGTCATGCCGTCTGGCGGCACCTCGTCGATCTCGCCCGAGAGCTGAGCCTGGAGACCCGCCACCCGCACCATGAAGAACTCGTCCAGGTTGTTGGCGAAGATCGCGAGGAACTTGACGCGCTCGTAGAGCGGCACGCGCTCGTCGGCGGCCTCGGCCACCACCCGCGCGTTGAACTCGAGCCACGACAGCTCGCGGTTGACGAACAAGCTGGCGTCGTTCAGCGGGCGGGGCGCGCGCTGCGAGACCGGTGGGCGACTGTGGGCGGGGAGGTCCAGGCTCATGCGCGGGGGACCGCAATCCTACCCCAGCGGGCGCTCGATCCCGCAAAAGTGCTAGGCTCGCGCGCGGATGTTCGCTCGTCTCGGCACGCTTCGCGCACTGGCAGCCGTCGGGCTCACGGCCTCGCTCTGGGCCGTGTCGTGCTCTGGGGACGGCAACCCCGAGGTGTCGAAGCCGCCGGCCGACGCCGGAGACGCGGGCGGCGCCGGCGGCGACGCCGGGAGCTGGGATGGCAGCGGTGGCAACGGCGCCACCGACGCGGGCTCGGACGCCGACCCGGGCGACGCGGCGGTGTCACCGCTTCGTCTCGGAATCGTCCCGGTGCCGCCCTCCACGACCGACGCCGGCCCTTCGCCGGGTGACGAGAAGCTGGCTCAGCTCGACGTGATCGCGCTCGGCTCACGCGGTGTGAGCCAGGTCTTGACCTGGAAGCAACTGTTCGAGTCGCCGGCGGTGCCGGCCCAAGGTCAGTGGGAGAAGCTCCAGGCGGTCTCCCAGCTCTACCAGAGCTCGGGCCGCAGCTTGCTGGTCTGCCTGGCGCTGGTGGACCGCACGCTCGACGCGCGTCCGGCCGGCGGTGCGGCGAGCTGGGCCGACTCGACCACGGTGGCGGCCCTCGACGCGTTGATCGACAAGGTGCTCTCGACCTTCGGCAGCGAGCTCTACGCCGTGTCGTTCGGCAACGAGCTCGATCGCTACTTCGCGAGCCACGACGCCCAGAGCGCGGCGGGGCTCGCGGCGCTGGTCGAGCATGGCATCGGGTACGCAAAGAAGCACCCCAAGAAGCTCCCGTCCTTGCTGATTGGTGCGACCTTCAGCGCGCAGAGCTTGACCGGGACCCCAACGCCGACGATCGCCGGCCTCTTGAAGAAGGCCGACGTGGCCGTCACCACCTATTACCCTCTCGACGCGACCTTCGCCGCGCGCCCGCCCTCGGTCGTGGCGCAAGATCTGGACGCGCTCGAGTCGCTCAGCGCGGGGGATGCCGAGCCCCCGCGGCCCATCTTGCTGCAAGAGGTGGGGTACCCCAGCGCCGCCGCCAACAAGAGCTCGCCGGACCAACAGAAGGCCTTCTATCAGGCGTTGACGCAGGCGCTCACCACGCGGCGCGCGCGGTTCCCGTTCGTCAGCATCAATGGTCTGAACGATCGCCACCCGGCGGCGTGCGCCAGCGAGGCCGCGGCGCTCGGCGCACCGGACGGCGGCGCGGCCGTCGCCGCGCGTTGCTCGCTCGGTCTGCGCGCAGCGGGTCCGACCGACAAACCCGCCATGGCCAGCGTCCTCGAAGCGCTGGCGGCGTTTTCCGCGCCCTAGCATCCACTCGAGCCCAGCCTCACTCTTCCGGTCATTTCGGGCTATGCTGGCCTCGTCGAGCCGACCGAAAGGGCACCATGAGCGATTCTGGTTTCACCGCGAGCGACAAGGGCCAAAAGAGTGACGGCAAGAGCATGGTCGCGACCATCGCGTCGATGCAGGACTACGACCGTTACCGGGACCTGTCATGGGAGGGCAGCTTCGAGGAATACCTGTCCATCGTGCGTGAGCGGCCGCAGGTCACGCGCAACGCGTTCCAGCGCGTCTACGACATGGTCATCTCGTACGGCACCGAAGAGTACATCGACAACAAGAAGCGGCTCATCCGCTACAACTTCTTCCGGGACGAGGCCGACGGCGGGCGCGACGCGATCTTCGGGCTCGACATCCCGGTGATGCGGCTGATGAGCGTGCTCAAGGCCGCCAGCGAGAACTACGGCCCCGAGAAGCGCGTCATCTTGCTGCACGGGCCGGTGGGCTCGAGCAAGAGCACCATCGCGCGCCTGCTCAAAAAGGGCCTCGAGCGCTACTGCGCCAGCGCCGAGGGCGCGCTGTACACCTTCAGCTGGGTCAACCTGGAGGGCACGGGCCTGGGCAGCGGCGGCGCCGACACCTTCGGCTCGCCGATGCACGAAGAGCCGCTCAAGCTCATCCCCCTCGAGTGGCGCGACAAGGCCATCGAGCGGCTGCACCTGTCGAACGAGAAGCACAAGGTCCGCGTCGAGGGCGAGCTCGACCCGGCCAGCCGCTTCATCTTCAAGGGCCTGCTCGAGAAATACCACGGCGACTGGGGCAAGGTGGTCGACAACCACGTGCGCGTTCACCGCATGGTGCTGTCCGAGAAAGACCGGGTGGGCATCGGCACCTTCCAGCCGAAAGACGAGAAGAACCAGGACTCGACCGAGCTCACCGGCGACATCAACTACCGCAAGATCGCGGAGTATGGCTCGGACAGCGACCCGCGCGCGTTCAACTTCGACGGCGAGTTCAACATCGCCAACCGCGGCATCGTCGAGTTCGTCGAGGTGCTGAAGCTCGACGTGGCGTTCTTGTACGACCTGCTCGGGGCCTCGCAAGAGCACCGCATCAAGCCCAAGAAGTTCGCGCAGACGGACATCGACGAGGTGATCATCGGGCACACCAACGAGGCGGAATACAAGCGCCTCTTGAACAACGAGTTCATGGAAGCCCTGCGTGACCGCACGATCAAGATCGACATCCCGTACATCACCAAGCTCTCGGACGAGGTGAAGATCTACGAGAAGGACTTCCATCAAGAGCGAGTGAGGGGGAAGCACGTCGCTCCGCACACCCTCGAGGTCGCCGCGATGTGGGCGGTCTTGACCCGGCTGGAAGAGCCGAAGAAGCACAACCTGCAGCTGATCCAGAAGATGAAGCTGTACGACGGCAAGGTCTTGCCCGGGTACACCCAGGACACGGTGAAAGAGCTCCGCAAAGAGAGCAAGCGCGAGGGCATGGAGGGCATCAGCCCGCGCTACGTGCAGGACAAGATCTCGAACGCGCTGGTCAGCGAGGTGGGCGAGGGCACCATCAACCCCTTCATGGTGCTGAACGAGCTCGAGAAGGGGCTCAGCCACCACTCGCTGATCACCAGCGAAGATCAGCGCAAGCGCTACCGCGAGACGATCGGCATCGTGAAGCGCGAGTACGAAGAGATCGTCAAGAACGAGGTCCAGCGGGCGATCAGCGCCGACGAAGAGGCGATCAGCAAGCTGGCGGCCAACTACATCGACAACATCAAGGCCTATGCCCTCAAAGAGAAGGTCAAGAACAAGTACACGGGCCAGGACGAAGAGCCCGACGAGCGTCTGATGCGGTCGATCGAAGAGAAGATCGAGGTCCCGGACAACCGGAAGGACGACTTCCGCCGCGAGATCATGAACTACATCGGCGCGCGGGCGGTCGAGGGCAAGAAGTTCGACTGGCAGTCGAACGATCGTCTGCGCCGCGCCCTCGAGCTCAAGCTGTTCGAAGATCAGAAGGACAGCATCAAGCTCAAGACCCTGGTCTCGGCGGTGGTCGACAAAGAGACCCAAGAGAAGATCGACATCATCAAGAGCCGGCTGATGCGCTACTTCGGCTACAACGAGGTCAGCGCCACCGACGTCCTGAACTACGTCGCGAGCATCTTCGCCCGCGGCGACGCCAAGAGCTGAGCCGCGCGCTCGGCAGCGGGCCGGGGTAAGCCCCTGTCCCACCCCACCCCACGACTGCCAGGCTGGCACGAAGGCTGCTAGCCTGGATGGTCCTAGGAGGTTCTGCCATGCGTTATCGCGCGCTCGTGGGGTTGGTGCTTTCGGTCGTTCTCGGTGGCTGCCCGAAGCAGAAAGAGGACGAGTCGCTGACCTTCGCCGAGGCCCAGCAAGCGGTCGAAGAGTCGACCCTGTCGTCCCAGGCCGAGAGCCTGCAGTCTGCGTCGGTCGAGATCACGACCAGCTTCACCATCGGGCAGGCCGTCCAGAACGCAGCCAAAGAGATCGGTGATTTCGTGGCCACGCAGCTGCCCTGCGCGGAAATCACCCTGGCCGACGCGACCCTGACCGTGACCTACGGCGCGAAGAGTGGCAATTGCGTCTACAAGGGGCACACCTTCAGCGGCTCGCACTCGATCCACGTCCAGAAGAACGACGAGGCCCAGGTCTTGGTCCACCACGAGTGGAAAGACCTGTCCAACGGCCGCGTGAAGCTGAACGGCACCGCCGACGTGACCTGGGACTTCGAGGCCAAGAGCCGCCAGGTCGTTCACAGCGTGAAGTGGACTCGAGTTAACGATGGCTTCACCGTCACCGGCGAGGGCGACCGCACCCAGACCCCGCTGGCGGGCGGCGTGGTCGAGGGCATCGAGGTCAACGGCACGCGCTCGTGGTCCAGCAGCCGGGGCCAGTGGGACCTGACCATCGACGGCGTCCAGATGCGCTGGGTCGACCCCGTACCCCAGGCGGGGTCGTACACCCTGCTCACGCCCAAGAAGAAGACCCTGAGCTTGTCCTTCGAGCGCGTGGACGACGACACCATCAAGGTGACCGTTGCCAACGGCAAGCGCTCGTTCAACTTCGACGTGACCAAGGTCGGCAACATCAAGTCGAGCTGAGTCAGCGCTTCTCGAGGTCGAGCGAGGCACTGTTGATGCAATAGCGCAGGCCCGTCGGCTCGGGCCCGTCTTCGAAGACGTGTCCCAGGTGCGCGTCGCAGCGCGCGCACTTCACCTCGATGCGGTGCATGCCGAGCGACCGGTCGCCCTCGAGCTCGAGGGCGCCGTCGGCCACCGGCTGCCAGAAGCTGGGCCAGCCACTCCCCGAGTCGTACTTGGTCTCGGATGAGAACAGCTCGGCGCCGCAGCACGTGCAGCGATAGACCCCGGAGTCCAGACACGCGTAGTACTTCCCCGTGAACGCGCGCTCGGTGCCCTTCTGGCGCGTGATTCGATATTGCTCTTCGCCGAGCTCGCGACGCCAGGTGGCGTCGTCCTTCGTGACCTTGTCTCGTGTCATGCCAGGCAGAGCTGTAGGGCGCCGGCCTGGCTTCGCCAACCCGTCAGCGCGGCACCAGGGCGCGCTCGGTGCTCGGCGCGGGGTCCGAGGGCGGCAGCGGCGGCGGCGGGGGCGCGGGTTGGCGATGCGCCAGGGCAGTGCCGTCCCCCGGCGGGGTCGACTCTAATTCTGCTCGCTGTCGCTGACCGAGCTCGAACCAGCCGCGATCGAGCAAGGCCCGGCGATCGACCCGCAGCGAGCCCGGGGCCACCCGCTCGACCTCGTACGCGTAGGTCAGCCAGCGCCGGGCGCTCGGCAGGTCGTTCAGCACGAGCAGCGTCATCCCGCGATACAGGCCGTACTCGGCGCGCTCGCGCGGCGAATACTGGGTCAGGCGGTGCTCGGTCTGCTCGAACACCTCGGCGGCCTCGACGTACCGCCCATCACCGTAGAGCGTGCTCCCGCGGCGGACGTGGGTCTCGCAGGCCGTGGTGACGGCCGCGGTCAGGGCGACGAGGGCCAAGAACCGGCGCACGCGCCCAGAATACCCGGCCCCGCCGAGGGGCGCCAAGCGGCTGGCGGCCGAGGCCGATTTGTCGCCGTTTTCCCGGGGCGCTCGGGTAGAACCGGGCAATGAGCATCAAAGACGAGGTGAAGAAGCGGGGGCTCGCGCTCTTGGGCGATCCGCGCATGGCCAAGCTCATGCAGAACGAGCAGTTCATGCGAGCGATGATGACGGTGATCCAGGTCCCCGGAAAAGTGGAGCACTTCACCTCCGAGCAGACTGAGCGCTTCGCCAAGATGATGCGCGTCGCCACTGCCGACGAGGTGAAAGACCTGAAGCGGCAGGTGAAGGCCCTCGAGTCCGAGGTGGCCAAGCTCAAGAAGAAGCTCGACAGCTGAGCGTGCTACGCTCGGGTGACTGGCTGACGCGCCTCTCCCCCGCAACCCGCCTCACCCCGAGCGCATCTGCTGGGGTTGCGACAAGCTGTGCCCGGCCGGCGATCTGACCTGTGGCAACGGCACCGAGCGCACGCCACATCCGGCCGAGCTGTTCGGCGCTGACTGGTTCGAGTGGCGGAACGAGTCAGGCCCGGCTGCGCTTGACGAGCCACGACTCGAGCAAGGGCCAGGTGAGCTGGGGGGCCTCGCGTCCGATCAAGAGATCGACGTGCCCGAACGGTAGCTCGCGATAGGTTCGGTCGCTCGAAGCCGAGAGCGAATATGCCGGCTTCACCGAGGCGGGCGGCGCCAGGTCGTCGTAGATGCCCGAGATCACCAGCAGGGGCACGTCGAGCGACTCGAAGCGCCGGCCGTAGCCGAACACGCCGTCGTCCCCGGCCTTGCGCTCGCGGGCCTCTTGCGCCCAGCTGAACATCGCGCGCATCGTGGCGATGCTGCCGCGGTCCATCGCCAGCGCCATGTGTTGCTCCAGCACCTCGGGCTCGATGGCGCCGCGGTGGAAGCCACGGAACGGCAGCGGGTAGAGCGGGCTCTCGACCACCCGCCGGGCGGTGCGCACGAACTTGCCATAGGCCCGCGCGGGCACCGCGAAGTTGGGCAGGTTCACCCGCTGATCGAGGGCGAGGAAGGCGCTGGTCAAGCCGGTCAGCCAGCGCGACCCGGCGGTGAAATGATACGGCGAACCCAGCGACGCCACCCCCGCCACGCGCGAGGGATGGTCGACGGCTACGCAGTAGGCCACCACGCCGCCGAGCGAGTGGCCGACGATGTACACCGGGCGAGCCCCCGACAGGGTCTTGATCTCGTCGAGCGCGGCGGGCACGTCCTCGTGGATGAACTCGAGCACCGAACGCGGCCGGCGTGCGCCGAAGTGTCCGCTGCGACCACGGCCGCGGAGGTCGACGTTGAACACGTCGAAGCCCGCGCGGGCCAGGTGGTTTGCCAGGCTCCGGAGCGGCAAGTGGAAGGCGTAGCGATTCTGTCCGTAACCGTGGATCAAGAGCACGGGCGCTCGTGTCTCTGCCGCCTGCTCGCTGGGTTCCGGCCGGGCAATCGCGCTGGTCGTGGGCGCCCGCACCGCGCGCTTGCGCACCATCGCGATGGGCATCACGCCGCGCGCGAGCACCAGCTCTTTGACGAAAAACGCGCGCTCGTCGATGTCGACGGCCTGCTCGACGACCAAGCTGTGGAGGATCATGCCGCTACGACGCGCACCCCCAATAGCATGCCTGGTTGAGCCGTGCCTGGCCGCACAACACGCAGATTTCGCTGCGAAAGCCGAGCTTTGCAATTTGGCACAGCGTCGTGGCACAATCCGCGCCGCCGTGGCACGTGGACGTGCCAGATGGCCGGAGGGTGAGCGCATGCACGACCAGCGGAAGTGGATTTGCGGAGGGGTTCTCGGAGCAGCGTGCTTGGCGGCAGCGCCGGCTGCAATGGCACAAGGCGAGGGCAAGCCACCGGCGGAGTCCGCGCCTGCCGAAGCGGCAGCCCCGCCGCCAGTCGCTACCCCCAACCCCGACGAGGCCGCGGCGGATCCAACCGAGGCGCCCAAGCCGAAGGCCGGCAGCCCCACGGCCGACGCGCCGGCCGGCGACACGCCGGTCGAGTTGCCGGGCCAGACCTACCGCTTCGTGGGCCTGCGCTACCGCGGCATCGTGGTGCCGAAGTTCATGATGAACCTGTTCGGTGACGGCGGCGAGACGGTTTACGTGCACGGCGTCGGCCCCGAGTTCGCGATCCGGAAAGACGGCTTCGAGTACGTCTTCAGCCTGTGGTGGGCCGGGTACTACATGGACGACACGCCGTTCAAGGCGAGCTCCGATCCGAAGAACGCGTTCGAGATCGTGAAGAGCGACTTGAACGTGATCTACCTCACCGCCGACTTCCTCTGGAGCCAGGAGCTGGGCTCGCAGTTCGCGGTGAACTACGGCATGGGCGCGGGCTTCGGTCTCGTGTTCGGCGATCTGTTCCGGACTCAGGCTTATCCGAAGGACGGAAACCCCAACACCGACCCCTACAAGTGGGAAAAGTGCACCGGGCCGGGCAACCCCGCCATCGGCGACTTCTGCGGCGACGACAACGACCACTACGACGGCTACAAAGAGGCGAGCTGGGCCAACGGCGGCAGCAAGCCCATCATCTTCCCCTGGCTCGCGCTGCAGACCGGCTTCCGCTACAAGCCCGCGAAGAACTTCGTGGCGCGCCTGGACGCGGGCTTCGGCACCAGCGGCTTCTTCTTCGGGGTGGGCGCCGACTACGGTCTCTGAGGCCGCGTGGCGCGCTTCGAGCTCCCCAAACGTTACCTCCCTGTCAGTCGCCTGGGAAAGGGCGGCGGCGGGGAGGTCTGGTCGGTTCGCGATCGACACAGCGGCGAGCGACTCGCGCTGAAGGTGCTGGCCGAGGGGGCCAGCGAGCGCGAGATGGCCGCGCTGGTGCGCGAAGCGGTGGCGCTCTCGGGGCTCGAGGGCCTGGGCGTGCCGCGGGTGGTTCGCTTCGGGCGGCTGCCCGGCACCGCGCGACCGTTCATGGTGCGCGAGCTGGTCGAGGGTGACAGCTTGCAAGAGCGGATCGAGCGCGGGCGCGGCACGCGAACCACGCTCGACGCGCTGGCGCGCGCGGCCGAGCAACTGACGCTGGTGCACCGCGCTGGGCTTTTGCACGGCGACATCAAGCCGGCGAACATCATCGTCGAGGCTGGGGGCCGCACCACGCTGGTCGATCTCGGCCTGGCGGCGCCCTGGAAGGACAAGGGGACCGCCGCCGAGGGGCTCACCCCGCGCTACGCCGCGCCCGAGCTCCTGGCTGGCGGTCCGCTCACGGTGCGCGCCGAGGTCTACGCCCTGGGTGTGGCGCTGATCGAGGCGGTGGAGCAGGCCAAGGATCTGTCGAAAGAGGTCCGGGCGCGGCTGGACGCGGTCGCCGAGCGCGCGACCGGTGACGACCCGAGCGCGCGCCACCCGTCGGCCGACGAGTTCGCGAGCGCGCTGCGCCACGCGGCGGGCCTGCCGCCGCCCGAGCCCTTGGGCAGCGCCGCGGCGCTCTGGCCGGTGGTGGGGATCGACGGCGTGGCGCACAAGCTGCTCGACGCGATCCGCCGGCTCTCGCCGGGCGGGCTCTTGCGCGTGGTCGGGCCAGAGGGCTCGGGCAAGACCGCGCTCTTCCGCCGCGCAGCCTGGTCGCTGGGGGTCGAGGGCGTGCCGGTCGCGTGGATCGACGAGTCGACGGCGGCGTCGGGTGCAGCCGTCGCTGCCGAGCTCGAGGACTCGGCGAACGACGGCGCCATCGTCTTGGTCGACGACGCCGATCTGCTCGGCGCCGAGAGCCTGGAGTCCGTCCGGAGCGTACGAGCAGCCGGCGCGCGCCTGGTCGTGGTCGGCGGCTCGGCGCTGGGCGAGGGCGCGGCCGAGTGCGTGGTGCCGCCCCTCGACAAGCCGGCGGCGAGCGATCTGGTGCGGCGCGCGGTGCCGTCCCTCACCGACTCGATGATCGAGCGCATCGTCACCGCTTGCGGCTCTCGCCCGGGCGAGCTCCGGCGAATCGTGCGGGTGATCGCCTCGGAAGCGGTGGCGTCGGCCGCCGACATCGAGCGGGTGCTGTCCGAGGATCCGAGTCGCGACGCGACGGTCCCCGACGACCCGCTGGAGCGTGCGTTGCACTTCTTGGAGAAGGGACGCTACGACGACGCGCGGTCCGCGCTCGACGCCGTGAAGAACGCCGACCCGCTCGCCATGGCGACGGCGCGGGCGCGGCTGGCCGTGGGTCTGGGCGAGGCGTCGGCGGCCCTCACCGAGCTCGAGTCGGTGCGCGCCCTCGCGCAACAGGCCCCGGACTCGCCTGCGGGCAAGGCCTGGCGGCTGTACCTGGGTCGAGCCCACGTCGGGCTCGCGGACTATGCGACGGCGCTCGAGGTGATGGCGCCGATCATCGACGATCCGTCGCCGGTGGGCGTCGAAGCGCTGGCGTTCAAGGGCTCGGCGCTGTCGTTCTTGGGGCGACACGACGAGGCCCGGGACCTCTTGACCCGCGCAGTGATGCGCGCGCGCGAGCTCGAGTCGCCCCGCGCCGAGTCGATCGCGCTGACCTGTCTCGGCTTCGCGTTGCAGCGTCACGACCGCATCGACGAGGCGCGGAAGTTCTACGAAGAGGGCCTCGCGGCCGGCGAGAAGGCGGGGGACGCCGGCATGCTCGGCACGCTGCGACTGAACCTGGCGGGCTTGCTCAAGATGCGTGGCGACATCGCCGGCGCCATCCAGCACTTCGAGGGCGCCGTGGACATGGGCAAGCGCTCGGGGCGCCGCTCGACCACCCGGCAAGCGCTGCTGAACCTGGCGAACACCGACCTCTACCTGGGCCGCCTGGCGCGAGCGCGCGCCAGCATCGAGGCGCTGGAAGCGCAACGCTCGCAGCTGCCGCCGGTGATGCGGGCTCAGCTCTTCGGGCTCAGCGCCGAGCTCATGGCCCTCTCGGGGCAGACCGAAGCTGCGGTGCGCGACTACGAGGCCAGCGCCGCCGCCTACGAAGCCCTGGGTCGCGGCATCGACTCGGCCGAGGCGCTGCTCGAGGCGGTGCTGGTCGCCACCCGCTCGGGCACCGAAGAGGTCTCGGAGCTGCGCGGCTGGCTGTCGCGGGCCGAGCGCGAGCTGGGCGACAGCCCGGCGCACCGGCCGCTGCAGATGCTGGCCGAGGGGCGCGTGGCGATGCTGGCCGACGACGAGGCGGGGGCGCGCGAAGCGCTGGACGCCGCCCTCACCGCGTCGCGCGAGGCGGGTCAGCGCGAGTGGTCGTGGCGCGCGCTGGCCGCCCGCGCCGAGCTGGAAGAGGGCGCGGGCCAGAGCATGAACGCGCGGCGCGACCGAGAAGAGGCGCTGGCGCTGCTCGAGGACATCGGCGCTCGGTTGCCGCGGGACCTGCGCGAGGTCTACTGGAACGACCCTCGCCGGCGCGAGCTGCGCTCGCTGGTCCAGCGCGAGATGGCGGTCGCGGTCACCGCCCACGCCGCCACCACCATCTCCCCCCGCATCAACCACATCTCGCAGCTGTCGCCGATCTCGTCCCACGCCTCGACGCCCCTCGAGCAGCGCCTGGCTCGCATCCTCGAGATCAACAGCGAGCTGGTGGGAGAGCTGGATCTCGAGCGGCTCACGGCGCGGGTGGTGAGCCATGCCATCGAGCTGTGCCGGGCCGAGCGCGGCTACGTGATCTTGCGAGAGTCCGACGGCGCCCTCACCGTGCACAGCTCGCGCTCGCGGGTCGGAGACGAGCCGCACGCCGAGTTCTCGCGGTCCATCGCCGAGAGCGTGATCGCCAAGGGCGAGCCGATGGTCAGCTCGAGCGTGGCCGACGACAAGCGGATGAAGAGCTTCTCGTCGGTCCATCAGCTGCAGCTGCAGTCGGTGGCGTGCGTGCCGATCTTGGCGCCGTCGGGCCGCCCCATCGGTGCGCTCTACATCGAGACGCGGCTCCGCCCCGCCTCGCACTTCGAGGGAGAGCTGCCCACGCTCCGCGCCTTCGCCGATCAGGTGGCGATCGCCATCGAGACCGCGCGCCTGGTCAACGAGAACCGCGAGCGCGCCGACGAGCTCGGGCGCACCAACCGCGAGCTGGAAGACGCGCAGGCGCGACTGCGTGAGCTGCTCGGCGATCGCACCCACAAACTGAAGGAGGCCCGCCGCAAGCTGCGCGACGCGCGCGACACGCTCTACTCGCACTTCGGCTACCACGGCCTGGTGGGCACCAGCAGCGCCATGCGTCGCGTGTACGCGCTGATCGATCGCATCCGCGACACCGACGTGCCCGTCCTGATCACCGGCGAGAGCGGCACCGGCAAAGAGATGGTGGCCCGGGCGGTGCACGAGGCCTCGCCCCGCAACAAAGCCAAGTTCCTGGGCGTGAACTGCGGCGCCATCCCCGAGCACCTGCTCGAGAGCGAGCTGTTCGGCAACGTCAAGGGCGCGTACACCGGCGCGGATCGCGATCGCAAGGGCCTGTTCCGCGAGGCCGACGGCGGCAGCGTGCTGCTCGACGAGATCGGCGAGATGCCGCACAAGATGCAGGCCGGGCTGCTCCGCGTGCTGCAAGAGCGCACCGTGCGGCCGGTGGGTGGCGCGGTCGAAGAGCCGGTGGACGTGCGGCTGGTCTTCGCGACCAACCGCGACCTCGCGCAGATGGTGAAGGAAGGCCGCTTCCGCGAGGACCTGTTCTATCGCATTCAGGTGATCGAGCTTCACCTGCCGGCCCTGCGCGAGCGGGTCGACGACGTGCCCCAGCTGGTCGATCACTTCCTGGGGATCTTCTCGGCGCGCTACAAGCGCGACAAGGGCACCGTGTCGCGCGAGGCCATGCGCCGGCTGATGGCCTACGAGTGGCCGGGCAACGTGCGCCAGCTGGAGCACGTCTTGCTGAACGCCTGGGTGCTGGGCGAGCGCAGCGAGCTGCAGGTGGACGACTTCGACGTGCCCGACGGCCGCGTGTTCACGCCGCGCGGCGAGTCGTCCCACCACACGCCGGTGGCGGAGGGCCGCACCGGGGTCAGCACCACCAACCGGCCGCCGCGCTCGAGCCAGCGCCGACCGCCGAAGAGCACGATCAGCCAGCACCGCTCCGACGAGCGCGAGAAGATCCTCAAGTGCCTGCAGAGCTGCAACTGGAACCGGGTGAAGGCCGCCGAGATGAGCGGCATCCCCCGGCGCACGTTCTATCGTCGCCTGAGAGAGTACGGAATCCAATGAGCACGGCCGGGTTCGGGTTCCTGACCCGCCGGAGGGTGATCGCGCTCGGCGCGGTGGGCGCGTCGGCGTTGGTGGTGGGCGGCAGTGTGGCGTCGCTGCTCTCCGGTGCGCCCGACGTGGCGAACCTCGCCGTGCTCGGCGCCCGCGAGTACCGCACCCTCGATGCCCTCGCGAAGACGTTGATCCCGCGGGGCGGGCCGTTCGAGATCGGCGCCGACAGCTTCGACCTGGCCCGCGCGTTCGACGGGTTCTTGCGCGGCGAGCCGGCCGCGAACGTCGAGAAGCTCCGGCGCGCACTGCTTCTGTTCGAGCTCGGGCCGCTGCTCTTCGAGCACCGCTGGACCGCATTCTCGCGGCTGTCCGACGCCGAACGCCTGGCTCACTACGACGCGTGGGCCAGCAGCGACACCTTGCTGCGCCGCCAGGTGGCGATCGCGTTCCGCAAGTTCATGGCGCTGGTGTTCTACGACTCCCCCGAGGTGTGGCCGCACATCGGCTATCCGGGACCTTCGCTCGCGCGGCTCGGGCGGTGAGCTGCGCGCGCTCGCGGGGCGTCGCGCACTCGGAGCGGCCGCGGCGGCCCGGTCGT
>JACPVJ010000117.1 GCA_016191785.1 Myxococcales bacterium | reverse complement strand
CGCTCCGACGCCGCCCGTTCCGTAGAACTGATCGTCCTCGACGAACGTGTACTCCGGAAAGCCGCAGCTCGCGGCCACGAGCGCCGCGAGCGCGAGGGTGCCCGAGATCAGGCTAGAACGCGCCGACAAAGTTCACTCCTTTGAGCTCCGGGCCAGGCACCACGTTCAGGTTCAGTCGACCGGTCTTGGGCTTGTCTCCGTCGCCACCGCCGCTCAACAACATCGCCGTCGCCACGCCCAGGCCCACCACGCCGACCCCGAGCCCGATGTTCGACATGAGCGCGTAGCGCTTGCCGTCGTCGGACAGGCTCTGCTTCGACTTGGGACAGGTCCCGTCGGGTCGACACACGTCCTCGAGCTGCTTCTTCGAGTCGTTCATCTTCAAGTAGAAGTAGCCCCCGGCCCCCAGCCCCACCAAGCCGACGCCGCCGATGATCCAGGGCAGCGCCCCCTTCCCCTTCTTGTCCAGCTTGACCACCGGCGTCTCGTCGGGCTTCGGTTCCGGCTTCGGTTCGCCCGGGCCCGGCGGGGTGGCTGCGAAATCGTCCGGTGGAACGAGCTCGACCGTCTTGCTCTCGCCCTCGGCGAGGGTGACCGTCTGGTCGAACTCGCGACCACCGACCTTCGCCACGATGCGATGGGGCCCGGGGTCGGTCGAGACCTCTTTGCCGACCTTCGACTCGCCGATGGCGACGCCGTCGAGCTCGATCTTGGCCGACTCGGCGCCCTTGCCCCGGGTGATCACCAGCTTCGGCACCCGAGCTTCGAGCTCGCCGCGTGCTTTCGTGATCTCGTCCAGCTCCTTGGCGCTCTGTTGCTGGGCCTCGTACTCGGCGATCCGGTACTCGCCCAGCGCTTCGTTCAAGCGCCCCAGGTGCTCTTTGCAACGGCCGATGTGATAGCGCACCGCCGGGGTGGTCTTGACCTTCGCGACCTCCTCGAACTTGGCCAGCGCGCTGCCCCAGTCGCCCGCCGCCTCGAGCGACAGGCCTTCTTTGAAGAGCGTCCGCGCCTTGGCGAGCTCGGCGGGGCTCTGCGCGTGGGCAGTCGCCGGGGTGAGCAGCGAAGCAGAGAAGCCAAGTGGGGCCGAGAACGATGCCAGCGTGAGCACCGCGGCCAAGCGTCGGTATCGCATCCCTGGCGAGTCTAGCACTGGTTCCCCCCGGGTCGCGAACTTGGCTCGGGGCTCGGCTAACCCGGCGGCGGAGGGCGCGTCGAGTGGCGCTCGTGCCGCTGCGCCTGGCGCTCGGCTTCGGCGATCAGCCGTGAATACGCGTCGAAGCGCTCGGGGACTTCCTTCCGCGTCGAGGGCATCATGCCGGGGATCGGCGAGGTCTGGCGCGACGGCCCGGTGGCGCCGGTGAACGAGGCGACGCTCGAAATGCGGTTGCCTCGGTCCACCCGGAAGCCCACCCGCTCGGCGAGGGCGTCCACCAGGCGGTCGAGGTCGTGCGCACCGCCGGCGTGCTCTCCCAGGATCGAGAAGTCGAAGCTCCGGGCGTCGATCCGCGCCGCCCACAGCACGGTCGCAAAGTGCAGGTCAGCTGCCGCGAACCCGTCCAGCTGCGCCGCCGGCGCCGCCTCGACGTTCGCCTCGGGGACCACCGCGCGGAAGGTCGAGCTCGAGCTGGCGTGGCTGCTGCGCGTCCGCGACCCGACCTGCACCTCGCCGCGCACCAGGGTCAGCACCGCGCGATAGGGGATCGGCATCGTGCGCTCGCTGAGGTGCAAGACCAGAGCCCCTTCGGTGAGCTCCAGCGCTCGCAGCGGCACGAAGATGCGGGTCGCGTCCGCCGCCACGGCCGGATCGACCACCGCCACGCGGAACCCGTTCGCCCGGATCCGGCTGGCCAGCGCCTCGGCCTGGCCGCCGTCGGCCAGCGCCCGGACCACACCCCACGCCGAGGCCCGGAGCTTGGTCTTGAGCTCGTACGGGAGGATGCCGGTCAGGTCGGCAAGCCGCCCGTACTCGTCATCCGATCCCGAAAAAGGGGGCCCGATCAGCACCAACATGGCGTCCGCCGAGGTCGAATCCTACGCCACCCGGCCCGCCCGGCCGAAAAACCCGCCGACCCCTGGCATGGTTTTGACGAAAAACCGCAGAGTTCGTGATAAACGACCCGGTCAGGACTCGAGGGAGAGGAACACGCGACATGGACATCAACTGGGCCCCATTCGTCAAAGCGGTCGTCGCGTCGATCGTCTACTCGCTGATCGGCATCGTGATGTTCGGGATAAGCTTCCTGGTCATCAAGCTGGTGACGCCGTTCTCTCTGCGAAAAGAGATCGAGGAAGATCAGAACACCGCGCTGGCGATCATGATCGGCTCGGTGATCCTCGGCCTGAGCATCATCATCGCTTCCGCCATCGGCGGCTGAGCGAAGGGTAGCGCGAGTCGTCCCGATGACGGACGGGGACGACTCCACCGATCCGAGCCCCACCGGGTGGCCCGATCCGGCAAAGCCGGCCGAGCGGCGTCCCCACGCGACCCTGCTGCTCAGCATGGTGCTGGTGATCGCCACCGCGGGGCTGGTCTACGAGCTGGTGATGGCGGCGGTCGCGAGCTACGTGCTCGGCGATTCGGTCACCCAGTTCTCGACGGTGATCGGCGTGTACCTGTCCGCCATGGGCCTGGGCGCGTGGCTCTCGCGCTTCGCCGAGCGTCGCCTGTCGCTCTTGTTCGTCGACGTCGAGCTGGCCACCGCGCTGATCGGCGGGCTGTGCGCGCCGGGGCTGTTCCTGGCCTTCAGCTACACCAACGCGTTTCGCCTGATCTTGTACGCGACCGTGGTCGCGGTCGGTGTGCTGGTCGGGCTCGAGCTGCCGCTCTTGATGCGCATCTTGCGGCGCGAGCTGGAGTTCAAAGAGCTGATCGCGCGGGCCCTCTCCTTCGACTACGCCGGCGCGCTGGTGGGGTCCCTGGCCTTCTCGCTCTTCCTGGTGCCGCGGCTGGGCCTGGTCCACACCTCGCTGGTCTCGGGCCTGCTCAACGCCGCGGTGGGATTGGTCTCGACCTACGTGCTCGCCCCCGAGACCGCCGACGAGCGCCGCGCCATGGCCGGCGCCCGCCTCCGTGCCGTCTTCGTGCTGGTGGTGCTCGGGCTCGCGCTCTTCGAAGGCAAGCGCCTCACGTCGCTCGCCGAGGCCCAGAGCTTCGGCGGGCCGGTGGTCTTCGCCGAGAGCTCGCCGTATCAACGCATCGTGCTCTCCGAGCGCGGCGCGGGCTTCGCGCTGCACCTGAACGGCAACCTCCAGTTTTCGAGCCGCGACGAGCACCGCTACCACGAGGCGCTGGTCCACCCCGTGATGGGCGCGGTCGCCCTGCCGCGGCGGGTGCTGATCGGGGGCGGCGGCGACGGGCTCGCCGTGCGCGAGGTCCTGCGCTGGCCCGAGGTCGAGCAGGTGGTGCTGGTCGACCTCGACGGCGCGGTCACCGATCTGGCCCGCACGCACCCGCGCCTGGTCGCCCTGAATCGCGCGTCCCTCGCGGATCCGAAGGTGCAAGTCGTCAACGCCGACGCGATGAGCTTCATCGCCGAGAGCCGTGAGCTCTTCGACGTCGTGATCCTCGACTTCCCCGACCCGAGCAATTTCTCGGTCGGCAAGCTGTACAGCGCCGAGCTCTACCGAAAGGTCCGGGCTCGCCTCGCCCCGGGCGGGCGGGTGGCGGTGCAGTCCACCTCGCCCCTGCTCGCCCGCCGCTCGTTCTGGTGCGTGGTCAGCACCCTGCGCTCCGCGGGCTTCAGCGTCTTGCCGTACCGGGTGTTCGTCCCGAGCTTCGCGGATTGGGGCTTTGCGCTGGCGGGCCTCGACCCCGCCGACCGGCCCACGCGGCTGCCCCCCGGCCCCCTCGAGTACCTGGATCCGATCACGCTCGAGCACCTGTTCGACCTCCCCCAGGACGTCGGCGAGCTGACCGCGGAGCCGAACCGGCTGAACAACCAGGCCTTGGTCTCGTACTACCTGAAAGAGTGGAGCCGCTGGGAGTGAGCCCCAGCCGCAAACCCTTCGCCAGGGGGCGCTCGGGCAGGCAACCGTTGCACGCGCCCCGCGCCCGCCGGGGCAAAACCCTGGGAAAACCCGGGATGGAATGCGGGGTGCTTGCTCCCCGGCATGCTCGCCCAGGTGATCCTCGTGGAGCACGAGCTCCGCTACGCGGTGGCCCGTACGCAGGAAGGCACGACGGTGCGGTTCCACGAGAGCTCGGTCCAGGGCGGGCTCGCGACGCTGACCCCGGGTGACGAGGTCCGCATCAGCCAGCGCGGCGTCCACCCCGTGGTCCAGCGCACCGGCCGTCGCGCGGCCTAGGCGGAAGCACCGCGTCGAGGTGCGGCACCCGTGGTAGATCCGCGCTTGCCATGACCCTCGAGACGCAGCTCGACTACGCCCAGAACTGGGAGAAGCAGCACCCGAACGACATCTGGCTCACGCAGCCGCTGGGCGGGGGCAAGCTGCGCGACTTCACCTTCCAAGAAGCGATGGGCGAGGTGCGACGCATGGCCGCACACCTGAAAGGCCTGGGCCTGCCCGACAAGTCGAACATCGCTCTGTTCTCCAAGAACACCGCCTGGTGGATCCTCGCGGATCTCGCCATCTGGATGGCCGGCCACACCTCGGTCCCGCTCTACCCGACCCTCACCTCCGAGACGATCCGTCAGATCCTCGAGCACAGCGAGGCCAAGCTGATCTTCGTCGGCAAGCTGGACGGCTTCGCGGCCATGGAACCCGGCATCCCCGAGGGGGTGGCGCGCATCGCCTTGCCCCTGGCCCCCGAGCTCGACGCGCCGACCTGGGACGCGATCGTCGAGACGACCGAGCCCCTGGCGGGCGAGATCCGGCGCCCGAAGGGCGACCTGGCCACCATCATCTACACCTCGGGCAGCACCGGCGTGCCCAAGGGCGTGATGCACAGCTTCGAGACGATGATGTCCCCCGGCGAGCGCTTCACCGAGTCCTTCGAGGTCCGGAAAGACGACCGGATGCTGTCGTACCTGCCGCTCGCCCACGCGTTCGAGCGCTACGTGGTCGAGACCGGCACCATCGGTCGGGGCTTCCACGTCTTCTTCGCCGAGAGCCTGGACACCTTCGTCGAGGACATCAAGCGCGCGCGCCCGACGCTGTTCGTGAGCGTGCCGCGCCTCTGGCAGAAGTTCCAGCTCGGGGTGTTCTCGAAGATGCCCGAGCCCAAGCTGAAGACCCTGCTGAAGATCCCGATCGTGAGTGGGGTCATCAAGAAGAAGGTGCTCTCGGGCCTCGGGTTCGATCAGGTGCGGATCGCGGGCAGCGGCTCGGCGCCGATCCCGGCCGAGCTCATCTCTTGGTACCGCTCGCTCGGGCTCGAGCTGCTCGAGGGCTACGGCATGAGCGAGAACTTCAGCTACTCCCACATGACCCTGCCGGGGGAGTCTGCCGTCGGTTACGTGGGCAAGGCCTGCCGGGGGGTCGAGTGCAAGCTGAGCCCGGAGGGCGAGGTCCTCGTGAAGAGCCCGGGCACGATGCTCGGCTACTACAAGGCGCCCGAGCTGACCGCCGAGATGTTCACCGAAGACGGCTTCTTGCGCACGGGCGATCGCGGCGAGCTGGACGCCGAGGGGCGCCTCAGGATCACCGGCCGCGTGAAGGAGCTGTTCAAGACGAGCAAGGGCAAATACGTTGCCCCGGCGCCCATCGAGAACAAGCTCTTGCTCCACTCCGACGTCGAGCTCGCGCTGGTGACCGGAAACGGGTTCCCCCAGCCCTACGGCATGGTCGTGCTCAGCGAGCAGGCGCGCAAGCGCGCGAAAGACGACGCTGCCAAACAGCAGATCGCCAGCACCCTCGAGAGCCACCTGAGCGAAGTGAACGCGACCCTCGACCAGCACGAACAGCTCGACCTGCTCGTGGTCGTGGGCGACGACTGGACCATCGAAAATGGCCTGCTCACGCCGACCATGAAGCTCAAGCGCAGCGCGATCGAGACGAAGTACGGGGCGAGCGCCGAGAGCTGGTACCAGAAGAAGCAGCCCGTGGTCTGGGCCTGATCAGAACCCCGGGTCGGTGACGGGCGGCGGGACGAAGCCGGTGCCCGTCTTCGGTACGGGCTTCTTGGGATCCTTTTCCTTCGGATCCTTCTCTTTCGGATCCTTCTCCTTCGGATCCTTCTCTTTCGGCTCGAGCGGCCGGCCTGCGCCCTGCTTCGAGGCGCCCTTCTCGACCGCCAGCTGGCTCAGATCGATCGCCCCGGACTCGTCCGGCTTCTGGCTGGACGGTGCGGGCTGGGTCGTGTCGGCGGTGGCCGAGACCGGCGGCGGGATCACCGGCGGCGCGACGGCCGCGGCAGCGTCGTGCTTCAGCGTCCGCGTGAGCACCAGCGCGCCGCCGACCAGCACCGCCGCGACCAAGAGACCGCCCACCACCCAGACCGCGCCGCCCTTCTTCTTCTGGGGCAGCGGGTCGGCGGGCACCTGCGTCCCGAACGGGGTCTCGGGCGCGCTCATCGCGCTGGACGTGAACTCGGGAACGCTCGGCCGCGCGAACGCGCCGCTGTGCGGGGTCGGGCCGGTGATCCCGGTGACCGACTGGCGCGCGTTGTCGGGGCTCGACGGCGCGCCGTAGGGCAGCACCCCGACGCGCGTACCAAGCTCGGGCATGCGACCAGGATTGGTGTTGCTGTCGGACGACGCCGCTCGCTCGTCGGCGACGCGAACCGCCTCTTTCAGCGCCGCCCGGCGCTCGTTCCCGCGGTCGCCGAGCATCGCCGTGACGAACTTGCCGACGTCCTCGGTGCGAACCCGCGCGACGGTCGGGGGGAAGACCCGATCGAGGGCCGCCTCGAGCTCCGCGGTGGTCTGAAAGCGCTTGTCGGGATCGCGATCCAGCGCCTTCATCACCACGGCTTCGAGCGGCTTCGGGTACTCCTTGTCGTAGGCGCGGGGCGGGATGATCGGCCGGTCAGAAACGATGTTCTGCAGCGTGATCATGTCGTTTTCGCCGCGGAACGGGTGCTTGCCGGTGGTGAGCTGGTAGAGAATGATGCCGAGCGCGAAGATGTCCGTCCGCCGGTCGATCTCTTTGCCCAGCGCTTGCTCGGGCGACATGTACGGCGGCTTGCCTTTGATCTGACCCGAGTTGGTGTGCTCGACCGTCCGGCCCGCCGCCTTGGCCACGCCGAAGTCGACGATCTTCACCACGCCGTCGAAGGTGATGAGGACGTTCTGGGGTGAGATGTCACGGTGCACCAGCCCGACCTGGCCACCCGATTCGTCCTTCAGCTCGTGCGCCGCGTGCAGCCCGGCTGCGGTGTCCTGAACGATCTTCACCGCGATGGGCCGCGGCACGCCCTCGCGCTTGGCAGCGATGCGACGGATCGACGACAGCGGCTCGCCGTCTACCCACTCCATCACCAGATAGAGCAGGTCGTCTTGCTCGCCCAGGTCGAGGATCTCGACCACGTTCGGGTGTCGAATGCGCGACGCGAGCTGAGCCTCGTCGAGGAACATCTGCTCGAAGTGGGGGTTGTCGCTGATGGTCGGCAGCATCGTCTTGACGGCGACCGTCTTGGTGAAGCCGCGCGTGCCCTTGAGCCGCGCAGCCCACACCGCTGCCATGCCCCCCTGTGCGATCGGCACCAGAAACTCGTACCGGCCCACCGTCTGACCGGGCTGGATTTCCCCGAGCGTCCTCATTCGGTGCTGCTTTGCGTGGCAGGAGCGTGGCAGACGGACCGGCGCCGCACAAGGAGTACTGAACACCGGCCACCGCCTGCCCCCGGACGGGGCCCCCCGGACCAGCGAGCGAGCCGTCTTCCACCCCCGGAACGGGCGCTCGGGCCCCGTCGCAACCGAGTCTGGCGGGCCGGGGCTGGGGGCTAGCTGGGGAGGCCCTGTGGGGCGGCGCTGTACAACCCGGGAGTATCTTGTGTTCAGGCTTCCGAAAGTTCAGTGCCTTCGCCCGCTTATCGATATTCGCCCAATCTGTCGTGGTTTTTTCTTGCCCCACCCCAAGTGGTAGGGGTATGAAGACCCTCCACCCGCCGCGATAGCTGTTCGCCGGTGCAGTCGGCTGGACCAACCATCCCCGACACGACCCCGAACGCACGTTCAGCCGAACGAGTCCGAGCGCCGCGGGGTTTTCTTTTTTTCTGGCTTGAAGGGTTGCGGGGCGAAGGCCCAGCCATCCGCAGACGAACGAAGAGCTTGGACAACCGGGGGTCCCGACGCCCTCCCCTCGACCGAAGGGAGTGGCTGCTGGGGTCCTTTTGGCCCGCCCGCGGACCGGTGCCGCGCGCGGGTGAAGGCAGAGCATGCCGCAAGTGAAGGAGAGAGGGATGGCGCAGTCGACGATCGTGGGACAGGACAGCAGCGTGAAGGCAGCCGGCGCAGCGGAGCCGAGCAAGAAGAAGGGCGGGTCACGGCGCAAGAAGGGCGTGACCATGGAGCGGCGCTTCACCCAGCCGGGCGAGACGGGCTTCGAGCACACGACCTTCGAGCTTCGCAAGAGCGTCATCACCAACCCCGACGGCTCGGTGGTCTTCAAGATGGACGGGGCCGAGATCCCCGCCGCCTGGTCCCAGCTCGCGACCGACATCGTCGTCTCCAAGTACTTCCGCAAGGCGGGGCTGCACGGCGACAAGACCCAGGGCGAGACCAGCGTGCGGCAGGTCGTCCACCGTCTGTCGCACACCCTCCGCAACGCCGGTGAGCACTTCGGCGGCTACTTCGCCAGCAAGAAGGACGCCGATGCGTTCGAGGCCGAGCTCGCCTTCCTGCTGGTCAACCAGTACGGCGCGTTCAACTCGCCGGTCTGGTTCAACTGCGGGCTCTACCACGAGTACGGCATCGAAGGCTCCGGTGGCAACTGGGCGTGGAACGAGACCACGGACACCATCGGCGAGACCGCCAACGCGTACGAGAAGCCGCAGTGCTCCGCCTGCTTCATCCAGAGCGTGTCGGACGATCTGATGTCGATCTACGACCTGATGAAGAGCGAGGCGCGGCTGTTCAAGTACGGCTCCGGCACCGGCTCGAACTTCAGCGCGATCCGCGGCAAGCAAGAGAAGCTCTCGGGCGGCGGCACGTCCAGCGGCCTGATGAGCTTCCTCGAGGTGTTCGACCGAGCGGCGGGCAGCACCAAGAGCGGCGGCACCACGCGCCGCGCGGCCAAGATGGTCTGCCTCGACATGGACCACCCGGAAATCGCGGATTTCATCGGCTGGAAGATGCGCGAAGAGAAGAAGGCGCAGGCGCTCATCGCCCAGGGGTTCGACAGCGACTTCAACGGCGAGGCCTATCGCACGGTCAGCGGTCAGAACAGCAACAACAGCATCCGCATCACCGACGAGTTCGTGAAGGCTGCCCTCGCCGGCGGCAAGTGGCACACCATCGCCCGCACGAGCGGCGAGGTGGTCGACACCTACGAGGCGCAAGATCTCTGGAACCTGATCGCCGAGAGCGCCTGGGGCTGCGCGGACCCGGGCGTGCAGTACGACTCGACCATCAATCGCTGGCACACCTGCCCGAACTCGGGGCGCATCAATGCCTCGAACCCGTGCTCGGAGTACATGTTCCTGGACGACACGGCCTGCAACCTGTCGTCGCTGAACCTGACCAAGTTCCTGCGCGCCGACGGCGGCTTCGACATCGACGGCTACCTCCACGCCGTGGACGTGTTCTTCTTGGCGCAAGAGATCTTGGTCGACTTCTCGAGCTACCCCACCAAGAACATCGCGCAAAACTCCCACGACTACCGCCCCCTGGGGCTCGGCTACGCCAACCTGGGCACGCTGCTCATGCTCTTGGGCGTGCCCTACGACTCCGATCAGGGTCGGTCCATCGCGGCGGCGCTCACCTCGATCATGTGCGGTCGCGCCTACGCTCAGAGCGCGAAGATCGCCGGCAGCAAGGGACCCTTCCCCGGCTTCGCCAAGAACCGCGATCCCATGCTGCGCGTGATGCGCATGCACCAAGACGCGGCCTACGCCATCAACCGTGACGAGTGTCCGGCAGAGCTCTGGCGCGCGGCGGCCGAGGCCTGGGACGACGCGGTGACGGTCGGCGAGCAACACGGCTATCGCAACGCTCAGGCCACGGTGCTCGCCCCCACCGGGACCATCGGCCTGCTCATGGATTGCGACACCACCGGGGTCGAGCCCGACTTCGCTCTGGTGAAGTTCAAGAAGCTGGCCGGCGGCGGCTACTTCAAGATCGTCAACCAGTCGGTCCCGGAAGCGCTGCGGCGCCTCCGCTACCCCGAGGCTCAGATCCGCGAGATCGTCGCCTATGTCTCGGGCACCAACACGCTGCTCGGCGCGCCGCACATCAGCCGCGCGTCCCTCAAGCAGAAGGGCCTCGCCGACGAGGATCTGGCCAAGATCGAGACGGCCATCCCGGGGGTGTTCGACCTGCACCTGGCGTTCGCCCCGTGGGTGCTCGGAAAAGAGAGCTACGAGCGCCTGGGCGTCACCGCCGAGCGCATGAGCGTGCCGGGCTTCAACCTGCTGCGTCACCTCGGCTTCAACGACACCGAGATCCAGGAAGCGAACGACGTGATCATCGGGCGGATGACGATCGAGGGCGCACCCTACCTGAGGGACGAGCACTACTCGGTGTTCGACTGCGCCAACCGGTGTGGCCGCACCGGGCAGCGCTTCCTCGCGCCCATGTCCCACGTGCGCATGATGGCAGCGGTGCAGCCCTTCCTGTCGGGTGCCATCAGCAAGACGGTGAACCTGCCGAACGAGGCCACCGTCGAGGACGTGCGGCAGATCTACGAAGAGGGCTGGAAGCTGGGGCTCAAGGCGGTCGCGCTCTATCGCGACGGCTGCAAGGCCAGCCAGCCGCTCTCCACCTCGAACAAAGAGGCGAAGCACACCGACAGTCACCCGGCGCTGGCGCCGCACGGCATGACGGTGACGCGCCCGCAGGGCGTGCGCGTGCGCCTGCCCAAGAAGCGCCGCGGGTTCACCCAAGAGGCCGCCGTCGGCGGTCACAAGGTCTTCCTGCGCACCGGCGAGTACGAAGACGGCACGCTCGGTGAGATCTTCATCGACATGCACAAAGAGGGCGCCGCATTCCGCTCGCTGATGAACTGCTTCGCCATGGCGGTGTCCGTCGGCCTGCAGTACGGCGTTCCGCTCGACACCTATGTCGAGCAGTTCACCTTCACCCGCTTCGAGCCCCACGGCGTGGTGTCCGGGCACCCGAACATCAAGTTCTCGACCAGCATCGTCGACTACATCTTCCGCGTGCTCGGCGTCGAATACCTCCGCCGGTACGACTTCGCGCAGGTCAAGCCGACGGAAGAACCCGCCGGCATCGAAGACCCGACCTCGCCCCTGGTCGAGGGCCCGCCCGAGAGCATGCCCCTGAGCCTGCCGCCGCCGGGTCCCGCCAACGAGCCGCAGGTGCTGGTGGGCACCGACGTACACGGCGCCCTCGACGCGCAGCTCGAAGAGATGATGGGCGACGCTCCGGTGTGTGACAGCTGCGGTCACATCACGGTCCGCAACGGCGCCTGCTACAAGTGCCTGAACTGCGGAAACTCGATGGGTTGTTCCTGAGGGGGAGCCGGGTCGGCCCGGCGGCCCAGGGCTGAAAGCCCTGGGCCTGCCAGCGCGTTGTCAGCGGAGAAGGATCACGCGCCCGGTCAATTCCTGATAAAAGAACCCCCATGCTGAAGCGAGCAAAGCCCGGCGCCCGGTCCACCGTGTTCGCAGGTGCGGCGGTCGTGCTCGCGCTGCTCGCCTGCAAGAAGAGCGGCGGCGACACCGCGACCACGGCGACCGCGGCGGTCCCCGCTCCGCCGCCGCCCTCCGCCGAGGCGCCCGCCGCCCCCGAGCCGACGGCCAGCGCCGAGCCCGAGAAGGCCGACACCACTCCCACTCCGGTGGCCACCACGACCAAGCTCGCCACCGACGCGGGAGTGAAGCCCAAGGACGCCGGCGCAAAAGACGCGTCCGCTCCCGATGCCGCCGCGCCGGACGCAGGCAAGCCCGCGGGCAACAGCGCGGCAGACGCAAAGGCCATCGAAGCGTGCTGTGCCAGCTTGAACGCGGAGTCGAAGAAGGGCACCCCGCACGTCAACAAGTACCGAGCCGCCGCCGCGGTGTGCACGGGCATCGCCGCCCAGGTGAAGAAGGGCGCCGCCGACGCGGCCTCGGCGAAGACCACCATCCGCGCCCAGCTGCAGGGCGTTCCCATCCCCGGCGGCTGCTGAAGTCCGCCGATTGCCAATGATCTGCCCCTGACCCTCGTCTGACCGCTAGCACCGTCTCGGAGGACCCGATGAAGAAGGCTTCAGAATCCGCTGCGCGCACGCTCGTCACCCCCATCCTGCTCGGGCTGTTCGTGCCGGTGAGCTTCGCTCTCTACGCTGGCTGCAAGAAGGACGAGCCCCCGCCGCCCTTGCCCTCGGCGGCGCCCGCCGCCACGCCCAGCGCCCCGGTGGTGATGGAGGTCGAAGACGCCGGCGATGACGGTGACGCCGGCGACGCCGACGCGGACGCCAAGGTCGGCAAGGGGGTCCCCGCTGCCAGCTTGAAGGCGTGCTGCGCGGCCTTGGCTCAGAACGCCGCCAGCGCTCCCCCGCCCACCAGCCTGTACATGATGCAGGCCGCGGCGGCCTGCAACGCGGCAGTGGCCCAGGGCAAAGACAAGGCGAGCGTCACTGGCATCGTCTCGGGCGCGCTCAAGGGCGCCGGCATGCCCGCAGCGTGCCGCTGAGGGCGCTCACTTCTTCGGCTCGGTCATACAAACCCCGCTAGTCGCGGTCCAGTTGATGCACCCGGCCTGGGCGGCCGAAGGGTCCGAGACCTCGACGTCGGGTTGCTCGGTCTTGGGCAGGCCCGCGGGGCACTTGCACTGCGGGCCCAGCTTCTCGCGCCACGCCTTCTCGCAGGCCTCGGCGGCCTTCAGGTGGCTCGACTCGATGCCCATGAGCTGCGTGTTGCCGCAACAGTCGAGCTGGTGGACGATCATCGTGCACGCGGTGGTGCCAGTACAGGTCTTCAGCTCGTAGGCCGCCAGGGACCCGTTTTCCGCGAAGCAGGCCTGCCAGCCGCCGGCGCCGCCGCTACCCCCCGACCCGCCCGCGCCACCGCTGCCACCGCTGCCCCCCGAACCTCCGCCGCCGCCCGTGCCGCCGCCTTCGGTGGAACCGCCGCAGCCGAGCGCCAAGCCTCCCAGGACCACGAACACGCTCACTCGCACGATCGACCTCCGCCGCGAGTCTGCCACGGCTCGGCGCTCGCTTCTAACGCCGGCGGCCGCGCCGGCATTGCGTGGGAAATACCCGATGGGTTCGGGTGAAGGAGAGACCATGCAGATCAGACACGTCTTGGGTTTCTTGGCGGCTTTCTCGCTCTCGGCCAGCGCCGGCCTGGCCGCGACCGCCGCCCCGGCGGACCACGCCGAGAAGGTCGAGGCTCAGCCCCACATGCGAGCCGCCCGCGCCCTGTTGCAGACGGCCAAGGGCCAGCTCCAGCGGGCCAGTCACGACAAGGGCGGCCATCGGGCAAAGGCCGTGGCTCACGTCGACGCCGCCCTGAGCGAGGTCGCGCAGGGCATCGCGCACGACGACTCGCACTCGGCCTCGGCGAGCGACCACGCCGCTCCCCTCGAGGCGCAGCCGCACATGAAGGCCGCGCTGAAGACCCTGCACGGAGCGAGGGCCCAGCTCGAGAAGGCCAGTCACGACAAGGGCGGTCACCGCGCCAAGGCGCTCAAAGAGGTGAAGCTTGCCATCGACCAGGTCGAGAAAGGAATCGCCTTCGACCAGACTCACTGACGGTCAACGCGACCGGAGGTGATCGTACCCGCCGCGTGTGATGCGCGCACGTGTTCCGTCCGCGCGTTCGAGCCACACCCCTCCCCCCCGCTCGACGCGCCCGATGCGCGAGAACCCACGTGGAGCCCGAGCGCTCGCCGCGATGAGCGCGTAGTCTTCGCCCCCGAAGAGCATCAGCTCGAGCGGGTCGGCCGAGACGCGCCTCGCGGCGAGCGCGAATGCGCGGGGCTCGAGCGCGAGCAGCGCGGCGCCCTCGAGCACGATCGCGACCCCGCTCTGCCCTGCGACGTGCGCCGCGTCCCCTGCCAGCCCGTCCGAGACGTCGATCGCCGCGTGAGCCCGACGCACCAGGCGGCGCCCCTCGGCGATCCGCGCCGCTGGACGGCGCCAGGCCGCGAGCGCGGCGCGCTCCGCGGGAGTGCGCGCCCGTCGCCCCCCCTCGAGCAACCGCAGCCCCAGCGCGGCCCGCCCCACCGCGCCACTCAGGAACAGCGAGTCCCCGGCGCGGGCGCCGCTGCGCAAGACCGGGCGCGAGGCCCGGCCGAGCACCGTGGTCGTGATGCCGAGCTCCGAGGCACGCGACAGGTTGCCGCCGATCACCGGGCAACCGATGGCCGCTGCGGCGCCGGCTTGCCCGCGGGCCAGCGCCCCGAGCTCTCGGCGCCCGAGGGACCTCGGTAGCGCCAGCTGCGAGAGCGCGCCGATCGGCACCGCCCCCATCGCGGCGAGATCGCTCGCCGCCGCCATCAGCGACTTCCACCCCAGGTCCTCCAGCGAGAGCCAGCGCCGATCGAAGTGCACGCCCTCGATGCAGGCGTCGACGGTCCAGACCAGTCGCCCGGCCCCCGGCTTCAGCACGGCGGCGTCGTCGCCGATCCCGAGCTCGACCCCTCGCGGCCGCGGGCCCCTGCCCAGCACGCGCTCGAGGAGTGCGATCGCGTCGAGCTCGTTCAGGCGATGGTGGTTCGACGACACGGGATGGTCACCACGAAAACAGCGCCCGTTGGCGTGTTGTCTTCCACCCGCACGGTGCCATCGTGAGCATCGACCAGGCGACGGACGATGGACAGCCCGAGCCCGGTGCCCTCGTGCTCGCGCGTGGCACTGCCATCGACCTGATAGAAGGCGTCGAACACCTTCTCTTTCTCCCCGTCGGGCACGCCGATGCCGGTGTCGACCACGCGGATCTCGATGGCCGGGCGCTTGGTGCTGAACAGGACCAGCCCGCGGCCGTCCTCGTCGGCGCGGCGCTCGATCATCGACGCACGAACCGTCAGCGTCACGCTGCCCTCGGTGGGGGTGAATTTCAGGGCGTTTTCGCTCAGATTGAGCAGCACCTGGCGCACCCGCTCGGCGTCTGCCCAGACCGTCGGCAGCCCCGTCTCGGACACGACCCGGATCTCGACGCCCTTCTTGCGGGCGGCCGGCGCCAGGGTCTGGGCGACGTCCTGCACCACCGGAACCACGTCGATCTCGCTCTTCCGCAAGCTCATGGTCCCGCTCTCGAGCTTCGAGAGGTCGAGCAGCCCCTTGATCAGCTCGAGCAGCTGCTCGCCCTTCGCGTGAATGGTCTGAACGAACTCCTTCTGCTCGGCAGAGATCTCGCCTGCGATGCCCTCGCGCAGCATCTCGCTGTAGCCGATGATGCTGGTGAGCGGCGTCCGGAGCTCGTGGGAGACCGTGCCCAGGAAGTTGCTCTTGAGCCGATCGAGCTCCTTCAGCCGATCGAACGCGTGCTGAAGCTTCGCGTTCTTGTCCGCGAGCTCTCGGTAGCTCTCTTGAACGCTGGCCAGGTGCATGTTGCTGGTCAGAAGGGCCTTGTGCCCCGAGAACAGGATCAAGTCGAGCACCGCGCTCAGGTGACGGACGACACGATGCGCCTCTTGGTCGGACAGCTCGGGCAGCTCGGCCCACGCGCCGGGCACCTGGGCCATGTCGAGCCCGAGCTCACGGAGGCTGCCGCTGGGTGCGGCGCCGGGCTCGCGATACGGCCCCAAGATCAGGCGCCCGAGCGCGTGGCTGTCGTAGCTGATCGACGCCACCAGGTAGCGAGCGCCCGTCACGCAGCCGACCTCGGCCGGGTGTTCGGGCTCCGGTTCCACGGATTTCACCCCGGAGACCACGGCCGAAAGCGCGGTGCGCCCGGCTTGCCCTTGGTCGAGCAGAGCGTAGAGCCGCGGCTGCGAGCTGGCATCGGCGAGCAAGCCTCCGGCCTGGCTGAAGATGCGCAGCGACGCGCCGAACAGCTGGTGGGCGCTCTCGGCCATCTCGCGAAGCGCACCCCGGTCGACCAGGCTCTCGAGCTCGACGGCTCGACCCAGCGTCAGCTCGTCGAGCAGCGCCGTCGGGCTCCCCGGCATCACTCGGCCTCCGGGCGGAGCACCTCGAGGGCGCCGCCGACGCAGGCCGCGAGCACGTCGGACAGCGGCCCGTCGTGCCCCAGCTTCTTCGCGACGCTCTCCAGAAACGCCGTCGAGTCGAAGCCGAACTTCCGATTCAGGTCGTGCTCTGCGTCGAGCGCGCTCCAGGTGAGGTAGAGCAGGCCGATGAAGCTCTCGACCACGCCGTCCCCGCGCGTGGCGACCGCCAGGTACACGGGCTCCCGCCCCTGGGCTGCCAGCGCCGCGATCTCTTCGTCACTGCGCACCGCCGCCAGGTCGCGCTTGTTGAACTGGATGATGAGCGGGATCTGCTTGAGCGTCAGGCCGTAGGTCTTGAGGTTCTCTTTCAGATCCACGAACGCGGTGGCGTTGTTCTCGGTCTCGGCGACCTGCGAGTCTGCGATGAAGGCGATACCGTCTGCGCCCTGCAGCACCAGCCGGCGGGTGGAGGCGTGGATGACCTGGCCGGGCACGGTGAAGACCTTGAGCCGCACCGAGAGCCCGCCTTTGTCCCGGAAGGTGAAGGGCAAGAGGTCGAAAAAGAGCGTACGGTCGTCCCGCGTCTCCAGGGTCATCAGCCGGCCGACGATGCCCTGGTCCGCCGCCCGGTGAAGGGAGTGGAGGTTCGTCGTCTTTCCGCTCAGGGCCGGGCCGTAGTAAACGAGCTTGATCGTGAGCTCTCGAGCGGAGAAGTCCAGCTGCATGGCGCGGAAGGGGCACTCTACCCCAGCCGCCCGCGACGGGCGACAGGCAGACGCGACCGTGGAGCGCACGCGCAAAAAACCCTCGAAAGCCCGGAGCCGGGAGTGAGCAAGACGCTGGTGCTGCTCTGGCTCGGCACGTCGGCCACACAGGTGAGCCACGAGCCCGAGCTCGAGTCGTGGTCCCGCGCGCGCTGGGTCGAGCTGGTTCCGCCCGCCTCCGACGCGCCCGCCGGCGTGCGCGCCGACGAGGCCGTGGTCACGAAGATTGAAGCGTGGCTCGATCAGGCGCGGGTCGCCGCGAGCTCGCTCGACGACACCACGGCGCGAGAGCGCGTGGCAGACGTCGAGCGCACGCTGCGGCGACACCCGGCGTTGCCGCAAGCGGCGTGGCTCCTCGCCGAAGCCCTCCACGTCGAAGCCGCGCTCGCCGCGCGAACGGCGCCGACCGAGCGAGCCAAGCTGATTGCCCGCGCCGTGGCCCTGGAAGGGCGGCGAGCGCCGGCGTTCGGCGAGACCGAGGCCACGGCGAGTGACGCGCCGCCGCTGGTCCGAGCGACCTTGGGCAACGCGCGCAGCTCGGATCAGGTCTACTTCGACGGCGCCCGGGTCGAGAAGCGCTTCGACCTGATCGCCGGCGAGCACCACGTGCGCGTGGTCCGGCGCGAGCGCGTGGTGTGGGCCGGCTGGGTCTCGGTCGAGCGACCGGGTGAGGTCCGGATACCGATGCAGGCGCCGGTGCCGTGCAGCTTGGACGACGTGGACGGGGTGCGGCTCGAGCAGGGCGGCGTGGTGGTCCCCCCCGGCGTCCTGTGCCGAAGCTGGGCCGTGGCCCGGCCCCGCGCCAAGGGGGGCATCGAGATCGCATCGTGCCGCGGCTCGAGCTGCGGCCCGCTCATGCCTTGGAAGCGACACGACGGCGCCCTCTATCAGGGTCCGCCCCAACCCCCGCCCGAGCCAGGGTTCCCGGCGTGGGCGACCTGGGCGCTCTTGGGAGCGGGCGCCGCCGCACTGACCACCGGCGTGCTGTGGCAGGCCGGCGCGTTCGACGATCCGAAGCCCGGTGCGACGCGCTTCGAGTTCTACGGCCCGGCGAAGCAGCAGAAGCTCGAGCTCAGCCCCAGCGTGCGCGGGCGTCGCTGATCGCCTCGAGCACCCGCGCCTTGGCTGGCCCACCGAGGACGCTGCGACGCTCGACGGCCTGCGCCGGATCGAGCGCCGAGGCGACGCCCTCGCCGCCCAGGGCAGCGTGAGCCTGCACCAGCTCGTCGCGACCGAGCTCCCCGATCTGAACGCCGCGCTCTTCGGCGGCGCGCACCACCGCACCCACGATGTGGTGCGCCTCACGGAACGGAACGCCCTGGTTCACCAGATAGTCCGCGAGGTCGGTGGCGCACACGTGACCGCCCCCGAGGGCCGCCCGCAGGCGGTCGCGCCGGAAGGTCGCGGTGGCGATGGCGCCGGTCAGCGCCCGCACCCCGACGATGGCGTTGTCGAACGCGTCGAAGATCGGACGCTTGTCCTCTTGCAAGTCGCGCCCGTAGCCGAAGAACAGGCTCTTTTCGAGGACCAAGAGCGAGGTCACGCTGCCGATGAGCAGCGCCGCCTTGCCACGCACCAGCTCGGCCACGTCCGGGTTCTTCTTCTGCGGCATCATGCTCGAGCTGGTCGAGAACTGGTCGCTCAGGGCAATGAAGCCGAACTCCTGACTCGACCAGAGCACGATCTCTTCGCCGATGCGCGACAGGTGCACGCCCAAGATCGCGAGCGCGCCCGCGAGCTCCATCAAGAAGTCGCGGCTGCTGGTGGCGTCGATGCTGTTGCGGGTGGCGCGGGCGAACCCCAGCTCTCTCGCCGTGGCCTCGCGGTCGAGCGAGAAGCCGGTGCCCGCCACCGCGCCGGCGCCCAGCGGGCACTCGTCGAGGCGTGCCAGCGCGTCCTCGAGCCGGCCGCGATCTCGCCACAGCATCTCTTGCCAGGCCAAGAGGTGATGCGACAGCCGGCTGGGCTGTGCGCGCTGCAAGTGGGTGTAGGTCGGCATCAAGGTGTCGATCTCATGCTCGGCCTGGGTCACGATGGCGCGCCCGAGATCGGTGAGGGCCGCCAGCGCCTCGGTCGTGCGGCGCCGAGCGAACAGCCGGAGGTCGGTCGCGACCTGATCGTTGCGCGAGCGCGCGGTGTGCAGCTTGCCGCCCACCGGACCGACGATCGCGGTCAGCCGCGCCTCGATGTTCATGTGAACGTCTTCCTTGGCGCGATCCCAGACCAGCTCGCCGCGCTCGATCTCGCCGGCGACCTGGCGAAGCCCGGCCACCAGGGTGTCGGCCTCTTCGGAGGTGAGCACGCCGGCGCGCGCCAGGCCGCGCGCGTGGGCCATCGACCCTTCGATGTCGTCGCGCCACAGGGCCGAGTCGACGTCCACGCTGGTGTTCAGCGCCTCCATCGCGGCGTCGATCGACGCCGCGAGCCTGCCGCCGCGCGCCACGCTCACGCTTCGACTCCGGCGATTCGACGCTTCAGCGCCCCGAGCCGATCGCCGACCTCGCCCAGCCGCCCGGCGTCCAGAGCCGCGCGGGCGAGCTCTGCTGCTTGGTCCACCACGCCAGCCGCACGCTCGGTTTGGACCGCCGCCAGCACCTCGATCACCTCGCGGTGCAGCTCTTCACCCGCGGTGACGACCCACTCGTCCAGCCGCCTGGCGAACTCGTCCACCATCTCGTCGATCTTCGGTCCGACCTTGGCCGCCGCCTCGCGCAGCACCACCGGCCCGAGCTCGAGGGCGCGACGCTTGATCTCGGCCTCGGTGCGGCCGCGGTTCCACAGCGCCAGCGCCGGGGCCGCCGCCAAGAGCAAGCCCCCGAGCAGCGCGTTGGCGAACAAGACGCCCATGCCCAGGCTGAGCACCGCGAAAATCCCCACGTCGTAGGCGAAGCGATCGACCTCGATCGGGGGCGCCTTGAGGTCGGCGCCCATCGCCCCGCTCACGCGCTTGCCCACGTCGTGAGCGTCGTCTTTGACCAGCGCGACCATGCGCTCGCCCAGGGCCTCGAGCGCGGCGGCGATCTCTCGGGTCTCGAGCTCGGCCCACTCCCGGAACGAGTGCTCGAAGAACGGCCCGAGGTGCTGCCGCAAGTCGTCGCCGCTGGCCTGCTCCAGAATGGCCGGCAGCTGCCGGACCACGTCGTCGCAGAAGCGATCGAGGTCCCGACGCGCCCAGGCCTTGATGGCGCCCGCCTCTTCGCGGATCGCCAGCCGGCGCTTCTCGATGGTCTCGGCCTGCCCCGCCAGATCGGCCTCGAGCATCTCGATCCGGCGCGCGAGCTGCTCGGCGCTCATCGCCACGGCGCGCCGCCGCGCGTCGACCCCGCGGCCCAAGACCGCGGCCGCCGACAGCCCCTCGCCCAGCGCGTTGTCGAGCAAGATGCGCCCGCGCTCTTCGGCCAGAAAGCGCATCAGGTGCTCCACCAGCTCGCCGATGCCGCTCTCGGCGGCGCGCCCGGCCAGCGCGGCCTGGGCGCTCACCGCGAACACCTGCGGATCCTTCACCAGCGCCCCGAGCCGCGAGCGCACGTAGGTCAAGGCTTCGGCCCGCTCGGCGGCGCTCCAGATGTCGCTCTTGGCCACGACGAAGAAGATCTTCTCGCGGCTCTTGCCGATCAGCTGCTGCTCGAGGAACTGCCGCTCGCTCTCCTTCACCGGCTGGCCCGCGTCGATCACGAAGAGCACCGCGTCGGACCGCGGAATGTACCCGTAGGTGATCTCGGCGCGGGTCAGCGACAGGTCGTTCACCCCGGGGGTGTCGACCAGCACGATTCGCTCGCGGAGCAGCTCGGCGGGGAACGCCACCTCGACGTAGCTCACCGGCTCGTCCGAGCGCGCGCCGCCCGTCGCGAAGCTCTTCACTTCCTCGAACGGCAGCGGTTGCTCTTGACCCGAGGCGAGCACCACCTTCGCGATCGGCGTCTCGCCCCACACGATGTGGTGGATCACGGCCGTGGTCGGCGTCACGCCGATCGGCAACGCGGCCTGCCCGAGCAGCGCGTTCACGAAGGTGCTCTTCCCATGGTTGAACTCGCCGACGACCACCAGGTGAAATCGATCGCTCTCGAGCTTCTTCACCAGATCGGCGTCCACGCGCTCGGCCAGCGTCGCTGCGCCGACGCTGCGCGCGACCTCGCTCAGGCGAACCAGCACTTCGATGACTTCGAGTTTTCTCTCGCGGAAGGAATCGAGCATGGGTTTTTCGGATTGTAGGCGGTTTGTGGAGGATGAAAATGGGGCTACGTGCCGCCCGTCACCCCACGACCTTGACGATCTCGTGCACCTTCTCGTCCACCTGCTCCATGCTCAAGCCGTCGCTCCCGAGGCCGACGTGCTGTCGGAACAGCGCGCTCTGTCCGAACAGGCGCAGCGAAAGGACGCGCTTCGGGAGCCACGGGTGGGTCGCCAGCACCTCGCTGAAACGCCCGACCGAGCCCTGCGCTTCCTCGTGCTGCTCGAGAAAGGCCTCGATGTTCAGCTCTTCGTACAGCTTCTGGGACCCCAGCGCGAGCTTGGTCAGGGCGCGCGAGGCCACGTCCAGATCCCGGGCGCAGAGCGCGCCGGCGCGGTCGCAGGTGACCTCGGCGCGACGCGACCAGGCCCGCAGCGCGAGCACGGCCGGCAGGCTGGCGTAGCGCAGGAAGAGCCCCGCCACGCGGGTCAACATGTAGAGGGCGGTCAGGTACACCACGTGGCTGTTGTGGATGTGCCCGCACTCGTGGCCGATGACGCTCATCAGCTCTTCGTCCTTCAGGTGATCCACCAGACCCGAGTGGACCATGATGAACGAGTCGTCGTTGGTGCCATAGGTCGCCGCGTTCATCTGCGGGTTGTTGACCACGTACAGCGTGGGCGTGGCGATGCCCAAGGTCTCGCCGCAGCGCTCGGCCAGCGCTTGCACGCGCGGGAACTGACGCGGCCCGACCTTGACCGCATGGCCCAAGAGCTCGGCCTTGCCGATGTGCTTGAACATGCGGACGCCCGCCGCCACCGCGAGCTCCACCGGCTTCATGGTCTCGAAGGCGGCCCGGGTCTTGCGATCCCAAGCGTACGCGTAGGCGTGCGAGCTCTCACCCGACGCCGCCCCCGGTTGACCTTGCCTCCTGCCTTCGACGAACTTCTGAAAATCGAGCGCTTCGACGCGGGCCATGTCGGCCCAACGTAACGTCGCCCTCGGGACCCCGCAATCACGGTCGCAGCGATCGGCCGAGCGAGCTCACCGCCGTGTCGAGCGCCCCCGCCTCGATTTGGTCCAGTCGCGCGAGAAATCGCCGATAGTCCCGGAGGGGCGGCTGGCCCGGCGGCGCACGCAGGGAATAGTCGGTGATGCGGGTGGTGGCGAAGCGCAGGGCCGAGAGCGCGGCCTCGACCGGCAGCCCTCGAAGCTCGGCCGGCGTCAGGTTACGCACTGCGTGATAGCCGGAGACCATCGCGTGGACCAGCGCGGGGTCGAACGCGCTGCCGAAGCACCAGGCGTGCACGCACACCATCAGGTCGTACGCGTAGGCGCCCGCCGACGCGCTCTCGAAGTCGATCAGCGCCGCGATCTGCTCGCCGTGCCAAAGCACGTTGTCGCGGAACAGGTCGCCGTGGATCAGGCCCGAGGGCAGATCGGGATCCCGGCGCTCGGCATAGGCTGCCAGCCTCGCGCCGATCTCGCGCGTCACGGCCTCGAACGCCGGCGCCTCGCGCGCCGCTCGCTCGAGCCGCGCCTCGAGAGCCCCGCGCTCGAAGCGGCCGGGCGGCGCGCGCAAGGCCGGCGCGAGGTGCACGCCGGCCAGCGCCGCCCCCACCGCGGCAGCGTGCTTCTCGCTCACCCGGGCCTGACACACGATCTCGCCGTCGACCCAGGGGAAGAGCGCGACGGGCCTTTCGCGGTGCACGCCCAGGGCGCCGCCGTCCGCCCTGACCAGCGGCTCCGGAGTGCGCACCCCGGCCCGAACCAACCCCGCGAGCAGGGCGAGCTCGCGCCGCGCGCCCGCTTCGTCTTGCTCCTCGTACACCCGCAAGAACACCCGCCGGCCGCCCCGGGTCTCGAGCGCGAAATTGGAGTTCACGCTGCCGCCGTCCACCGGCGTGACGCGGGTCACGTCGAGCCCGAAGCCGCGGCCGATGCGGCAGGCGTCGTCGAGCTCGAGCGGAGTCAGGAGTGCCATCGCCCGGCTCATGCTAGCCTGAGTTGTCGCGCGAGGCGGATGACCGAAGTCTACGGAAACACCACGGGCCTCTCGCCCAGCGCGCTCCGCGCCCTCGAGCGCATCTACCGCCGCCGCGTCCCGCTCGATCGCATCGCCACGCCCGAGCTGGTGCGCTCGCTGGCCGAAGCCTCCCGCGAGAGCCAGCGGCAGGTCGGCGCGCTGGTCCACCGATCGGGTCAGGTCGACTACGTGGTGGTCGGCAGCCCCAGCGGGCTCATGCTCCCCGACATCGGACGGCTGCGCGCCGCCCAGGGCCGGTTTCGCGCCCTGCGTCTGGTGCACACCCACCTGCACGGCGAGGCGCTGACCCGGGACGACCTGGTCGACCTCACCCGACTTCGCCTCGATCTGATCGCGGCGGTGCTGCTCACCCGCGAGGGCGAGCCCCGCAGCATGACCTGGGCTTACAACGTGCCCACCCGGGGCGGCGCCGGCGTGCCGTACCAGATCGCAGCGCCCACGCCGTGGGGCTCGCCGCAGCCCGACTTCGGGCAGCTGATCACCGCGCTCGAGCGCGAGTTCGGCGAGGCCGACCGCCTGCGCGAGGTGCGGGCCAAGGACGGCCGCGCGATCTTGGTGCACGTCGGCGAGAAGAAGCGACCGGGCGCGGCGCTCCTGGCGGCCGCCCGCCTGGCCGAGCTCGAGAGCCTGGCATACACCGCCGGCGTCGAGGTGGTCGACCGCGTGATCCAGCTGCGCGACCGCGTCGATCCGAAGCTGGTGCTGGGCCGAGGCAAGCTGGCCGAGACGGTGATGCGCGCCATCGAGCAGGACGTCGAGACGCTGATCTTCGACCTGAACCTGACGCCGGCCCAGGCCCACGGCATCAGCCAAGAGACCGACCTCAAGGTGATCGACCGGAGCCAGCTGATCTTGGACATCTTCGCGCAGCGCGCCGAGACCCGCGACGGCAAGCTGCAGGTCGAGCTCGCGCAGCTGAAGTACGCGCTGCCCCGGCTGGGGCTGAAGGACGATTCGCTCAGCCGACTCACCGGCGGGATCGGCGGGCGCGGTCCCGGCGAGACCAAGCTCGAGATCGGCCGCCGGCGCGCGCGAGATCGGGTGGGTCAGCTCGAGCGCGCCCTCGGCGAGCTGGCCAAGAAGCGCGCCGAGCGACGGCGACGACGCGACCAGAGCGGCATCCCGGTGGTGGCCATCGTCGGCTACACCAACGCGGGCAAGAGCACGCTCTTGAACACCCTGACCGACGCCGGGGTGCTGGCCGAAGACAAGCTCTTCGCAACCCTCGACACGCGCGCCCGGCAGCTCCACCTGCCCGACGGTCGGAACGTGGTGCTGATCGACACCGTGGGCTTCATCCGCGACATGCCCGAGGGCCTGTTCGCCGCGTTCCGCGCTACCTTCGAAGAGGCCGCCGAGGCCGACCTGGTGCTGCACGTGGTGGACGCCGCCGATCCCGAGCATGCCGAGCACGAGCGCACCACCGCCGCGCTGCTCGACGAGCTGGGTCTGTCGACCCTGCCGCGCCTGACCGTCTACAACAAGGTCGATCGGCTCGAGCCGGCCGAGCGGGACGCGCTCGAGCGCATCCCCGACGCGACCACCATCTCGGCGCTGCACAAAGAGACGACCCTCAGCCTGCTGCGCCGGGTGGCCACTCGGCTCGAGGCCCGGCGCCCCCCGGCCCCTGGCCCCGAGGCCGAGGCGCCCGGCGGCGAGGTCTACGGGGCCTGAAGAAAACCGGCAACTGATCCCGGGGCGCGGCCGATAGGGGCCCCATGCGAGCGTCGCTCTGGGCCCTGCCGATCGTCCTGCTCTTGGCCACCGCGTGCGGGGGCGGAGGCCTGTCCCGCGCGCGGCACGCCTTCGACGAGGGACGGCACGCCGACGCGGTGGACGAGCTTCGAGCGCTCGACTCCGAAGCCCAGGGGCTCGATGCCGACGAGCACGCACGGTACGCGCTGATCCGCGGGCTCTCGCACTTCGCCTGCGGCGACCTGCGCGCCGCCGCCACCTGGCTGGCTCAGGCGCGCGCTGCCGCTGCGGCCGACCCGAGTCTGTTCAGCGTGTCGGAGCGCGGCCGCCTGGACGCGGCGTGGCGCAGCATGGGTCTGATGCCCGGCGAGGCGGCGCGGATCACTTCAGGGCTTCCGGCAGCCGTGCCAGGGCACTCCGAACCGCCGCACGCATCGCGTTGAGCTCGGCCGACTTCACCTGACTCGGCCGATCGGTCGCCTGCGCGCGGCCGCGAATCACGGCGTGGATGCTCCCGCCGCGCGCGCGCCGCAGGGTGGCGCTGACCACCGCCACCGTCTCGGCCTGATCCGAGCTCTCGCGGGTCGCCATCTGCACCAAGGCCGCCGACAGCACGAAGCGGTCTTGCGCCTTCACCTTCGACAGGTCGACCTCGCCGAGCTCGTGCTCCACCAGACCGCGGAACGCGCGCTCCAGGCCCGGGTCGCTGCGAGTGACCTTCACCTCGCCCAGCGCCACCGGCGACGAGCCCGCGTCGGCCCGAGCACCGAGCCCGGCCAGCGTGACCAGGCCGAACAGCACGGCAAATAGCCGTCTCCGGCTCTCCAGAAGCGCGCGCATGGTGGACTCCTCGGGGCGACCAGAGGGTGGCTCGCGACCCGATTCGACGGCTAACAGGCGCGCGCCGAAACGGACAAGTTCTCACCGCGAGAGCTCGATGCGATCGCCGCTCACGGTCTCGTCCCACGCGGTTTCGTAGCCTTCGTAGTGCACCAGATAGCGGTCGGGCCCCGAGACCGCGACGATGGTCGCCAGGTACTTCGAGCCGCGCCACTTCACCCGCACCCGATCGCCGGGCTTGAACGGCGACGCGCTCTGCGTGGGCTCCGACCCCTTGGGCGCCGCGCCGCTCGAGCGCGCGACCTTCTCGGGCGGTGGCGGCGCCGCCACCGGCCCGTCGATGCGGCCTTTGATCCGATCGAGGGTGACGTCCTCGTCCCAGCGCGCGTCGTACCCGTCGAAGTGCACTCGGAAGCGCGCGTTGCCCTTCTTCTCGACGATGTACGCCGGGTAGTCGCGCTTCTCCCACTCGACCCAAACGTACTCGCCGACCCGATAGGGCTCTTTGCAAGCCACCATCAAGAGCGCTAGGGCGAGCCAGCGGATCAGGGGAGACGCGCGGCGCGACATCAATAGGGCGAGACCGTCGTGAACGCCTTGGCGTGCGGCGCCGGCGCGATCACGATCACCACCAGCTTGCGGTTGTTCCAGTAGTACGACTCGGGGTCGACCCCGGTCAGCCCCACCACCGTGCCGATGATCGCGCCGTCGTTGTTCTTGAGGTCCCCGCGCGAGACCCTCTGCCCGGGCTTGAGATCCGAGACGGACGACGCGAACACGTTCCGGATGCGCTCCGCCGCCATCGGCTCGCTGGGGTAGACGAACATGTACTGCTTGACCAGCACACCGCCGGGGCCCGAGTAGAGCGCGCCCAGGCTGTCGACCACGTCGGCGGGCACCTTCTCGAGCGGCGCGGTTCCGACCAGGCGATACTCGCCCACTTGCGGGCGCACGATGTCGCGCAACGAGCCGCTGTTGGGAACGCCGCTGCTCGGACCCGACGACGAGCCGCCGCCCCCGGACGAGCCGCCGAGCACCACCACCACGATGATCAGGCCGATGCCCATCAGCACCGCGAAGCCCGCACCCAGACAGCCGGCGACGCCGCAGCCGCCGAGCACCTTCAAGCCGCCGCCCTCGTCGGCGGGGGGTGGCGCGACGGGCAGCGGGCCCGGCGCGGGAGCGCCGTAGCCCGGCGGCTCGGGCGGTGGTGCGCCGTACCCCGGTTGCGCCGGCGGCGCGTAGCCCGGCTGCGGCGGCGCGTAGCCCGGTTGCGCCGGTGGGGGACCGTACCCCGGCTGCGCGGGCGGCGCGTAGCCCGGCTGTCCAGCGAAGGGCCGCGGACCACCGGGCGCCGGGGGCGGCGCCTGCCCGGGCAGGGTGTGGCCGCAGTTCTGACAGAAGCGGGCGCCGGTCTCGAGCGGCGAGCGGCACTGCGGGCAATAGTTCACGACGCGCCCCCTTCCAGCGCGCGGCGGCGTTCGACCAGCGCAGCGCGGATCTTGGCGACCTCGGCGTCCACGCGAGCGCGGCGGGCAGGGTCAGACTCGCCGGCGAGCCGCGCCTTGGCGAACGCGAGCTGCACTTGCAGGTTGTGCACGTTGCGCAGGCCGAAGAAGTACCCCAGCTTGAAGCTGAAGAACGCCTTGGCATAGACCAGCTGGCGCGCGACCACGCTCTTGAGTAGCGGCAGATCCGACGGACCCACCGCGCCGGTCCCGAGCTCGTCGTCCAGCTGCCCGTGGATGGCGTGGCGCTCGGCCATCAGGGCGTAAGCGGCCACCGCGCCGATCGCCAGCACCGGCACACCGAGCGCCAGGTTGGCCCTGAGCGCGCCGCTGTCACCCAGCGCGTTGCCGTGCCTCAGCAGGTGATAGAGCGCGTCGGCGACCACCGCGAAGACCAGCGACGTCACCGGCACCACGGCTCGCAGCACCGGGGCCTTCGCCTCCGACGCCAGGCCGAAGCCCGCGCCGATGATCGCGCCCACCACGCCGTCCGACAGCCCAGAGAGCGCCAGCTTGCCGAAGCTTCCGACCTGGGACACCGCCATCCCGGGGATGCTGATGGCCGCGAAGGTCAATTGGTTCACCAGCTGCTCGCCGACGCCGAACCCGAGCCCCCCGCAGGTGCCGTAAACGATGCCGTCCATCGTGCCGTTGAACTCTTCCCAGCCGCGGCGCTGGCCATAGGCGACCAGCACGCCGACCCCGCCGCCGATCGCCAGGAACTTCACCAGCTCTTTGATCGAGGCGCTTGCCCACAGGTTCAGGCCGAGGGTGCTCTGGTTGATGCCCAGCGACGTGGCCACCGCGCCCAGCGCGCCGAACACGAACACCATCAGCATGGCCCAGAGGGGCTCTTTCTCGTTCATGTCGACGAAGCGCACGACCGAGAGATAGAGGATGGCGAGCAGCAGCGTGGAGATCAGCGTCGAGGTCATCGGGAGCCCCCTGTCCGGCCGACGTTAGTCGATTTCGGCCTTCGGCGTGAATCCGGCGGTGCGGAGCGCCGGGTGTTCGGCGGCCAACCACTCTTTGAGGCGCGTGCGGGTGGTGCGATACGCATGCTCCAAGATCTTCCGCCGTGCCGCGAAGCTGGCCGGGTTGTACATGAACAAGAGCGCGTCGGTCGACTCGGGCTCGATCAGCAGCACCTGTGTCGCGCCGCTGCCGGCGATGCGCACCAGCGACTCTTGCATCTGGCGATGCATGCCGATGCGCAGCGACTGGTTCATCACCCACATCATGCCCTTGTCGCGCACGCTGCCCTTCAGCCCGTGCCCGGTGGGCACCGCCTCGGCGCGGACCGGCACCATCGGGTTCACCACCACCACCACGTCCGCCCCTTCGCCCACCGCCACGTCCAGGTGCGAGACCTGGGCCGAGCCCGCGTCGATGTACCAGCGGTCCGCGATGCGCACCGGCGAGAAGAACGGCGCCACCGCCATACTGGCGATGCAGGCGCGCGTGACCGGCACGTGCTCGAAGCCCTCGGCGCCGAACAGCACTTGGGCCCCGGTGTCCAGGTCGTGCGCCATGATGCGCAGCGTCTTGGGCATGCCGTGGAAGGTGTTGGGGATGCCCCGGCGCACGAAGAAGTCCTCCAGGAACCGCTCGTACGCGTCGAGGGAGAAGAGCCCCGAGGGGAGCGTGTCGTAGAATCGATCGAGCTCTTCCCAGAGCACCGCCGGCGACGGCGCGGGCGCGCGAGAGATCAGGCTGCTGGTCCCGTGACGCAGCGCCTGCCACGCACTGACGATGGTGCGGCGCCAAGCGTCCAGATCCATCTTCAAGACGTGCTTGCGCTCGAGCGGGAAGTACTGGTCCGCAGGGTCGAGGAACGCGCGGTAGATGCGCTCGGGCGCCTGACCTGCGGCCAGCACCGCCGCCACGCTCGCGCCGCTGTTGGTCCCCACGTACAGGTCGAACCCGCGCTCGGACAGCCCGCCGAGCGCGTCCTCGAGGGCGGCAAGCGCGCCGATCTGGAACATGGCGCCGGTCGCGCCACCGCCGGGCAAGCACAGGGCGATGCGGGGCAAATCAGCGCCCCCGCAGGTGCGGCAACACGCCGCGCTTGCACACGGTGTCTTCGGCCAGGTCGGCGCGGGTCGCGGTGTAGTCGAGGGTCGAGTGCAGCCCGCGGCTCTCGCGGCGGCTGGCCGCGCACGAGATGATCAGCTCGGCCACGGTGGCGATGTTGCGGAGCTCGAGCAGGTCGCGGGTCACCAGGTGCTTCCAGTAATACTCGCGGATCTCTTCCTCGAGCAGGGCCACGCGCCGCGCCGCGCGTCTGAGGCGGCTGTCACTGCGCACGATACCGACGTAGTTCCACATCAAGCGGCGGATCTCGTCCCAGTTCTGGGTCACCACCACGGCCTCGTCGCTGGGCACGGCGCTGCCGATCTGCCACTCGGGCACGTCGGGCCAAGGGCTCTGGCGCAGCTCGGGCAAGAGCACGCCCACCTTGTCGGCCGCGCGGCGGCCGAGCACCAGCCCCTCGAGCAGTGAGTTCGAGGCCAGTCGGTTCGCGCCGTGCAGCCCCGTGCACGCGCTCTCACCGATCGCCATCAGACCGGGCAGGCTGGTGCGCCCGTGCAGGTCGCTGGTGATGCCCCCGCACAGGTAGTGCGCCGCGGGCACCACCGGCAGCGGGCGCTCGGTCAGGTCCATGCCGTAGCGCAGGCACTCGGCGTGGATGTTGGGGAAGCGCTCCTTGACGAAGCTCGCGGGCTTGTGGGTGATGTCGAGCAGCACGTAGTCGCTGCCGCTCTTCTTCATCTCGAAATCGATGGCCCGAGCCACGATGTCGCGGGGCGCGAGATCCGCCATCTCGTGATGGCGCTTCATGAACGCCTCGCGGGTCTCGGGGTGCCGCAAGATGGCGCCCTCGCCCCGCAGGGCCTCGCTGATCAAGAAGGTCCGAGCTTGCGGGTGGTGCAAGCAGGTCGGGTGGAATTGATAAAATTCCATGTTCGCGATCTCGGCGCCGGCGCGGTACGCCATGGCCACGCCATCCCCGGTCGCGACGTCCGGGTTCGAGGTGTAGAGATAGACCTTGCCCGCGCCCCCGGTGGCGATCACCGTCTGCCGCGCGAGCACGCGCTTCACGACGCCGTTCTTCTCGTCCAGCACATAGGCGCCCACGCAGGTATCGGGGCCGCCGAACTTGCTGAGCACGATCAGATCGACCCCCATGTGCCAGTCGAGCAGCTGGATGTTCGGGGTCTCGGCCGCCCGCGCCAAGAGCGTGCGCTCGATCTCGCGCCCGGTGATGTCGCCGGCGTGCGCGACGCGGCGCGCGGTGTGGCCCCCTTCCCGGCCGAGATCCAGCTCCCCGTGCTCGTTGCGCGAGAACGGCACGCCGAAGTCGATCAGCTGCCGAATCGCGGCTGGCCCCTCCTTCACGCAGAGCTCGACGGCCAGGTCGTGGCACAGCCCCGCACCGGCGGTCAGGGTGTCGGCGACGTGGCGCTCGACGCTGTCGTCGGCCGCGAGCACCGCTGCCACGCCCCCTTGAGCCCAGGCCGTGGCCGAGTCCTCGCGCGCGCGCTTGGTGACGACGATCACGCTGCCGTGCCGCGCGGCCGAGAGCGCGAAGGTCAGGCCCGCGATGCCGCTGCCGAGCACGAGGCAGTCCGTGGTGATGGCCATGGGAGCGGCAGTATTCCATTCGCCGGCCGCCCGGACGCGACAATCCGGCCGAGCTCGGCAAACCCTGCGCTCCATCGTGATTGACGCGACGCTCCAAAGGATCTACCTCGCTCGGGCCGAACGGGCCGTTTCCTCGGGAATCCGGGGCGACTCGCGCGGCAGCCCCGCTTTCCCCCGGCTCGAGACACGGCCCCCCGCGGTCCGTGGGCGGGCCACACCGAAGGAGCTCATCGTGAAGATCCTGGTTGCGCTCAAGCGCGTCGCGGACCCCGCGAACCACAACAAGGTGAAGATCCCGGCGACCGGCGAGAAGATCGATACCGCCGGGCTCGAGTGGCAGATCAATCCCTTCGATCTGTACGCCCTCGAGACCGCCCTGCGATTGACCGAAGACGGCAAGGCACCGAAGACTCGCCTCGGCGAGGTCGTGGCCGTGACGCTGGGCCCGGCCGAGACCGAGACCAACCTCCGCTCGGCGCTGGCCACCGGCGCCGATCGCGCGATCCGCGTGGACACCACCGACGACGCGCTCGACGGTCGCCTGGTCGCCGCCGCGCTCCAGAAGCTGGTCGAAGAAGAGAAGCCCGACCTGGTGCTGATGGGCAAGCAGGTGGTCGACGGCGAGAACAACTACGTCGGCCAGGCCCTGGCCGAGCTGCTCGACTGGCCGATGGCGACCTTCGCCGCGACCATCAAGGAAGAGGCGGGGGGCCTGCTCGTCGGCCGCGAGGTCGACGGCGGCGTCTGCACGCTGCGGGTGAAGTTCCCAGCGGTGGTCACGGTCGATCTGCGCATCGTCTCCCCCGACAGCGTCCGGTCGTCCAAGACCGCCGAGGGCTTCAAGTACCCGTACGAAGAGGTGCGCTTCGCTCCGCTGCCGGCGATCATGCAGGCCAAGAAGAAGCCCCTGGCCGTCAAGAAGCTGGCCGACCTGGTCGGCGGCGCCACGCTCAGCAGCAAGTACGTGAAGTTCGAGGCGCCGCCGGCGCGCAAAGCCGGCGTCAAGGTCAAGGACGTAGCCGAGCTCGTCCAGAAGCTCGCCACCGAGGCGAAGGCCATCTGAAAAGGGATCGAACCATGGCAGACATCCTCGTCGTTGCAGAGCTCACGGCCGAAGGCAAGGTCCGCAAGACCACGCACTCGGCCATCACCATGGCCAAGCTCGCGCAGCCCGCGCTGGGCGGCAGCTTCTCCATCCTCGTCTTGGGCCCGAGCGCCAAGGCCGCGGCCGCCGAGCTGACCGGCTTCGGCGCCGCCAAGGTCCTGGCGTGCGAAGACCAAAGCCTCGCCAACTACGTCGCCGAGCACTACGCGCCCACCGTGGCCGCGGTCGGCAAGGCCTTCGGCCTGGTCGTCGCGTGCGCCTCGAGCTTCGGCAAAGACCTGATGCCGCGGGTCGCCGCCAAGCTCGACGCCGCCTACGCCGGCGACTGCTCGGGCGTGAGCGTCAACGGCACCAAGGTGGTGTTCAAGCGCCCGATGTTCGCCGGCAACGCCTTCGGACACGTCGAGCTCGGCACCGCGATCCAGGTCGCGACCGCTCGTCAGAGCGAGTTCGAGCCGGCCGCGCCGAGCGGCGGCAGCTCCCCCATCGAGGCGGTCGCGAAGGTCGCCCCGGGCGCCGCCGCCAGCCGGGTCGAGTTCGTCTCGCTCGAGGCGGTCAAGAGCGCTCGCCCCGATCTGGGCGAGGCCGGCGTGGTCGTGGCCGGTGGCCGCGCCCTCAAAGAGAAGTTCTTCGACGTGCTGAACCCCCTGGCCGACACCCTCTCTGCCGCCATCGGTGCCAGCCGCGCCGCCTGCGACGCGGGCTACGCACCGGGCGATCTGCAGGTCGGACAGACCGGCAAGATCGTCGCGCCGGGCCTGTACTTCGCCATCGGCATCTCCGGCGCCATCCAGCACATTGCCGGCATGAAGGGCAGCAAGACCATCGTCGCCATCAACAAGGACGCCGAGGCGCCGATCTTCCAGCTCTCCGACTACGGCCTGGTCGCCGATCTGTTCCAGGCGGTGCCGGCCCTGGTCGAAGATCTGAAGAAGCACAAGGCCCAGAAGGGCTGACCGCCAAGCACACGCCCGCGTAGCACTCGTGCTGCGCGGGCTTCGGGGCGTAGCGCAGTTTGGTAGCGCGCACGGTTCGGGTCCGTGAGGTCGGCAGTTCGAATCTGCCCGCCCCGACTACTCGAGGGGGGAGCGTCAGCGCTCGGCGCCAACCCGCGCATCGGGGGCTGATGGGCAGCCTACTCCGGCACGCACACCGAGCGCGACTTGGTCGAGCCGACCTGCTTGCGGGTGACGCAGGCCGAGCCGGCAGGGCACTCGCTGGCGTTGCTCGCGGCGGTGCAGCTCCGCGCGCACATGCTGCCGCCCAGCGCAGGCTCGTTCACGCAATAGGTGAGCGGCGTTCCGGCCTGATCGGGACAAGAGCCGGTGCAGGCGCGAGTGCAGACACCCGCCTCGGTGGCGGTGGCGCCGAAGCACGTGTTGCCGCTCTGGCAGTCGGGGGCGGTCAGGCACTGGTCGCCGATCCAGCCCCGGGACCCGGGCATGCAGACCTTGGCCGTGACGCTGCTCGCGCCGAACCGCTTCTGGGTCTGGGGCGTGAAGTGATCGAGGGGACGACAGCCCAGGTTCGTGCTGCTCTCTTTGAGCACGCACATCCCCTTGGTCGGCGCCTCGGGATCGGCGACGCAGAAGGACGTGGGGTACCCGGGCTTGTCCGGGCAGAAGCTGGTGCACGCCTTGGTGCAGAACCCGCGCTCGCTCAGCCGGTTGGTCTTGCACGTCAGGGTCGCATCCACGCAGTCCGAGTCCTCGACGCACTCGGCGCCGAGCCATGGTTCCGGCACGTCCACGCGCACGCCCTCGGCGCTGCGCTCGGGCTCGCGTTGCAGGTGGACGGGGACCTTGGCCAGACCCTTGATGCGCGCGTAGACCTCGAGCACGTCCTCGGCGCGCATGCGGATGCAGCCGTGGGAGACAAACCCGCGCCGAAGGTTGCCTCCGCTCACCGCGCGGTAGTTGTCGACGGGCCCGTGGATGGCGTAGGGCCCGCTGAACGAAAGGAACGGCAGGCCTGCGAAGACGGGCAGCGTCTCGCCCGTGGCCTTGTCGGTCCACCAGATCTTGCAGGCGGTGGTGGTGGCCGGCGTGATGCTGAAGTCCTGCTTCCCCTGGCTCAGCACCGGGAACAGGCTGCGGGACTCGCCGGTGGTCGTCTCCCCCGCGGTGGTGTTGATGGTGCCCGGTCCGATGGGAAACACCTTGTCGTAGCCGGTCTCCGGATCGACCAGGTGGAGCGTGAGCCCGTTGAGCGAGACGGTGATGTGCGGGCTCTTCAGCCGCGGCAGGTTCGGGATGGCCTTGCAGGTCGTGGCCGCCCCCCAGTTGCCGTCCGCCTTGAGGTCGTCCGCGTCGAGCTCGCCGAGCTCGATGTCGTCGCCGTCGAGGCCCGTGCCCTCGCCCCCGTCGTCCACCGCCTCGTCGCTGCCGCAGGCCGGCACCAAGCACGCGAACGCGAGCACGAGCGCGGCGGCGCCGAGCCGGGACCAACGAAGCAACGGTCGCATGAGTGGAACGCTCGGCCGAGCGACTCCGGGAAGCAAGCGCGAATTGCCCGGGTGCGCCGCGCGCAGACCGTGAGCGCAGGCGCGCCCCGGGGCCTCATGTGCCTCGGGGCGCGGGCTCTCGTGTACGACACGTGTGCGTCGGGCGCGGGTGCCTCAACCTTCCGGCGGCAGCAGCACGGCGTCGAGCACGTGGATCACGCCGTTCGTGGCGACGATGTCGGTCTGCACGACCTTCACCGTGTCGTTGAGGATCACGGAGCCGTCCATCACCTTGATGGTGACACTGGCGCCGTTGACGGTGGTCGCACTATTCAGCGTGATCACCGTCTCGGCGCGCACGTCGCCGCTCACCACGTGATAGGTCAAGATGTCCGCGAGGGCCTGCTTGTTCTCGGGCTCCAGCAGCGTGTCCACGGTGCCGGCCGGCAGCTTGGCGAAGGCCGCGTCGGTGGGAGCGAACACCGTGAAGGGGCCGGGCCCGCTGAGCGTGTCCACCAAGCCGGCGGCCTCGACGGCAGCCACGAGGGTGGTGAAGCTCCCGGCCGCCTGCGCGGTCTCGATGATCGACTTCTGCTGTTGCTGCTGGGTCGACGGCTCGGACGAGTCGTCGTCGGAGCCGCAGCCGGCAACCCCTACCCCGAGAGCGATGACCAATGCCGTGGCGAAGCGAGATGTGATTTTCATGAGATCCTCCGTTGATACTTTGTCTAATACTCAGATTAGACATTTCTGGTTTCGCCGGTGGATTCATTTGTGTAGCACTTTCACCTACACGCCCCCGGTTCCAGGTCACGTCCCTTCGGAAAAATGCACGAATTTCGCGCGGGTGCTTGACACGGCCGCCGCCATTGTTCATGGTCGCGCGCCCTTCCGGCCCCGGCCGGAGGCGGGGCGTAGCGCAGTTTGGTAGCGCGCACGGTTCGGGTCCGTGAGGTCGGCAGTTCGAATCTGCCCGCCCCGACAAAACCTGACTCAAGAGTCGAAGAACACAGCAGTCTCTTCGGCCGCCCTCAGGGCGTTACCACTCTGTTACCACTTCCGCTGTCCAGCTTGCCGATGGCCTCGTGCAGGTCCTGCCCGGTGGCGTGCAGGTAGCGCTCGGTGGTGCGCACGCTGGAGTGGCCCGCCAGCGTCCGGACCGCCTCGATGTTCGCCGCGCCGCGGGTCAGCGCGCTGCAGAAGTAGTGCCGCAGCGAGTGAGAGCCCCAGCTCCGGAGTCCGGCCTTCTTCTGGAAGGCCTTCAGCCGGTGCAGGAAGTTCTGGCGGCTCGGCACCTCGCCGCCCTCGTCGGTGACCAGGAAGTCCCCGACCTGCTTGCCCTGCATGCTCTCGCGCAGCAACTCGGCCAGCTCGGGCAACAGCGGCACCGCCCGCTCCGCGCCGCCCTTCGGCGGCACCAGCTCGTCCTCGCTGAAGGTCTGCCTCACGTAGAGGAGCCGGTGCTCGAGGTCGACGTTGCCACCCACGCCGTTGCCCCGCGTCTTTTCCCGTCGTTTTTCGTCGTGGCGAGCAGACCGTTCACCTCGCGCCCCGAGGGCGGTTTCTGCGGCGAGCGGTGCGGGACAAGCGCTCAAGCCTCGGCCGGTGGCGAACGGCGGTCGTCGATTCGCACAATCAGGGGCCTAGACGGACCGCGCCGCTCAAGGCCGCGTCTAGCTGTGGCCAAGCCGACCCACCCAGGCATGGCGGTCGAATCCGAGAGACGCGATGACCGCTGACACGGCGCGTGCGCCGACGGGTCGCGCAGCGCTCGTCAGACCGCGTTGGCGAGTCGCAGCGCCTGGGCAGCTCGATACAGCACCGCGAGTTCCCTCTGCCACTGGCCTGCAATCCCGAGCTCCATGCCCAGACGGAACGAGCACTTCCCGGACTGCTCAGTCCATGGAAATGGGGAACGCTGGCACATGCCGACGAACTCCATCAGTGCGGAGCGGACTTCCGCCCAGCGCGTCTCGTCCGGGGCGACGATGTCGAGGTAGCTTCGAACCCGGTTTCCTGGCGGGCGAACCGAGATGCTCTGAGCCGACAAAGTCCCCGGGTTCTGGTCGGGGATCCCGGGTGGCGGCTGGGTCCAAGTGTACGGCCCGTGAAGGTAGAGAAACGTGTTCACCCCCTCTTGCCCGCTGGACGGAGAAACCACGTGGTGCGACGTGAGATACACGTCAGGCTGCCTTCCTCGGCCCAGTGGTCGCACCTGCATCGACCACGCAGTCGACCAGGGCGAGCTCATCCGGACCGCCCGGTGGGCGACCGGCTGCGAGCCCAGCCTCGTATTCCTGTTGCTCGACTTCCGAGAGGCTCCACCAAAGCTCGTCGAGGCGCTCGACGTAGGAAGACTCGATCTCGTCGGACAACTGCCCCCCTTCGGCTTCTCGCAGGAAGAGAAGCAAGTTCATCAGCTTCCGGTACTCGTCCACAGGTTTGATGTTCATGAAAGCACCTCCCAGCTGTCGCGGGTGGAGCACAGCAAAGCCTGCAAGGCAGCCAGTGCCATGGACGCCGCGGGCTCGATGAAGGCGTGAGTTCGTGGGTGCTTGGGATCTGGTCGCCAAATCAGCTGACTGCCCAACTCGCCCGCGTCGATGAAAAAGACGGGGAGCTTTCCCAAGCCTCCGAAGCGGGGCGGACGCACGTGCGGGGGCAGCAAGCTGGGGTCAGCCGGCGTGGTCGACAGCCCACCCGTTGCGGGACGAACCTGCCCATCCTGGTCGGGAGTGATGTCGGTTCCGGGGCGCACGCCAAGCTCGTTCGCCCGGCTGCCGCACAACGGCTTGCCATCCGAGTCTCGTTTCATTGCTCGGTAGAAACGCGCGGCCGAGGGGAGCGCACTCACCGCGCAAGGATACGTGTGACGTCCCGAACCGTCCACCGCGAGCGCCGGGGTGCGCCAGGTGGCAACATCGTGGAAACGGCCCGCAGCAGGGCGTGTCGAATCCGAACGCCCCGACAATAACCCTCTCAGACGTCGAGGAAGACAGCGCTCTCTTCGGCCGCCGGTGGGGCGTTGCCCGCAGCAAGATCGGGGCGACGCGGAACATCCGCCCCCCGCCGCGGTCTGTCGGCGCATGGCCGCTTTGCGCGTGCTTCGCCTCGGGCTCTTCCTCACGTCCACGTGCTTCGTCGCCGTAAGCTGCGCTCCGGGCGGCGTTCCTCGGGCTGCCAAGGCGCCCGCGCCGAGCGCCGCGCCCGCCAGGTCGCCGCTGGTCATGGCCACCGATCCGACCCCGGCGCCGCTGCCGCCGCCGCCGAAGATCACCACCCCGATGGCGGGTGAGCCGGCCGCTGCGACGCTGGCCGAGGCGCGGCTCGCGAGCGCCAGCTGCGAGGACCTGGACGCGGTCGAGCGCACGCTGGCCGACGCCCGCGTGCGGCAGATGCGCCAGACCCTGGCCGACTCACTGAAGGGCTGGGTCGATGCTCAGCCCGGCTGCTGGGAGCAATATCGGTGGGAGGAGGAGGCCCGCAAGAACATGCGCCTGGGTCGGATCAGCGGGTATGGCTCGGGCTACGGCATGGGGCACGGCAGCCTCGGTCTGAGCGGCGTGGGCGCGGGGGGCGGCGGCGTCGGGATGGGGTCGGCGTCGGCGCGGGCCGCCAAGAGCGCGTCGGGCACGAACAACCAGGTCAAGGGCGTGGACGAGGCCGACATCGTCAAGACCGACGGGCGCTTCGTGTACTTCGCGGTCAACGGCTCGTTGCGCATCGTCGAGGCGCTGAAGGCGCGGCTGGTGTCGACCACCCCGCTCGGGGGCGTGGCGAAAGAGATGTTCGTGCAGGGCGATCGCGCCGTGGTCTACACCTCGGACCGTGCCACCCGGAAACGCTGCACCTACGGCTACGACTGCCAGTTCGCGGGAGACGGCAGCTCGACCCAGATCCTTGTGTTCGACATCGCGGATCGCGCGCGGCCGCGCAAGCTGCGGCAGATCGAGCTCTCGGGCTCGTTGATCGCGGCGCGGCGCATCGACCGGGCGGTCCACACCGTGGTCGCCGACGGCGACAGCCCCGACCCGAGCTTCCCGACGTGGCCCGCAGGGCTGGAGACCTGCGGCAGCCGAGAGTCGGTGGTCCGCGCGAAGTTCGCTCAGCTGGCTCGGGACAACGAGAAGCTGATCCGAGCGAGCCGCGCCGCGCTCCCGAAGATCAGCGAGGGCGGCAAGACCCAGTCGCTCTGCGGCAACGTGATGAAGACCGCGCTCAGCGACGGTCGCGCGTTCACCACCCTGGTCTCGTTCGATCTGGCCGACGACGCCGCGGCACCGAGCACCGCCACCGTTCAGACCCGACCCGGAGCCGTGTTCGCGTCGGCGGGCGCGCTCTATCTGTCGGTCACGAGCCGGCGCGCCGGGCGAAGCGGGCGCTGGTACTCGTTTCTTCCGGGCGTCGACGAGGTCAGCCAGATCCACAAGTTCGCCATCGGCGAGCGGCCCGGGGCCACGCGCTACGTCGGCAGCGGCGTGGTTCCGGGGCACGTGCTCAGCCAGTTCTCGATGGACGAGTGGCACGGCTACCTGCGGGTCGCGACCACCCGCGGCAAGGTGCCCGATCCCAAGGTCGAGAGCGTGGTCTCGGTGCTGGCCGAGGCCGAGGGCGGCAACCTGGTGCGCGTCGGCGCCGTCTCGAAGATCGCACCCGGCGAGGACATCCGCGCGGTGCGCTTCGACGACGAGCGCGGCTACGTGGTCACCTTCAAGAAGACCGACCCGCTGTTCGTGCTCGACCTGTACGACCCCGCGGCGCCGAAGATCCTGGGCGAGCTGAAGATCCCGGGGTTTTCCACCTATATCCACCGCATCGATCGCAACCACCTCTTGTCCATCGGCTTCGACGCCGACGACCACGGGAGCTTCGCCTACTTCGACGGCATCCTCTTGCAGCTGTTCGACGTGAAGAACCCGACCGAGCCGAAGCTCTTGCACAAGGAGAAGATCGGCACCCGCGGCTCGAGCTCCGAGGCCGCCACCGATCACCTGGCGTTCAACTACTTCCACGACCGAAAGCTCCTGGCGGTTCCGACCACGCTCTGCGAGGGTGGCGGCGACGGCCGGCAGGGCTCGCTCACCTTCAGCGGCCTTCTGGTCTACGACGTGAGCACGAAGACCGGCTTCAAGAAGCTGGGTGGCGTCGACCACGGGACCCACGGCGCCAGCTGCAGCGCCTGGTGGTCGAACGCAGCGTCGGCCGTGAAGCGCAGCGTCTTCCTGGACGATCTGGTCTATTCGGTGGCCATGGACCGGGTGAAGGTGCAGCGCATGAGCCGCTTCGGCGAGGATCTGGCGGACATTTCCTTCGCGAAATGAGCAGGGGCCGGCGGTCACACTCCCCCACCCTGCCCCGATGCTCGGGCGTGCGCCCCTTCCTCGTCATCGCCCTGGCAACCGCCCTGCTCCTCTTGACCGGCCGCGCCCGCGCCGACGATTGGGACCGCGAGCGCCTCCGCAAGGACCTGGCCGCCGGCAAGCCTCTGGTGGTGCACGTCACCGTGGCGCTGTGCTCGAACCAGCAGATCGACTGCGGCAGCCAGATCGCCGGCCGCGCGGGGAACCTGAGCCACAACGTCTACTGGGGCGCGATCTTCGGCGCGCGGCGGTTTCTGGAGATGAAGTCCAGCGGCTGGCAGCGCGTGAGCCTGGGCAAGGTCGACGACACCGTCCTCGAGCGCGCGGTGTACCGCCGGACCATCCCGGCCAAACGTTGGGGTCTCGATCGCAAGCAGCCGGTCGAGCAGCTGGTGGTGCTCGACGCGGTGCACGGCGATCGCATCGACCAGGCCGTGACCGGGTTCTGGAAGGGCGCCACGGGCGGAGAGAAGGTGACGCTCGACGGCCGGGGCGAGCTCACGGTGCACGTCGCGGGGTACGTCGGCCACAATCGCTTGATGGACGGCCTCGACCTGCCCGACCGCGAGGCGAGCGAGGGCGCCATCCCGTCGTTCGTGCTGGCGTGTTACTCCGAGAACTACTTCGGCAAGAAGCTCCGCCGCGCCGGCTCACGCCCGCTGGTGATGACCAAGCAGCTGATGGCGCCCGAGGGCTACTTGCTGCACGCCGTGCTGACCGGCATCGGCGACAACAAGGACGACCGCCAGATCCGGCTGGGCGCAGTGCAAGCCTACGCCAAGTGGCAGAAGCTCTCCCACGGCGCAGCGTCGTGGATCTTCGCGGGGAAGTGAGGGCCAGGCGATCGGCGACGCATTGCAGGTCGATGGCCGGGGCAATATGCTGCTTGGCGTGGACGACACCTCGCCCGCCGCCCGCCGCCGGTACTACGAGCTCTTGGAGCAGAAGTCGCCGATCGAGCGCCTGGCGATGGCGGTCAGGCTGAGCGCCATGGTGCGCGGGCTGGCCGAGGCGGCCATCCGCGCCGATTCGCCGGATCTCCCCGAGCGCACGGTGAAGAAGCGGCTCGCCGATCGACTCTACGGTCGAGCCGTGGCCGAACGCCTCTTCCCGGGAGCGTAGGGTGGCAGACCGAGCAGCGGCGGACGCTGTCGACGTGGCGCTCCTGGTCGCAGCGGCGATCGAGCGCGTCGGCGGAGAGTACTTCGTGGGCGGCAGTCTCGCGAGCTCGTTCCAGGGCGAGCCCCGAGCCACCAACGACGTCGACTTCGTGCTCTCGCTGCCGCTCGGGCGACTCGAGGAGTTCAAGGCGGCGCTGGGCCCGGACTTCGAGATCGATCTCGAGATGCTGCGAGGCGCGCTTCGCACCGCCGGGAGCGCCAATGCGTTTCATCTGCCGACGGTGACCAAGATCGACTTCTTCGGACGGGGATACGAGGGCTACGATTCGGCGGAATTCGAGCGGCGCCGGGCGACGCCGGTCAAGCCGTCGGGAGAGACGCTGGTGCTCAAAGCGCCCGAAGACACCGTGATCCGCAAGCTGCTCTGGTACCGCTTGGGCGGCGAGGTCTCCGATCGGCAGTGGCGAGACGTCGTCTCCGTCTTGCGCATCAGCCGAGCTCGGCTCGACGACGACTACCTCAGCTCGTGGTCGGGCCGGCTGGGCCTGCAGGAGCTGCTGCAGCGGGCGCGCGCCGACGCCGCCAGCGGGTGCCGCCTGCGCCGGCGCCTCCCGCGTCACTTCTCGAGCGCGCAGCGCACGCGCGGGATGAACTCCTGGGTGGGCGCCCCGCGATAGGTGAGCACCTCTTTGAGCTCGGCGGGCTTGATGCGCACCACCTGCGGCTTGGGCGCCAGGTTGGTCGCGACCTCGCAGGTCGCGAAGGCCGTGCACCCGTTGTAGAGGTGCACGATGTGATCGTAGCCGTAGTTGCGATACCGAGCCTCGGTCCACGCTTGGACGCAGTACACCGGTGCATCGGGGTCCCGACCCTCGCTCGGCGGCTCGGCGAGCCCCAGCGCCGGCATCAGCAATCCGAGCGCGACGGCGGTCGCGATCCGCAAAGGTTTCGCGCTTCGGTGGAGCATGATGGCCTCCACCCCGATGGCGGGCAAATCCGGGGCCAGGCGTCAGCCGGGCGGCGCGAGCGCGGCGGCGAGCCGTTCGGCCAACCGCTCGAGATCGGCGTCGTCGCAGGGCAGCTCGACGTAGTCGAGAGGGTCGGGCAGGGCCAGCGCGATGGCCGAGAGGCAGGTGTCTCGGATGCACGCCACGACGTGCGGCCCCGGCTCGCGATCGATCAAGGCCTTGAGCAGCGGCCAGTGCCCCTGCTCGGCGGCCTCGAGCTTGCCCACCCCGCCGACGATCACCACATCTGCCGCGCGCTGCGACAGCCGCCGGGCCAGCTGAAAGCCCGACGGCTCGAACTTGTAGCCGCACAGATCGGCCTCGGCCGCTTCGCGCGCCAGCACGCCGCGCTCGGCAGGGCCGGTCACGCTCGAGATGTCCCAGCCCACGGTCTTGCCCGCGGCGTCCGAGACGTCGTCTTGCACGAAGCCGGCGACGGCGAACCCGCGGGCCTCGAGCAGCGCCGCGAGCTTCTTCGCGGCTTGCCCCTTCTCGGTGCCGGGCTTCCCGACGATCGCAGACCAGTGGCTCATGCTCGCTTTCGCGCGCGCGCCGCGGCGGCGGCGCTCACGGCGAGGAATAGCACGATCGTGAGCGCGTTGCCGACGCCCCCGGCCAAGCGCAGCGCTGGCAGCCCGCCGAAGTCGCCCACGAGCCGGACCAAGAGCGAGAGCTGGAGCAAGCCGAGGTGAAGGTAGAACCACGGGCTGTAGGCCGGAGCGACGCCGATCACCGCCGGCAAGATCATCGGGGCGTGGGCGAACACCATCGAGAAGACGAAGCCGAGCATCAGCGCGTGCACGAAGGCGTCGTGGCGCGCGCCCGCCGTGTCGCCCCAGGCCGCTGCCATGGCGGCGGCGCCCACCGCCAGCCAGAGGTAGCCCGCGATCAGCGACGCCCCCATGAAGCGCGTCAGACCCTGCCGCCGCACCGTGCGGCGGGCGACGTCGAAGCGCGCGAGCCAGAGCGCCATCGCGCCGAGTCCGATCGCGAGCACGAGACGGCGGGGATCGAGGCCGGATCCAGCCGACAGCGCGCCCGCGAGCACCAGCGCCACGACCAGCCGAAAGGCGTGGCCTGCACTCGGACCCGGCGACATCACGCGGCCGAGCTCGCGGCGCTCGGCAAAGATGGTCAGCGTCAGGAACGCGATGAACCAGGGGACGATCCGCTCCGGCGGCGCGCCCAGCGCCCAGCTGAGGTTGCCAGCGGTCCAGCTGAGCCCGCCGAGCACCAGCACCAGCGTGAAGTCGGCGACCTGCCGGCGTGCCAGCGCAGCGCTCACGAGCGTGAACCACGCGCCGCTCGCGACCGCGACCCAGGCGGCGAAGCCCGGCCCGCCGGCAACGGCGACGCCGCCCGACAGCGCCGCGCTCGCCGGAGCGAGGTAGGTCCAACCGGCGCCGTGCGCGACCGCGCGCTCGAGGCCAATCAGGGTGCCGAAGAAACCCGAGACCATCAGCACGCCGTGGAGCGCTGGCTCCGGCGTCGGAACCCGAAGGCCCAGCCGGGTGAGCCCAGCGGCGAGGGCGAGGAACAAGCACACCGCGCCGCCGAACAAGAAGGGGAGCCGCGCGAGCTTCATCGAACCGGGCCGAACGCACCCGCGACGTGCTCGGCCATCAAACCGGGGTGCCACGGAGGCTCCCACACCAGCTCGATGTCGACCTCGCCGGCTTCGGGCACGCTGCTCTCGATGGCCGCGCGCGCTTGATCCACGATCATCGGACCGAGCGGACACGCGGGGCTGGTCATGGTGAGGCGAATCGAGACGCGGCCCTCGGCAGCATCGACGCCGTAAACCAGGCCCAGGTCGACGATGTTGATCCCGAGCTCCGGGTCGTCCACGCTGCGCAAGGCGGCCCAGATCCGCTCCACCGCGCCGGGCTGCTCTGTCATGGACAAATCCTGCAGAGCAGCGGTGGCGTTGGGAAGCCCACATCGGCGAATTTTCTGTACGGAATGGGTGCACCTCTCAGGGGGTCCGGGTAGACTCGATGGGCCATGGGCGTCCGGGAGTTCATCGAGCGCGCGCAGGCCCTGTCCGGGGCCGATCCGCAGCTCCTGGACCGGATGGCGGCCGTGGCCACGACCCGCAGCTTTGGCCGCGGCGAGCTGCTGTGGCACGCCGGCGACCCCGCCAAGGCCTTGACCGTGATCAAGAGCGGGCTGGTCAAGGTGGTGCGCCCGGCCGCGCGCGGTCGCGCGTCCATCTGCGGCATCTTCGGCCCGCCAGACACCGTCGGTGACCTGGCGGTGCTGCGCGGCATCCCCTACCCGGCCGACGCCATCGTCGCCACCGACTCGGCGAGCGTGATCTGCATTCCAGGCTCGCTGCTCACCGACCCGAGCTCCCAGACGACCCCCCTGGCCATGAGCATGGCGTGCGCCATGCACACCAAGCTGGCGGCGCTGCACGACAAGGTCGAGGTGCTGTCGGCGGGCTCGGTCGAGGCGCGGCTGGCCACGCTGCTGGTCAAGCTCTATGACCGCTTCGGGGACGACTTCGACGACGGCTCCCACAGCATCCCGGTGGCTCTGTCGCGGCGCGAGCTGGCCGAGCTGGTAGCCACGTCGTTCGAGACCGCGATCCGGGTCATGACGCGGTGGGAGCGCGAGGGCGTGCTGCTCACCACTCCCCACGGCTTCACCGTCCACAAGCTCGAGGCGCTGAAGTCGGCGGCCGGCGGCGACGGCGCCGACGCGCTGCTTCCGCTCACGCGCTGACCACGGGCAGCGGCACCCGCTGAAGCTCGGCGTCGCGCTCGCGCCGATCGCGCTCGAACGCGGCCTCGTACCCCAGCGGCACGTACGCGCACAGGCCGTCCCAGTCGTGCAGCTTGCCGCTGACCGCGTAGGCGCGGGCCCGCGAGCCCCCGCACAGCGACCTGTACTCGCACGCGCCACACTTGCCGAGCAGGCGCTCGGGATCGCGCAGCTCTTGGAACACGGGGCTCGTGCGATAGATCTCGATCACGTCGCGCTCGCGCACGCTGCCGCAAGGGATCGGCAGAAACCCACTGGGAAAGACCTCGCCTCGGTGCGACACGAAGAGGAAGCCGCGCCCGTCGTTGACGCGCAGACCCTGCTTGCCGTGAGTGCCGTGCTCGATCGCCACGCCGCTCGCGCGCTTCTTCTCGGCCAGGACCCGGCGATAGTGCGGCGCCGCGGTGGTCTTGACCGCGAACGGCTCGTGCTCGGCGATGGCCGCCAGCTCTTCCAGCGCGCTCTCGACCGCGCTCGCGCTCGGCAGCATGGAGAGGCCGGCGCGCCCGGTGGGGACCACGAAGAACACGCTCCACAGCGCACACCCCGCGTCGCGCACCAGCGTCGCCATGTCGCTCAAGATGTGGATGTTCTTGGCGTGAATGCTGGTGTTGATCTGGGTGCCGATGCCCGCCGCCCCCGCATCACGCAAGATGCGCAGCGACATCTCGAAGCTACCCGCAACGCCGCGAAACGCGTCGTGAATCTGCGGTGCTGGCGCGTCCACGCTGACCGCGAGGCGCGCCAGGCCCGCCTGCGCCAGCTCGATGATCAGCTCGGGGGTGACCAGCGGAGTCGCGCTCGGCGTGAGCCCCATGATGAGCCCGCGTGAGCGCCCGTGGGCGACCAACTCGAGCAGATCGGGGCGCTTCGCCGGATCACCGCCGGTGAGGATCACGAGCGGGACGTGGGCCTGGGCCAGGCTGTCGAGCAGGCGCTTGCCCTCGGCGGTGTCGAGCTCGCTCGGGTCCCGCCCGGGCTTCGCGCAGGCGCGACAGTGCTGGCACACCAGATCGCAGGCCTGGGTGGTCTCCCAGATGGCAATGAACGGGTGGTCGTCGAATTTCGCCATGTCCGATCTCGAGCCCGGGGAATGTAGTTTCCGGCAACGGCTAGGTCGAGCCGGCAGCACCGCCACCCGCCCGACGCGCAAATCGGCGGAGCTGAACGGGCTTTTTCTTGGACAGGAAGGGGCTCGCACCGCCGCACCAAATTCACTAAGGTGCGCGCCGCGGCCCACGACCTCGGCCGCTTGGTGTAGAAACCCCGCCGGGCGGGATGATTCGGAGGACGAACAACATGGATCTCAAGATTGCTCTGGTCGCGTGCGGTGCGCTTTTGCTGACCGTTGGCTGCAACAAGGAAGAGAAGGCTTCGGGCGGCGCCGTCGGCGCGGCCACCGGAGCGGCCACGGCTGCGGCCGGCGGCGGCGACGATCCGGCGGCGTACTACAAGATGAAGTGCGCCGTGTGCCACGGCGACACCGGCGGCGGCGATGGCCCCGGCGGCTCGGCCCTGACCCCCAAGCCCCGCAACTTCACCGACGCGGCCTGGCAGGGGTCGGCCAAGGACGAGGACATCAAGAAGAGCATCATCGAGGGCGGCGCCGCCGTTGGCAAGAGCGCGGCGATGCCGGGCAACCCTGATCTGCGTGGCAAGCCGGCCCTGGCGGACGCGCTGGTCAAGCACATCCGCGCCATGAAGAAGTGATCTTGCCGGGGGGAAGCGGGCGAAAGCGCCGTGGCACTAGCCGCGGCGCTTTCGTCGTTTTTGGGGGGCCGCCGCCGCCACATCGGCCAGCGTGGTCTTGCCCGCCCACGCCTGGAGCGCCTCGCTCAGCACCGTCCATGCCGGGTGTAGTGGGCACGGGGCCTTCGCATCGCACTTGCCCCAGCCAAACGCGCAGCGACCACCCACCGGTGCTTCGCCCATGGCGCCCAGCACGTCTGCGAAGCGGATCTGGCTCGGAGCCCGCGCGAGCACGAAGCCGCCGCCGTGCCCCTTCTGCGAGCTGAGCAGCCCCGCCGCGACCAGCCGCCTCAGCACCTTGGACAGGTAGTGGACGGGCACGGTCGCCTCGATCGCGAGGTCGGTCGCGGTTCGCGCAATTTGATCGCCTCGGGCCAGGCAGGTCATGACTCTGAGCGCATACTCTGCGCTCTGCGACACGGGGGCGATGCCGTCGCGGTGAGCGATGGGCAGCTTGCGCGGCTTCGAGGGCTTGCTCTTCGTTCGCATGATCGATGTCACTCCGGGCTTCGCGGCCGTTGCCAGCCGCCCCATCAATAGACCACGATGTCCATAAACCGCCAACCCGGCAAGGCCCCCCCGATGAGCGAACGAAACCCAGGCGAGTCCCCCGAGGCACAGAGCGCGCGGCGCTGGGTGCTCTTGGGCGTGGGCTCGCTCTTGATGTCGGGGGTGCTCGCGCTGCTCCTGGTCGTCGCTCGGACTCCGTTCTTCTCGCGCTTCGTCACCGATCCGGCCTTCTTCCGCCGCTGCCTGGTGGTGCACGTCGACCTGTCGCTGCTGGTCTGGATCTACGCCTTCGCGGCGGCGCTCTCGTTCCTCTTGCCGAAGCACGGGGCGAGCTCGCGGGTCAGCCGGGCCGGCGTGTTCGTGGCGGCGGCCGGCGTGCTGCTGATCTTGGTCGCCGCCGGCGCCCCCGGCGCGCAGCCGATTCTCGCCAACTACGTGCCGATGATCGACCACTGGTCGTTCTCGCTGGGCCTGGTGGTCTTCGCCGCAGGCGTGCTGATGAGCGTGACCGATCGGCGCCTCTTGCCCAGCGAGCCCGCGCCCGGCAGCGTGCTGTCGGTGCCCGCCGCCGCGGTGCCGGGGATCCGCGCCACCTGCATCGCGCTCTGCCTCGCCGCGCTCACCTTCGCGACCACCTGGTCGACCGCGCCGCGGGGCCTCGACCCGACCACGCTCTACGAGCTCGGCAACTGGGGCGGCGGCCACGTGCTGCAGCTGGCCAGCGCGGCGGGCATGCTGTGCGCGTGGCTGATCTTGCTCGCGGGCGTGCTCGGCCGCTCGCCGCTGTCGCGTGGCGCTGCGGCAGTGCTGTTCGGCGTGTTGCTCTTGCCGTGGGCGGCGGCGCCCCTCTTGGCGGCCAGCGGCATGCAGAGCGTGGCGGCGCGCGAGGGCTTCACGCTCCTGATGCGCTGGGCCATCTTCCCCGCGGCCTCGCTGGTGCTGCTCTCGTGCGTGCGCGCAGTGGTTCGGGGCTTTCGCGACGGCACCCTGTCCCGCGCCGACCTGCGTGATCCCCGCCTGATCGGCTTCTTCGCCAGCGCCGGCCTCACCGTGCTCGGCTGGGTGCTCGGCGCGCTGATCCGCGGCTCGACCACGGTCATCCCCGCGCACTATCACGCCTCGATCGGCGGCGTGACCGTCGCGTTCATGGCCCTCGGCTACCCGCTGCTCGAGGTGGTCGGCGTGCCGGTGCGCGCCTCGCGGCTCGCTCGCCGAACCGCGCACTGGCAGCCGGCGTTGTTCGGCATCGGGCAAGGTGTCTTCGCCGTCGGCTTTGCGCTGGCCGGCGCCCACGGCATGGGCCGCAAGCTGTACGGCGCCGAGCAGAACGCGCGCAGCCTGGGTCAGAAGCTCGGCCTCGGCGTGATGGGGCTGGGCGGCCTGGTGGCCATCGTGGCCGGCGTGCTCTTCCTGGCGATCGTGGTCGGCGCCTGGCTGCGCCGCGAGCGCGCTCGTGTTTCGGCCTGGGATCTGGTGGGCCCGGGCAGCTTCCTCGTTCCGGCTCATGCCGACGGTCGGGCCCGCGTCCGAGCGGGGGAACATTTCGCAATCAAGGAAAGGACTGGGTCACATGGCTGACAAGCCGATACACCCGATTCAGAAGTTGCTCGACAACCCGTGGCTCTTGCTCGCGCTCGGCGTGCTCTTGCCGATCATCTCCTACACGGTGTGGGGGTTGGTCGAGCTCCAGAACCTGAAGCCGGCGACGCTGCCCTAGGGAGACGACGATGGGAATCTCAGCACCGCCTGCAGATTGGTTCAAAGCCCCCTCGGGCACCGAGCGCGCGTGGATCGGCCTCGCGCTGCTCTGGTGCATCGTGCTCACCCTGGCGATGCCGTACTGGCACTTCAAGGGCAAGCAAAACAGCACCGGCGAAGCCTACGCCGTGGAGCCCGCCAAGTTCGCGGCCCGCGTCCAGAGCTTCGTCGCATCGAACAAGGTCGACGAGAAGAACGGCATCCCGGTGGTGGAAGCGGCCCCGGGCGGCGACGCCTATCTGCAAGCGCAGATGTGGACGTTCTACCCGATCCTCAAGTTCCGCAAGGGTCAGACCTACCGGCTGCACATCTCGTCCACCGACATTCAGCACGGGTTCTCCTTGCTCCCCATCAACATGAACTTCCAGGTGCTGCCGGGCTACGACCACGTGCTCACCATCACCCCCACGATGACGGGCGATTTCCCGATCATCTGCAACGAGTTCTGCGGCATCGGGCACCACCAGATGACCGGCAAGATCATCGTGACGGAGTAGTCAGATGACGACGATGGATCCCACTGTCGAAGGCGCAATCGCCGAACCCGCGGGCGACTCGGACGTCCCCAAGGGCAACCACTTGCCAGGCCTGTCGCGGATCTGCGGCACCACCGGGCTCACGGTCGACCTCACGGCCCAGAAGTTCATCCAGCTGAACGCCGTCGCGGCGGTCGTATGCCTGCTGATTGGCGGCGTCGCGGCGCTGCTCATCGCCCTCACCCGCTGGCCGGCGGTCCACCTCTTGCCGGCCGAGTGGTACTACCGCATGGTCACGCTCCACGGGCTCTCGATGCTGATCCTCTGGATCATCTTCTTCGAGATCGCCGTCCTCTACTTCGCGGGCACCGTGCTCTTGAAGAGCCGACTGGCCTCGGCGACCGCCGCCTGGATCAGCTACGTCATGATGGTGGTGGGCGGCGGCATGGTCGCGGTCATGGTGCTCACCGGCAAGGCCGACGTGATGTTCACGTCGTACGCCCCGCTCAAGGCGCACCAGCTCTACTACCTGGGCGTGATCTTGTTCGCGGTCGGCACGCTGATCGGCGTGATCAACTTCTTTGCCACGATCTACATCGCCAAGCGCGACAAGACCTACAAGGGCTCGGTGCCGCTGGTGGTATTCGGGGCGATCACCGCCGCGATCATCGCGGTCGCGACCCTGCTCCACGGCGCCGCGATCTACATCCCGACCTGGCTCTGGGCGCTCGGCGTCATCCCCAACATGGACCCCGCGGTCTACCGCCTGGTCTTCTGGGGCCTCGGCCACCCGTCGCAGCAGATCAACGTCGCGGCCATGGTCAGCGTCTGGTACCTGCTCAGCGCGATCACGGTCGGGGGCAAGGTGCTGAACCAGGGCGTCTCGCGCGTGGCGTTCTTGTTCTACATCCTGTTCATCAACCTGGCCTCGGCTCACCACCTCTTGGTCGACCCCGGCGTCAGCGCCGGGTGGAAGATCTGGAACACGTCGTACGCCATGTACCTGGCGGTGCTCGCGTCGATGATCCACGGCTATACCGTTCCGGCCTCGGTCGAGGTGGCGCTGCGCAAGCAGGGGCACGACAAGGGCCTGTTCGGCTGGCTGGGCGCGGCCCCCTGGGGCAACCCCGGGTTCTCGGGCTTCTTCCTCTCGCTCCTGATCTTCGGCTTCATCGGCGGGATCACCGGCGTGACCCTGGGCACCGAGCAGATCAACATCATCGCCCACAACACCCTGCGCATCCCCGGCCACTTCCACTCCACGGTGGTGGGCGGCACCACGCTGGCGTTCATGGCGGTCACCTACTACGTGGTGCCGCTGATCTTCCGCCGCGAGTTCCCCCTGCGCGCCATCTGCAAGCTGCAGCCGTTCGTCTTCGCCCTGGGCATCGCGATGATCTCGTTCGGCATGTCCTTCGCCGGCTCCTACGGCGTCTCGCGGCGCCACTGGGACATCGAGTTCACCGGCGCGACGCACGCCGCCGGCTACGACGCCAGCGTGCACGTGTGGCTGGCCATGGTGGGCATCGGCGGCATCGTCGCGTTCACCGGCCTGCTCATGTACGTGCTGCCGGTCGTGGGCGCCGTGTTCTTCGGCAAGAAGATCGACGGCAAGATGACACCCTGGTGAGGAGGCAAGACCAACATGGCCAAACAAGAAAAAGCCGCCGACGTGATCGAGAAAGAGTCGGAGCACCACGGTGACGAGGCCCACAAGGCACCGGGCACCTTCGTGCTCACCCTGATCTTGCTCGTTTCCTTCGCCGTCTATTACTTCGCGAACTGGAAAGCGCTGGCCGACGTCTGGCACGTCCGCTGAGCGGGAGCTATGAAGTGACCGCCATGGCCGACCCCATCGATGTACCCCCACCGGCTCCGGGCGACTCCGGAGCCGAGGGCGGCGGCGACGTCGAGGGGTCGGCGGCCGCAGCGAGCGGCCTGCACCGCGACGACGCTAGCGGTCTGCCTCGGCCGCTGGCCGCGATGCACGTCTTCTTCTCGTCGTGGCGTTTCCCGGTGCTGATGCTGGCGGTGCTGCTGTCGTTCGACATCTTCCAGATCGCGATGCTGGTCATCCCCAAGGCCGACACCGGCATCGGCGCGTTCGCCGAAGAGTTCCGGGTCTGGTGCTACGGCCTGGACCAAGAGACCGGGAAGTTCGAGACCAGCTACATCGCCATCTTCCTGGCGCAACCCGCGGTGATGTGCGGCGTCTTGGCGGTGGTCTGGGGCAAGCAGGTCCGCGAGGTGCTGCGCACTCGACCCCGGGCGCTCGTGCCGTACCTCGGCGCGGCGCTCGTGCTGGTCAGCGGCGTGCTGGTGGCCCTGGTCGGCCTCGGCGGCGATGCGTCGGCGGCCCCCCAGCCCTTCCCGGCAGCGGCGCTGCGCACCGCGAAGCCGGCGCCGGCCGTGGCCCTCACCGACCAAGACGGCGCGAAGGCGGACCTCGCATCGCTCCGGGGCAGCGTGGTGGTGGTTACCGGCATCTACGCCACCTGCTTCCACACCTGTCCGCTGATCATGGGCCAACTGCGTCGCAGCCTGGGCGCGCTCAGCGCACAAGAGCGCGAGAGCGTGCGCGTGATGGCGGTCACCCTGAACCCCGAGCACGACACGCAGCCGGTGATGCTGAAGACCGCCGCGCGCTACCAGGTGAAGTCCCCGGAGTATCGGCTGCTCTGGGGGGAACCCGGCGAGGTGAACGCCACCTTGGACCGGCTCGAGATCGCCCGCAGCAAGAACCCGATGAGCGGCGAGATCGATCACGCCAACCTCTTCATCGTGATCGATCGCAAAGGGCAGGTCGCCTACCGCCTCACCCTGGGTGAGCGGCAAGAGCGCTGGCTCACCGACGCCATCAAGCTGCTCGTGAAAGAACCCGGCGCCTGAGATGACCGCACCCGCCCCGACCGAAGCGGCGGGGGGCCAGGCGACCGAGCCGTCGCCGCCCGCCGCGAACGAAGCTCACGTTACGTCACCTAGTGCGGAGCAGAAGCGAGCGCTCCCGGTGATCCGCGACGACGGCGAGCGGGTCGAGCCCAAGGTGCGCGGCGAGCGCGTGCTGCGCGTCGGCAACCGGGCGTTTCAGGCGCTCGACGCGCTCTTGGCCAAGGGCCTGCCCGCCCAGCTGAACCCCCTCGCGCAGACCGGCGCCATCGCCAACACCTCGCTGATCACCGCCATCGTCACCGGCATCGTGCTCCTGATCTGGTACCGCACCAGCGTGCACGAGGCCCACGACTCGGTGGTGGCCATGACCCAGTCGCGCTTCGGCGCCGGGTTCGTCCGCAGCCTGCACCGATACAGCTCGGACGCGACGCTCTTGTTCGTGTTGATCCACGCGGTGAAGCTCTTCTTCGAGCGGCGCTTCGGCGGGGCGCGCTGGCTGGCGTGGGTCACGGGGCTGGCGTTGCTCGGCCTGCTCTGGCTCGACGGGTGGCTCGGGTACTGGCTGGTCTGGGATCAGCGCGCGCAGCTGGTCGCGCTGGGGTCGGGCCGCGTGCTCGACACCCTGCCCATCTTCGCCGACCCGCTCTCGCGCTCGTTCCTGGTCGACGACCGCCTGAACTCGCTGCTCTTCTTCGTGGTCTTCTTCCTGCACATGCTCTTGCCCCTGGCCATGGGCGTGGCGCTGTGGCTGCACATCACGCGCCTCTCGCGCTCGTGGTTTCTGACCCGGCGGGCGATGACCGCGTGGGTCCTGGTCTCGTTCGCGGCGGTCAGCCTCGCCTTCCCCGCGGACGTGGTGGGCGCGGCCAAGATGGCGGTGCGACCCGAGGCGTTCACCATCGACTGGTGGTACCTGGCCCCGATCTGGCTCACCGACCGGCTCGGTGGCGGCGTGCTCTGGGCGATCGTGCTCGGGTCGGGCGCGGTGCTCTTCTCGATTCCATGGGCGCTGGCCCGGGGCCGGGCGCGGGTGGCCGCGGTGATCGAGGCGCGCTGCAACGCCTGCGAGAAGTGCTACCACGACTGCCCCTACGACGCGATTCAGATGGTGCCGCGCAAGGACGACAAGCCCTTTGCCACCATGGCCAGCGTCGACCCCAGCAAGTGCATCGGCTGTGGGATCTGCGCCGGCTCGTGCGACTCGGCAGGCATCGGGCTCCCCTGGTTCGACAGCGTCGAGCAGCGCCACCGGATCGACGAGCTGGTCGACAAGACGCTGGGCGCCGAGGCCGACGTGATGCTGGCGCTGGTCTGCAACGAGTCGGCGGCCGCACACCTGAACGTGGACGCCGTGACGGCGCGCTCGCCCGAGCTGCCCGGTTACCGCGTGGTGCGCGTGCCGTGCGCGGGCTGGGTCCACCCCCTCACCGTCGAGCGTGCGCTGCGGCGCGGCGCGCGCGGCGTCTTGATCGTGGCCTCGGGCCCGGGTAGCTGCATGTACCGCGAGGGCAACCGGTGGACGACCGAGCGCATGGCCGGCGCGCGCGAGCCGGCCTTCCGCGGCGAGAAGGCGGACCGCGAACGCGTGCGAGTGCTGGAGCTCTACCGCACGCAGGGCGGGCGACTGATCGGGCAGGCCCGGGCCTTCGCCGACAGCACCCCGCCCGGGGCCGCGCCCGCGCCGAGCCTGGCCCGCCGCCTGGTGGTGGGCGTGGGGCTGGCAGCGATCTTCGGGCTGGTCACCTGGGCCGGCACGGCCGCCGGCTACCGCACCCCGGGCGATCCGTCGCCCAAGCTGGTGGTCTCGTTCAAGCACCCGGGCAAGGCCGGAGAAAACTGCCGCGAGCCTTCCCAGGCCGAGCTGGACAAGCTGCCCAAGCACATGCGCCAAAAGCAGATCTGCGAGCGGCGCCGGGCCAGCGTGCGGCTTCGGGTCGAGGTCGACGGCCGCGAGCTCACCGCCGGCGCCTACGAGCCCCGCGGGGTCTGGGGCGACGGCAACAGCATCGCGATCGAGCGTTTTACCCTGAGCCCCGGCGCGCACCAGGTGAAGGTCGAGCTGGGCGACACGATGAACCCGGCGGAATACAACCACTCGACCACCCGCGAGCTCACCCTGAAAGAACGGCACAACAGCGTCGTTCTGTTCGACAAGATGACCGGCTTCGTGTGGTACGAGTGACGCCGCCATGAGCGTCGAAGTGCCCTTCCGCACCATCATCGAGCCCTTCCGCATCAAGGCGGTCGAACCCATCCCGCTCACCACCCGCGCCGAGCGCGAGAGCCTGCTCGATCGCGCGGGGTACAACCTGTTCAAACTGCACGCCGAGCACGTGACCATCGACCTTCTCACCGACTCGGGCACCGGCGCCATGAGCGATCGGCAGTGGGCCGCGCTCTTGGCCGGCGACGAGTCCTACGCCGGTAGCCGCAGCTACGACCACTTCGAGACCACGGTGAAGCGTCTGACGGGCTTCGAGCACGTGTTCCCCACCCACCAGGGTCGGGCCGCTGAGCGCATCTTGTTCGAAGCGGTGGTGAAGCCGGGCGACGTGGTGCCGAACAACACGCACTTCGACACCACCCGCGCCAACCTCGAGCACGTGGGCGGCGTGGCGCTCGACCTCCCCCGCTCGGGTCACCCCCACTTCGGCGGCAACATGGACCTCGAGCGTCTGGGTCAGGTGTTGGCCGGCGATCGGCCGGTGCCGCTGGTGATGATGACGCTGACCAACAACGCGGTCGGGGGCCAACCGGTCTCGCTGGAGAACCTCCGGGCGGTCCGCGCGCTGTGCGATCGCCACCAGGTGCCGCTGTTCGTGGACGCCGCGCGCTTCGCCGAGAACGCGTGGCTGATCAAGCGCCGCGAGCCCGGTTACCAGGATCACACCCCCGAGCAGATCGCGCGCGAGCTCTTCGGGCTCGCCGACGGCTGCACGGTCAGCGCCAAGAAGGACGGCATCGTCAACATCGGCGGCATCCTGGCCACGCACCGCGCGGACTGGGCACGCAAGTTCGAGGTGCTGTTGATCTTGAGCGAGGGGTTCCCGACCTACGGCGGCCTCGCCGGGCGCGATCTCGAGGCCATGGCGGTGGGTCTGATCGAAGCCCTCGATCCCGACTACCTCAGATACCGCGAGGCGACCGTGGCCTACCTGGCCCGCGGGCTCGAGAAAGCGGGCCTGCCGATCGTCACTCCGCCGGGCGGCCACGCGGTGTTCGTCGACGCCGCGCGCGCGCTGCCCAAGATGCCCAAGAGCCAGCTGCCTGCCCAAGCCATCGCCATCGAGCTCTACCGCGAGGGTGGCGTGCGCACGGTCGAGGTCGGCACGTTGATGTTCGGCGCCGCCGCCCAGCACGAGCTGGTGCGCATCGCACTGCCGCGCCGGGTGTACACCGCGTCGCACGTGGACTGGGTGATCGAAACCGCAGAGCGCGTCGCCGCGCGGCTGGGTGCGATCCCCGGTTATCGGATCGTGGAAGAGCCGCCGCTGCTCCGGCACTTCACCGCGAAGCTTCAGCCGCTGTGACGCGGGGCCCGAGCAGGTCCTCGAGGAAATAGGCCGACAGCTCGGCCCGCCCCGAAAGCCCAGCCTTCTTGTAGAGAGCCTGGGCCTGCTGGCGCACGGTCCGCTCGCTCACCCCGCGCAGCTCGGCCACCTCCTGGTGGCTCAGCCCCTTGAGCAGCAAGAGCCCGACCTCGCGTTCGGCGGGGGACAGCGACCATCGATCGAACTGTCGATCGATGGCGGCCGCGAGCCCCTCGATCAGGTCCCGGGCCTCCGCCCGCCAGCGCTCGGCCTCGGCGCGCTGGGCGGCCGCCTCGGTGCGCAGGTCGCGGGCCTCGGCCGCGGCGTCTTCGGCCTCGCGTCGCAGCGCCACCCACCGGCGCGAGAAGGCCAGCCCGCCGGCCAGGGCCAGCACGAGCACTAGGCCCTCGAGCGCGACGTGGGACAAGCCCGCCCCTTGCAAATAGTCGGCCAGAAGGTCGCTGCCGATGACCGCCCCGATGGTCAGAAACAGGAGCGCGCCTCCGAGAGTGCGTCGGGCCTCGCTCGCGTCTTTCTGCATCAGCCGCCCGTAGGATAGTCGAGCTTTGTGTCGTTTGTCAGATGGCGTGGATCACCGATGGGCCTCACTCGTGGGCCATGCCGCTCCACCCCGTCATCGTTCACATCCCCGTCGCCCTCGCCGTCTTGATGCCCCTGATCGCCGGCGGCCTCTTGCTCGCCACCTGGCGGAAATGGTTGCCGGCTCGAGCCTGGGCCATGGCCCTGGCGCTTCAGGCCGTCCTCGCCATCGGCGGCTTTGCTGCCATGAACACCGGCGAGCGCGAAGAAGATCGCGTCGAGAAGGTGGTGCCCGAGGCCGCCCTCGAGGCCCACGAAGACGCCGGCAAGCGCTTCATGATCGGCGCGATTGCGGTGCTCGCGCTGGCCGCGGTCCCGATGTTCCTCCGCCGTGACTCGTTGAAAGTCGCTGCGATGGGCGCCGCCACGGCCGGCACGCTCGCCGTTGTCGCGCTCGGGTACGACGTCGGGCACAAGGGCGGAAAGCTGGTCTACGTCGAAGGTGCGACCAAGGCCTACACCCAAGACCAGGCACCCAACGTGCAAGCCCGCCACCACGACGACTGACATCGCTCAGGTCGACCTGTCAGGTGTCATGGCGGAACGCTTCCGTGTCGCGGACAATCTGCCCATGTCCGCGTTCCGACCGATATTCCTGGCGAGCGTCCTGACCTGCGGCGTCCTCGGGGCGTCTGCCCCCGGTTGCGCCCAGCGTGACGTCGAGTCCGAAGGGTCGTACTTCGACCGCAAGATCGGCCCCATTCTGGCGGGCTCGTGCGCCCGGAGCCCCACCGGCTCGCTCTGCCACGTCACCGCCGACGAGCGCGGCAACGCCCTGGGCAACCTCGACGTCACCAGCTTCGACATGATCGCGAAGCGCCAGGACCTGTTCGCGAACTACGGGCCCTACGGCATGCCGGCGCTACTCCTGAAGGCGGTGCCCCCGCAGTCCCTGACCCTGGGCGCCTACGACGACTCGACCGTGACCATCTCGACGGCCATTCCCCACACCGGCAACTCGGTCCTCGACCCCGGGGCGGCCAGCTTCCAGACGCTGCTGCGCTGGCTCGAGCGGGGGGCCAACGAGAACAACTCGAAGACCGAGCAGAAGAAGATCGAGAAAGAGCCGTGCGTCGAGCGCATCGGCAAGGACCCCCTGTTCGACCCGACCAAGGACCCCACCGCGCCCGACTACCAGCAGTTCGTCGACGACGTGAACCCGTTTCTGGTCGAAAACTGCGCGGGCGCCAACTGCCACGGCGCGTCGGAAGGGTCGTTCCCCCTGTCGTGCGGCGAGACCGCCGAGCAGAAGCGGTGGAACTACTTCGTCTCCACCGACTACGTCTCGAAGAACGCGCAGTTCAGCGAGCTCATCCAGCGGCCGATGAACCCCGCCTACGGTGGCACCTACCACGAGGGCGGACACTTCTTCGACTCGCCCGACGACGGTCAGTACCAGAAGATGCTCGCCTGGGCCCAGGCCCAGGGCGGCGCCACCAACATCCCCCCCGACGCCGGCTTCGAGATGTTCGCCAAGCGCGTGCAGCCGATGCTGGTCAAGCGGGGCTGCATCCTCGTGGGCTGCCACTCGGCGCCGGCGTTCAACGACTTCAAGCCTCGCGCCTCGAGCGGCACCCACTTCGGCTTGTCCGCGACCCGCGACAACTACCGCCAGGTGCTCAAGCAGGTGGCGCTCGAGTCGCCGGATCCGAATGCGGGCCGGCTGATCCGGAAGAACCTCGAGCCATCACGCGGCATCCGTCACCGCGGCGGGGCGCTGTTCGCGCTGGGCGGCGACCCGACGAAGTGCGATCTGACCGCGGCCGAGACGGGCCCCCTCGACGCCCAGGACCCGTACTGCGTGGTCGTGGCCTGGATCGCCAAGGAGCGCGCCGAGCGCATGAAGAGCGTGGCGCCCCTCTCGGGCGTCGTCTACGTCAAGCGCCCGCCGGCCACCGAATCCGAGGCGCTGCAGGACTTCGAGAGCTACAACCCCGGCGCGGACCTGCGCTTCGTCGGCGCGACTCTGGACGCTCAGGGGAAGATCTCGACCACCGGCGGCGACGTCAGCTTGATGGGCGGTTGCGGACTGAACGTGGCGACCGCCGACGTGCGGCGGCCGCAGGTCTCGTGGGACGGCAAGACCGTGGCCTTCGCCGCCCGGACGTCCAAGGGCTCGCCGCTGAAGGTCTACACCGTCAAGCCCGACGGCTCGGGCTGCGCGGTCGAGCCCGCCATCGATGCGGCGCCCAAGGACGAGGCGGGCGGGGCGGTGCCCACCAACGGCGAGCTGATCCACAACTTCGACCCGGCCTTCGCCCCCGACGGCACGTTGGTGTTCGCGTCCACGCGGGGCAACATCCGCTCGGGTGCCGAGTTCAAGGGGCCGACGCGCTCTGCGGCGGACCCGGGCAAGCTCAACAGCAACCTCTACGTGCTCGAAGGCGGCAAGATCCGCCAGCTGACCTTCTTGCTCAACTACGAAGGGCAGCCGAGCTTCAAGCTCAACGGGCAGATGCTGATGACCTCCGAGAAGCGCGCGCCGGGCTTCTATCAGCTCGCTGCCAGGCGCATCAACCTGGACGGCGGCGACTACCACCCGCAGTTCGGCCAGCGCTCGAGCATGGGCTACCTGCAGTTCACCGATTGCGTCCAGTTGCCCGACGGCAACGCCGTGGGTATCGCCAGCGATCGCGGGGCCGCGCACCAGGGCGGCGCGCTCATGGTCGTCAACCGCTCGATCGGCCCGGACAACGTCAGCGCCAGCCCGGACGACTACCTCGAGGATCCGGACGCCATCGACTACGCGCAGACGCCCTTCTTCCAGCGCTCGACCAAGGTGCTCGACCCGGCGGCAACCGGTCGCGTCGGCGGCAAGACCCAGGGCGCGTACCGCAACCCGTCGGTGTTGCCCAACAGCGACATCCTGGTCAGCTACGCCGCCAACGTGATCGACACCGGGAAGTTCAGCGGAAACTTCGACGTCGTCGTGGTCGACTCGATCACCGGGCAGCGCACCTCGCTGTTCGGCGACGCCGGCAGCGACGAGGTCTGGCCCGTGGCGGTCTTCGGTCGCGTGAGCAAGAAGGTGTTCCGCTCCACCCCGGCCGATCCGACGGGCAGCGCGGTCATCTACGCCGACGACCCCGATCGCAACGACCGCGCACAGCTCACCTACCTCGACTTCCCGATGATCACGAGCCTGGCGTTCCAGAACACGCGCTCGCGACGCTTCATCCACGACATGGAGAGCTTCGAGCTCTGGGAGAGCCTGCCGCCCGAGGGCGAGAAGAGCCTGAACGACGCCAGCCCGTACATCGTCGACGACGGCGTGTTCGGCAAGCTCTACGCGCGGCGCCGGCTGCGCGGCAAGGTGCCGCTCAAGGACGACGGCTCGACCCGCCTTCAGATCCCGGGGGGCATCCCGGTGATCGTCGGGGTGCAGTCCCAGCTTCAGGGCGAGTCCGACTCGACCGTGCACCACCAGAAGGAAGAGGTGCAGTACTACCCCGGCGAGTGGGTGACGCTGTCGTTCCGGCGCGAGCTGTTCAACAACTTCTGCGGCGGCTGCCACGGCCCGACCACCGGCAAAGAGACCGACGTGGCGACCAAGCCCGATCTCTTGAGCCAGGCGTCGCAGGCCGAGTCCAAGAAGATGGACCCCGTCGACCTCGTGTCCAAGGCGCCCGGCGAGGCCAAGGCGCCGCCGTTCCCCTGAGCTTCGGCGACCGAGGCGTGGTACGGGTCGGGGCGTGCACCCGGCCCGCCGCCACCTCATCCACGATCACGCCGAGCTCGCGCGCCTCGGTGGCGAGCTCGAGACCGCGCTCGACGGCGACGACCGCACGGGAACTCAAGAGATCTGGACGCGGTTCGAGTCGGCCCTGGTGTCGCACCTCGAGGCTGAAGAGCGCTGGCTGTTCCCATTGTTCTCGTCCGAACACGCCGACGAGCTCCGGGCGCTGCGCAGAGAGCACGCCCGCCTCAGGCACCTGGCCAGCGAGGAGGGGCTAGCCGCGGACTTGCGCACGCTGCGCCGAGAGACCGCGACCGAGCTCTTGGCCGAGCTCAGGGCTCACGCCGCCCGCGAGGACGAGACGGTCTACGCCTGGCTCGAGCAGCTGCCCGAGCCCGGAAAGCTGGAGCAGCTCTTGGACGCGCTGGTTCGGCGCGCCGGCGGTATCGTGACGGGGTGAGAAAGGAGGAGGCATGAGCGAGCTCAGACTGACCCGCTTGGTCCAGGGCGGTGGGTGAGCCCGGAAGCTTCCGGCTGAGGATCTGGTCCAGGTCCTGAAGAACCTCCCCGTGCTGAATCATCGTTGGGTGAGCCCCGAGACGGGTCCGCTCGACGACGCGGCGATCGTGTGTCCCGGCGCTTCCGATGGCTCACTGGTGCTCACGCTCGACGTGATCACGCCGGTGGTGGACGACCCCCGGGCGTTCGGTCAGATCGCCGCGGCCAATGCCCTGTCCGACGTGTACGCGATGGGCGGCGACGCCCAGGTCGCGCTCACCTTCGTTGGGGTCCCCGACGCGGTCCCGCTCGACGTGCTCGAAGCGATCTTGTTGGGCGTGACCGAGAAGTGCCACGAGGCGGGCTGCGCCATCGTCGGCGGGCACAGCATCCGGGACGCGGAGCCCAAGGCCGGCCTTGCGGTGGTCGGCTCGGTCGACCCCGACCGAGCGTGGACCCAAACGCGTGCCCGGGCCGGCCAGCGGCTGGTCTTGAGCAAGCCCATCGGCACCGGCGTGATCGCCCAGGCTGCGCGCTCGGACCGCGCCGCCGCCGAGAGCGTCGCCCTCGCGACGCGCTGCATGGCTCGCCTCAATCGCCATGCGAAGAACGTGGGCGCGGCCCGCGGCGCGACCGCCGCGACCGACGTCACCGGGTTCGGTCTGCTCGCCCATCTGCACCACGTCGCGGCGGCGAGCAAGCTCGAGGCGCGCCTCGACGTCGCGGCGATCCCCCTGCTCGACGGCGCCCTCGATGCCGCGGGTGCCGGCCTGGTTCCGGGCGGCAGCAAGCGCAACCTGCGTTATGTGGAGCCGCACCTGAGCGGCACCGAGCAGATCGCGGCCGCCCTCTTGACGGTGCTCGCCGACGCGCAGACCAGCGGCGGTCTCTTGCTCTGCCTACCCGCCGACCAGGCAGACGCCGCCGCTGCCGAAATCGGCGACGGCGCGTGCGTGGTGGGCGAGCTCGTTGCGGGGCAGGCCGGCCGCGTCACGCTGGCGTGAACGTCAGCTCCGGTGCAGCTCGTCGACGACGCTGGTGAGCTCGTCGAGCAGCGGGTGCTGCCACCCGGTGCCCAGGCTGACCAGCACCTCGCGGTAGTACCAGAGCGACTCTTCACGGGTCGGGTTGAAGCGCTCCCAGACACGCTCGCCGACCTGCCGGCGGTCGCGGACGATGGCCGACGCGTTGTGCAGCTTGTCGGCGGCGCAGATCAGCTTCAGCTCGGCGGGCTCGGCCCGCAGGCGCGCCAGGTACTTCAGCTTGCGCTCTTTCCAGGGCGGCTTCGGCTGACCCGTCGAGTCGCTCAGGCCTTCGACCAGGCGCGCCACCCGCTCGCCGAAGCGGCTGGCCAGATCGTCAGGATGCGCCCCCGCGATGTCCTCGAGGTAGTCGTGGCAGAGAGCCGCGACGATCTGCTCTTCGTCCCCGCCGTGCTCGGCGACCGTCGCCGCGACCTGCAGCAGGTGGGACAGGTACGGCACGCCCGAGCCCTTGCGGATGTGGTGTCGGAAGGCGGCGGCGACGAAGCCGAGGGCTTGGTCGAGTCGCTCGGTGTACTGGGCTTCGACGGGGCGGGCCACCCGGGGACTGTACGCTCAGTCAGCCCATTTTCCAGCCACGGCGCATCGGACTTGGGGTATTCTCGTGACACTGAAACTCGCGCAGCGGCCGCCGCGGGCCCGCTGCCAGCCGAGGAGGCAGCCGTGCCGATTGATCTCCCTGCCGTCCGAATCCTGATCGTCGACGATGACCGTGCGATCTGCGACTACATGCAGACGCTGCTCGAGAAAGACGGGTTCTCCGTCAAGGCCATGAGCGATCCGACGCTGGTCGAAGACGAAGTCCGTCAAGGCAGCTACCACGTCGTCATCCTCGACCTGATGATGCCCAAGCTAGACGGCATCGAGGTGCTCAAGCGCATCCGCGAGCACGACACCGACGTCGCCGTGGTGGTCTTCACGGCGCACCCGAACCTCGACTCGGCGGTCGCCGCGATGAAGCTCGACGCCGTCGACTACATCAAGAAGCCGTTCAACGTGGACGAGTTCCGCGAGGTGCTGGCGCGGGTGATGCGCAAGAAGGGCCTGGCGCGCACCCCGGAAGAGCAGCTCCACAAGATCATCGGTGATACGATTCGCAACCAGCGCAAGACCAAAGAGCTGACCCTGAAACAGATGAGCCGGCGCACCGGGCTCAGCATCTCGCTCCTTTCCCAGATCGAGCGCGCCGAGAGCAGCCCCTCGATCTCGAGCCTGTACAAGATCGCCCTCGCGCTCGACACGAAGATCCAAGACCTCTTCGGTGACAATTGAAGATGAACGACCCCTCGAGTTTCAATCACTTTCGGCGGCTTTCTGCCGCTGCGCTCACGGCCTTGGCTTCGCTCTCGCTCTGGCTCGCACCGAGCCCCGGCCGCGCAGACTGGCCGCCGCCGCTCACGGCCACAGCGGCCGATATGAAGAACCCGAAGTACTGGCCCAACGACCCGAGCTACGGCTACAAGGCCAGCGCCAAGAGCAGCGAGCGCGAGTCCGGTCAGTGGCAGTTCTACTCGTTCATCCCGGACCGCTCCCCGGGCACGTTCGTGCCACCGCTCAACCCGGGCGAGAAGGCGGCGGGCATGAGCGTGGATCTCGCGTGGCGCCACACGATCGGTGACGACCGCGTCCTGATCGCCGTGCTCGACTCGGGCATCAAGTGGGACGAGGCCGATCTGGCCGAGAAGGCCTTCCTGAACGTGGGCGAGCTGGCCGCGCACGCACCGCTGCATGCCGACAGCTCACCGTGCGCTCCCCTCGACCCCGCCAAGCCCACCGAGAAGCTGTTCGACTGCAACGGCGACGGCATCTTCACCGTCGGCGACTACAAGGACCACCCCGGCCTGTTGCCCGAGGCCGACCCCAAGCACCCGAAGGGGGACTGGAACAAGAACGGCATCCTGGACGCCGGCGATCTGATCGACAACCCGGCGTTTTCCGACGGCGTCGACGACGACGCCAACGGCTACGTCGACGACATCTCGGGCTGGGATTTCTTCAAGGACGACAACAACGCGTACGACGACACCCGCTACGGACACGGCACCGGCGAGGCCAAGGACTCGACGGCGGCGACCAACAACGGGATGGGCGAAGCCGGCATCTGCCCCAAGTGCCGGTTCATGCCACTGCGCGTGGGGGACAGCTTCATCGCCGACGGCCAGGCCTTCGCCAAGGCGGTGGTGTTCGCGACGGACAACGGCGCCAAGGTGGTGCAAGAAGCCCTCGGCACGCTCAACATGAGCGGCTTCGCCCAGACGGCGATGGACTACGCGTACAGCCGCGGCACGGTGATCGTCGCCAGCATGGCGGACGAGAACAGCCGGCACCCGAACGTCCCGGCGGCGGCCAACCACACCATGCCGGTGCACGCCATCACCATGATGGGCACCGACGAGAGCACGACCGCGAAGAGCTTCCTGGCGTTCAACAACTGCACCAACTTCGGCGCCCAGAACTTCCTGTCGGCGTCGGGCACGGGCTGCTCGAGCGAGGCGGTCGGGCGCCTCTCGGGGCTGTCGGGCCTGGTGTATTCGATGGGTCTCCAGGCCAAGCTCGACCCGCCGCTCTCGGCCGGCGAGGTGATGCAGATCTTCTTCAAGACCGCCGACGACATCGACATCGAGGCGTCACAGAAGCCGGCCTCGGGCTTCTACTGGTCGCAGACCGGGTTCGACCAGCGCTTCGGCTACGGCCGGGTGAACGCCAATACCGCGGTCGAGTGGGTGAAGGCGGGGCGCATCCCGCCCGAGGTCGACATCGTCCGGCCGTACTGGTTCGAGGTCTTGTACAAGGACCAGGTCACGCAGGCCGTGCCGATCTTGGGCACGGTGCGGGCGCGCCGCGCTCCGCTCTACAGCGTGATCGTCGAGTGGGCTCCGGGCGTGCAGCCCCTGGACAGCGCCTTCAAGGTCATCAAGAAGCTCGAGAACATCAAGAGCAGTGAGATGCCCGTGCTGGGCGGGGACGGAACGCCGCTCGCCACGCTCGACGTGCGCGAGCTCGACGTGACCCACGAGCGCGACGTGGACAGCCCGCTCGGCGAGAACGACCGGACCATCACCGTGCGCGTGCGCGCCATCGCGCACTACGGTGGCACGCTGGGCGACGTGGCGGGCGAGCTCCGCCGCGCCTACATGGTGCACGAGGACCCGGACCTGTTGCCGGGCTTCCCCTTCTTCCTGGGCGCGTCGGGCGAGTCGAGCCCGAAGCTGGCGGACATCGACGGGGACGGCACTCGCGACATCGTGGTGGGCACCTCCGACGGGAAGGTGCACGTGCTGAGCATGGCCAGCGGCAAGCCCGCCTACGTGAAGGGCTTCCCCTTCTCGGTCGATCCGATCGACGGCCTGAACCCGAAGGTCAAGCCCAACTACCTGACCGCCCCCGGCTACTCGAGCCCTGACAGCGTGGTGGCCAAGGGCAGCGCGGGTGAGGCCATCTCACCGACACCGGCGATTGCCGACATGGACGGCGACGGCAAGCTCGACATCGTGGTCACCACCTATACGGGCACGCTCTACGTCGTGAAGAACGACGGGGCGGTGCTGGCGGGCTGGCCGCAACGGCTACCCGACGTGCCGTCGTGTCCCGACGGCCAGCCGAAGCCCGCGACCCCGTGCATGGACACCACGACCCGCATCGCGCGCGGCGCCTTCGGGAGCCCCTCCCTCGCGGACATGAACGGCGACGGCAAGCTCGAGGTCATCCAGGCTGCCTTCGACGGCAAGGTCTACGTCTTCAAGGCGGATGGCACCGCGCTCGACGGCTGGCCCGTGACCCTGCACTTCGAGGGCGGCGACGGCAGCGGCGAGTACAACCGCATCTTCACCTCGACCACGGTGACCGACTTCAACGGCGACGGCACCCCCGACGTGCTGGTCGGCTCGAACGAGAAGCTGGGCAAGGCCGGGGGCGCGGGCGCGGTCTACTTGATCGACGGCCGGGGCACCAAGCAGGGCGAGAAACCCTGGCTGAAGAACTGGCCCGTCACGATGGTCAGCTTCAACCTCTTCCCGCTGATCTCCGAGGGCGTCTGCAACTCACCGATCGCGGGCGACTTCGACGGCGACGGCAAGCCCGAAGCAGTGATGCACGGCAACGCCAGCTCACCCCTGATCTTGCCGACCGATCCCGGCACGCAGAAGGTGCTCTCGTCCACCCCGACCAACGCGCTCCCGGTCCGGGTCGATCCCGAGACGCAGGTCGAAGAGCGTGGGCTCGCCCCCACCAGCATCTTCGGAGCGGACTCGAAGGCGAACAAGCCCGACACCATGTTCCCGCTGTTCGCGCAGCCCTCGATGGGCGACCTCGACCAAGACGGCGTGCCGGACATCGTGTCGAGCGGCGGTTCGCTCAGCCTCGCGCAGAACCTGCTCTCGAGCCAGCCGGCGAAGGACGTCCCCCAGAACCTGCTCTCGATGTGGAGCGGCAAGACCGGCCAGATGCTCCCGGGCAGCCCGGTGGTGCTCGAGGACTTCACCTTCCTGAACAACCAGGCCATCGCCGATCTGGACAACGATGGCTACCCCGAGGTGCTGACCGGCACCGGCGCCTACTTCGTGCACGCCGCGGACTCGTGCGGCCGCGAGCCCGAGGGTTGGCCCAAGTTCACCGGCCAGTGGGTCATCGCCACCACTGCGGTCGGCGACGTCACGGGCGACGACCTGCTCGACGTCGTGGTCGACTCGCGTTCCGGTTGGCTCTTCGCCTGGAAGACCGCCGGCAAGACCGACGGCGTGGTGGCGTGGGAGAGCTTCCACCACGACAACCGCAACACCGGCGACTACGGCACGCCGCTCGAGCAGGGCAAGCTCTCGAGCGGGGTGGGCCCGCGCCCGCTCGACGCCGAGGGCAAGTGCATCGTCCCCGACGGCCCTGCCAAGAAGCCGACCTCGCTCGACGCGGGCGGGGGCTGCGGCTGCCGCACCGCGCGCGCCGACGGCAGCGCCTGGTTCGCGCTCGGCGCCCTCGGGCCACTGGCACTGCTCGCAGCGTGCCGCAGGCGACGACGCTGACTGGTGCCGAAGGTCGGACTTGAACCGACGACCCCACGCTTATGAAGCGCGTGCTCTAACCAGCTGAGCTACTTCGGCTAAGGGGCCGGGACTATGATCGTTTGCCCGAATCCGGTCAAGCCCCTGCGCGCCCGCGCGAGCCCTGATCGAAAGTCCCGAAGTCCCGCGCCGTGGGCTCTCTCGGCAGAGTGTCAGTGTCCGGGGCGGGGGCGGTGGGGGGGGCGGCGGTGACCGCGGATCGGGGCGGTGGCCGCGGCGGTGGCGTCCGGGTTCCCCTCGATCCACGCGAACGGTGCGCACGGGCTGGCACGAGCCTGCTTCACGCGAAAGCGGCCACCGCCCCGGACACCGTCACCGCCTCAGACACCGCCCCAGTCACCGCACCAGACACCGCCGCCGGCTCGGCGACCGCTCACGATCCCCCCCGCCGCCCCTTCCCCGGCCCATCTCGCCCCACCGCCGGGTTGGTCGCGTCAAACGTCATCCGCATGACCTGCGGCCCGGGCAACAGCTTCGCCGGCAGCGGGCCGAAGGGCGCTGCCCGTCGGAGCGCGGCGACCACGTTGCGGTCGAACTCGTCGATGCCGCTCGAGCGATGCACCGCCGCAGACGAGAGACTGCCGTCGCGCTGGATCACCAGCGTCACGGTGACCAGGCCCGAGCGCCCGTCGGCGATGGCCCAATCGGGGAAGGCCTTGCGCCAGAACGGCTCGACCTTGCGCTCGACCCCGCGAAACCATCCGATCACGCCCGAGTCGGCGCCGACGTCGAGCAGTGTGCCGGGGCCGGTGCCCGAGGGCGCCGAGCGCGAGCCAGGACCACTCGGCCCACCGCTCGCCGGCTTTCCGGGTCCGCGCTCGCCGCCCACGCCCGCGCCGGCGCGGCCCCCAGCGGTGCTGGCGTGGATCAGCGACGAGACCGCGTTCGCCACGTCCTGTGAGCTGTCCGCGTCGTCGTTCGGCCGGCTCTTCTGCAACGCCGGAACCGCGGCGCGCGCCGAGGGAACCATCGGTCGAGCCAGCATCACCCGCGCGCTGCGGCGAAAGTCCCGACCCGCAGCGCCAGTGTGCGTGCCCAGCGCGGCGACCTCTCGTTCGGTGCCAGAAGCGCCGGCCCCCGCGGCGCGCTCGGCACCGCTTCCGTCTTCGGTCGCTGGCCCCCCGACCACGCCCCCGCGATCGGACGCGACGCCGCCCGTGGAAGTGCCGCGCGAGGGATCTCGATCGGCCGCCGGCCGGCGCAGGGCGAGGTGACCGGTGCCCGACGCGACGAACGACAGCTCCATCGGGTTCGGCGTGGCCCGCCGATCGTCCCACGACGCGCGCTCGGTGCCGGTCCGGAGCCGCTGCACCTGGCTCCTGTCGAGCCGGTTCTGCGGATCGCGATCGAGGCTCAGGCCGTCGACACTGTCGGCCAGGTTCAGCGCGCGTTCGCTCGCCTCGACGGTGCCACCCCTCCCCGGGTGATCCAGATCGGGGCGCGGCGTGCGCTCGCCACCGAGCGGGCCCACCGCGGGCTCTTCGCGGGGCGTGGCCTCGAGGGCGGCCGGGCCGGCGAGCCCGTGCGCCGAGAGCTCGGGCAGCTCGACCTCCCCCGGTTCGAGCGCCACCTCGATGGGAGGCGGCGGTAGCGGGGCCGCCGGCGGCTCGGACAGCGACCGATGCAGGAACCACGCGCCGAGCCCGATCACGCCCACATGCAGCACCACCGAGGTCGCCAGTGCACCGTGGGCGGCCGTGGGACGGACAGGTCGCATTCAACTCGGATTCTGGACCATCCCCACCGCGGCCGCCAGGGCCGGACCAAAGCGGCGGCAGGCGTTCTCGCTGGTCAGCTGCGCGATCTCGTCCGGCTGAACCCCGCGCAGCATCGCGACCGCCCGAGCGGTGTGTGCCACGTACGCCGGCTCACAGCGCTTTCCACGCAGTGGATGTGGGGCCAGGTAGGGCGCGTCGGTCTCGACCAGGATGCGATCGGCCGGGGCCCACGCGGCCACGTCGTGCACGCTCTGGGCATTCTTGAAGGTAACGACCCCCGAGAACGAGAGGTCGAACCCGAGGTCGAGCGCGCGCGCTGCGAAGGCGCGGTCCTCACTGAAACAGTGGATGACGCCCCCCACGTCACCTGCGCCCTCGCGCCCGAGGATCTCGAGGGTGTCCGCCGCCGCTTCGCGGGTGTGCACCACGATCGGCAAGCGCCGCTCGCGGGCAAAGCCGATCATCTTCGCAAACACGTCGCGCTGCACGTCACGCGGAGAGTGGTCGTAGTGGTAGTCGAGCCCGATCTCTCCGATGGCGACCACCTTCGGCTGACCGCTGAGCGCGGTGAGCGTGGCGAAGAGCTCTGCCGAAGAGCTGCCCGCCTCGTGGGGGTGGATGCCAACGGTGGCGACCACGTCGGCGCGGCGCTGGGCCACACCGACCGCGTGCTCGGCCGCCGCCGCGCCCCCCACCCCGATGCACACGAACCCGCCCACTCCGGCCGCGCGCGCCCGCTCGATGACCGCGTCCGGGCCCTCGGCGAAGTAGTGCGCGTCCAGATGGCAATGCGTGTCGATCAACATGGAACGAAACGGGCAGGGCCCGAGCGAGCCCTGCCCTGGTTGCGGACTATCCGGCTCTTGGCTCAGTTCCCGCCGTACACCTGGAGCGCCGGCTCGGGGAAGCCGAGGGTGGCGGCGGTGTCGCGGGTGAAGTCCAAGAGGCCGCGGTAGTCCCGCAGCTGCTTGCACTTCTTGTTGTCCTCGCACACGGCCGCGCCCTTGATGGTGGGCTGGCCCTGAGCGTCGAGCTTGACGTTGGCGGCGCCCGTGACCGGATCGTACGGCGTGGTGCCGTCGAGCTCGTAGGCCTCGCCGGTGAGGGTGTTGGCCCACTGGATCATCTTGGCCGCGACGCCCTTGTCGTACTTCTTCCCGAGCAGGGTCTCTTCGCCGTAGCGCTTGGCGATGTAGCGCTGCCCGCTCTCGGGGTCACGCCACTCGATCATCTGCTTGGGCAGATAGCTCGGGTCGGTGTCCGACCCCACCTTGTAGATCTTCATCATGTCGACCCAGTCCCAGTTCTCGCTGGTGGGCAGGTAGACGTAGGACCAGAACACGATGAACTTCTGCACCTCGTAGCCGAGCTGCGGATCCACCGGGCGCGACGAGCCGCCGTTGCCGCTGCCGGCGGTCAGCGGGTTGCCGATCACGCTCTGGCAGGTCAGCGTACCGTTGTTCGGCCAGCAGACCTCGGGCCCGCTCGGGGCGATGAACGACACCCAGCCCATGGGGTTCTGCGGGTACTTCGGCCCGGAGTCGGACTCGACGATGTCGGGGGCGCCGTTCGCTGCCGAGGTGACGCGGGGCGCGTAGAGCGCACGGTCACCGGTCAGCATCGACCCCAGCAAGCGACGCATGCCGCCGCCCCAGAGGTCGGTGAAGTTGATGTGACCGAATCGGGCGTCCAGGCCGTCGAACCGCCAGAAGTTGAACGAGCGGTACGAAGCCTCGAGCATCGACTCGAAGGCGTAGGTCTTCTCGTAGTACGAGCCGGCCTGGTTCAGGTAGTCGACCGTCCAGTACCCCTGGCCGAACTGGAAGTCGTTCGAGAGCGGCTTGCCGCCGAAGCTGACGTCCCCGTTCGACGCGATGCTGGTGCCGTTCGGAATGTCGACCAGGGTCGGATCGATGCCCTGGTTGCTGGGTGCGCCGCCGATCACGTCCTCTTCGGGCATGAGCGGGCTCTGCGGGTCGGAGGCCGACTCACCGTAGTGGGGCCCGACGTGCGGGCGCGTGAGCACACGCACGAAGTGGTCGAAGCCCAGGGCCGCGCCCACGCCGGTGTCGTAGAACCAGCCGGTGTCGCCGAAGTACGCGTCCATGATGCTGGACACCGAGTAACCCAAGTTCTTCGCGTACTCCTGGAAGTAGAAGCCCGAGAGGTAGGCGATGCCCTGGGTGAGCGCGCTGATCTTCGCGTGGTAGCGGCTGAGGGCTCGCTGATAGGCGCCGTAGACCGTGAAGTTCACCCGGCCGTTCCGGAAGTTGTCGAAGATGTGGCGGTTCTCGTACAGGTTCGAGTGGAAGGTGAGCTCCTCGAACAGGTCACCGCCGTTGTCGTGGCGGTAGCTCGAGGGCGACCAGCCGTCGGCGTACTCGTCGGACTCGAAGCCGTAGGGCATGCGCGGTCGCCCCTTCGGGTCCCGAGCGCGACGCGAAGTGAAGAAGCGCGGATTGGTCCCGGTCTGGTCCGAGAGCTGGTCGGGCAAGAGATCCGTGTAGGCCATCTGATCGACCGGCAGGCGCTGGCACTTGGTGCCCTTGACGATGCGGCCGTCGAACAGCGGGTCGTACACGCCGTCTTTGTCGCTGTTCCAGTTGGCGGGGGGCGAGGTGTCGGCCGGCTTGCAGTCGCGGATGAACTTGAACCACTTGTTCCACTCGGAATAGTGCATCAGCTCTTCACCGCTGGTGCCCCAGGCGTCGTCCGGCCGAGCCACGACCTGGCCGAGCAGACCGCCGGCGAAGTCGACCAGGCCGGCGATCTCGTTGCCCGCCGGGGTGCCCTCGAACTCTGGAACGACTTCACCCTTCGCGTTGCGGACCGTCGCCGTCATCTTCGGGTCGTCGAGCACGTCGACCACGTCGGCGTAGAACATGCGCGCTGCCGCGAAGTCGTACACGCCGAGACCCAGCATGTCCTGGGTCAGGTCGCCCGCGTAGTCCATGGTCGTGGTGTGCTGCCAGGTCCAGATCGACTCGTCGTGCTCCTCTTTGGTGATCGGGTCCCAGTAGCGCGGGCCCACACACTTCTTGCCGTCGTCGACGGCGTCGGTGCAGGGCTCGTTCATCTTGTCGTTGTCGGTGCGGAGCTGCCAGTACTGCGGGCGCCAGTTGAACTTGTCGTACGAGCTGACGAAGTTGTGGCGCAGGCCCACGGTGTGACCCATCTCGTGGGCAATCACCGCGTAGTGCATGCGGCCGCGCAGGTAGTCCCACATGCGGTCGACCCGAACCTTGGTGTCCTTGGGCGACTCTTTGTCCGCGGTGGGGAACTTCTTCTTGATGATCTTTGCCAGCGCCGGCAGGCCCGTGGGCTCGGGGGCGCCGAGGATGCACTGGCCCTTCTTGGCCAGGTGCATGTGGATCTGCTGCTCGGCCTCGCGCAAGACGTGCGAGCGCATGCCGCGGATCGGGGAGGCCTGCTCGAGCACGGCCTCGTCCACCGGCTGCGAGGGGTCGACGCCGGCCATCTGCGACCACATGCCGTTCATCAGCTGGGCCTCGACCTTGGTGCCACGCGCCGCGGCGATGCGCTGATCTTGCTCGGCGCGGTTGGTCCCCGAGACGCTGGGCGGCAGGCGGTTCCACCACAGGTCGTTCTTCATGTTCTCGCGCATGACCTTGGGGTTGAGCGCGGCCTTGACCTTCTTGACCTCGGCGGGGTTGGCAGCATTGGGGCTCACGCCGGTGATGCCCGCCATGCGCTTGTTGATCTCGGCGCGGGTCATGGTCATGCCGCCGGCCAGGTCACGAGACGCTTTGCCGTTCTGCCCCAGGTCCGACTCGACCCAGTCGCGGATGTACGACCCGGTGGAGATGTCCGAGCTCTTGAGCTCGCCGTTCATCCAGCGCAGCTGGTCGACGAAGCCCTGGGCGGCGGTGTCGGTCACGGCGTTGTAGACGTTGATGCCGGCGCTGACGGCTTCGCCGGTCAGCGGGTCGGCCAGCGTCGGACCGTAGCCCCAGGGGGACTGATTCTGGCGGGTCGGCCAGACGTTGACGTGGTGGTAGCGGATGTCGCCCGGCCGCACCTTGGTGCCGAGCTCACCGCACGCCGAGTCGTCGCCCTCGGCGACCGGGTTGTGGCAGAGCACGACCATCGGTCGCACGTCTTTGTAGAGCGCGGCGAGCTCGTCGAGGTCGTCCCCGCCCTTGACCGGGAACTTGGCGGCGCACTCGCCCTCGGCGATGCCCGCGCTGGCGCCCTTGGTCCGCTTGCACTCGACCAGCCGCGCGGCGTTGACCGCGCCCCGGATCGCGATGTCCCACTCGTCGGTCGCGCGCTTGGTCTGGTCGAACAGCACCGTGTCGCCCTCGGGGCCCACCGTGTAGTGCCAGGCCACCGGGCGCAGCTCGCGAGCCGCGTACGGAATGGTGCACAGGCCGGTCAGATCGTCGCAGCGCGAGCCCGCGCCGGCGCCGTCGCACTGGTCCTCGGTGCCGTTCTTGTCGGCGTCGGCGTGCGGGTCGAGCTTGGCGAGCCGCTGCTCGGGCGTGTTGCACTCGACGTCGTTGTGGCTCTTCTGCCAGATGTTGTAGCGCTGCGCGAAGCGCCGCCACTCGTTGTCGATGATGCCGTAGCGGTTGTCCCAACCCATGCGGTCTTGGGAGAAGATGCCGAACCCGTTCATGCGCGAGCCGTCCCAGTGGATTGGCTCGTAGTCGGTGTGCCCCGCTTCGCCGGGCTGGGCGACTCGCTTGAACGAGTAGCGCACCGTGACTTCGCTGTTCTCGCAGTTGCCCCAGGGCGCCGTCGCACCGATCACGATGCTGCCGCGATAGAGGCAGGCATTGAGCGTCTGGCCGAAGATCGTGACCTGCTTCGGCTTCAGGTAGAGCTTGTTGGTGATGTCGAAGTAGCCCTGCTTGCCGTCGAACAACGGCGCGTCGGGGTTGTTCGGATCGTCGACGTAGTACTGCAGGCTCTCGGTGTCGATGCTGTCGCCGAACGCGCCGGTTTGCGCGATCGGGTCCCACATCATCGAGCTGGCGACCATGTTCTGCGACCAGTCGACGCGGAAGAACTTCCGGCTGTACCAGGGGCTGTCGCTCGAGTTCTCTTCGATCACGTTGAGCTCTTCGCCCGTCGCCGCGTTGTACGCACGCTTGACGTCGAAGTGGCTCTCGATGCGCCACGAGCCGATCACGCGACCGTTGTTGGTCGTGCGGCTTCCGTGCCCGTCCGAGCCGTCGATCTCTTCGTAGGTGAGACGCGCGTTGAGCACGTCTTCGAGGATTTCCCACTTGATGCGGCGAAGGCCGCCGACCAGGCCCGGGAACACACCGGCTTGATCCGCACCGAAGGGCACGTCGACGATGCTCGCCGCCGTGTAGAACTCCGGGTCGTCCGTCGTCGCCTTCAAGTCGGCGCCGACGAAGAAGCTCTTCTCGAGCGCGTTCGCCTGCACCTTGTTGATCGGCTCACGCTCTTCGGCACACGCGCCGGCCACCGCCACCAGCGTTCCGAGCACACCTACTTTGATCCAGTTTCTGGCGATCGACATCGCATTCCTCCCAGACGGCCCGTGGACGGATCGGCTCGCCAGACGCCCGAGCGAGCCGGCCCCGAGCGGCGCGTAGCCTACACCCGCCCAAGCATCTGGCCAGCACTAAGTGGCCCGGCGGCCGGTTGACCCAATTTCCACGAAAAGCCGCCGCCCGGGGCCTGACCTAGGCAAACCGCCGGCGCAGCCAGACCAGCAGCACCCCAGCGGCCAACACCGCCCCCCCCACCACGAGCTCGCCCCGACGGGCCGCCCGGGCGATCAGCCAGACGGCTCCCAGGGCCAGGGGGGCCGGCCAGGCGTGCCAGGGCGAAAGCCCGCGCTGTCGCCCCAGGGCCAGCTTGACCAGCGAGGCCATGCTCATCCCGTACTGAGCCAACACCGCGACGCTCGAGAGCGCGAAGAGCTCCATCAGCCGGCCCGACAGCACGAAGGTCAGCACCACCAGGGCGCTGATCCAGAGCGCCCGCTGGGGGACGTGGCGCGGGTCCTCGTGGGCGATCCACGTGCCTAGCCCGTCCTCGCGGCCCAGCGTCGCGAGGTATCGTGGCGTCATCGCGAACATGCCGAACGCGATGCCCAGCGCCGACAGGTTCGTCCCCAGCGCGACCACCGACGCGAGGCGCGGGCCTCCGAGGGCAGAGCCCAGCGCGACCAGCGGGGCCTGGCTCTTCCCGAGCTCGGGCACCGCCGCCACGCACGCGGCGTGGAGCACGACGTAGAGCAACGCGGCAAAGACCAGCGAGAGCACGGTGGCCGCGGGGACCGCCCGCGCCGAGCGCCGGGCGTTACCCGCCGGGACGGGGACGATCTCGAACCCCTGCGTGGCGAACACCACCACCAGCGCCGCGCGGGCGAAGTCCGCGCCGAGGGTCGCGCTCGGAGCCGGCACCCGGGGCGAGGCGGTGAGGAAGAGCGCGGCCAAGAGCAAGAGCGGGATCAGCTTCAGGACCGTGATCCCGCTCCACACCAGCGCGCTGGGCGAGAGCCCCGTGGCGGCCGTGCCGGTCAAGATCAGGATGATCAGCGCGGCGAACCCGCGCTGGGGCAAGCTGCCCTCGAAGCCAAGGAGTGGGCCGGCGTGCAGCGCCAGCCCCGCGATCACCGCCGAGGTGCTGAACAGCGCCGAGACGTACGCCACCCAGCCGACGGCGAACCCCGCCCCGGGACCGAAGGCCGCGCGGGCCCAGACGTAAGGACCGCCGTCCTCGGCGAAGCGGCTGCCGAGCGCGGCGTAGCCGAGGGCGATCGGCAAGAGGCACAGCGCCGTGACGGCGTATACGGCGACCCCGGCTGCTCCCGGGACGAGCCCCGCCACCTCGCTGGGCGCGAAGAAGATCCCGACCCCCACGATACCGTTCACGCCCAGCGCGAGGAGGCTGCCGAAGCCGAGCGAGCGGCGCCGCGCAGCCGTGCTCTCGGTCATCGCGCCCTCAGTGCAACAGATCGGCCAGCCGCTCGCGGACCAACGCCGTCACCGCGTCGGAGGCCGAAGCCTCTTCGTAGCCGAAGCGCGCCTTCAGGCGGTCGATGGTCGCGCGTGCCTCTGCGCGGCGAGCGTCGTCGAGCCCCGAGACGTCTTCACGGAAGAGCGCGACCATGTCGCGGGCCAGCTTCGCCACGGCGACCCGGCGCTCGGCGAAGACCGCGTCTTGCATGCGCTTGAGCTGCGCAGAGAAGACGCGGCTGTTGTCGATGACGTCACCGGGGTGATCGATGGCCCAGGCCGCGACGCGGCTGATCAGCGAGTGACGCAGGTCTTCTGGCTTGTCCACGGTGCCGAGCAGCGCTTCGACCTCGGACAGAAGGCGCGGGTCCGGCTCTTCGTACTGGCCGGTCAACGGGTTTCTGAGCTTCTCGCCCTTCACCCAGTAGCTGACGTGGGTGATGTAGCGATCGAACAGCTCGCGATAGCGCGTCTCGTCGACCAGGCCGCTGGCGACCCTGAGCTCGTCTTCCAGTGTGTCGAGCAAGCGCTCGCGCAGCTCTTTCCGGAAGAGCTGGTGATCGTGATACCCGCCCGCCACCTTGTCCTCCTGGAGCCACGAGTACTCGCTGCCGCGCTCGCAGAGGCGATCGAGCTCGTCGAGCACGGCAAAGGGCGAGAGGCAGTCGTGGTGCGGGCTCTGCGCCGCATCGAGCAACAGCGTGCGCATCTCGCGGGGGCTCGCTCCGGTCGACCCTTCGTAGATCGGGTAGGCGTCGCTCTCGTGATAGAGTTCGGCGATCGCGGAGCGGAGCACGTTCGCGCTCTCGTCGTCCAGGCGCGGCGGCGTGGCGCCGGTGGCGTAGAGGTCGAGCTTCTCCATCGCCGACAGGTCGCCCACCAGGTTGCGCAGGGGCTTCTCGTAGCGGTCGGCCATCGGACGACGCATGCGGGTGAGCACGGCGAACATCGCCGCCACCTGGGTGGCGTGTGGCGCGACGTGCTTCTTCACTTGCGGCGCGATCTGCGTGTCGTAGATGCGCTGCTCGTCGACCCAGCTCCGCAGGTAGGGCACCTTGATCAGCTCGAGCCGGCCGCGGAAGCTCTCGAACTCGGGGTGCTCGCGGAACGCCGCCAGGTGCACCTCGTTGCCGCTGGCGAGCATCACGCAGTTCACCTGCACGTTCTGCGAGCGCAGCGCCACCTCGCCGGTCTCGGCGGTGATCTGCAGGTACTTGAAGGCATCGAGCGGCCGCTTGAGGATGTCCGAGAACTCGAGCAGGCCGCCGGCGGCCTCGATCAGCTCGCCGAACGCCTCGAACAAAGTCACGGCCTGCAGCGCCGAGGGCAGCGCCGAGAGCGAGCGGTCGGCGGTGACCTGCCGCTCGCCGGCGTCCACCGAGAGCTGCGGGCCCAGCGTCACCGCGCCCACGCGGTAGCGCTGCGAGATGAAGTAGCGCTCGACCTGCACGTGCCGCAGCACCTCTTCCAGCGAGCCGTCGTAGCTCGAGAGCAGCGCCTCGTAGACCTGCTTGCTCTTGTGCGACAGGCTGCCGCGGGCGATCCAGGTCGGGGGCGGGTCCTTGGTGCCGGCCTCGCGGTAGAGCCGCGCCAGGAGCTCGGCGCGAGCCTCGTCGGGGAGCAAGAACAGCGGGTGGTCCCGCACCTCGACGAACAAGCGCGCGTCGATCTGATCTTCGGGCAGGTGCGCGTAGCTGCCGTCGCCCGCACCGAGGGTCGAGCGCTTGCCGCCGAAGCCGATCGACCCTTTGAGCTCGCGCTGGCTGGGAAACACCCAGTGGAAGCGGTAGAGCGCGCCGACGTCGAGCGACGAGTAGTGCTCGAGCGCGCGCATGATGCACGACGCGGCGGTGCTCTTCGCCGACCCGTTCGGCCCGTGCATCAGCACGATGCGGTTCGGGCGACCCTCGCGCACGAAGTTGTTCAGCGAACGGAAGAGCTCGCCTTGAAGGGCCTCTTGACCCACCAGCGAGTCCCGCACCTCGCCGCCGTCGTCGTCGAAGGGCTGGTCGAAGAGCGTGAAGCGCGTCTCGCTGCCCCACGGGCGCTCGACCGACCGGCGCCCGTAGTGCTCGAACATGTCGCGCAAATAGCGGGCGGCGTCCCTCGAGTGTCGCAGCGGATCCGATGCGAACAGCTCGAGATACTCCTGGAACGACAGCACCCGTCGCTCCAGCTCGAAGCCTCTCTGAACCTGCTCGGCGATCTGCCGGAGCTCGTCGAGGATGCGCTTGTCGCCCATGGGGGCGAGCCTACCAGATGAGCGGTTACTTCACGTCCACGTCGACCGCCAGCGCCCGCTTCTCGATCAGGCACTTGTCGTCGGTGCACACCGAGAAGTGGAACACGCCGGAAACGCGCTTCTTCCCCGCTTCTGCGGCGGTGAACGCGACAGGCATGGTCACCTTCATGGTCTCGATCTTGGCCTGGTCCTTCTTGACGATCGCCACCGGGAAGGTGACCCCGGCGCTCTCTTGGGTCTTGAACTTGTAAGGGTACTTGTCGTTCGCGTGAAACGGCGCCTTGGCCTCGAGCACGATCTCGACCTTGCCCTCTTGGCCGGCCTTGTAACCCCCGCTGCCGGCGATGTTCAGCGTGAAGTTGGGCTCGGAATAGGAAGCCTTCGCCGCCTTCAGATCGACCGGCTCGCCCTCGCCGGCCGCTTCGTCCGCACCCTCGGCCTTGGCCGGCGCCGCGCCCGCCTTGTCCCCCGCCCCGACCGCCGCCGGCGTGACCTCTGTCGCGGGCGCCTGGGTCGCGGCCTTCGGCTGCTCCGCGCTCGGCGTCGCCTCTTTGCTGCATCCGAACGCGATGACCGCCGCACCCAAGAGCAGCGCTCCGACGGTCCCAGTGTAGGTGGAGATGGGAGAACAGAGAGGGGTCATGGGAACGGTGGATACCACACCGCCCAACTCGGAGCCATGGCTGGACGAGGTCCGCATGGCAGAGTGATACGCACCGCGCCGCCGCGAAGTTCCTTCAGCGCATCAACACGACGACCAGCACGACACCGAGCAAGAGCGCGACACCCCCCACGGCGCAGGCCACGAGCAGCGCCAGGTTGCCCGACTTCGGCACACCCATCGGCACCAGGTCGTCGGCGTACGGTGCGGGGTGGCTCATCGGGGCGGGGGGCACCGGCTGGCCCACGCCGGGGACGCCGACCAGCGAGTCGCTCTCGCCGAAGAAGTTGTCGGCCACGTCCCGCGGCGCCGGGGCCGCGGTCTGCGCCATCATCTCGGGGAGGCGCGCGGCGATGGCGGCGCGGAGTTGCTCTTGTGGGACGGTCGCCCACTCGCGATGGGTGCCGGTGAGCCCGTAGGCTTGGCCCAGCGCGTCGGCGAAAGCGCCCACCGACCCGATGCGCATGGTCGGGTTCTTCTTGAAGGCGTGGAGCATCACGCGGTCGAGGGTCGGGGGCACCGGGTGCGGCTTGCCCTGGGCCGCGACGCTCGGGGCCGGAGGCTCTTTGGTCAAGATCTCGAGCAAGATGCTCGGGCCGTTGTTGCCTTTGAACGGGACGGTGCCGACCAGGCACTCGTAGGTGATGGCCGCGAGCGCCCAGACGTCTGCTCGGTGGTCGAGCGTCTCGAGACCCTGCGCTTGCTCGGGGGCCATGTAGTAGGGCGAGCCGATGGTGGTGCCCATCACCGTGAGCTTCTTCGCCGGGTCGCTCTTGTCCTTCACCGAGCCAAAGTCGAGGATCTTGGCGATGTCGCCCTCTCGGGTCTGACACAAGAAGACGTTGTCCGGCTTCAGGTCGCGGTGGACCAGCTTCCGCGCGTGCGCTTCGTCCAGCCCGATGGCGACCTGGCTGACCATGCGCACCACCCGCTCCGGAGGCAGCACGTTCTCGCGCTTGAGCGTGGCCCTGAGCTCCTCGCCGTAGAGGAACTCCATCACCAGGGCGTAGCTACCGTCTTGGGTCGGCTGGAAGTCCCAGACGTCCACGATGTAGTCGTGGGGCAAGAGCTTGGAGATCTCGAACTCGCGCTTGAAGCGCTCGAGGGACACGGCGTCGGTGGCCACGTCGGGGTGCAAGACCTTGAGCGCGGCGTTGCGGCGCTCGGCCATGTCGAGCGCCTCGTACACGCGGCCCATGCCACCGTCGGCGACGATGCGCCGAACTTGGTACCGGCCGCACATGATCTGCCCGACGCGCGCGTCACCGTCCGCCGCCGCCACCGGCGCCTGCGTGGCGTTGATCAGCTCTTTGCCGTCGACCGGGCAGAAGCCCGCATCGTCCGGGTAGAGCCGGGCGCAGTCGGGACACGCCTTCATGCCTAGGCCGCCCCCTCTCCTTTTCGCGCCGACACGTGCGTCACGCTCCCGTGGAGGGGCCTTCCTCCGACTGTGGCGCGTCGGCAGGCTGCGCTTCGAGCTTGAAGTAGAGGATGCGGTTGCAGCTCGGGCACTGGCCGAACTCCTCGTTCCGGCGGATCTGCTGATAGAGCATGGGGGGCAAGCGCATGTGGCACTCGCTGCACGTTCCGTCGGTGGTGCACGCGACCGCGGTGCCGCGCCGCTTGCGAACCAGCTCGTAGCGCCGGTAGAGCGCCGGCTGAACCTGGGCCACCAGGTCCTTGCGCTGGGTGAGCTTGCCGGACGCGCCGCCCTCGAGCTCACCCAACCGGGTGGTGGTCGCGCCCTCGGTCTCGCCCAGCTCGGCGGCGATCTTGTCGCGCTCGGTGGTGGTGCCCTCCATCCCTTGGCGCGCCTGCTCGGCCAGGCCGTTCAGCCGCTCGATCTCGATTTCGCGATCGCGGTAGAGCTTGCGCAGCTCTTCCATCTCGCGCTGGGCCGCGTTTGCTTCGCGCTCGGTCCGGCAGCGCGGCAGCTTCTCGCGCGACTTCTCGATCTGGTTGCTCATCTGGCGGAGCTCGAGCAAGAGCTCGTTTCGCATCCGCTCCATTTCTTCGATGCTCTGCCGGTCGCGCCCGAGCTTGCCGTCGAGCTCTCCGAGCGCCTGGCGCTTCTTGGTCAGGGCTTCGCGCTCGCTTCCGAGCTGGTCTTGAAGCTCTTTGAGCTCCGAATCGAGGGTGGACAGACGCTCGAGCGCGTCAATTTGAGCTTGCAGTTTCACGGCCGGACAGGGCTCCTTGTCACTCAGCAATCCCCCGAAAATGGTTGTGGGCCCACCTGGGTTCGAACCAGGAACTGCCCGGTTATGAGCCGGGGGCTCTGACCGATTGAGCTATGGGCCCGGCGACTGGAAAAGCACGGAGCGCACCTTCGACCCGAAGTCGTCCACAGGAAAGGTACGCGGGCCCATGCAAGCTCCACGCCCGGAAAGCTAGTCGAACGCGGCGGGTGGAGCAACAGCGGACACGCGCGACGGATTCGCGGGCAAAGCTCAGCCTCCGGCCGCCTTACAGCACCGAAACCCGACTTGATAGAACCGAAACCAGCGGTTGTGCGAGCTGGTCACGGGCCGGCAGCGCGCGCGAATCGGCCCCCAATAGCCGCCCTTCAGGCTGGAGACGTCCTCCCCGGCGTCGGTCTTCGGTGCCTCGTTCAGCACCCACTCGTCGACGTTACCGGTCATGTCGTGGACGCCGAACGGGCTCACGCAACCGGCCATCGACCCGCTGGGCACCCGTTGGTCGAGCCGCGAGACCTCGTCGGCGATCGCGCGGTCATGCGAGAACGCGGAGAAGTCGGGGTTGCGGTAGGTGCGATCGATGTTGCAGGCGTCGGCCTTTCGCTCGAACCCGTACGGGTAGGGCACCCGGGTCTCGCCTTCGCAGGCGAACGTCCACTCGTCCTCGGTGCACAGTCGTTTTCCTTCGGCGTGGCACGCCGCTTCGGCCTCGACCCAGCTGGCCATCACCACCGGGTAGGCGCCCGGCTGGTTCGGATACTCGTAGCGGTCGATGCAGAAGCGCTTCGGGACCTTGGTGCCCTCGCACAAGACCTTCTCGTCGTAGCGCCGGCAGCGATCGCGGTGCTCTTCGATCCACTCCACGCAGCGATGCCCGACGTAGGGGCAGTAGATGCCGTCGACCAAGAGCATCTCGGGCCCGCACGCGCCGTCGGGCGTCGGGGCCGCGGCGGGCGCGGTCGGCGCCCGGGAGCCCGCGCGCTTCTCGGCACCGCCCAGCCAATCCGGAGCGTGACCCATCCGCAGCGGGCGCTCGGCGGCCCAGAAGCGCGGCGCCACGACCGCGGCTGCGGCGAGCAGCGCTGCGCAAAGGCCGGCGACGACCAGAGACGTGCGGGAGGCTGCCGACACCGACATGGGGGCGCGGAGTCTAGCCGCTCGGTTCGGCCCCGTCGGGTCCACGCTCTTCACTCACCACGACGGGCCAACCGTCGGGCCCTTTGCGCTGATCGAGCTCGTGTTTCGGCTGCTCGGGTGGGGGCAGGCTCGCCGCGATCCCGTCCTCTGTCTCCGAGCAACAGCGAAAACCGATCTGGTAGAACTGGAACTCGGGCCCGTGGGTCTTGGTCGTCAGGCGGCAGGTGTTCCGCACCGGTCCCCAGTACCCGCCGTTGAGCGTCGACACCTGCGCGCCACCTTCGTCGGAGTTGTCGGTCCACTCGTCGACGTTCCCGACCATGTCGAAGGCTCCGAACGCGCTGACGCACTCGGGATGGCTGCCAATCGGATCCGCTTGCCAGAGGCGCGCGAGCTCGGCGGCCCGCGTCGCGGGCGAGATCAGCTTCTTGGCATCGGCCTCTTCGACCGGCCGCCCCACGTTGCACGGGCTGGGCAGTCGCTCCCACCCGTAGGGGTACGGCGCGCGCTTGGGGCCCTCGCAGGCCAAGGTCCACTCGGCGCGCTTGCACAGGCGCTTACCCACGCTCTCGCAGGACTTCTTGGCGTCGTACCAGGTCACGAAGACCGCGGGGCGCTCACCCACCCGGTTCGGCCACTCGTGACGATCCACGCAGAAGCGACGGGACTCCTGGCTATAGCGGCACTCGGGCTTGCGCGCGTACTCGGCGCAGCTGGGGTTGGTCTCGTCGACGAAGCGGTCGCACTGGTACTCGACGATCGGGCACGAGTTGCCGTCGACCAGCGCCATGTCGTCCGGACAGGCCGCCGGGAGGTCGGCCACCACGCGCACGCTGACAGCCGACGCGGCCGCCAGCTGCGCGCCCGGCGGCACCGCGCTGGGCAGCGGCAGCGCCGCAAGAAGGAGCGGAATCAGCGGCCCGTAGTCCGGCGGAATCACAGCCACCTCCTTATGGGAGAGGCCCGGACCCACGGCCAAGTTCCGGGCGGCCCGCCGCCCCCCGACCTCGGGCGCCCCCGCCGGGGCCAGATCGGCGTATTCTGTTGGGCCCGCCATGCTCGACAAGCTCGTCGTGCGCTCTGCCACGCAGCACAACCTCAAGGACGTGACCTGCGAGCTGCCCCGCAACCGTCTGGTGGTCATCACCGGGCCGAGCGGGTCGGGCAAGTCGTCGCTGGCCTTCGACACCATCTATGCCGAAGGTCAGCGGCGCTACGTCGAGTCGCTCTCGGCCTATGCTCGACAGTTCCTCGATCAGCTGCCCAAGCCCCGGGTCGAGAGCATCGAAGGGCTGAGCCCGGCGATCGCCATCGAGCAGCGAGCGCTGGGCAAGAGCCCGCGGTCCACCGTGGGGACCGTGACCGAGATCGCGGACTATCTGCGGCTGCTGTTCGCGCGCGTGGGGGTGCCCCACTGCCCGATCTCGGGGAAGGTCCTCCGGGCGTACACCGTGCAAGAGATCGTGGACGCCGTGGTGGCCCGGGGCGACGGCGCCCGGGCCGCGATCTTGGCGCCCATGGTCCGCCAGCGAAAGAGCGATCTTCGGGCCGAGCTGGAGCAGCTGCGACGCGACGGCTTCGTGCGCGCACGGGTGGACGGAACGCAGATCGACCTGGGCGATGCCGCCGAGCTCGACCGGACCAAGCCCCACGACCTGGACGTGGTGGTCGATCGCATCGTGGTCAAGGCCGGCGTGAAGGGCCGCGTGACCGACTCGGTCGAGCTGGCACTCAAGCTGGGGGACGGCACCGTGCTGATCGACGCGGTGGACGGCTCGGAGCCGGTGGTGATGAGCGAGCGCCTGGTCAGCTGGGAGCACGGCATCACGCTGCCCCCGCTCGAGCCCCGCCTGTTCTCGTTCAACAGCCCCCACGGCGCGTGCCCGGTCTGCGACGGGCTCGGCATGCGCTCGGGCATCGATCCGGCTCGAGTGGTGCCCGACCCGACGCGCACGCTGCGAGAGGGCGCCGTCGCGGCATTCGGCCGGCGCGGGTCGGTGGCCACCGCGACCGAGGTGGCAGCGCTGGTGGAGATCTTGGGCGTCAACCCGGACACGCCCTGGCAGGCCCTGGCCGAGACGGAGCGGCAGGCCATCCTCTTCGGCGGCGGAGGAAAGGGCAAGAAGAAGGCCGGCGCTTACGAAGGAATCGTCGCGCGCCTCGAGCGCATGCTGGAGACCGGCGAGCTCGAGGACCAAGAAGATCACGACGACTACGAGGGCGCCATCGGCCCGGAAGACCTGGGCCGCTTCACCGTGAGCCAGATCTGCGCCGAGTGCGGAGGCAAGCGACTACGCCCCGAGGCGCTGGCGGTGAAGCTCGGCGGCTGCACCATCGCCGAGGTGAACACCCTCCCGCTCCGCAAGCTCAAGACCTTCCTGGCCGAGCTGTTCGAGAGCGACGCGATGGGGGGCCGCGACGCCGCCATCGCCAAGCCGTTGCTCAAGGCCGTGGTCGAGCGGACCGGCTTCTTGATCGACGTCGGGCTCGACTACCTGACCCTCGATCGCCCCGCGCACACGCTCTCGGGCGGCGAGGGCCAGCGAATCCGCTTGGCCACGCAGATCGGCGCTTCATTGGTGGGCGTGCTCTACGTGCTCGACGAGCCCAGCGTGGGGCTGCACGCGCGCGACAACGAGCGCTTGCTGATGGCGGTGCGCCGCCTGGTCGACAAGGGCAACAGCGTGATCGTGGTCGAGCACGATCGCGACGCGATCTTGGCGGCAGACTGGGTGGTCGACATGGGTCCCGGCGCCGGCGCCCACGGTGGAACGATCGTCGCCACCGGCACGCCCGACGACTTGATGCGCGACCCGGCGAGCGTCACCGGGCCGTACCTGTCGGGCGACAAACGACTCCCGATCCCCAAGACCCGGGTGAAACCCGGCAAGAAGCAGCTGTCGGTGGTCGGGGCACGAGCCCACAACCTGAGCGACGTGACCCTCGAGATCCCGCTCGGGTGCATCACCGCCGTCACCGGGGTGAGCGGCTCGGGCAAGAGCAGCCTGATCGTGGACACCTTGCTCTCGGCGGCTCGCGCCGAGCTGTACGGCGCCACCAGCTGGGTCGGCCCGTGCGATCGCATCGAGGGGCTCGATCAGATCGACAAGGTGATCAGCATCGACCAGGCCCCCATCGGTCGGACGCCACGCTCGAACCCGGCGACGTACACCGGGATCTTCACCCATCTCAGAGAGGTCTACGCGGGGCTGCCCGACGCCCGCGCGCGCGGCTACAAGCCGGGGCGCTTCTCGTTCAACGTGAAGGGCGGGCGTTGCGAGGCGTGTCAGGGCGACGGTGTGCTGCGAGTCGAGATGCACTTCCTGCCCGACGTGTACGTGACCTGCGATGCGTGCAGCGGCCGCCGGTACAACCGAGAGACACTCGAGATCAAGTACCGCGGCATGTCGATCGCCGACGCGCTCGACCTGACGGTGGACGAAGCGTTCGACCTCTTCGAGTCGCTCCCGCGCATCGCCCAGCGCCTGGCTGCCCTGAGGCAGGTGGGCCTGGGCTACGTGCAGCTGGGCCAACCGGCCACCACGCTCTCGGGGGGCGAGGCGCAGCGTGTGAAGCTTGCCACCGAGCTGGCGCGGAAGGCCACCGGCGCCACGCTCTACGTGCTCGACGAGCCGACCACGGGCCTGCACTTCCAGGACATCGAGCTGCTCACGCGGGCCCTGACCGGCCTCCGAGACGCCGGCAACTCGATCGTGGTCATCGAGCACAACATCGATCTGGTGGCGTGCGCCGACTGGGTCGTGGATCTCGGGCCCGAGGGTGGCGAGGGCGGCGGTCGCATCGTGGCCGTGGGCACGCCGGAGCAAGTGGCCGCGACGCCCGGGAGCCACACCGGGCGCTACCTGGCCGAGCTCTTGAAGCGCGCGGCACGGCCGTCGACGTTGCGCGCCACCCCATCGGGCACTCGCGAGAAGGTCCGCGCGTCGGCTCCGCCCGCCGCCGGAGCGCCGCGCCGACGGTAGGCCGCGCCGCGCGGTAGGCCGCGACCGGGTTCGGGAAGCGCCCCCGCGCCTCAGCCGAAGTCTTTTTCGACCCGCTCTTGATCCTCTTTGCAGCGGATGCAGAGCGTGGTCTCGGGTCGAGCTTCGAGCCGCTTGGCAGAGATGCGCTCGCCGCAGTCGTCGCACGTCCCGAAGTTGCCGGACTCGAGCTTCTCGAGCGCCTTCTGGATCTTGTCGAGGAAGACCTTCTCGCGGCCGCGCAAGCGGAACGTGAACGACTGCAGGTACTCGCTGGACGCGAGGTCCATCTCGTCGGGCAAATCGTTGGCGTCGAGGGTCATCTCTTCGTCCAAGGTCTGCTGCGCTTTGCGGATGATCTCCATCCGCTTTTCGTCGAGCAGCTCCTTGAACTTCTTGAGCTGAGCCTTCGTCAGCTTCGGTTCGCTACTGGTGGGTGTGACTTTCTCGCTCGCCTTGCTTGCCATTCCGCGCTCCGAGAGCCACCGAACTTAAAGCGCCGACCCCGCGTCGTCAATCGCCGGAAGCAAGCGGCGGTTTGAGCGCATTTCGCTATGCTTGCCGCATGCTCCGGCTCGACCCGACCCGGGAACCCGCGACTCCCAAGGACGCCGCCACGGTCGCGGTGATCCGGCCGCGCGAGGGGGGCATCGAGGTCTTCTGCGTGAAGCGCCACGCCGCCTCGGGGTTCCTGGGCGGCGCGGTGGTGTTTCCCGGCGGCAAGCTCTCGCCCGCTGACCGCGCCCCCGACTGGGAGCGCGCCGTGACCCCGCTCGGCGCGCGCGCGGCGCAGGTGTCGGACGACGCGGTCGCTGCTCGAGGGTTCGCGGTGGCAGCGCTTCGCGAGCTGTTCGAAGAGGCCGGCCTCTTGCCCGTGACGGGCACGCCCCTCGACGACGCCGCGATCGAATCGCTCCGCACCGATCTGGGGCGCCGCACCGCCGAGCGCAGCGACGGCGCCCGCGAGTTCCTCGACTTGATGCTCGAGCGCGGGCTCTGCCTGGATACGGGCGCCCTCGAGGCGATGGCGCGTTGGATCACTCCGGCGGCTGAAGAGCGTCGCTACGACACCCGCTTCTATTTGCTGGTGGCTCCGCCGGGGCAGAGCGGCCGTCACGACGACCACGAGACCACCCATAGCTTCTGGGCGACGCCCGCCGAGGTCCTGGCGGCGTGGCAATCCGGAGAGATCTTCCTCGCTCCCCCGACGGTGCGCACGCTCGAGCTGCTCACCGTCGCGACGGACGTGAGCGAGGCCCGAGCCATCGCGCACCGGCAGGCCCTCGATCCGGTGTGTCCGTTCTTCGCCATGGACGGCGAGTCCGCTCTGCTCGCACTGCCCGGCGACCCGCTCTACCCCGAAGACACGGCACCCCTCGATGATCTGGCGCCCACGCGCTTCGTGTTCGATCAGGGTCGCTTCGTCCCGCGGCGGGTTCAACGCCCTTCGCGGTAGGCGCGCACCGCGTTCACGATGGCGTCGGCCAGCTTCTGGCGATAGTCGCCGGTGTTGAGCCGCGACTCGCCCACCGGGTTCGAGATGAAGCTGGTCTCGAACAGCACCGCGGGCATCCGAGCCCCCGCCAGCACGTAGAACCCCGCGCGTTTGACCCCGCCGTCGGGCTCGTCGGCGTACGAGGTCGAGAGCGACGCGAAGGTGGACTTCTGCAGGACCTCGGCGAGCCGCACCGATCGCGACACGGCGCTGGGCTCGAGGACTCGGCTCATGGCGTTGGCGAGCTCGGCCGCGGCGGCCGCCGACGCGGCGTTCTCGCGCGCCGCGATCGACGAGGCCAGCGTGTCTCTGGCATCGTCCAGAACGAACGTCATGAACCCGCGCGCGCTCGGGTCCTCGCTGGCGTTGCAGTGGATCGACACGAACAGATCCGCCTGGAACGCATTGGCCCGCGCGGCACGCTCGTCGAGCGCGACGAAGTCGTCGGAGTCGCGAGTGAGCAGCGTCGAGACACCCAGCTCGCGCGCGAGGATGGGCGCGGCCCGGTGCGCGACGTCGAGCGTGACGTCTTTCTCGCGCAGGCCGGCCGGGCCCACCGCTCCCGGGTCGTGGCCGCCGTGCCCCGGATCGAGGACCACTCGGCGCACGCTGCGAGGTCCGCCGGCGGCGGGCTCCGCCGCGCTGGGCAGTGACCCGGTGGCGACGTCGACCACCAGCCGAAAGGGCTCGGGCAGGTAGAAGACCTTGCGCACCACCGGCGCCGAGAGGTCGAGCACGACGCGGGTCCCCTTGTCGCGCTTGCCGATCCGTACGCGCTCGACCAGGCCGCCGACCTTGTGCTCGAGCGCGCCCTTGTATCCGGCGCCGTCGATGTCGACGAAGAGCCGCGGACCGCGAGCCGCGTTCTCGGCAGGGATGAATCCCACGTCGAAGACCGTCGGGTGCGTCACGAACACCACCACCCGCGCCGCGTCTTTGCCGCCATAGCGCTCGATGTTGGTGATGCGCACCGGCCCCGTGGGCCGACTCGCGCCCACAACCGGCACGACCACCGGGCCGTGCGCGTCCACCCGCACGTGGGCCGCGCCCGGGCCCGAGCGTCCGCCGTCCGGCGCGCCGCCGTCCGGCGCCCCGGACTGCCGATCGATCTCGGCGAGCACGTTGGGCAGCGGGCGAAACGCGGCCAGCGTCGCCAGCACCGCGTCGGCTCTCGCGCGACACTCGGGGGTCTCGGCGCGAGATTTGATCTTGTACGTCCGCGCGTAGGTCTCGGCGGGCGACGCGCGCAGCTCGCCTTCGAGCACGGCGCGGTCGATCTGTGCGAGACAAGCCAGCCCCCCCGGCTGACCTTCCACGCCGCGGTACAGCTCGAGCGCCTCGAGCACGTCGGGCTCACGGTGCTCCATGCGCCACAGGCGTGCACGCAGCTCGGCCGCGCGCCGGGTGAGCAGCATCGCCTCGTCGCCGCTGGCTTTGCTCGCACGCACGGCGAGCGCGTCCGCCTCGGCGACCGCGTCGGCCCGAGGCGGCAAGATCCCGTGGGGGGCATCGAGCTTCGGAGACGCTGTGACCACCGCGGAAGGCGCGGCCGCGCCCCCGCTGCACGCCACGGCCGTGAGCAGCAGCGAGCCCAGCCAAGGCGGGCGACGAGTCTCCATGACCCAAGAGGTGCCACGAACGAGGTGGGGTGGGCCAAGCCCGCGGCCTTGGGCCGCGCCATTTCCCAGGGAATTCGCCGAGTCGCCGCATTGCGAGGGGGGGGGACCGAGTGCTAGCCTTGCTGACGTCTCGAGGATGACGGCCATGGCGAATCAAGGACAGGGCGTCGAGGCCGACGAGGCCGACGAGCTCGCGAATCAGTTCAAGCCGATGTGGGAGACCGAGGCGGACGAGCCGGAACCCGGGGCAGCAGCAGCGGCTCCCGAGCCACCGCCGGCAGCAGCGGCAGCGACGGCGGCGTCGACCCCAGAGCCAGCGGTCGCAGCCCCGGCACCGCCCGCGCCGGCCGCTCCGGAGCCGGCGCCGGCGCCGGTCGGTGCGCGGACGCAGAAGATCGTCGGCATCCCGGTGAAAGCAGCGGGCACCTCCAAGCCTCCGCCGCCCCCCGACGCGGTCGCTCCCGCGGCGACGGAGAGCGATCTCAAGCAAACGATGATCTCGGGCTCACCGCCCGCCGAACCGGCACCGCGCGGCCCGACGGGCGCGAGCAAGACGTTGGTGCTCGGCAGTGTCGACGAAGAGGCCGCCGCGGCGTTCCCTGTGCCCGCCGCAGCGATCGCCGCCCCTGCCCCGGCTCCCGCGGTGGCCGCCGCGCCGACCCCAGCCGTCGAACCCGAGCGATCCCCCGCCGTCGCCGCAGCACCGGTCGCGGCAGCGCCGGTCGCAGCGGCGCCGGTCGCAGCGGCGCCCGTCATCGCCCCCGCGGTGGTTGCGGAACAGCCTCGCTCGCAGCGCAGCGCCGCCATCGCCCCGCCGCGCTACGACGACGACGCGCCCGTCACTCCGGTCAAGCGGAGCGGCGTGGTATTCGTGGTGCTCGGGGTCGCGGCGCTCATTCTCGTGCTCGTCGGCGTCAAGCTCGTGATGGGCGGTGGCTCGTCCGACGAAGCCAAGCCAGCCGAACGCACCAGCTCGGTCCCCGCCGCTGCGCCAACCCAGGCGGCTTCCCCGCCCTCGCCGAAGACGGCAGAGCCCGCCACCACCGCCGAGACCCCGAAGCCGACGGCTGCCACCGAGCCGCCGTCACCGAAGCCGGTCGCCGAGGCCAAGCCGGTGCCTGAGGCCAAGCCGGTGGCCGAGGCCAAGCCCGCGGTGGGCGGGAAACCAGCGGCGCCCAAGCCCATCGTCAAACCCACGGCGGGCAAGCCTGCTGCCCCGAAACCGGGCGGAGGGTCTATAGTCCGCGAGACCCCGTTCTGAGGCGGCCGCCTTTCTTCTCTGACGAGACTCCATGACGCGTCGATTCCCCACCGTTTTCGCTGCGCTCCTCGCTCTCTCGGTTCCCCTCGCCAGCCCCAACGTCGCCCGCGCACAAGACGACGCGACGATCCAGATGGCCCGCGAGCGCTTCCAAGAGGGCGTGAAGTTCTACGACAACAAGCAGTACGACAAGGCTCGCGCCGCGTTCCTTCAAGCCTACGCGCTGAAGAAACACCCCGCGGTGCTGCTCAATCTCGCGCAGAGCGAGCTGCGTTCGGCGCGCGAGGCCGACGCGGCCAAGCACTTCGCCCAGTACATGCGCGAGAACAAAGAGGCGAGCGCAGCCGAACGCCAAGAGGCCGAGCGCGGACTGGCGACGGCGAAGGCGAGCGTGGGCGAGCTCCGCGTGAACGTCGTCGAAGGAGCAGAGGTCTACGTCGACGGCAACCTCGAAGGCCGCTCGCCGCTGGGCGGCCCCGTCTACTTGAAGCCCGGCTCGCACAACCTCGAGGCACGCAAAGACGGCAAGACCGCCGCCTCGACCGTCACCGCCATCGCTGGGCAGACCGGCTCGGTGGACTTGGGCTTCGGCGACGGCACGATGCCGGCCGCTCCGCTTCCGCCTCCGGGCGCCGGTGCCCCGGGTGCCGGCGCGCCGCCGCCCTCGTCCGGGCCAGCGCCAATGCCACCGGGCGGACCCGCTGGCCCCGAGGGCGATCAGGGCAGCGGAAAACCCGGGTTTCTGACCTGGGCGAAGAAGACGCCCCTCGCCTGGGTGGGCGGTGGCGTCGCGGTCCTGGGCCTGGCCGGCGGGGCGGGCTTCGCGCTGGCGTCGAGCAAGAGCTACGACGACGCCGATTCCATCCGGCAGCAGATCCTGACCGAGGCCAAGAAGCAAGGCGTCACCGGGCCCTGCGGCCCGCCGCCGAAGACGGCGCCGGTGAACTTCGCGGACGCGTGCAGCAAGTACAACACGCGCGTCGAAGACGGCGACTCCCAGAAGACCTGGTCGACCGTGAGCTTCGTCGTCGCCGGGGTGGCAGCGGCAGGCACGGTGGCCTACTACTTCATCGACACCGGCTCGAACAAAGCCAGCATCGGTAAGCGCGACCCGCGCGCGCCTTCCGGGGGTCTGCGCGCAGCGGTCGTTCCGCTGGTCGATCAAAGCTCGCGCGGCCTCGGGCTGGTCGGTCAGTTCTAGCTCAGCCGGTCGGGCCTGGGTCCTTCCGAAGCCACGATCGGAAGGTCGAGCGCGGCACGCCCACGGCCCGCGCCGCGGCAGCCGTGACCCCTCGATGACGTTGCAAGAGCTCGAGCGCCTCGCCAGCGGACAGCGCGTTCGGCCGCCGTCCGGGTGGCGCGCTGGGCGGTTGGACGTGGCACGCGTCGATGACACCGCCCGGGGCGTCGACCGCGGCGCGGTACAGCACGGCACCGAGCTCTCGTACGTTTCCCGGCCAGGGGTGCGCAACCAGCTTGGCCACCGCACTGCTGGTCAGACGCTTGGGACCGACCTCCGGGAGGTACCGAGCCAAGAGCGCGTGCGAGAGCATGGGGATGTCGCTCTTGCGCTGTCGGAGCGGCGGGATCTGGATCACCACCGTGCTCAGGCGATGGAGCAAATCCGCGCGAAACCGGCCTTCCCTGACCCATTCGTCGAGCGGGGCCCAGGTCGCCGAGACCACCCGAACGTCGACCACCGTCGGCTGCGTCGCCCCCACGGGCCGCACCACGCCGTCCTCGACGACGCGCAGAAGCTTGACCTGAACGCTGGGCGACAGCTCCGCAACCTCGTCCAAGAACAGCGTGCCGCGCTGGGCCTGCTCGAACGCGCCGGCTCGCGTGGCAATGGCGCCGGTGAACGCACCGCGGCGGTGACCGAACAGCTCGCCGTCCGCCAGCGACTCGGTGAACGCACCGGCGTTGAGCGGAACGTACGCCCCGGGCCGCCCACTGAGTCGGTGCAAGGCCTGGGCGACGACGTCCTTCCCCGTTCCGGATTCCCCCTGCACCAGCACGGGCGCGCGCAACGGCGCGTGTCGTCGCACGAGCTCGGCGACGTGCAGCATGGCCGCCGACGAGCCGACCATCCCGGGAAGGCCGGCCCCCTCTCTTGCACCGTCGGGCTCCACGGCCTTCGCCACGACCGTGGTGCGCCCGATCACGAACACGCCGGTGCGACCACCGAGCACGGCGCGTGGGACGCGCGCCGACCCGACGAACACTCCGTTCTTCGAGCCGAGGTCGTCCACCACCAGCCCGTGCGGGGTGCCAGTGACACGGCAGTGCTGGCCGCTGACCGTCGGATCCGAAACCCGGACGTCCGCGGTCACGCCGGCCCCTAGCACCAACGGTCGCCCCAGCTCGAGCCGCGCTCGGATCGTCCCCTCGGCCGATCCCAGCTCGAGGAACCACGGCCCTCGGGTGCTCTGTCCAGTGACCTCTTGCGTCTCGTCCAGCGCGTTCGTCATGCTCGTCTCCACCTGCAAGACGTCATCGGCGGGTTGTACGCGGCAGTTGCGCGTCTCGTGAAAGATCTGCTTGGGCGCTGATGCGCCGCAAAACGGCGCTCCCTCAAGGGGCTGTCCCGGACCGCGCCCACCGTGCTAACAAGGCGCCCATGTCGAGGTTCTGGCCACTGTTCGCGGCTGCCGCCCTCGGGGTGTTCCCCCTCGCCGCGGCCGCGCAAGAGCCGCCCGACGAGACGCTCGAAGAAGAGGGCGCGGAAGCGCCCAGCCCGGGTGAGGGGCAGAAGCCCAAGCCCAAGCGTGCGCCCACCGAAGCCCCCGAGGACGACGGCCCCGAGCCGCCCTTGGTGGTCCCTGCACCGGACACGCTCAGCGGTCACTTTCAGCTCTCCCCTTCGGCCGGCGTGGCGGTGCCCTTCGGCTCGCTGGAAGCGAACGCGCCCCAGTCCGACGCGATGGGGTCTGGTTGGGCATTCGGCCTCGACGCTTCGTACGGCCTGAGCCGCACCGTGGCGGTGGGCGCGTTCGGCCAGTACCTCACCCTGGGCAATCCCGGCTCGTCGTGCAGCGACTGCAAAGCCACCAGCATGGCGGGCGGCGCGTTCGTCCGGTACCACCTGGTCCAGGGCGTGCGCTTCGATCCCTGGATGCTCGCGGGCGTCGGCTATCGCAGGACCACGCTCTCTGGCGTGGGGGCCGACGTGACCTACTCGGGCATCGAGTGGCTCCGGCTCGCCGTGGGCGGCGACTGGTACGCCTTCGACAAGGTCGGCTTCGGCCCCTATCTCGAGCTCGACATGGGCTACTACTCGAGCCGCTCGTCCGGTGATCTGGGTGACGCCCGCGCCCACTGGACCTTCTCGACCGGCGCCCGCGTCACCCTCGATCTCCCGGGGAAGTAGCCGCGGTGCTCGGCCCTTGCCGCATCGCCGCGTTCCCTGCCCGCGGACCCTCGCTCCCCGGCGTCGCTTTGCCCGCCCCCGGACCCTCGCTCGTCGGCGGACCCGGGGGCGCGGCGTGATGCTCAGCCGACCGCGATGCCCAGCGCCTTGCGGAGCTGCGCGTAGCTCTCGCTCACGCTGAAGAGGAGCAGGTCCTTGATCTTCTCTTGCGGGGTGAGGTCACCCGGCAAGCTCGGCTCGGCGCCGATGATCTTCTTGGCGATCTCGAGATCCGCGCACACCAGCAGGCCCGCGCGACATGCCGTCTGCTCCACCGCCTGGTTCCAGCGCTTGATGTTGGCCTTCGCGCCCTCGTCGATGAACTTCTTCACCACGATGCGCAAGCCCTCGAGTTGCACCGGCTGCATGTACTTCGCCAGCTCTTGCGCCGTGGACCGGATCTGCGGCTGCAGGTCCGGCGGCATCGGCGTGTTGGGCGCCGCGATCATCACGCCCGCAAAGAGCATGATGGTGAGCTCGGCCTGCGTCGGGAAGAGCGTGCGGATGTAATGTTCGCCGCGATAGTAGGCGAGGTGCTTGCCGCAGATGAAGGTCAGCTCTTGCGGCTGGAAACCGGTGAGCACGGTCTGACCCGCCAGCGACGCCGGCGGCACCGCGGGCACCGCCACGATCGACCCGGGCACGTCGTTCCGGACGTAGAGATCCGGCGACGGGATCCCCAGCACCTGAGCCGCCCAGCCGAAGGTCTTGGCGAACGTCACGGTCGAGGATGCCGGATCTTGCTTGAAGCGCTTGTCGAGGGTCGGCAGCTTTCCCTGGGACTGAAGCTGGGCGATCTTCGCCTGGAGGGCCGCCGGGGCGATCATCTCCATCACCTTGGAGACGTAGATGTTCTCGTCCGGGTGGAACAGGAACTTCACCCAGTGCTCGTTGCTCAGGCGGCCCTTCACCGCGAGCATGCCCTGGGGCTTGTAGTCCTCGAAGAACTGCTTCTCTTCGCCGTCGATCTTCTTCATGAAGGCCATCGCGGCGGCGATGCACCAAGCCTCGTCGTACGAGTGCTTCTGCAGGTACAGGCGGTAGAGCGCGCGATAGGGGTCCACCTTCAGCGGATCCGCCTCGAGGATCTTCCGCTGCGAGGTGATGGCCTCGTCGAAGCGCTCGCTGACCTCGTAGAGCTCAGCCAGGATCTGGTGCTGCATCACGTCTTCGGGCTTGATCGTCACGGCCATCTTGAAGGCCTCGATCGACTCTTCCGAGCGCTGCAGCCGGTCGCGATAGATCAGACCGAGCTGGTGCCAGAGGGTGTGCTCCAGGTCCGCGTTTCCCTTGCCGGCGATGCGATGGAGCATCTTGCGGTACGACCGCTCGAGCTGCTTCCAGTTCTTCTCCTGCGTCAGGACCTTGTTGATGCGCTCGAACGCCTGCAGGTACCCGGGGTTCAGGTCGAGGCACTCGTTGAACAGCTCGACCGACCGGTCGAGGTCGTTGAGCTTGTCGCGGTAGATCTGAGCCATCGTGTAGAAGTACCGGCTCTTCAGCTCGGGCTTCTCCTCGATCGAGGCGATGGCGTGCAGCGTGTCGATCATCTTCTGCCACTCGGAGGCCTCGCCGTAGAGCTGCAGCAACTTGTGCAAGAGGACGTGATCCTGCGGCTTGAGCTCTTGCGCCTCTTCCAGGGCCTCGATGGCCTTGACCGCGTTCTTCTCCTTCTCGGCCCAGAGGTCGCCGATCTCGTTGAGAAGGTTGTACCGCTCTTCGCCGTCGTACACGCCGTCGAGGATCTGCCGCTTGTAGGCCGCGACCTGCTTCCAGTCGTTGGCCTGCCCGTAGACCTCGATCAACGCCTCGAGGGTCGGCCGGTGCTCCCCGTTCAGCGCCAGCGCCTTCTCGAAGTTGTTGATCGCCTGCTTCGCCTGGTTCTGCTCCCGCTTGATGCAGCCCAACCGATAGTAGACGTCGGTGCGCGCCTCGATGTCGTCCTCGCCGAGCGCCGTCAGCACCTTCTGATAGTTGGTGAGGGCCGTCGGCCAGTCCTTGAGCTCGTAGCCGGCGTCGGCGATCCCCCGAATCGCCTCTTGGTCGGTGAGATCGAGCTGGTTGGCGGTCTGATAGGCGCGCAGCGCGCGGTCGTGGTTGCCGAGCGCAGCGTGCACACGACCGAGCAGCTTCTGGAGCATGTGCTGCTCGTGGCGCTCGCGGTTCTTGCTCTTCTTGACCAGCATCTCCGCCAGCGGCTCGGCTTCCTGCCACCGTCCGACGTTGCTGTACTCCTGCACCAGCGGTAGCGCGGCTTCCTCGCAGTCCTGGTCGCACTGCATGGCGAGCTCGTAGGCCAAGACCGCCTGCTCGTGCTCGCTCAGCATCTCGTCGCGCAGCTTGCCGAGCTCGACCAAGAGCTTCGCTCGCGCCCGGGGAGCTTGCGTGTTGAGCTGCTCCTGCTCGAGGTACCGTGCCGCGCGATCCCAGTCCTGCTCGTCGACGGCGATGATGCGGAGCGCCGCCAAGGTGGGCAGGTGGGTCGGGTCGAGGTCGAGCGCCATCTCGAAGCGCTCTTGGGCCTGCACGCGGTCGCCCAGCTTCTCGTCGAGCGCCTTCCCGATGCGGAAGTACATCTCCACGCGCTGAGTGCCGTCCGAGGTCAGATCTGCCACGCGCGTCATCGACTCGATGGCCCGTGCCGCGTCACCCTGCTTCTCGTAGAGCTTGGACAGCGCGTCGAGCGCCGCGATGTTGGTGTCGTCGAGGTCGACGATGTTCTGATAGGCGTCGATCGCGCGGTCGACGTCCCCGACCTCTTGCGCGTACACCTCGGCCATCGCCGCATAGAGCTCGATCTTCGTGCTCTGATCCGCGGCCTCGCTGATGTGGCGCTCGTAGCTGTTGATCAGGTCCAGCCACTGCTTCAGTCGCCGGTAGCAGCGCTCGAGGCTGACGTAGGCGGGCTCGCAGCTGGCGTCGATCTCGACCGCTTGCTCCAGCCGCTGGGCCGCGATGTCGGCCTTGAGGAACTGCTCTTCCTGGATCTGCGCCAGCTTGAGCAGCACGTCCACTCGCTCGCGCTCGGTCTCGACCACGTCGAGCTGGCGCTCGAGCACGTCGACCATGTCGGGCCAGTCTTGCAGCGCCTGGTAGATGCGCTCGAGCCCCCGCAGCGCAAAGATGCTGCTGCCGTCCAGCTCGAGCACCTCGCGGTACACCTTGCCGGCACGTTCGAAGTCACCGAGCGCCGTTTCGTACAGGCCGCCGAGGCGCATCTTGTGTTGCGCGATCTGATCGGGGTCGGTGAGCGCCTTCACCTTGCTGGTGAGGATCTGCACCAGGTCCGCGTGATTGCCCCGCTCGTCGTAGATGCGCTCGAGCGCCTCGAGAGCCGGCAAGAATAGCGGGTCGACGTCGAGGGCACGCCGGTAGAACGTGATGCCCTGGTCGGCCTGGTTCATGTGCTTCTCGAGCAGGTCGCCGAGGTCGCACAAGATCACCTTCTTGTCCTCGTTCGCGACCGCTACGTCGAGCGCTCGAGTGAGGGTCTCACCCATCTTCTGCCACTGGGCACCCAGGCGATAGATCGCCGCCATCTGCCGCAAGACCTGAACGTTGTTCGGGTCGAGCTGCATGACCTGCGCGTAGTAGGGCTGCGCGTACTCGGGGTGACCGAGGTCCTCGCCGTACCACTTGCCCAGGCGCAGGCAGAGGTCGATCTTCTTGCGCGCGTCTTCCTCTTCTTTGAGCCAGGCGTTGGCGGTGTTGATCAGCTCACCCCAGCGACCCGTGCCGGCTGCCATCTTCTCGAGGTAGCGAACGCTCTCGTCGTCGCCGTAGTCCTCGGCGAAGGCGTTGACCATCGCGTCGAAGGCCTGGTTCTTGTCGTCCAGCTTCTCTTCGAAGACATGGGCGATGCGTCGCAAGAGGTCGTTCTTCTCCGACACTTCCTCCCGCGTCTCGAGGCGGTTGAGGTAGAGCTCGACCAGCTGCTCCCAGCGCTCTGCCGCGCCGTGCAGACGCTCGAGTGACTCGAAGGCCTCGTCGTGCGTGGCGTCGATCCCGAGCACTCGCTCGAACGCCGGCGTCGCCTTGTCGTAGTCGTTGACTTCCTTCTTCCAGATCTGCGTGACCTCCAGGAGCTCACGGATCTTCTCGGCCGGCTCCTCGAGCGCCTCGGCGCGACGCAGCTTCACGTCCACCACCTCGGGCCAGCGCTCTTCGGCGCGGTACACCCGCTCGAGCTCGGCCATCGCCTCGAAGTCGTGGGGATCGACCTCGAGCAAGTTGCGCCAGGCCTCGGCCGACTCGAACGGCTGCTCCAGCACCTGGCCGTAGGTCTTGCCCAGCTCGCGATAGGTGGCGACCAGCTCGGCCGGGTCGAGCAGCGCCGCCGCGCGGTCGATGCTCGCGTGGAGCGCGGCGACCAGCTCGCGCGGATCCTGACGGACGCGCCAGATCTGGGCGATCGCGCGGAGCGCGGCCACGTTCGAGAAGTCGATGTCGAGCACGCGCTGCCAGGTCTCGAGCGCCTCGTCGTCTCGCCCCAGCTGCTCGGAGAAAAGACGCGCGCGGCGCGTCAGGATGTTCACGCGATCTTCGTCGCTCTCGGCGATGTCGAAGTGCCGCTCCAGCATGTCGGTGAGCTCGGCCCACTTCCCCTGCTGCTCGTAGAGGCCCGCGAGGGCCCACAGGGCCTCTGGGTCCTCACCCCGAAGATCGAGCACTCGCTTCCAGCCCTCGATGGCCTCTTCGACCTTGCCCAGGCGGTCCGAGGCGAGGCGCGCGAGCTTGGCGCGGATCTCCGCCTCTTGCACGTCGCCCGAGGCGTTCTCGAGCTCGCGACGGTAGACACCGTCGAGCTCGACCCAACGCTCGGTCTGTTCGTAGATGCGCCCCAGGGCCGCAATCGCGTCTTCATTGGCAGGCTCGAGCTGATCGAAGATGCGGCGGAACGCCCGGACGGCGTCGTCGACCTGGCCCAGCTGCTCTTCGTAGACCTGTCCCAGGCGGGTGTTGAGCTCGATCTTGTCGGCCGGCTCTTCGGCGGCCTCGGCCCGCTGCTCGAGCACGCCTGCCAGCTCGGGCCACTGCTCAAGCAAGGTGTAGATGCGATCGAGGTTGGCGAGCGCATCGACCTCCGACGGGACCACCGTCAGCACGTAGCGGTAGGTCTCTTCGGCCTTGGCGACGTCCGCGAGCTCTTCCTCGAACACTCGCGCCAATCGCTTGCCGACGGCGGCCTGCGTCCCTGCGTCGTTGCCCTCGATACCGAGCACGTCCGCGTACGCGTTCGCCAGCTGCTCCCAGCCGCCGTCGATCATCGCGGCCAGGCGCTCGACCTCTTCACCGGTTCGCTCTTCGAGCGGCCGCTCCTTCAGGGCGCGCACGTGCACCTCGAAGGCACGGACAGGATCCATCAGGCGCTCTTCCGCGTCCTCCGCGATGCGGTGGTGCATGGCGATCCGCTGGTCGGCGTCGGTGATGTGGGCGAGCTCGGCCTCGCGCACGCGGATCAGCTTCTCCCACTCGCCCGCCTGCTGGTAGAGCGGCTCGAGGATCTCCGCGACCTCGAGCTGCTTCACGCCGGACTCGAACAGCCCCTCGAGCGCGGCCAGCGTGTCGCCGTTCTCGGGCGCGGCGTTGATCACTTCGCGATAGGCCTCGATGGCTCGGTCCAGATCGCCGAGACGAAGCTGGTAGACCTGCCCCAGGCGGTACTTGAACTCGAGGATCTCGTCGGGGCTCTGCCCGATGTCGGCCTCACGCTTGAGCACCTCGGTCAGCTCGACCCAACGCTCGGCCTGGGTGAACAGGCGGTCGAGGGCGCGCACCGCGCTCTGGTTCTCGGGGTCGGCCTCGAGCACCCGGCGATAGCGGGCGACGGCGTTGTCCAGGCTCTCGAGCTGCACTTCGTAGACCTGCGCCACGCGCAGCCCCAGCTCGACCACGCGCTCCGGCTGCTCGCCCAGCTTTTCCAGCTCGGCGTCGTACAGCTCGGCCACGGCCGGCCACTTCTCGATCAGGTTGGCCAGGCGTTCGAGCGAGGCGAGCGACTCTTCGTTCTGCGAGTCCGCCTGCACGGCACGGGCATAGGTCGAAAACGCGCTGTGCGGATCGGCCAGGCTCTCTTCGTAGAGGCGAGCGATGCGATGGAGCAGCTCGACCTTGCCGAAGGCGTCCTCGGCGTGGCGCACCTGGACTTCGAGCACGCTGACCAGGCGCTGCCACTCGCTCAAGGCGTCGTACACCGGCTCGAGCACGCCGGCCGCGGCCAGCGCCGCTCGGTCGCCGTCCTTGATGCCTTCGAGTGCCGCCAGCGTGGGTTGGTGATCCGACTGGATCCCCAGGATGTCGCGGTAGAGCTCGACCGCGCGCTCGACGTCGGACAGGTGCCTCTCGAACAGCTCCGCGATGCGATACTGGAAGCTGACGGCCTCCGCCGGGTCCTGCGTGAGCTCCGCCTCGTGCTGCAGCACGCTGAGCAGCTCGGGCCAGTTCTGAGCCGTCTGGTAGAGCACGTCCAGTCGGCCGAGCGCCGTGAGGTCGTCGGGATCGAGCTCGAGCACCTTCTGGTAGGTGTCGATGGCGCGGCTCACGTCCGCGAGCTCGCGCTCGTAGACCGCACCGACCTGGTAGAAGATCATCTTCTTTTCGTCGGTGTCGATCACCAGATCGACCTTCTTGGCGTACACGCCAAGCAGCTCTTCCCAGCGCGAGAGCCCCAGGTAGAGGTTGATCAGTGCGTCGATGCTCTTCAGGTCCTCGGGATCGATCTCCAGGACCTTCAGGTAGACGTTGATTGCGGCCTCTTTGCGCTCGAGCACCTCTTCTTCGATGCCGGCTGCCTGATAGAGGGCGGCCTTTTGGTCCTCGGCGTCCTCGAGGATGGTGGCCTTGCGCTGGAGGATCAGCGCCATGTCGGCATAGCGCTCGGTGGACTGGAAGAGCGTCTGCAACGACTCGGCTGCCGCCAGGTTCATCGCGTCGATCTTCAGGACCTGTCGGTAGAGCTCGATGGCCCGATCCACGTTGCCGACGTCGTTCTCGAAGACCCGCGCGGCGAAGGTGTAGAGCTGGCTCGAGAGCTCGGGGTCGCTCTGCTCTTGCGCGAGGCGCTCGTAGACCTGCGCCAGATCCTGGAAACGCCCGGTGGCGCGGGCCACGCGATCGATGCCGCCCTGCGTCTCTTCGTGGGAGGGGTCGGCCGCCAGGGCGCGGGCCATGGTGTCGAAGGCCGCGTTCAGGTCGCCGGCGGCGTCTTCATGCAGAGAAGCGATCTGGTGGAGCAGCTCGACCTTGCGCGACGCGTCTTCGGCGCGACGAACCTGCACCTCGTGCACGCCGATCAGCTTCTGGAAATCGCCCTGCTGGCGATAGAGCGGTTCGAGGATCTCGGCGATCGAGAGCTCGTGCTCCGCCGCCTGGCCCAACCGCTCGAGCGCCGCGATCGCGGCTTCACTGGTCGGCTCGCGCTCGAGCACCTGGCGGTAGCCCTCGATCGCGGCCTCGACGTCGTTCATTCGCGTCTCGCGCAGCGACGCCAGGCGCAGCATGAGCGACAGCTGGGTCGCGTCGTCGTCCGCCAAGCTGAGCTGCGTCTCGAGGTTCTCGGCCAGCTCGGGCCACATGCTCTGACGGGTGAAGAGGCCGTCGAGCGCCGCCAGCGCCACGCCGCTCGCGGGGTCGAGCGCGAGCACCTCGCGGTAGGCCGCGATGGCCTCCGAGGGCCGGCCGAGCTTCTCTTCGTAGACCTGCGCCATCTGCGCGTAGAGCCCCTCGCGCTCGGCGCCGTCCTGGGCGAGCTCGATGCGACGACGGAACACCGTGACCAGGTCGTCCCAGTGTCCGGTACCGCGGTAGAGCGCGTCCATCGCGGCCAGCGCCTCGGCGTCCCCCGGATCCAGGGCGAGCACCTTGTCGTAGCTCTGTGCCGCGTCGGCCACGAGCTGCAGCTGCTCTTGGATCGACGCCAGACGCATCCAGTAGTCGCGGGCGAGCGCGGCGTCGTCGAGGCCGGCGGCGACGTCCTGGTAGATGCGGATCACGTCGTTCCACGCGCCCGACTGCTCGGCGAGCTGCTCGAGCTCGAAGCGGGTGTCGGAGAGCGCCGGGTCTTGCTTCAGCGCCCGGGCCTGAGCGTCAATTGCGCGGTCGAGCGCCCGCAGCTGGTTCGCCGCGACCGACGCGATCTTTCGCAGCAGCGCGACGCGCCGCTCGGGGTCGGCGTCGGCCGCCGCCAGGATTTCAAGGGCGCCGACCAGCTTCTCCCAGTCTTCGCGCGCCTCGTAGATGGTCTCGAGGATCGCCGCCGCTTCCGCGCGCTGCTCCTCTTCGCCCATCATCTCTTCCAAGGCCAGGCGCGCGCCCTCGTGATCCTGGTTGATGAACAGGATCTCGCGATAGTTGGTCAGCGCGCTGCCGGAGTCACCGAGGTGCCGATGGAGCGTCTGCGCCAGTCGGAACTTGAGGTCGACCAGCTGCTGCTCGGTGGCTTCGAGCTCGATGCGCCGCCGAAGCACGTCGGCGTACGACTCCCACGCCGAGGTCTCGCGATAGAGGCGGTCGAGGGCCTCGAGCGCCACGGCGTCGGCCGGGTCGTCCTCGAGCACGGCCTGGTAGGTCGAGATGGCCGAAGACGCGTCGCCGAGCTGTGTCTCGTGGAGCCGGGCAATCTCGTAGAGGATGGGCTTGCGCGACTCGGTGTCGTAGGCGAGCTCGCGCTTCTTGGCGTAGACCTCGAGGAGGTCCTTCCAGCGCTCGGTCTGGCGATAGAGCTTCTCGAGCGCCTCGAGCGCCACGGCGTTCTCGGGCTCGCTCTCGTACACCGCGCGGTATTCGGTCAGTGCGTCGTCGACGCGACCGACCTCGTCGACCAAGATCCGGCCGAGCCGGAGCCGGAGCACGTTCGCGGCGGCGCCGTCCCCGCTCTCGTCGGCGCGGTCTTCGGCGGCGCGGTAGGCCGCGACCACCTCGTCCCAGCGCCCGGTCTGGTGGGCCGCGCGCTCGACGTCGCTCTGGCTCTGCTCGTCGTGCGGCGAGAGCTCGAAGGCAGACAGGAACCGCTCGAAGGCCTTGGCCTTGTCGTTGATTCGCGTCTCGTAGAGCGCCGCCACCTCGCGCAACAGAGCCAGGCGCTCGTCGGTGTCCTCGACGTGACCGAGCTTGACCTCGATGGCAGCGGACAGGCCCTTCGGGTTGTTCGCTTGGGTGTAGACCGGGATCAGCCGCTCGGCCGCCGCCAGGTGAGTCGGCTCGATGCTGAGCACCTTCTCGTAGGCCTTGGCCGACCGATCGGGCTTCCCCTTCTGGGTCATCCAGAGCTCGGCGATCTTGAGGAGCATGCCGATGCGCTGCTCGTTGGTCTCGGCCTTGGTCTCGTTGGTCTCGAGAACCCGGATGAACTCGTCCCACTTGCCGCTCTCGGCGTAGAACACCTCGAGGTCGTCCCAGCGCCCGAGGGTGACGTAGCGCTTCTTGAGCTGCTCTTGAGCGCGGCGATCGTCGGGCTGCAGGGTGAGGAGCTGGCGATACGCCTCGACGGCCCGGACGTCGTCCTTGAGCCGATCGCCCACGACCTGACCCAGCTTGTTCAGGACGTTGATCTTCGCGCTGGTCTCGTAGGTGATCTGCGCCTGCTTCTCGAGCACGTCGGCGAGCTTGTCGTAGTCGCGCGCCCGCTCGTAGAGCTGGGCCAAGGCTTCGATGGCGTCGGCGTCCTCGGCGTCGTTCTCGAGGACCACGGCCCAGAGGTCGATGCACACCTCGGGCTTCTTCACGCGCTCGGTGGCGAGCTGCGCGATCTCTTTGAACGCGGCGCTGCGGACGGGGCCGGCCTCGTACTGGTTGGCTTCGTTCGTCTTGAGCTGGATCAGCTTCTCCCAGTCGCGACGCTTCTCGTACATCTGCCGCAGGTAGTCGATCGCAGCAGGGTTCGCCGGCTCGACCTCGAGCACGCGCTCGTAGGTGCGCACGGCCTCGGCCTGATTGGCGAACTTGTTCACGTACAGGTCCGCGGCCCTCAGGAAGAGCTCGACGCGCTCGGCGGGGTCGGTGACCTCGTCGCCGAGCGCGACCAGCGTCTTGACGTACTCGTGGAACTTCTTGCCGGCCTCTTGCTCCTCGAGCTGCGCGCGAAGCTGGGCGATCTTCGCCTCGTCGCCGCCCGCGGGCGCGGACGCTGCGGGGGCGGGCGCCGCCGCCGGTGCCGCCGGGGGTGGCGCCGGGCTCGCGGCCGGCGCTTCGGCCTCCGGAGGCGCCGGGCTGACCTCAGCCGCCGCGGGCAGAGGAGCGCCGCCGCCGAGCTTCTCGCCGATCTGCGCTTCGAACGCCGAAACCGCGGGATGCTCGGGATCGACCGCGGCCAGCCGCTCGAAGCAGCTACGCGCCTTGATCAGGTCGCCGACCTCGCGCCAGATCACGAGCCCGGCCTGCGCCAGAAGAAACGCGCGGTCTTGCGCGCCATCCGCCCGGCCGGCGAGCTCTTCGGCCTTGGCCGCCACCTGCGCCCACTGCCCGTCGCGAGTGCCGTAGACGTCGCGATAGAAAGCGAACGCGGCTTCGTGCCCCGGGTCGAGGCTCAAGGCCTCGTCCAGCAAGGGCGCCGCGGCTTCGAAATTCTGGTGACGCAGCGCCCAGCGAGCCCCGAAGCGGAACGCCAGATCGGCTCGGACCTTCGGATCGGCGACGCTCTCGAGCACCTGGCGCTGCATCGCAGTCACCGAGTCCCCGCGGCTGGCGTCGACCAATAGGCCTTCGTACAACGCCGACACCACCACGCTGGCAGGGTCGGACGAATACGCGCGACCCAGAATGCCCTCGACCTCGTCGGGCGCGTAGCGGCGCGCGATGCGTGCCGCCCGCAGCAAGGCCTCTGCCTTGCCCTCAGCCGACTCGCTCTCGTGCGCGGCTCGCAGCACGACGCCGATGCGCTCTTGCCAGTCTTCGGTGCCGACCATCACGTCGTCGAGCAGTTGCCCCACCTCGCCGCTCTGGCCGTCGCTCATGGCGCGCGCGTAGGCGTCGGCCGCGCGCTCGTAGTCGCCCAGGTCACACAAGACGTCCCCGAGCTCGCGGTAGAGCGAAGCGGCCTGCGCCTCGTTCGTGTTCTTGATCTGCAGCTCGAGCAGCTTCTGAACCATGTTCAGCTTGCCCAGCTCCCAGTAGATGCGCCGCGCATCCGCCAGCGCCTCACCCAGCGCCGGGTTCAGCTTGAAGGCGTCCTGGAAGTGCTTCAGCGCCTTCACGCTCTGCAAGAACTGCGACTGCTGCAGGCGCCCGAGGCGGAGATGGAGCTCCGCTTTCACGGCGGGGTCCTGCGCGCCCGCGATGGCTTGCTCGAGCGCTTCGGCGAGGCCCGCCCAGTCGTGGTGACGCTCGAGGTGGTTCAGACGCTGCTCTAGATCCATGCTTCCTCGGACAAATGACGCGCTGGTACAGCCGAGGTCACGGGCGTTGCCCCGCGCTCGCGGCTGCACTTCTTCGACACATCGAAATCAAACACTGTCGCCCCGGCCCTGGTGAGCCCGACGGAACAAGCCTCTCGGCGTTCGGTCCGGCGTGGAATGCGCAAGGTCAGTTGACCTTCCCGCCGAGCTTCTGGATGAGCGTGTTGCTGGTCTCACACTGCTCTTTGTACTTCGTCGCCTGGGCGCTGCGGCACGCGCGCTTGACGAACGAGCTCAGCAAGCGGACGGCTTTTTCCTTCTGCGGCGGCTCCATCACCGCGTAGGTGCTGCCGAGGTTGAACGAGATCTCGGGGTGGGAGTCCCCCGCCACTTCCTCCGCCTTCTCCATGGCGGCGACCATCCCCGCCTTGTCGTTCGAGGCCTGAGCGACCTGGAAGCGGAGCACGTACATGCCGTACAGGTGGTTGTTGTTCTTCTCACCCGGCGGGATGACCCGCGTGCCCTCTTTCAGCACGCCCTCCGCTTCCTTGTAGAAGCGCATGGTGATCAGCAACTCCGCGAGCGGCGGGTAGAAGTAGGGAGTGATCGAGTCGTGCTCGATCGCCTTGGTGTAGTTGTCGAGCGCCCCTTGCTCGTCGTTGGTCCACAGGCTCGCCTCCCCGAGGAAGTGGTAGCACTCGGCCATGCCCGGGTCCTTCTCGACACACTTCTTGAGGGGCTCTTTCGCCTCCTCGTACTTGTCCGGGTTTCCCGCCTCGGCCATCTTCACCAGCGCGTACCCGCGCTTGTAATAGTAGTTGGCGAACGTGGGCGCGACCTGCGCTGCGCGCGACAGCGTCGAGGCCATCTTGTCCCAGTCCTCTTTCTTCTCGTAGGCCTTCGACAACTTCCACATGATCTTGTGGTTGGTCGGATCGAGCTGGATGGCCTGCTCGTACTTGGCGATCGCGCCCTCGGTGTTGACCTTGATCGCCTGGTCCCCTTCGTTCGCCAGATTGATCGCCTCGATGTGATCGCGGCTGCACGCGGATGCAGCCAAAATCACGGCGCCGAGGAACGTAGCCTTCGAAACACTTGCGATATTCATCGTGAGCTCACCCTGTCGATAGCCCGAGCCCAGGTCCCGCCCGAGTGGGACGAGCCCCTGCCCCAAGACGCCTGAGGCATGTCCGCCAGCAAAAGCGGCGGAACCGAGCATAGGCAGACGGGGGGAACGAAGTAAAGGCGGTTCGTGCCAGGATCTAAGCGAGATTCCTTCAAGTTTTCGGTGCCCGACCTCCCCGGGCAGGCGCGCGCCGACGGGCACCGCCAACCCGTCCCGGGCGGCCTGGAGCCCCGCCCGCGCGTCGACTGGCGTCGGAGATCGAGGCACCCCCAAAAGCGAAAGGCGCGCCCCCTTTCGGAAGCGCGCCTCGGGTTCGCCCGTTCGGGCTCGAGCCTCAGCCCGGGCTGAACATGATGGGGTAGACCACCGTGACGATGCCACCCTCCGGCTGCGGGAAGGAGAGGCCGTAGTAAGCGCTGATCACGCACCCGACCACGCCGCTGTCCGGGATGTCCGAGCCACCGTTGGACACGTTCGACACCGACCCGTCGCGCCCGATCACGAACCGGACCTGCACGCGCCCTTCGAGGTTCGGGTTACGGGAAAGGCCCTGCTCGTAGCACATGCGGAACCGGCCGTAGTTCTGGCGGACGATGCGCTGGATGACCTCGGGCGGCAGGCGGCCGCTGACGGTCGTGGCACCCATGCGCACCTTCGGCGCACGAGTTGCGTGGGACCCGCCCAGGCGGCCGTGACCGGAGCCGAAGCCCTGCCCGGTTCCAGTGCCGGCGCCGTGACCCAGCGTGCCGATCGAGCCGAGGCCGATGCCCTCGCCGCGACCGCCACCGCCCTCGCCGATGCCCGACAGGCCGAGGCCGCCCGCGCCGAAGGCGTCGCCGATCTCGTCGCCCCACATGTTGCCGCGGGCCGACATGTCGTCCTGGCCGAGGGACGTGTCACGCCCCCAGGGTGCGGTCGGCGCGTTCGGATCACCGGCAGCGCCGGTGTTCAGAAGCCCGATCATGCCGAACTCTTGAGCCTCACGGAGCGCGGCCTGGCGCGCAATGTGAGGATCGGGGTTGTCCTTCGGCCCCTGCACCGCGTAGCGCTTGTTGGTGGCCTTGGAGGTCGGGTTACCCATCGAGCCTTCTTCACCCTTGGCTCGTGTACCAGTGCCGCCTTCCTTGTTGTCGGCCTTGTCCTCGGTGACCTGCTCGGTCTCCTTCTCCTCCATCTCGCGCTCGGCAGCGCTCTTCAGGTACTGCTGGATGAGATAGAGCTGGTCCTTGTCGATGCCTTCGTCGTCCGTCAGCCCGAGCGGCGGCACGAAGAAGGCCATCGCGGCGATCAGACCCGCGTGCGCCAGGAACGAGAGCGCGAAGTACACGGCCACCGTCCAGTCCACGCCCGCACCCACGCCGTGCTTGATCGGCTTGCCGGCGTTGACCGCGGCGACCTGGAACACGAACTGATCGAGCTCGATCCGCGCGCGCGCACCGCCCGGCAGCGGGAACTGGTGTCCGCCGCTCACCTCGGCACTGGGCTGCGCCTTGGCGCGAGCCTCGTCCAGCGTCATGCGGGGCTGGCCCGGGATCTCGATGTGCCCCTTGGCGCCAGGCGGGATCACGACCGCGAGAGACGCGCGATCACCGACGACGACCGGCATGCGCGTCGTCCCGAGCTTCTCGGCCGGGATGAAGAAGTCGCAGCCGAAGTTCTTGCTCTGCTCTTCACCCACGTAGAACGTGCGCGGAGGCGTCAGGTGCGAAACGTGCAGCACGTTCGTGCCCCACATCACCATCACCTCGACCGACTGGAGGTGCGGAACCTCGACCTCTTCCGCCGGCACGTCGGGGCCGCTCTTGATCAAGGTGTAGGTGTACGTCCCGGGCGGCGCATCGTCGGGAACGCGCATCGCCTCGACCCGCGCCTGCTGCTGCGCGCCCGCCGCAAACGGGTTGAGCGCCGCCGCGCCGACCTCGAACGGGTTCGCAGCACCGACCGCGAAGGGGCTCGACGCCGCTGCGGCAGCGAAGGGGTTCGAACCACCGAACGGATTCGCACCGCCGAACGGACCGGCGGGGGGCGGAGCGGCCATGGCCGGCGCCGGAACGGCTGCCGCGGCCTCCATCTCGGCGCCCGCAGGCTCTGCGCGCTCGAGCACGATCTTCGTGCCGCCGACCTGAACCTGGTCACCGACATGGAGCTTGCACTTGTTCACGCGAGCCCCGTTGACCATGGTCCCCGGCTCGTTGCCCAGATCGATGAGGGTGACGTCCTCCGGACTTCCCACCTCGATCACCGCGTGCATCCGCGAAGCGAGCTCGTCGTCGACCCGCAGATGGCTCTTCGGATCCTTCCCGACCTTGACGATGTCCTGCGCGATGGTCTCGCGACGCTGCAGTACATCCCCTTGGTAGAGCGCGAACGTGAGTACAGCCTTTGCCATGGTTCTGGTTCCCTGGTTGTCCCGGTCAGCCCGAGCCTGTTTCGACTCGACACCTGATCAGGTTCAAATGTTCTCGACGGACTTCAACATTTCCGGCACGAACGAGGTGCGCGGACGGATCAGCGTGGTGCGCGCCGCGCGGGGACGAACGCGAATGGTCGCATCGCTCGGCCCGAACCCGCCAGCATTCAGCGGATCGTCGTCGAACGTATAGCCATACCCATCGTCGCTCTTGGCCTCTTTCGCCTTCGCCTTGCCCTGGGCAAAGACCGAAGGGGTCGCCACGAACGCCGCGATCGCGAGAGCCGCCGCAAAACCAACCCGAATTGAGCGAGCCATTTTTCCAGCCTCCTCAGAAAATTCCGACGATATTACAGTGTGATTGTACTTCGGCCCGTGAGTCGACGTCAATGGCTTCGCGGGGGCCGACCGCGCTTCGGTGTGGGTTTGGGCTCTGCTGAGCACCACGGAGGAGACAGACACCCCTCCCCGGCCGAAGTTCCAACGTTGCGCGAATCAGGTCCCAACAGGGCGGCGGCCCGCCCGCGCAGGGTCCCCTGCACGGCGAGCCGCAGTCCCCGCGGGGGGTCGATCACTTCTTGCCACCAGCTGGCGGAGGCGGCGGGGCCCCGCCGCCGCTGGCGTCCGGCGTGGCCGGGGGCGGGGGCGGGGGCGGAGCGTTCTTGGCCGCCTCGCCCTCCTTGATGAACTTGACCGTGTCCTCGGCGTCCTGCGCGCGCTCTTTTGCGCGCTTCACGGCGTCGGCGAACTCCGGCGCGCTGCCGGCCTTCTGGATGAACTGCTTGTAGGTGGCAGCGGCCTTCTCGAACATCGGGACCGCCTCTTTCTCGGAGCCCTTGGTGCGGTACTCCTGAGTCAAGATGGCCTCGTTGTAGTAGGTTTCGGCCCGGCTGCCGTCGATCTTCTTGGCCTCGTCGAGCGCTGCTTGCGCCTTCTGCACGGCCGAGTTGTCGCCCAGCTTGATCTGGCCGCGGATCGCCAGCGCGAGCCCGAGGTGCGCCTCGTACTCCTTGGGCTTGATCTTGATCGCGTCGCGGTACGCCTTCTCGGCCTCTTCGAAGCCGCGGAAGCCCAGGTTCACCGCCGCGTAGTTCATGTGCGCCTCGAAGAACTTCGGGTCGAGCCGCCGGGCCGCCGCGAAGCTCTTCACGGCGCCGTTGAAGTTCCTGAGCTCGACCTGGATCAAGCCGGCGGTGTTGTGGAGCGGCGCGTAGTTCGGGTTCTTGCGCACGCCCTGCGAGGCGACGAGCGCCGCGAGGTCCAGCTGCTGCGAGTTGACGTCCTTCGCCTTGCTGCTGGCGGCCACCAGGCCGCGGCGCTTGCGCCCTGCCTTGGCGGCCTCGGCGTCGGCCTTGGCCTTGGCCTGCTCGAGGTAGAAGATCGCGAGCTGGTTGAAGGCCGCCATGTACGAGTCGTCGATGGCCAGCGCGCGCTGCAGGTTCTTCTTCGCGCGCTCCATGTCGTTCTTGCCGTCTTGATCCGACGACTCGCCGTTGCGCTCGAGCTGGAGCGCCGCGAGGCTGACCAGCGCCTCGACGTTCTGGAACTTCGCGTCGCGGATGATCTGATCGAGCGTGCTGATGGTGCCTTCGAGGTTCTTGCTCTTCTCGAAGTCGTACAAGGCCAGCTGGGCCTTCGCGCGGTGGAAGCCCGCGTCGGCGCTGGCCGCCGCCTGGAACTGGGCGCGCGCCTCGGAGTCCTTGTCACAGCGCTGGTACGCGAGGCCGGCGTTGTACAGCGCCTGGGGCAGCGGCTTCCAGGCCGCCGACTGCTGCGCCTTGCTGGCGGCGATGAACTGATCGGCGACCGCCGAACAGCTCGACTCCGCCCAGTCGCCCTTCTTGTCGCGCTCGGCGAAGGCGTCGAGCGCCCGGTCGAAGCCGGCGGCAGCCTCTTTGGACACCGCCGTCTTCCCCAGGCTCTTCTTGCCGCTGTCGTCGCCCGGCGAGAGCGCGCCCTTGCCGCTGCCGGCGCCGCCGCCACAACCCACCGCGCCCAGCATCAGAGCCGCCGCGGCCACCATGGTGATGCGCATCTTCATGTTCTCCCTGGCGCTCATCACTTCTTCCCGCCCTTCTTCTCATCCTTCTTGGGCTCTTCCGCGGCCTTCTTCGGGGCCGGCGGCTCGGGCGGCGGAGCCACCGTGACCAACGGCTCGCCGCCGATGCGCAGCGGGAACGCCTGCTCGTTCAACACGCTGTTCACGCGGGTCGGTGCCCCGCGGAACTCGTCGATCAGGTGGTATTCGGTCTTGTAGGTCTTCGCGAGCCACTTCTCGCACTCACGGCTGAACTCGTCGAAGTACTGGTGCTTGACCGAGTAACCGAGGCAGGTCTCGAAGGCGCCGCGGGCCACCTTCTTCTGCGGCTCGGAGGCGTCGTCGAGAGCGCCGTAGTACGCGGTGCGGAGCTCGTAGTCCTTCTTGATCGAGTCGGGGATGGGGGCCGCGCGGAACTCGTCCACGAAGGTGCCCCACATGTTGCCGACCTGCGAGCCGGCCGCGATCACCCAGCGCGGCGGCGGCACCGGCTGCAGATCGACGATCTTCTTGTATTCCTTGGTCGCCTCGTCGATCAGCGGCTTCTTCTTGCCGATCCAGTCCTTGACCTTGACGTTGATGTGCTTGAGCACCTCGTCCTTGGTCGCGGGGCCCTGGAAGGCGGGGAACTTCACTGCGTCGACCTTCGCCTTCTTCTGCTCGGCGAAGTAGAAGAGCGACTCGCCCACGGCTTCGAGCGCACGGCCGAGGCGGCGCTGCTTGTCGCCTTCGCCCTTCTCGATCTCGGCCACGGCCTTGGACGGCTCCGCCCAGAGCTTGACCACCGCGCCGTACTCGTTGGCGGCGTTCTTCTTGGACTCTTTCAAGGCACGACCCATCAGCGCATGGGCTTGGACCCGTACGTCGAGCGTCGCCTTGGCGTCGATCTGGCGCATGGCGCCGCCGAGCCGCTTGGCCACGTTGCCCCAGTCCTTCTTCTCGCCGTAGTGCGCGGCGATGGCGAAGCCGAGCTGGGCGACCTGCTCCGGCTTCTTGGTGCCGAAGTAGCGGTTGAACTTGTCGGCGTCGTCGATGGCCTTGTCGTCCTGCCCGAGACCGAGGCGAAGAACCGCCGCGTCGCTGAGCGCCTTGTCGGCGTCTTCGCCGCACTTCTTCAGCTTGCCGCAGGTCTGCTCGACGTAGCGCTCGAAGAAGTCGGCGGCGCGGTCGTAGACGGCGATGGCCTGGTAGTTGCCGCCGATCTCGTAGGTGGCCTTCTGCGCCAGATCGCTCTTTTCCATCCCGTACTTGGGGTCGAGCAAGATCAAGCGTGACTGAATCGACTTCGCGAGCAGGCGACCGGCCTGGTACGCGCGGGCCATGTTGTAGACGATTTCGCTCGCCTTCTCGCACTGCTTGGGCTTCTCGCCCTTGCTCATCGGGCCTTCGCAGTAGCCGCGCCACATCTCCAGGTACATGTCTGCACCCTTCTTGTAGTTGTCGACGGCTTCCTTCGTGTTGTTCTTCTCGAGCTGGCTGTCCGCGAGCTCGACCGTCTTCTGCGCACGAAGGCGCTGGATGTCGAACTGGATGCGGGTCAGGAGCTCGCAGTTGTCCTTGTTGTCGTCGTACTTCTTGCCCTCGCAGTAGAGCTTGAGGAACGACGGGACGTCCTTGCCCATGTCGTCGAAGCACGTGGGCCGAGGCGGCTCGGCGCGCCCGCCCAGGACGTTCAAGGTCTCGAGGTAGAGGTTGGCCGCGTAGATGCCCGAGTCGTGGCTCGAGTGGTTGAGCGCGACGTCCCGGAACGCCAGCGCCGCTTCCTCCCAATGCTGGGCCTCGTAATAGGTACGGGCGCGGGCGAACTTGACCTCGACGTACTGGTCCTCAGCAGTCTTGTCGCCCTTGGCCGGCGTGATGTAGCAGACGTAACGGTTGAAGGCCTGGATCATGCCCTTCTGGAGGCTGGTGAACTCCTTCGGCTTGAACTTCTCCCACTCGCCCTTCTTGGCCTCGCGGTCCTTGGCATCGGCGCCGGACGGGCCGAGGCCCTTGCCCTTGCGGTCGGCCTGGCCCTTGTACATGGCGTCGTACATCTTCTGGTAGCAGAGCACCGAGGCGTAGGCGGCCTCGGCCGCGCTCTCGCCCTTCGGGTCCTCGGCCACCACCGAGTCGAACGCCGGCCCGCACTCCTCCCAGCGCTGCTGGAAGTAGAGGAGGTCGGCCATGGCGTACTTGATCTTGTAGAGCGAGGGCCAGTCGCTCTTCACGATGCGCGGGAACTCGAACTTGTTGAACTCGTCGCGATTGAAGTTCTCGGCGACCTTCTTGTAGAGGTACGCCGCGAGGTCCATCGTCTTCTTGTCACCCGTGCCGCGCACGCCGCCGGAGCCCACGGCCTCGAGGTGCCAAGCCATGGCGCTTTCCGCCAAGAGCTCGGCGGTGCGGTTCGCGCACTCCAGCTTCTTGTCGGCGGGGTGACCTTCCTTGGCGAACGAGTTGCGCATCGCGAGCTGCGTCTCGAGCTCTTTCTTGATGCCGTCCTTGTCGGACGCCTTCATCGCCTGCGTGGCCACCGTGATCTGGGTCTGGTAGTGGCAGCTCTTCGGACCCTTGTCGCGGCTCATCAGGTCGCGATAGAGGGCGATGCCCTCCTTGTACTTGCCGGTGTCGAGGTAGGCGAGACCCAGCTCGTTCAGCATGTCGAGGGTCTTGGCCTGCTCGCCGCCCTTGTCCCCCGACAGCGGCTTGAAGAAGTTGAACGCGCGATCCGGCTGGCCGCTGGCGGCGTAGACCGGGATCAGGTCACGACGGGCGCTCTTGGCGAGCTGCGTGGCGTTCGGAAGCGCCGCGTACTGGTCGCCGTACTCGATGACCTTCTTGAACTCGTTCATCGCGTCGGTGTACTCGCCCTTGTTCCAGTGGACGTACCCGAGCTTGTACCGGGCAAAGCCGTAGACCTTGTTCTCGGGCGCGGGGTACTTGATCACCTCTTTGTACGCCGCGGCCGCCAGGTCCCACTTGCTGGGGTCGCCCTGTGCGTCCTGGAAGAACAGCTCGCCGAACGCCAGGTAGGCGTTGGGGATGTAGGGCGACTTGGGGGCCTTCTCGATCAGCTCGAAGTAGACCTTGCGCGCGTTGGCCAGGTCCCCCGCCTGCTCGTGCTCGTACGCGAGGTAGTAGAGCACCTCGTCGAGCTTCGAGTAGTTCGGGTACGCCGTCTTCATCAAGGTGTAGTACTTGATGGCGCTCTTGCGGGCGGCCTCGACGATCTTCTTCGCGGCCGCCGCGTCGCTGCGCGCCTTGGCCGCGCCGCTCGGGTTCTTCTTCTTCAGATCCTGCGCGGCAATGTCGCCCTTGGTCTTGTCGCGGAGCGCGGCGCTCTCGAGCTCGACGTAGCCTTCCGCCATGCGCCGGATCAGCTGCGGACGGTCCGCCGACTTCTTCGGGGTGGTCTTGTAGAGCCGCTCGAGGCCCTGGATCTCGGTGATGAGCAGCGCACGCGATCGCGCCTCGAGCCGGTTCTTGCGGGTGTCGCGCTGGCCGGCCGCCATCGCCTCGGTGGGGTTGGTGGGCTTCTTGTTGCTCGCGTCCTTGCGCTCGCGGGGAGGTGGCGCGCTCTTGAACGCGGCGGGGCGCTTGCCGCCGACCTGGAACTTGCTCGGCCCGCCGGGGCACTCGCTCAGGTGCTTCTTGGCTTCGGCGCCCACGCAGGAGCTGGACAGATCGTCGGCGGCCGCCGACGTCGCCGGACACGCGATCAGCGCACCCAGCAGTGCCGACAGTACGGACAACGCTTTGAGGGACTTCATCTTCGTTACCTCCCACATGCCGACTCGACCACCTGACGGTAGAAGCCGAGCTCGTCGCGCCAATACTCACCGTCGAAGGGCCACAGAACGTGCTCCTCGTCCGGTTTGACGACGCCATAGATTTTTGCTTCGGCCTTGCTGACCTGGCCCTTGCTGATCTTCTCGTCGAGCAGGTTGCGCTGGGCCGCGGTGATGTCGATCAAGATCTTCTCACCGTTGCGCAGATGCTCGTTCAGCTCGTCGACGTTCCGCTGGTAGCGGAGCATCGCGAGCTCGCCCGCCTGGCGAATCGCCAGGTCGCGGGCGATCTTCAGTGAGTCTTCGACCTGCTTTCCGACGGCCGAGCCGCGGAAAGCTGGCGGCGACTTCCGGAAGCGGTCCATCTCGTCGTCCAGGACGCGCACGTACTCCAGGTTGCGGATCAGCTGACGATCGGAGAGGGCGTTCTCGACGATCGGCTTGATCTTCGAGTCGAGGTTGGCCTTGCCCTCGCGCACTTCCTTCAGGAACTTGAAGAACGGCTCTTCCTGGTTCTCGCCCTTGAAGCGCTTGAGCACCTTCTCGAGCTCGTCGCGAATCGGCACGTACTTCTTGTTGAAGCGCGCGACCACGATGGTCGCGCCCTCGTAGTTGCAGTTCGCGAAGTAGATGACGGCCTTGAGCACCTCCGCCTCGGGGTAAAACGAGTTGGGGAAGTACGGCGACTGGATGGTGTGGATGTTTCCGAGCGCGTGGGGGTAGTCGCCGGCCATGAAGTACGCCCACGACTGCTCGAACAGCGCGTCGAGCCAGTACTCGCTCGCCGGCTCGATCTGGTTCCAGTACTTCACCGCGGCGCTGAGCTTCTTCTCGTCCACCTGCGGGGTGTTGCTCTCGGGGTCGAGCTTGATCGACGCCGAGTAGTAGGTGCGGGCCATCGACAGGTAGGCCAGGTCGCGCAGACGGTCTTCGTCTTCGACGCCCGTGGCGCCCTCGTCGATGACCTTCTCGATGCGCTGGAACGACTGCACCGCGGGCACGGACTTGCGGAGCTGCACGTAGCTGATGCCGGTGAAGAACTGGCTCTTCACGTAGTACTCGCTCTTCTTGTCCACCTTCTGGAACAAGCGAATCGCCTCTTCGTACTGGCGATTTCGGTACTTGTAGCGGCCGAGCATGTAGTTGAGCTGCCAGAACAAGTCGCGCTGTTGCTCGTTGTCGAAGCGCGCGACCTGATCGTCGCTGTACTTGCCGACGCGCTCGATGATGTCCGCCGGCTCGGGCAACTGGGTCGCCAGCTTGGCGAGCCAGAGCAGGGTCTCTTTGAACTTCAGGTGGTTCTTGTTGTCGGCGATCTGGCTGAAGAGCGCGTAGCTCGCCTGGTAGAACTTCAAGCGATAGAGCGCGATGGCGAGGTAGTACTGCGCGAGCTGCTTGTTGCCGGGGTCGTCGCTGGTCTCGCCGTTGACCACCCGGAACAGTGCCTGCGCCGCCTCGTTCCAGCGCTCGCGGTCGAAGAGCTTCTTCGCGGCCGCGGCCTCTTCGGTCATCTGCCCCGCGACGACCGGGCCCTGCTCTTTGCCCTCTTGCCCTTCGTCGAGGTCGATGTCGACGCCGCCCTTGCCGTCGCCCTTCTTCGCGTCGCCCTTCTTCGGGTCGGCCTTCGCGTCGCCCTTCTTCGGGTCGCCCTTCGCGTCGCCCTTCTTCGGGTCGGCCTTCGCGTCGCCCTTCTTCGGATCGGCCTTCGCGTCGCCCTTGGCTACGGGTTTCGCCGCGGGCTTCGCCGCCGGCTTCTTGGGAGCCTTCGCGGCCTCCTCGTCGAGATCGATCACTTCCTGCGCAACGGCATCACTGCTGGTGCTGACGATTCCCAGTGCGGCGGTGGCCACGATGCAGGTCGCGACAAGGCGCTTTCGAAACATGGATCCTCGTTTTGTTGGGGACTTCGGGCGCTCGGGCGGCGCGCGCGCCGGCGGCTCTCCTCGGAGCCCCCGGGACTCGGCATCGAAAAGTTCAATGAGAACCGATAGATACCACGCGCGGCCGGGCTGATGTTAGGTGGCCCCACGCGGCGTTGTCAAGCGTCACCACAAGGGATTTTCGTACCCACCCGCCGGCGCACCGCGGGCACCCCGACCGGCGGCACCTCGGCCGGTCGCCGACCCTTGCGCTCCGGGCGGCTCGGGCCAGTGCCGACTCCGACACCCGAGCTCCGGAAATCCCTTGGGTCCCTTTCGCGTTGACGGCTCTCGACACGCTCGACTAGCTTTTCGACAGCGCACGCCGTGGTGCGCTGGCTCGACTAAGTAGCAAAAGCGCCCGGGCCTTCCCCGCGCGACTAGGTGGCGAGAACACAATGAAACGTTCGATTCCGGCTAGTTGGCTGATCCTGGCGTCCGCTCTGGGCCTGACTGCACTCGCGTGCGAGCCCGGCGGCGTCGGCGACCCTTGCGTGCCCGAGGACGAATATCGAGTCGACTTCGGCGGGTACAACGAGAGCGAGGTCAACGTCGAGAGCCGCTCGTTCCAGTGCGAGACTCGCGTCTGCCTGGTGAATCACTTCCGCGGTCGTGTCAGCTGCCCGTACGGGCAGAACGAGAGCGCGATCCCCAAGAACCCCTACTGCCCGGACTGCACCGGAAATCTGGCCGGAACCGATCCGAAGCGATGCCGCATCCCCGGCACCAGCGGTGCCACCGAGGCAGACGCGGTCCAGGTCCCGGTGCCGCCACAGCTCGAAGGGCGGACGGCGGCAGCGTCGCCTGAGCACGGCGGCGATGGCAAAGACTCGGTGTACTGCTCGTGCCGCTGCGACGGTCCCGACCCCAACGCGCGGTACTGCGAGTGCCCGAGCGGGTTCAAGTGCGAGAAGCTGATCGACAACCTGGGCCTCGGCTCCGCCCAGCTCGCCGGTAGCTACTGCATCAAGGACGGGTCGAAGTACAACCCGGCCGAGGGTGGCGTGACCTGCAACGCGACGCTCAGCAACTGCGGCAACGACGGGAAGAATCCCTGACGCAGACCGACCGCCAGCGACTCGGTGGAGCAGCCGAGCGCGCGGTCGCAGTGTACCTCTCGGACCGCGGGTTCGAGATCGTCGCGGTCAACTTGAGACTCGGTCGACTCGAGCTCGACGTGGTCGCACGTCAGCAGGGCTTGGTCGTCGTGGTCGAGGTGCGCACGCGAGGGGCCGGAGCGTGGACGACGGGCCTCTCCAGCATCGACCAGAAGAAACGCGGTCGCGTGCGCCGCGCCGGCGAGCGGCTGTGGCGCGACCGGTATCGGAGCGACGCGAGCGCCGAGCGCATGCGCTTCGACGCGGCGAGCGTGACCTGGGAGAACGGGCAGCCGGTGATCGAGTACGTGGTCGCCGCGTTCTGACTCGTGGCGAAACGCCTCAGTCCAGCGTCTGCTGCATCTCGGCCCGCAGCTTCTTCAGCGTCTCGAGATCCTTCGCGTCGGCCTTGCCTTCGAGCGCGCTCATGGCGCGGTCGAGCAGCGCGATTTCGTTCTCTTGACGCTGCCGCCAGCTCACGACCATGTCGTTGAAGGCCTCGAAGAAGTCGACCAGCTCGTCGCCCTTGCGGAGCTTGCCGGGGACCTTGAGCTTGCCCTCGCCCACCTCGCGGATCTGGCGCTTCATCTTGAAGATCGGGCCGGCGACCTTGTGGGTCACCAGAATGCCCGCGACGCCGATGCCGAAGACCAGCAGGAACAGCACCGCGCCGAGCGACGTCATCATCGTCCGCTGCTGACGCGCGATATCGGTCGACTGCTGCTTGAGGGCAGTGGCTTGGGTCTCGAGCTCTTGCTGCTGCTTCTTGAGCCGGTCGTCCTGGGCCTGGGCGTCGGTCTTGAAGGCCTCGAGCAGCTCGGGGTTGTCCTTGTAGGCTTCGTCCTTGACGATGTTCATCTGGACGACGGCGCTGACTTTGCGGCTCTCGTCCACCACCTGCTTACCGAACGAGACGACCTGCTCGCTCTTGTGGACCGTGGAATGGCTCTGGGCCAACACGGCATCGCTGGTCCTCCACAAGACGTAGCCCAGTGACCCGCTCAGGATGACCGCGATGGCCACCAGGTAGCCCGTGTACTTGAGCTGGAAACGGGTATCGAGCAGGTAGTTCCGGAGCCGGCGCTGGTGTCGCCCTCCCGCTTGTGCCGGTGCGGCTGCCGCTTCTGCCATGTTCATTTCCTCAATCGGTTCGGAGACCGCACGGATGCCCTTCGGGGGCCATCGTACGGCTCCCGGGTTTGGGCGAGCAAGAAGCGGACGGTCCGGGCCCGCTCACTGGATGCGCTCCATGTTCTGCGAGAACTTCTCGATGGCTCGCTTCGAGGCGGTTTTTATCAGGTCGTCCTCGCTGGAGGTGTCCTTGTCCGAGACGCCTTCCTGGGTGAGCTTGACCGGGATGTTCCCCTTCAGCGCCTTGCCCGGATAGGTGAAGATCGCCACGTCGATTTTGACCTGCAGCGAGCCCCCCGAGTACTTCGGCTCGAGCACCTTGGGCGACAGATAGAAGGCCTTCAGCTTCTTCCACTTGGCGAGCCGCTTGGTCGCCTCGGCGGTGGTCTCGCTGGCGGGCGCGATCACGAAGCCGTCTTGCTCGCCCGCGGCCTTGAGCATGGCGCTGCGGACGATCTTCGCGACCTCTTCCCCGTCGCGGCCGGTCTTGTCGCTGGCCTTGGCGATGGCCAGGTAGACCTTGGTGCTCTCGCTGATCGGGGGCTCCGCGCCACCCTTGAGGGTCGCCAACGCCTTCTTGATGGCCGACTTCACCGAGGCGTTGCTCTCGTCGCTCAGCCGCTTCTCGAGGCAGTCTTCCCCGCCCTTGGCCAACTTGCCCAGGGCGGCGGCGGACGCAGCGCGGACCGTGTTGTTGCTGTCCTCGAGCCCGCCGCACAGGGGGTCGACCGCCCGCTTGCTCTTCGAAGCGCCGAGCGAGAGCGCGGCTTGGGTGCGAACGCGGAAGTCGTCGCCGTTCTTGAGCTTGTCGGCGGCGCGGTCGATGGCGTCTTCGGCTCGAGCGGGCAACGCGAAGAGCAAGACGGCGGCCGTCAAGAGCGAGACGAGAACGCGGCCAGCCGCCCGGGACATCCGCGAGCAGCCTATCACGACCCACGTTGCTCCCACGGTCTGCGTGATTGTTCGCACGGGCTCTCTTCCGAGTAGGACGGTCGTCGACGCGGCGGGCTTCAATCGAGCTATGCTGCCCGCAAGCGTCCCACATCGGACCTCATGCGCGCACCCGTTTTCTTCGCCTTCCTGGCCACGTGCATCGCGCTCTTGGCCCGGGCGCCGGTCGCCTCGGCGGTGAAGCTACAGATCCGCGGTTCGACCGAGCTGGAAGCGCGCGCTGCCATCCGGGACGGCCGGCTCGAGCTCAAGGGGGCGCTCTCGGACGACACGGGGCGACCCATCGGGCTGGCCCGGGTGCGCGTGCGCGCGACACGCGAGCGCGGCGGCCCGGCGCTGCGGCTCGGCCGTCCGGTCGCGTGCGGCGCCACCAGCCAGCGACAACTGCACGCGGGGGGCGACGAGCTCCTGGTCGACACGGACGGCAGCGGCGCGTTTTGCGTGGCGTTGCCGGACCTCGATCGGAGGGCCGCGCTGGGCGTGTCGTTCGACGGCGATCGGTTCCACGAGAAGAGCGCGACGGAGCTCGACGTCGACTCTTCGCGCCGCAGCCTGCTCTTGACCTTCTCGCCCGCGCCGGCGCAGCTCGCGCTGGAGCGAGACTCGCATCCGATCTGGATCGACGCGCGGGTCGACCCCGTCGAAGAGACGGCGAGCGAAGCGCTGCAACTCCGGTTGCTGATCGAGGAGCGAGAGGGCGGTCGCCGCGAGCTCGGCCGTGTCTCGATTCGAGCGGGCGAGCGCGCGGAGTGGGTCGTCAAGAGCAAGGACCTCGGTTCCGCCGGCCCCGCGACGTTGATCGCGGAATTCGCGGGTTCGGACACCACCCAGCCGGCGCGGCGCACGGCCGCGGTGCAGCGCACGGTCCGGGTCGCCTTGTCGATCGCCGGCAAGGTTCCGACGGCCGATCCCAGCGGGGGCCTCGAGCTCGATGTCGCAGCTGGCTCGAGCGCCGGCGCGGTCGACGCGGGCGCGGTCGAGATGCTGGTCGGCGGCGAGAGCGTCGGCACCGCGCCGGTGCGAGGCGGCGCAGCGCACGTCGCTTCGGTCTTCCCACTTCCCGCATCGGGCACGATCGGCGTGACCCTTCGGTATCTTCCCGAGGCGCCCTGGTGGCTGGCGGGCGACCCGATCGTGATCTCCGTTCCCGTGGCTCCCCCCAGCCCGTGGCGCCGCCTGCCGTGGGTGCTGGCCGCGCTGGGGATCGGCGCATGGGTGGTGCGGACCTGGTGGAGACCCGCTCGAACCGAACGGGCAGAGAAAGAACGGGACAGCTTGCCGCCCGGCCGGCCCTCGCTGGACGTGATTGAGCTCGGCCCCGAGCAATCGGGGTGGCGCGGTCGGGTGATCGACGCCCACGAAGGCAGCGCCATCCCCGAAGCCGTGGTGGTGATCGTGCTGCCCGCGTTCGGCTCCGACGGCGTGGCCGCCCGAACGACCTCGGACGACGCGGGCCGGTTCGAGCTGCCGCCCGTGCAGCGGATGGAGGGCGCCCGGCTCCAGGTCTCGTCGCGGTGGCACTCGACCCTGCTCCGGGACCTACCCCCGGCAGGTCACCTGCAGGTGAGTCTGGTCTCCCGCCGACGCGCGCTCCTGGGTCGGCTGGTCGAATGGGCCTCGCGGATGGGCCGGCCGTGGGCGGTCCCGGGCGACCCCACCCCCCACCACGTGGCGAAGGTCGCCCGGGACCGCCACGCGGAGGACGTGGCGCTGTGGGCCGGGGAGGTCGAGCGGGCCGCCTTCGGCCCCGACGCGCCGGACGCCGAGGCCGAGGACCGGATCCGGGAGCAAGAACCGGCCTGGCGCAGCGGCGACGACGCCAGACGTTGACGGGCCAAACCCCCGCTCCCTATAGTCCGCCGCCAACGCCGCCTGGAGGCACGCGCCATCGATGGAAATCGTCTACGTCCTCGTCGGGATCGTGGCGCTCGTCGCCGTCTACTTCCTCTTCTTGCGCAAGCAGGAGCCGGAAAAGCTCGAAGCGCCCCCGGGGCGCGAGCTTGCCGAGAAGCGGGAAGAGACGCCGAAGAAGCGCGAAGAGCCCAAGCCCAAAGCCCCCGTCGAGAAGAAGACGGAAGCGAAGCCCGCGTCCGCTGCCCCCGCCGCCGCCGCTCCGGCGGAGCGTCGCGCGGTCGAAGAGGCCGAAGTCCCCATCGAGACCGAGGCCCCCGCCGAGCCGTCGCGCCCCTCGCTGACCCGCGCGCGCGACGTCGTGGGATTGCGGAAAGGCCTGGCCAAGAGCCGCAGCGACGAGGGCTTCTTCGGCAAGCTGAAGGCGCTGATCAGTGGCAAGAAAGAAATCAGCCCCGCCATCGCCGAGGACATCGAAGAGATCTTGCTCGCGTCGGACGTCGGCGTCGCCACGACCCAAGCGATGCTCGCGCGGATCAAAGAGACCCTGAGCAAGTCGGATCTACTCGACTCGTCTCGCGTGTGGGACGCCGTCCGTGACGAGGCCAAGCGCATCCTCGAAGTCGACGGCAAGGCCGGCGCGTTCGCGTTGCGCGGAAGCCCGACGGTCGTGCTGATGGTCGGCGTCAACGGCGCCGGTAAGACCACCACGATCGGAAAGCTTGCCACCAAGCTCCAGGCCGACGGCAAGAAGGTCGTGCTCGCCGCCGGCGACACCTTCCGGGCTGCCGCCGTACAGCAGCTGGTGGTGTGGGGCGATCGCGTCGGCTGCGAGGTCGTCCGCGGCAAAGACGGCGCCGACCCGGGCAGTGTGGTGTTCGACGCGATCAAGAAGGCGCAGGAGACGGGCGCCGAGGTCGTGCTCGCGGACACGGCCGGGCGCCTGCACACCAAGACCAACCTGATGGCCGAGATGAAGAAGATCGCCAAGACCGCCGACAAGGCGCTGGCGGGGGCGCCTCACGAGGTGCTCTTGGTCGTCGACGCGACCAACGGTCAGAACGCCCTCGCCCAGGCCAAAGAGTTCAAAGAGCAGCTCGAGCTCACCGGAATCGTGCTGACCAAGCTCGACGGCACCGCCAAAGGCGGCGTGATCCTGGGCATCTGCGACACCTTCGGCGTGCCCGTCCGGTTCGTGGGTCTCGGCGAGCGGCCGGACGACCTGCGCGATTTCTCCCCGGACGAATTCGTCGAGGCGCTTTTGGGCCCAGACAGCGAGTCGAGCGCCGCATGAGCGTCGCCCGAGTTTCTCTTGAGATTTCGGGGTTGATCGCAAAAAAGAGCGCGTGATATAGTCGCGCGGCACTCGGGCGTAGCGAATTTCGCTAGTTATTTTGGATAGTTGCAGGGCTGGTTGTAGCGGTAGTCTTCGCAGCGGTTGTCGTTCACGGAAAGCGGAAGAGGCATCGATGAAGAAAACGCGCGTCGGGCTCCTCGTAGCAGCTGCGCTCTGCGCAATGCCCGCGGGTGCCTGGGCTCAGGGCAAGAAGCCCGCCGCCGGCGATAAGCCGGCGCCCGCCGAAGCCGGCAAAGCAGCCGGTAAGGAGGCTGGCAAAGAGGCCGGCAAAGAGGCCGGCAAAGAGGCCGGCAAAGAGGGCGCAGGCGAGGGCGGTGAGGTGGCCGGCGAGGGCGGCGAAGAGCCGGGCGGCGAAGAGCCGGGCGGCGAAGAGCCGACCAGCGACCTGGGCGACATCTGCAAGATCGACCCGGCGGCGTGCCCCAAGCTCGACATGAACAAGGAGGCCGCCAAGCCTCTGAAAGAGCAGATCTACGCCGTGCAGCAGATCTTCGCTCTGCGCGTGCGCCGCTTCGAGGTGAATCCCTACTGGTCGTTCAGCTTGAACGACCAGTTCGTGAGCCACCCGGGGCCTGGCCTGGCGCTGAACTACTACATCACCAACGTCCTCGCGGTCGGTGCGAACTTCAACTACTACCAGCCGTTCAACGTCGACAGCGACTTCAACGCGCAGGTGCGGCGCGCCGCGCGCGTCGGCGTCCCGCTGACCGAGTACAACTGGGGTGCGGCGCTCAACTTCACGTACGTCCCCGCGTACGGCAAGTTTGCCGGCTTCGGCGACTTCATCTTCCACTACGACGCGTACGTGGTGGGCGGCGTGGGCGCCATCAGCACTCGTCCGATCCCGGTGATCGACCCCGACAACCGGAACTTCGAGTGGGAGAACCGCATCGCCTTCAACGCGGGTCTGGGCCTGCGCATCTTCTTCAATCGCTGGTTCGCCGCGACGATGGAGGTCCGCGACTACGTGTTCAACGACAAGCTCGAGAACACCGAGATTCCGGCCACCCAAGCTGACCAGCAGAAGGAAGAGAACTGGTACGGCGAGTCGAAGCTGACCAACGCCGTTCAAGCTCAGGTGGGCGTGTCGATCTTCATTCCGTTCTCCTTCGACTACAGGTTGCCGAAGTGATGCGCGCGGGAAGCACGATGGGAAGCACCATGAAGACGACGGCAACCCTACGCAAGCTCTTCACCGGCCTCGCAGCGCTGCTCGCGGTGGGTGTGGCGGCAGAGCGAGCAGAAGCTCAGGAAGTCCTCCTCACCGGGCCCCTCGCCGGTGCACCAGCCGTGCGCAAGCTGCGGCTCTATCGCGAGAAGCGCATCGAGATCGCTCCCGCCGCCTCGTTCACCCTGCTCGACGAGTACCAGCGCGAGATCTTCTTCGGCGCCCGGCTCAACTACAACCTGACCGACTGGCTCGCGATCGGCGCGTTCGGTGGTTTCGGCGCGGTCAAGCTGCCCACCGGCTTGAGCGAGAAGATCCAGGACGTGAACGACAAGCGTCGCAAGACGCAGGCGCCGGACACGACCGATCGACGGCTGACGGCAGTGAACCTGGGTCCGGACTTCACGAAGCAGCTGGGCACCATGGACTGGGTGGTTGCACCGCAGCTCACCGGTGTTCCGTTCCGCGGCAAGCTGGCGCTGTTCCAGAACATCTACCTGGACACGGACCTCTACTTCTTCGCGGGCCCGGCGTTCATCGGCGTGAGCGAGCGCAAGAACTGCGATACCAACGCGGGCACCGCCGAGCCGGACTGCGCGGTCACCTTCGACAAGCAGAGCCGGGTGGCCATCGCGCCGACCTTCGGCCTGGGCTTCACGTTCTACGCCAACAAGTGGAACGCGCTCGGGTTCGAGTGGCGCGCCCTGCCCTTCTCCTGGAACACCGGGGGCTTCGACACCAAGGGCGGCGGCAAGGACAAAGAGTTCCCCGACAACAAGATCGACGACCAAGACCGTCAGTTCCGGTTCAACCAGATGCTGACCGTGTCGTGGAACTTCTACCTGCCGCAGGAATACCGCGTCAGCGAGTAACCCGCGGCGCGCGAGCCAGCAGCGCACGGCGCGCGCGGAAAGCCGCGCGCAGCGGGCGCCCGTTTCGTCGAGCCAGCCGACGCGCGATCGGGTGCGCGCGGGGTCGGGCGCGGCCGACGGCTAGCGCCCGGAGGGGCGCCCTGCGCCGGCCCTAGGCGCTCACCCTGTCGCCGTCGAGGGAAAACCCGGGCGGCAAGGCTTTGCCGCAGGCGTCGCGTAGCTCTTCGGGGACGGACCAGGAACGCTCGGCGAGCCCCTGGGAGATGCGGTTCTTGACCCGCAGCGATTCCTCTTCTTCGAGGGCCGCGACCAGCGCCGGAACGCTGTCGGCCATCCCCACGGCGAACACCGTGGTGACCGCGGCGAACCGCACCGGCTCACTGGCGTCGGTCATGAAGGGCTCGACCGCGACGCGCACGTCGTCGGTGTGGAACTCTTCGAGCATGCGGATGAGCTGGATCTTGGGCTCGGCGTTCCGCACGTAGTCGGTGTCGAAGAGGTCGAGCACGGCGAGCAGCTCGTCGCAGAAGCTCTCGGCGGGGACGATGTCCCGCAAGGTCTTGAGCGGCCAGGTCAGGCTCTCGGCCTTCTTGCAGTACTCGCGGATGGGCTCGAGGGCCGCCTCGCCAGAAGCGACGACCCCGCGGGCGGCGGACTCTTTCTCTTCTTGGTCGGTGATCGAGGGCTCCATCGTGAAGTCGAAGCGCTTGAGCAGCGCGCGGGCGCTCTCGGCGGTGGCGATCTTCGACAGCTCCTCGATCGCCTCTTGGCGGTCGTAGTTCTGCGCGAGCTTCGCGCCGACGAGCTTGGCGAGACGCGCGACCTCTTTGTTAGCCTTGGACGGAGCCGCGCCGTCGCTCTTCTCGCCTTTGCCTTTGCTCAAGAAATCGAACAAGCCCATCGCTTCACCTCGCGCTCTGGTGCGTTGGCACCACAGCGGGCTCGCTCATAGCCCAAAAATCGGCCCTGCGCGAGGGCGCTCCCGATGGCGTGACGCGCCTCGGCGCGACGCCTCAGCCGCCGGGGGCCGCGGGGGGAGCTCCGCCGCCGCCCTCGAACGCCGCGGGGTTCGCGGCCGGCACGCTCGGGCGCCCTTCGTCGTCGGTGGTGTCCTCTGGGACACCCATCAGCGCATTGAGGAGCGAGTTGATGCGGAACACCAGACCCCCGAGGTCGGGGTGCTCGATCTGGAACCGGAGATCGGTCTTGCCGTTGATGATGGCCAAGATCCCCTCTTCGAGCTCCGAGACCGGACGCTCGTAGTAGTTCCCGAGGAGCGCGCCGCCGACGCCGACCAAGAGCAGCCCGAGCGCGGTCACGCCGAACACCGGCCAGAGCAGCCCCGACAGGCTGCCGACCAGTGACGCAGGGACGGCCGCGGTGAGCACCGCACGCTTGTCGTCGCCGTAGCCGACCAGCGGCGTCGAGCCGTAGAGGTAGCCGCCGACCGCGGTGTCGGTGACGCTGAGGCCCGCCGAGTCGATGGCCTTCTGGGCCGATTCTTTGGCCGGACCGCCGCGTACGGCGTCGATCAGGTTCGAGCCGCCACCGCTGCTGGCCACGAGCTCGAGCTGGCCACCGGGCACGCTCAGCGCCAGGAACTGACCGCTGGTCAGCTCGCTGGTCCGGGACAGTCGGTCGTCGTTGAGCGGGGTCGCCAGCACCATCGCGCCGATCACCGCGCCGTCGTCGCCGCGGACCGGGGCGTAGGAGGCGAGCACCTGCTCCTGCCGCTCACGGTTGAGCCAGACGTCGCTGGAGGTGTTGCCGCTCTTGAGGGCCGCCATCAGCGACGGGTAGGCCTCGCCCAGCTTGTCCCCGCGCATCAGGTTCGAGCCGTTGCGACCGAGCACGACTCCCGACTTGTCCACGAAGACGACGATCGACGGCGCCATCTTGGTGAAGGTCACGTCACCCACCGCCTCGTCCCGGATCTTGTTGGCCGCGGCGGTGGCAGCCTGCTGCCGCGCCTCGGTGGTGCCGCCCGCGAACACGCCCTTGACGCTGTCCGTGGCGATCTTCGCGTCGAGCCAGCGCTCGGTCCGCGCGCCATCGAGGGCGAGCTGCGCCGAGGCCGCCCGCAGCGCTTGGGAGACCTCGGTCTTCCGTTTGGCAGGGTTGGCGACGACGTCACCCAGCGAAGCCGCCAGAAGGACGTAGCTCAGGATGCCGACGATGGCCACGATTCCCGCGTTGACGACGATGATCTTCCACCGCATGGTGTATCCCTTCGATGACTCGGGCCGGTGCTCCCACGAGCCCGGGCCCCAGCCCCTCACGCACAGCGCCGCGCGAGGCTATCATCCTCGTCGTCAGGGTTGAAAGCCCATGAACGTGCTCGCCCTCGTCGACGACCCTTTATTTGCCGAACACCGCGCTCCCGCAGGCCACCCCGAGCGCCCGGAACGGCTCGACGCGGCACGCGCCGGACTGGCCAAGGCACACCTGGGCGGCGGCGCCCTCACCCTGCCGCCCCGGGACGCCACCGACGAGGAGCTCGGCCGAGTCCACCAGGCCGGGTACCTCGACGCCCTCGGCCGAGCGGCCGGTGGCTCCGGGTACCTCGACGCAGATACGTATTACTGCCCCGCGTCGGTCGCCGCCGCTCGGCGGGCCGCCGGCGGGGTCGTCGGCATGGTCGACGCGCTGATCGACGGCAGCGCCCGATTCGGGTTGGCGCTGGTCCGCCCGCCGGGACACCACGCTCGCCCGAGCTCGGCCATGGGGTTCTGCTTGCTGAACAACGTCGCGGTCGCCGCGGCGCACGCGCGGACCCGGGGCGTCGAGCGAGTCGCCGTGGTCGACTTCGACGTCCACCACGGCAACGGCACCCAGGAGGCGTTCTTCGACGACCCCGCCGTCCTGTTCGTGTCGTTGCACCAGTTCCCGTTCTATCCGGGCACCGGCGCGGCCGGCGAGGTCGGGCGCGGCGAGGGGACGGGGTACACGGTCAACGTCCCGCTGTCTGCCGGCGCCGGCGACGCCGTTTACGGGGCGGCGTTCGACCAGCTGGTGGGACCCATCGTCGAGCAGTACGACCCCGACCTGGTGCTGATCAGCGCTGGGTTCGACGCCCACCAGCGCGACCCGCTCGCGTCGATGGCGCTCAGCGGGGCGGGCTACGGGTACATGGTGTCCCGCCTGGCGCAGAGCCTGCCCGGCGGTGCCGGTGGGCGGCTGGCGCTGGTGCTCGAGGGCGGCTACGACCTACGCGCGCTCTCCGACTCCCTGGCCTCCGCCCTGATCGCGCTGGACGAGCCGCCCGGCCTGGACGCGGGCGAGCTCCGACCCCGACACCAGGAAGAGCTGGCTCGGGTTTCGGCGCAGCAGAAGGCGTTCTGGCGCCTGTGACTTGCAGGACCGAGGGCCGTGGTCTAAGAGAGCGGCCGCCCATGGTGGGTGTAGCTCAGTGGTAGAGCACTGGATTGTGGCTCCAGGTGTCGCGGGTTCAATTCCCGTCACTCACCCCAGTTTCTTCTCGCTCGTCGGCGGTCGTCCCGCGAGCCCCGGTCCCGGGTGATCCCGCCTGGGACTGCGGAGAGGGACCGTGATATCTGCGCTCATGGCCGTCGACTCGCGCTCCCTCGATACCCTCGCCATCCACGCTGGCCAGGAGCCCGACCCCTCCCACGCCGCGGTGATGCAGCCCATCGTCCTGTCGAGCACGTTCGCTCAGGCCGAGCCCGGCGTGCCGAAGCGCTTCGAGTACTCGCGGAGCGGCAACCCCACGCGAGAAGCCCTCGAGGCGTGCCTCGCCGCGCTCGAAGGGGGTCGCCACGGCTTCGCGTTCGGCAGCGGCAGCGCCGCCACCCTGACGCTCTTGCACACGCTTCGGCCCGGCGACCACGTGATCTCGGGGGACGACGTGTACGGTGGAACGTTCCGCCTGTTCGACAAGGTCCTGAAACCGATGGGGGTCGAGACGACCTTCGTGGACATGCGCGAGGTCACCCGCGTCGAGCAGGCCATCACCGCCAAGACCCGGCTGGTGTGGATGGAGACGCCCACCAACCCCCTGCTGAAGCTGTTCGACATCCGGAAGATCGCGGCCATCGCCAAGGGCAAGGGGCTGCCGCTGGTCGTGGACAACACCTTCGCGTCGCCCATGCTGCAGCGCCCGCTCGAGCTGGGTGCGACCGTGGTGATGCACTCGACGACCAAGTACATCAACGGGCACTCCGACGTGGTGGGCGGGGCGCTGGTCACCAGCGACGAGACCTTGGCCGAGCGCATCCGCTTCTTGCAGAACGCCATCGGCGCAGTCCCGAGCCCGATGGACTGCTACCTGGTGCTGCGCGGGCTCAAGACCCTGCCGGTGCGCATGCGGCAGCACGTGAAGAGCGCATCGGACCTGGCGGCGCGGCTCGCGGGCGCCAAGGGGGTGCGGGTGGTGCACTACCCCGGGCTCCCGAGCCACCCCGACCACGCCCTGTGCCAGGCCCAGATGGCCGGCGCAGGTGGAATGATCAGCCTCGAGCTCGACGGGGGCATCGAGCCGTCCCGGCGGTTCCTGAGCGCCCTCCGCATCTTCACCCTGGCCGAGAGCCTGGGCGGCGTGGAGTCCCTGGCCGAGCACCCGGCCATCATGACGCACGCGTCGATCCCCCCCGAGGTACGGCGAAGGGTCGGCATCTCGGACAGCCTGGTCCGGCTTTCGGTGGGGCTCGAGGACGTCGAGGACCTCTGGAACGACCTGGAACGAGCGCTGGCCAGCGTTCGCTGACCTGCGCGGGTTTGATCGCACCACCCGCTGTGCGCTAAACAAGGGGTGGGGCTAGGACCCGGAAGGATGAATACGATGCTTCGAGGCTCGAGTGCGGGCGCCGCGGTGCTCTCTGTGTTGGTGGTGCTGGGGTGCAGCGATCCGGCAGCGCCGCCGCCGCGTGGCAGCGCGACGGTCCAGCTTTCTTCGGTGTCTCCCCCGGTCACCGGCAAGAGTTGCCCAAGCCAGGGCGATCCCATCTTCCTGGGCGAGAGCGGCGTGGGGCCCTCCGGGTCCGCCAAGGGCCGGGTGCTGACCGACGACGAGGGCGGGGCCAGCGTCTCGTGCTCGGTCAGCGGCGGCGACGAGGTGAAGTTCAGCGGCCAGCTCAAGAAGGCAGGCGGCTTCTTCCAGGTCGCCGGCACCGTGACCAAAGGTGGCAGCGGCAAAGCCCTGATCAGCGTCTTCGACCCGTCGTCGACCGACCGCTTGAACAGCCCCGAAGACACGATGTGCGACGTGCACGTCGATGCCGACCCGTTGAGCGTCGGCGAGGACAGCATCTGGGCGTCCTACTCTTGCCCGAAGCTGGTCTCGAACGAGCCAGGCGCGAGCAACCCCAACGTCCTGTGCGACGTCGACATCAGCTGGTTCTACTTCGACCAGTGCAAGTGAGCCCGGCTCAGCCCTTGGGCTCGTCGCCGCCCGACGCGTCGGACGCGGGCGGCGCCTCCGAGGGCGCCTTCGGCTCGGGGTCGGGCTGTGGGCTGGCCGGTGACGCTGCGGCCGGCGTGGGCTGAGCCATCTCGATGCGGGCGCTGTTCGTCTCTTCGATCCGCACGATGACCGCGGTGATGTTGTCTTCGCCGCCGTGCTCGTTGGCGGTGGCGACCAGGCGGCGACAGGCCTCGGTGATGTCGGCGCTCTCGCCGACCACCTCGAGGATTTCGCCGTCGTCCATCATGCCGGACAGGCCGTCGGAGCAGAGCACGTAGGTGTCACCGATCTGCGCGTCGTCGCTCTGCAAGTCGACGGTCACGTGGTCCTGCATGCCGAGGGCGCGCGTGATCACGTTCTTGGGCAGCTCGCTCTTCTGCTCTTCGGTCAGCTCGGGCATGGCGAGCAGGTAGTCGTTGACCAACGAGTGATCGCGAGTGAGCTGGGCGATCTTGCCGTCGCGCACCCGGTACGCGCGGCTGTCGCCCACGTGCCCGATGAACATCTTGCCCTTGTCGGGGCTGAAGAGCGCACCGACGATGGTCGTGCCCATGCCGTGACACTCGCGCGACCTGAGGCTGCGCTCGATGATCTGCCGGTTGGCGATCCGGATCCCCGTGAGCAGCCGGTTCTCTTCCTCGGACAGCCGAGCGTCGAAGTGGAACGGCCAGGTCACGTCCTCGGCGGCGGTCGCCCGGAAGAACTCGACCATCGAGTCGGTGGCGAGGCGACTCGCGACGTCCCCGGCACGATGGCCACCCATCCCATCTGCAACGACGTACAGCTCTTGATCATTGAGGATCGCAAAGCAGTCCTCATTGTGATCGCGCTGGAGCCCCACGTCGCTGATCCCAGCCGCCACTGCGCGGAGCCTCGTCATTCGACCTACCGGAATTCTTCCTGTTACGGGTTTCTGATGTCAAGCCGGCTAGACCGCGAGGATTTCCTTCTCTTTGGCCACGATGGTCTGATCGACCGAGGCGGACGCCTCTTGGACGATTTCCTCGGCCTTCTTCTTGCCTCGCTCGACCTCGTCCTCGCTCGCCTCGCCCGCATCTTTCAGCTCGTTCAGCATGTCGAGCGCGTCGTGGCGCGTCTTGCGGATGGCCACTTTGCACTCTTCGCCGTGCTTCTTGGCCACCTTGACCAGGTCCTTCCGGCGCTCTTCGGAGAGCGGCGGGATCGGAATGCGGATCAGATCTCCGTCGGTCATGGGGTTCAAGCCCAGGTCCGACTCCCGCAGGGCCTTCTCGATGGCCTGGGTCTGGGACTTGTCCCAGGGCTTGATGGTGATGAGCCGGGGCTCCGGGACGCTGACCGTGGCCATCTGCGGGATCGGCGTGGTCTGGCCGTAGTAGTCGACCCGGATCGAGTCGACCATTCCGGCGTGAGCCCGCCCCGTCCGCAGCTTGCCGAGCTCGCGCTTGAGCGCGTCTTTCGCCTTCTCGATCCCCGTTTTGAGCTCCCCCAGCGTGTCGTCAATCATTGCCATTGGTCGGACCTCGAGCGGCGCGGGACCATAACACGTGCTCTGGAGGCGGCGAGGGGCGTTTCGCCCTCGGCCGCGGCGCGCTAGACTCCCCGCCGCAATGCGGCGGACCTTCTCTGTGGCTCTGGCAGCAGTCGTGCTGATGGTGGTGGCCCAGGCCTGCATGCGCGAGTCGGAAACGCCTCGCCAGCCGGCGACCGGAGCCGCGACCGGCTATCCACCGCCGACCTACGGCCCTGCGCCGCCGCCGACCGCACCGGGGCCCCCGGCCCCGGGTCCGACGACCCCTCCCCCCACGCCGCCCGAGGGGCCGGCTTCCGCCGCCGGCCTGCCGTGCAGCTCGGACGCCGATTTCATCTGCCCCTTCGGGCGGTGCTTGGGCGGCCGCTGCGGCGGGTGCCGTCGCGAGACCGACTGCAAGCCCGGGGCGACCTGCGCCAACACGCCGGTGGGGATGACCTGCGTCCCGTCGGCCACCCCCGCTCCGCCGCCCCCCTCGACCGCACCGCCGGCGCCCCCGCCCGCCCCGCCCGCGACGACGCCTCCGGCGACGCCCCCGGCACCACCCCCCGCCGCGGACAGCTTCGCGGCCGCGCGCGAGCGCTGTCTCAAGCGCACCAACGAGTACCGCGCGACCAAGAGCCTACCGGCGCTGAGCCTGCGCTCCGAGTCCTCGAGCTGCGCGGACGGGCAAGCCCAGTCCGACGCCACGAGCAAGAAGCCCCACGGCTCGTTCGGCAAGTGCAGCGAGCTGGCCCAGAACGAGTGCCCCGGTTGGAAGGGCTCGACCGACACGGTGGTCGACACCTGCCTGAAGGCGATGTTCGACGAGGGGCCCGGCTCGGGACCGACCCACGGCCACCACAACAACATCATGGACCCGACCTACAGCTCGGTGTCGTGTGGGTTCTTCGTGGAAGCGGACGGCACCGTGTGGCTGGTGCAGAACTTCCACCGCTGAATCACCTCTTCTTCGGCGGCGGCTTGTCCGCGGACGCCGACGGGGTGGGCCCTGCGTCCGCCGCGGCCTGAGCGTCCCAGAACGCGCGATCGGCGTCGTCGAGCCTCTTCTGATTCACGCTGTCGACCACCGCCGTGGCGCTGTTCACCGTCTCGGTCACGGCCAGGTTCGCCTGCCGGGTGACGTGCGCGGTGTACAGACCGAGCCCGCCGATGGCGAGCGCCACGCCGACCAAGATGCCTGCCAGCACCTTGCCTCGACCGCCGCGCGGTTGCATCTCTTCCAGCTCGAGCTCGAGGGTGCTGGGCATGACCGGCCGCACCGCGTAGCTGATCTGCTCGCGGCTGTTCTGCGCCCATTGCCCCAGCTGTTGCAGCGCCACCGCCGCCTCACGCGCGGTCTGGAAGCGCTGCGCCGGCACTCGCGCGCAGGCCTTGAAGAACCAGGCGTCGAACTCCTTGGAGACGTTGTTGTTGATCTTCGACGGGACGGGCATCGGCGCCGAGCAGACCTTGAGCACCACCTCGCCGATCACCTCGCCGCCGAACGGCGGCGTGCCGCACAGCGCCGAAAACGCGCAGGCGCCGAGGGACCAGACGTCGGACGGCGGCCCCACCGGATGTGCCGACGTCAGAGCCTCTGGGCTCATGTAGTGCGGCGTGCCGAGCAGCGCGCCGGCTTGAGTGCCGCCGGACAGCTTCTCTTCCTCGTGGACGAGCTTGGCGATGCCGAAGTCGACGACTTTGACGGTGTAGCCCAGCTTCCCCGCCTCGAGGTCCCGCGCCAGGAAGATGTTGTCCGGCTTCAGGTCGCGGTGGACGATCCCGGCCTCGTGGGCCGCTTCGAGCGCCCGCGCCACCTGAGTGACGATGGTGGTCACCTCGGGCAAGAGGAGCGGGCCGCGGGTCTTGATGGCGCGTTCGAGGGGCTCGCCCTCCAGGTACTCCATCACGATGTACGGGTGCCCGTCGTCGGTCACGCCGTGGTCGTGGACCTTGACCGCATGGCGGCTGTTGATGCGCGCGGCCGCCTTGGCCTCGATCTCGAACCGGCGCCGGGCCTCGGAGCTCCCGGCGAGCTTCGGGTGCACGAACTTGATGGCCACCGCCTGGCCCAGCGTCACGTGCCGGCCTTGCCAGACCGAGCCCATGCCGCCCTGGCCGATCACGCGCTCGACCTCGTAGCGTCCGCCGACGATGGTCCCCTGCAGATTGGGCGGAGGTGCGGTGGTCATTGGGAACGGGGGCCTGGCTCGACCGGTCGGCGGGGCGCGGGATCCGGCGGAGTAGCTTACGATAGTTCGATTCGTGCCTCGCGCCCAAAGTCGGCGAACGGGCCGGAAAACGGCCGCCGGTTCGGGCCACCGGGGGCCCGGGTCCGAGCCGCTCGTGGTATGGGGCGCGTGGGGCTTGGCCGCCCCGGCGCGTGGGTCTTCGCCATGACGAGCATCGAGCCGGGACAGCTCATCGACGGGAAGTTCCGCGTGGAGCGCGTGCTCGGCGAAGGCGGCATGGGGGTGGTCGTCCTGGCTCGTCACGTCGAGCTCGACCAACGGGTCGCGATCAAGCTGCTCAAGGACGGCGTGCTCGACGGTGACGAGACCGTTCAGCGGTTCATGCGCGAAGCGCGGGCGCTGGCGCGGCTCGGCGGCGATCACGTGGTGCGCGTCTCGGACATCGGACGCTTGCCCAGCGGAACCCCCTACATGGTGATGGAGTACCTGGAGGGCGAAGATCTGTCCGCGATTCTTCGGCGACGTGGGCCGCTGCCCGCCGAGGAGGTCGCCGACACGCTGATCCAGGCCTGCGCGGGCCTCGCCGCGGCGCACGCTTCGGGCTTGGTGCATCGCGACCTGAAGCCCGCCAACCTGTTCCGCGCGCGACAGCCCGACGGCACGACCCAGGTGAAGGTGCTCGACTTCGGCATCGCGAAGTTCCTGGGCGGCACGCGGCTCACGGCCGAGTTCACCGTGCTGGGGTCGCCCCGCTACATGTCGCCGGAGCAGCTGCGCACGCCGCGGGACGTCGACGCGCGGGCGGACATCTGGGCGCTCGGCGCCATCGGCTATCGGCTGCTCACGGACAAGCCTCCGTTCGAGGCCCAGGGGCTGGAAGATCTGATGGACGCGATGCTCGCCGGCAAGCGGGTTCCGCTCGCCACGGCACGCAGTGATCTGCCGAGCTCGCTGGTGGACGCGGTCGAGCGTTGCCTCTCGCTCGAGCGGGGCGCGCGCTTCGAGAGCGTGGTCGATCTGGCCCGCGCGCTGGCCGAGGCTGGGCCCCCCGGCGCGCGCGAGCTCGCCGAGCGCATCGCCAAGACCTCGACCCCGCCACCTGCACCCAGCGAGCCGCCACCCGCGGCCACGGTTCCGTTCGCGGCCGTCCCCGAGCCGCCGCCGCCGCTGCGACCCACCCTCGAGCCGACGCTGGACGATCCACCGCGCTCCGAGCCAGTCCAGAGCCTCCCCCCGCCGCGTCGGACGCCGCGCTGGGCCGTGGCGCTCGGCGCCCTGATCCTGCTCGGGGTGGCCGTCGTGGTGCTGGTGCTGAGCGGCCTGCTCGGCGCGGGCGTGGGCTTCCTGGTGGGCTCCGAGCAGCGAGAGATCCGGCGGAGTCACGACGCCAAGCACATCGATCCCGTTCCGATCGTCGCAGACGCGACGCGGCTCGCGCGCGAGGTCGAGGCGGGTGCAGCGCTGGTGAGCATCGAGGCCGATCCGGTGCGCGGTGGGTGGGTCGACGTGAGCGCGTCGGGCTTCGTGTACTTCGCGTTCCAATACGGCCTCGATGGCGGGAAGTCCGGCTGGGTCGAGGTGATGGTCGAGGAGCGCGGGCTCTCGACGTTCCGTCACTCGATCCCGCCCCATGGCACCCCGGTTCCGGCGCCGGCCTGCTCGCTGCGTGATGCCTGGAAATCGGTGGTCCAGAGCGGCGTCCCCGAGGGAGCCACGCTCTCGTTCGAGTACCGCGCCCGGCCGAACGGCGCGACGTGGCGCGCCGAGGCCACCGGTCGGCCCGATCTGCTACGCGAGGTCGACGGGGCGAGCTGCAAGGTCGTGCCAGGCAACCCCTGAGGTTGATGGCGGTGGGAGATCGAGGTACGAGAGAGCCCGAGAGGTCGGAGAAGCCCATGCCCAAGCCCGCGCTCGTCCGCGACATCATGACCCGCGAAGTCGTCACCCTGTACGAAGAGGACAACCTCTTGGGTGTGGAGGAGGGCATGCAGCACTTCCGCTTCCGTCACCTGCCGGTGGTGGACGACGGCAAGCTGGTGGGCCTGATCACCCATCGGGACTTGTTGCGCGTTGCGGCAAGCGTCGCCGAGCCCGGCGGCGCGGTGAAGACCCACAACATCCAAGAGCGGCTCTTTGCCCGGGATGTCATGTCCCGAGACCTGGTGAGCGTCCGCGAAGACACGCCGATCGCCGACGCGGGCCTGTTGATGTGGAACAACAAGCTCGGCTGCCTGCCGGTGGTGAGCGACGACGGGCGGCTGGTGGGCATCGTCACCGAAGCCGACTTCGTGAAGCTCGCCCTGCGCCTGCTCGAGCTCACCCCCTGAATCTGTCCGGGCGCCGGGCCGGATTTTGGGTATCCTCCCCAGCCATGCGCAAGCTCTCGGCGTTGCTCGGGCTGTTCGTGGTCGGCAGTGTCTTCGGCGCGGCGTGCTCCGCGACCGACAGCTCGGGCTCGGGCGGCAGCGGCAACGCAGGCGGCGGCGGGGACGGCGGCAGCGGCAACACGGGCGGTGCCGACGCGGCCGCCTGCGGGTTCTGCACGCTGAAGACCTTCACGCCGTGCGTGGATGGAAAGCCGGGCACGCCGGAGGCGTGCAAGAGCGGGTGCACACCCGGCGTGGGCTGCAGCTTCTGCACGCCGGACGCGAACGTGTGCGTCGGCAATGAAGTGAAGAAGTGCAACGCCGACGGCAAGGCGGCCGATCAGCTGATCGCGAAGTGCGACATCGCCCAGGGCCAAGCGTGCAACGACGGCAAGTGCGGCAACGCCTGCGACATCGCCAAGGACAAGCCCTCGAACGTGGGTTGCGAGTTCTGGGCGGTGGACCTCGATCAGCAAGACGGCATGAACGACCCGGCCAGCATGCCCTGGGGCGTGGCGCTGTCGAACGCGGGTCAGGCCCAGGCCAACGTCACCATCGAGATCAACGAGGCAGCGCCGGGGCAGCCGTTGGCGCTCAAGGCGGTCAAGCAGGTGTCGATCGTTCCGGGCGCGCTCGAGAAGGTGATCTTGCCGACGCGGGAGCTCGACTGTGGCGTCAAACCCAACGACTACGCGTCACCCGGCACCTGCCTCTCGTCCAAGGCGTACCGCATCACTTCGAGCTACCCGATCGTCGTCTATCAGTTCAACGTGTTCGAGAACGCGTTCTCGAACGATGCGTCGCTCTTGCTTCCGACCACCGCCCTGGGCAAGTGGCACCGGGTCATCGGCTGGGGCGCCGGGCACCCGGTCTTGATCGACTTCCCCGGCTTGCCCAAGATCCTCGATCGCTCGTACGTCACCGTGGTGGGCACCAAGCCGGGCACCACGGTGAAGGTGCGCCCGAGCTGGCGCATCAAGGGCAACCCGCCCATCGCTGCCACCGCCCCGGGCGGCGAGATCGTGGCCAACCTGGGCCCGTTCGACGTGCTCAATCTGGAGACGGACGACGGCACCATGGGCGACGATCAGAAGACCATCGCCGACCTGTCGGGTACCGTGGTCGAGTCGAACCAGCCGGTCGCGGTCTTCAGCGGCGTCGAGTCCACCGGCGCGCCGGGCTGGGTGGACGTGCCCAAGCCGCCGGGCTGGACGAGCAGCGACACCTGCTGCCTCGACCACCTGGAAGAGCAAATCTTGCCCGTCGAGTCGATCGGCAAGAAGTACGTCATCGCGCGGAGCCCCGTGCGCTCCACCGGCGGCTTCAAAGAGCCCGACGTGATCCGCTTCCTGGGCGTGGCCGAGACCGCGAACGTGACCACCACCCTGCCCTCGCCCTACGACAAGTTCACGATCCAGCCCGGCCAGGTGATCACCACCTGGACCCAGAGCGACATCACCGTCAGCGCCGACAAACCGGTGATGGTGGGCCAGATCCTGGTGAGCAATCAGTACTGCGACGGCGCGTACATCGGCGACCCGTCGCTGACGGTGTTCCCACCCGTCGAGCAGTATCGAACCGAGTACGTGATCCTCACGCCCGGGTCGTGGAGCAAGAACTACGTGGTGATCACTGCCCCGGTGACCACCAAGACCATCATCGATGGCTCGGCGACCGACAGCTGCCCCAAGGAGGCCGCCGGCATCCTGGACGGCGTGCCCTACGAGTCGCGGCGCTGTCCGCTCAAAGAGGGCGTGCACTACCTGACCGGCGACGGACCTTTCGGGATCGTGGCGTACGGCTACGGCTCGGCGGGCTCGTATGCCTTCGCTGGCGGCGCCGACGTCAAGCCGATCTACGACCCGCCGCCCATCAAGTGAGGGCCGTCGCGCGCCAGGGTGGGCAAGCTCCGCGGGATCAGTCGGGGCTCGGACACCCGGATGGTCAACGCCAGCCCGAGCACCAGCATGAAGGTGTCGAACTGGTGCTGGCGTCCGTCGAAGGAGTGACGATCGCGCATCGCCGCGCCGGTGAAGTCCGCGACCAGCCCCAGGGCGGTGCGTGAGCTGGTGGGCAGGTCGACCCCGAGCCACACGCTGCCGACCGGACCCAGCTGGGAGAACGAGTCGCGCGACGGGTCGATGGTGTAGAGCACCCCCGGCCCCACGGCGCCGCCGAGCCGGAGCACCTTGGCCGGCAACCGGTGATCGATGAACGCCGCGGCGTAGTAGAGGCCTTGCGGCGTGTCGTTCCACTCCCCGTCGTAATAGTTGCTGGGCGCGTGCGCGATGCGCCCGAGGCCGCCGAGGGTGACGTCTCGCCCGAGCCGGGCCGCGACCGCCAGCTCGAGCGTGACCGCCGCGCCCTCGGGCTCGAGCTTCCCCTTCTCGGACTCGTCGGCCACGGGGAAGTACCGGGTGTTGGCCCGCAGGTAGGCCACCCCCACATCGAGGCGCAAGAACCAGCTGTCGCTCGAGAGCACCTCGTCGGCGTCTTCTTCCTCCGGTGGCGCCTCGGGCTCGGCGCCGCGTGCACCGGCGGGCCAGATCAGGGCCGCGACCACGCCGAGGACGCCGAGCGTTCGCACCGGGCCCGAGGCTAGCACGGCCCGAGTGCGCTAGGCTCGGCAGCGTGATCCCCCGGCGCCCTCTCTGGTTCCTCGTCGGCCTGCTGTCTGCCCCCGCGGCGTTCGCCGATGTGCCGCCACCGCCCGGCTACGTCGAGCCCTGCACCGTCGAGAAGCAGCAGAAGCCGAACGAGACGTGCATCTCGTGCAGCACCTACTTCGCCGAGGCCGACGCCTGTCAGAAGCAGCACGCGGGCCGAGGGTTCGCGCACCGCTGTCGGACGCGCGGCGCCAGCACCTGGAGCGAGGTGTGGTGCAAGCGCTCGACGGGCGTCGACGTGGCGTCGACCCACACCGGACCGGACGCCAGCAGCAACGACGCGGCTTCACCGCCGACGCCGGTCGCCAGCGCTTCCGCCGACGCCGCCGCCCCCGAGCCGGGGCCGCCCACGCCGACGGGCCCGTCGTCGCCGGCGTCCCACGCCAGCGCTGCCCCCACCGAGCCCGGGGCCGCGCCCGAAAAAGGCGGCAGCTGCGGGGCCTGCAGCGTGGGGCGTGACGCGAGCGCCTTCGGGCCGGCCAGCCTGGCGCTGGCCGCGCTCTTGGCCGCGGGCGGACGACGGCGCGCGCGCGCTCACCGGCCCCAGAGGCGCTGACTGAGCCCCGACGCCCGCTGCACCCGCGCGTGGACCGCGTGCTCGAGCACGGCCTTCGTCCCGAAGATCTTCACCGCGTGCTTCGCCCGCGTGACTCCGGTGTAGATGAGCTCGCGGGTCAGGATCGGCGACACGCGCTCGGGCAGCACCAGCGCCACCTCGTCGAGCTCGGACCCCTGGGCCTTGTGCACGCTCATCGCGAAGACCGTGTCGTGGGGTGGAAGCTGGCCCGGCGGAAACCGACGGGGCGCGGTGGAGTTCGAGCCCGGGAAGAACGCCACGAGTGGCGGGGGCTCGCCCGCAGGGGCTGGGGCCGAGGGATCCTGCGCGATGACGCCGACGTCGCCGTTGAACAGATCGAGCGAGTAGTCGTTGCTCGTGATCAAGATCGGTCGCCCGTCGTACCAATCCCCCTGACCCTGGAGCTTGCCGTGCAACGTGAGGTGCTCGGCCACGAAGGCGTTGAGGGCGTGAACCCCGAAAGGGCCTCGGCGGTGCGCGCACAAGAAGCGGAACGAGGAGAGGATTTTCAGCTTCTCGTCCACGGGCGCCACGCCGAGCCGCGCGAAGCGGTCGAGCACGAGCGGACCGAACGCCGTCTCGAGGTCGGTGCCTGGCTCGACGGGGCAGAGCTCGGCCTCGGCGCTCCGCCCGTCCAGAACCTCGAGGGCCTGGTCGGAGCGCCCACTCCTCACCGCGGTCGCGAGCCGGGCGATGGCTCCCCCGCCCTCGAACCGGTGCACGTGGGTCAGGTGCACCATGCAGTCGTGGACGCCGGGCAACGGCAGGCTGAGTGAGACGGCCAGCACGTCGCCGGTCAGGCCCTGGACCACGGCGGCCATCTCGCGCGAGTACCCGTCGTCCGGGTTGCCCCCGTAGATGTCGCCCAAGATCGCGCCCGCCTCGACCGAGGCGAGCTGGTCCTTGTCGCCCAAGAGGACCAGGCGCGCCTCGGGGTGGACCGCGTCCACCAGCTTCGCCATCAGCGCCAGATCGACCATCGACGCCTCGTCCACCACCACGATGTCCGCGGGCAGAGGATCACCGCCGTGGTGGCGAAAGCGCGTGGGCGCGTGGCGCTGGTAGCCGAGCGCGCGGTGGATGGTCGAGGCCTCGGTGGGAAGGTGAGGCCGCATGGCCTCGGGGATCTCGGCCAGGTTCTGCTGGATGGCCTCACCGAGGCGCTGCGCCGCCTTGCCCGTGGGTGCCAGGAGCTGGATGCGGTGCGGCTCTCGCCCGTGCTCGAGCGCCTGCTGCTGGAGCAAGAAGAGCGCCTTCGCGACGGTGAAGGTCTTGCCGGTGCCAGGACCACCCGAGATCACGGACAGGCCACGCAACGCGGCGAGCAGGCACGCGCGACGCTGACCCTCGACGCCGGGCTTCGAGGCCGGGAAGAGCGCATCGAGGCCTCGACGGAGCAGCGCGCCGTCGAGATCGCCGAACGCGACCCGGCTCCGTTCGAGGAGCACGCCGGCGAGGGCGTTCTCGTACTCGAAGTAGCGCGCGAGGTAGAGCCGGCTGCCGGCCAGGACCAGCGGCCGGGGCGCGTCGGTCGACGGCGCGCCGAGGGCGACCAGCTTGCTGCCGCGCAGGGCCGCGAGCCAGGCCCCGACCTCGGGCAGCACGATCCCTTCGATGGGCTCGTCGTCCTCGTTCGTGAACCCGCGCGCGGGCAGCTCGGCGAGCTCGGCGCAGACGTGGCCGCGCTGCACGGCCCAGCTGGCAAACGCCACTCCCAGGGCGACCTCCGGCGACACTTCGCCCGCGAGCTCGAGCAGCGTCTCGGCGAGCTCGTGGTCGAGGTGCGACAGCACCCCGAGCTCACACAGCTTCCCCGCGGTCGAGATCGTGCTCATGCGCCCCCTCCGGCTCGCGCCTCGGTCCCCGGCGTCGTCCCGTGGAGCGCGGCGGCGAGCGCCCGCATGCGTGCCACCGGCGGTTTCTCGAAGAACACACCGTTGCCGGCCGGCGCGCTCGGGTGCATCCCCTTGATGAACAGGTAGCAGACCCCCCCGAAGTGCTTTTCGTACTGGTAGCCCCTCTGCCAGTGGGCCAGGTAACGATCGAGCGCCAGCGCGTACAGGTGGTACTGCAAGAAGTAGTGCGACTCGTCGAGCTCGCGGCGCATCGCAGAGACCCCGTAGTCGTCCCGGAAATCGCCGAGGTGGTTGGTCTTGTAGTCCACGACGTACCAGAGCCCGGCGTGCTCGAAGACCAGATCGACGTAGCCCTTGAGGAACCCACGGAGCTCGCGGAAACCCAGCCGCTCGACGCGATCGGCGTAGGCTGCGGGCAGCGCGCCGCTCGGGCGATCGCTCGGGTGCGCTCGAAACACCTCGGCCAGGCGCCGCCGGGTGAGGCCCGCGTCGCCTTCGCCCACGGGCATACGGAACTCGAGCTCCGCGAACTTGTTTCGCGCCCCGATGTCCCGGAGCCGCGGCCCGCCGGCAAAGAGGGGCGCCTCGAGGGTCTCGCGCACAGCGCGGACCAGCTGTGCGCGGCGGACACTCGCCTCTTCGGGGGTGAAGCTCGGCGTGAAGCCGAAACCGTCGAGCTTGGCCTGGACAACGGCCGCGATCTCGTCATCGGTCGCCGTCGCGAAGTCGAGGTGCTCGAACACGTCGTGGATCAGATCCCCGGTTCGCCGGCCGCGGGGAAAGCCGTCCAGGGTGATGCGCACCCGCTCGGCGGGAGCGACCGGCTCCGGCGCGACCTCGGCGACCCCACCCGCGTCGCCCTCTTCGTCACGGTCGCGACCTTCTTCCTGGTCGAGCTGCCAGCCGAGCTCTCGCTGGATGAGGTTGGAGAAGCTGCTCGTCCGCTGCCACGAGTGGACCCGGTGCGCGATGGGACGAGCCTGGAACGCTCGGCTCGTCTTCGCCGCTGACACCAGCGGGGCGGCGTCGTCGTTCAGCGGCACCAGGCGCAGCGCGAGCGCGCCCTTGCTCCGCGCCGCGAGCCGACCGAGATCGGCCTCTAGGTCTCGGTCGGTCGCCTGGCTCAATCGCGTCGCGTCCGGAACCTCGGGTGGGGTGAGCGCCCCGGGCGGGTGCAGCAAGAACGCGGCAGCAGAGTCACCGAGCTGATTGAACCCACCCCACACCACGGTCGTGCGGTGCTTGGCGCGCGTGAGCGCCACGTACGCCACGCGCATCTCTTCGGCGAAGCTCTCCCAGCGCGACTGCTCGAAGTTCCCGGCGCGCGCCTTCGAATCCACGTCGATGTCGAGCGCCGCGCTGCCGCTCGAATCGTGGAAGCGGAACGGTCCGTTGGCCCTCCTCCCGCCGCCGGCGTCCCACAGGAACGGGCAGTACACCACCGGAAACTCGAGCCCTTTGGCCTTGTGCACCGTCAGGATCTTCACCGCCGCTTCGTCGCTCTCGAGACGGATCTCGGCGCGCTCCAGGGCCGTAGCCGCGCCCGCGCGTTGCTCGGAGAGCCAGGCCAAGAGCGCCGCGGGGCCCAGGTGCTGCTCGGTAGCCGCTCGGTGCAAGAGCTCCGAGAGGTGGAGCACGTTCGTGAGGCGACGCTCGCCACCCGCCAGGGCCAGCAGGTTGGCTGCCGCAGGGGTGTCGGTCAAGAGCGCCCGGAACATGCGAACGAACCCGCGCTCCAGCCACAGCCCGTGCCACTTGCGGAAGCGGGTCACCCAGGTCTGCCACCACTCCGGGTCGGACTCGCGCGCGGCGATCTCGTCGCCGGTCACACCCAAGAGCGAGGTGGCGACGGCGCGCCGCAGATCGAACCGGCTCATCGGATCGAGCACGGCACCCAGGACGGCTTGCAGGTCCGCCGCTTCCTCGGATTCGAACACGCTGGTGTCGCTGATGACCACCGAGACGATGCCGCGCGCGCGAAGCGCGTCTTGCACCATGAAGCACTGGGCGTTGGTGCGAGTGAGCACCGCGACGTCCCCGGCGCTCACCGGCAACGACGCCCCTTTGCGCGTCATCGTCGCCCCTCCGCTCAGCAGGCGCACGAGGTCCGCCGCCACCAGGCGCGCGGCAGCGCGTCGGGCCACGGGTTTGTTGACGGGCCTCTCGTCATCGGCGCGGGTCGCGAACAAGAGCTCGACCGACGCGGCCCCCGACGCATGCGGGGCGTGGAACGCGTTTGCCGCCTCCGGCGCGGGTGCCACCGCACGATATCCGATGGCGGGGATCAGGAAGGCGCCCGGTGGCTCGAACAGCTGGTTGACCACGGCGACGTGGCCCGGATCCGAGCGGTAGCTCGTCCCCATGCTGAAGCGTCGCGCGCTCTGGGCAGCGGCGAGGTAGGCGAAGACGTCCGCTCCGCGGAAGGCGTAGATGGCCTGCTTGGGATCGCCGATCAAGAACAACGGATGCGACCCGCCGCCGAACACCCGCTCGAAGATCTCGAACTGCACGGGGTCGGTGTCCTGGAACTCGTCGATCAAGACCGCCTTGAAGCGCTGGCGAAGCACCTCGGCGAGCTTCGCGCCGCCTTCCCCTTCGAGCGCGTCGGCGACCCGGAGCAAGAGGTCTTCGAAGCCGAGCACGCCCCGCTGGGTCTTGCGCCGAAAGAGCTCTTTCGGCGCCTCGCTCAGCACCTGGTGCTCGAGTGAGAGGACCCGCAACCACGAGAGGCGGACCAGGCGCTCGAAGGCCGTGAAGAAGGGGTGGCCCGCGCCGAAGTCGCTGGCGAACTTCTTCTGCAGGCTCAGAGCGACGTGGGATGGAAACAGTTTCTCGGCGCCCGCTGGGAAGTGCAGGTCGTCCGCATCGCCACCAGCGAGGCAAGCTCGCAGAGCCCCGAGCAACCCCGTGAGCGCCGCGCCCCCATCGAACTTGTCCTTCAAGCAGTGCTCGTCGACGTACGCGAACCCGTCGAACCGAGCGAGCTCTCGCCGAACCTCGCCGAGCGCACGCTCGAGCGCCTCGGGCGAGGGCGACGCCGCAGCGGGTGGCACCACGGCCACCCGAGGGTTCCTGCGCGACTCTTCGAGCAGCTGCCGCAGGCGCGGCATGTCGACCCCGAGCGCCGCGGCCTGTCGCGCAAGCCCGGGCGAGCCGTGGGCGACGCGGCCGAGCCAGAGATCGTACAAGACGTCGTCGTAGAGGTCGCTCAGATCCGGGATCAGCTCCGCGCCGAAAGGCACACGGGTCCCGAAGGCGTTGTCGTGGAGCACCCGCTGACAGAACCCGTGGATGGTCGAGATCGGCGCTTCGTCGATGTTCTCGATGGCCCGGCGCAGCCGCTTCAAATCGCCGTCGAGCGCGGAGCCCCGGCGCTTGGCCAGCTCGGCGAGGGCGTCGTCTTTCGGGGTCTGGCCCGCCAGCGCGGAGCAAAAGGCTGCCTCTGCCTCGACGATGCGCCCGCGCACGCGGTCTCTGAGCTCGGCGGTCGCCGCCTCGGTGAAGGTGACCACCAGGATCTCGGAGGGGTCGAGCTTCGACTCGAGCAAGAGCCGCACGAAGAGCGTGGTGATGGCATAGGTCTTCCCAGTGCCGGCGCTGGCCTCGACCAGGTTCTTCCCGTCGAGGGAGATCGCCACGGCATCGAACACAGCGGGACCGCCGGCGCTCATGACCTCTTCCTCTTCTTGCCGGCCGTGGCCCCCTGGGCAGCGTCGAGCGGCCCGTACACGGCCGCCGCGAGCGCGTGGAACTCGGTGTCCTCGATCGGCTTGTCACCGACCTCGAACGCCGCATCGAACGGCGGCAGCATTCCGCTGAAGGCGCGCGCCGCGTGCGGATCGAGCAAGGTCTCGGCGAAATCACCCTCGGCATAGGCCGCTACCGCCCCCGACGCGCCGCGTTCGAGGTACCTGCGGCTGGTCTCGGGCAAGAACGGCAGCGGGCGCTCCAGCCCTTGGCGATAGAGTCGCACCAGCGCGCCCAGGTCGCGCGTCGCCTGCTCGGGCGGAAGCGGGGACCACTCGACGGCGTCCGCGCCCTCGTTCTTGCCCCGCCCGACCCACACCGTTCGCGTGCCGGCCTCAGCGCCCGAGCACAGCGCCAAGTGACGGACCCACCCCTCGAGCACGTACTTGCTCTTCAGCCTCGAGTACAGGTGCCGGACGACGCCGCCGGCCCACCGGTCACTGATCGACCCGGTCACCCGCGTGCCGTCCTCGAGCTCGACTCGCACTTCCAGCGGCTCGAGGCGTGAGCCCCGCCGCTCGGCTCGCACCCGGCCAGCGATCGACTCGCAATCGGCCAGCAGTGCCTCGAGCTTCAGTCGTCCGGGATGCCCGAGCGGGAGCTGGCCCTGCGCGCGGAGCAGGGTCTCGGCCTCGCCGGGCGCACGGCCGTCGAGCAGGAAGCCCAACAGGGCGCCGCCCAGCTTCCAGTCGTCGAGGTGATCGAGCTCGAGCGGCTCGCGGTCGGACATGCCGCCGTCTTCCTGGCGCAAGTACAGACCGAGGCGTCGGTTCAGGAAGTACGCGGGCGGCGACTTCAGGAACTTCACCAGATCGTCGAGCCGAACTTCGCGGATCTCGACGGGCGCGACGCCGGTCTCGATGAAGAGCTTGGTGGCTTGCCGCCCCCTGATCGAAGACCGAGCGGCGGAGGCGTACGCTTCCGAGTGGCTGAACAGCCGGGGGGACGAGCCGTTGAAGTAGCGCGGACTGAAGCCCTGGAGCGGATGCGTCACTACGAATGCCTCACGGGCACGAGCCCTCGGGTCGTCGCCGTTTGCGCCGTCGCCGACCGGGAGGTCCACGCGCACCGCCAGGTAGTCGAGCAGCTCGGCGACGCACACGGAGGGGGGACGCGCTCGGTTGTCGCGCACGCTCTGGCCGGTGTAGGTGATCACCAGGCGCTCGCGCGCCGCGCACACCGTCTCGAGGAACAGGTAGCGGTCGTCGTCCCGCGGCGAGCGGTCCCCGGGCCTCCGCGGCAGCTTCCCGTTGCGGATCAGATCGAGCTCGATGGGGCGCGGCGATCGGGGGAAGTCTCCGTCGTTCATGCCGAGCAGGCACACCACCGAGAACGGGATGCTGCGCATCGGCACCATCGCGCAGAAGGTGACGCCCCCCGACAAGAACCCCCGGTCTGCCCCCGCCGAATCCACCGCCTCTTCGAGCAGCGCGCGCAGCACCAGGACGTCTACGTTGCCTTCGAAGCCCGCGGCGGCGGCATCGCCGACCGCGCGCTCGAGGGCCTGACTGACGCGCGCCATCTGCCTCGCGTTGTCGCGGCCCTCGGCGAAGAGGGCCGTGCCGAGCTTCACCAGCGACCCCGCCCACTCGGCCAGCGACCGCGGACGCTCGAGCTCGTGCACCCAGTCGAACAGCGTGCGCGTGAACCACGCCAGCGTTCCGAGCAGCTCGGCCTCTTTGCCCTCGACCTCGTCGAAGGGGAGCACGCCCTCGAACAGCGCCTGCCCGCGACCGGGCATCGCATAGCCTAGCATCAAGCGCCGGAGGCCGAAGCGCCAGGTGTTGGCCTGGTATTCGGGCACCCCCAGCTTCACGCGATGAGCAGCGTCGATGCCCCAGCGCACGCCGCTCTCGTTGACCCAGCCGCGCAGCGTCTCGATGCCGGCGCTGTCGAGGCCGAAGCGCTGCGCGACGGGCTCGAGCACGAGCAAGTCGAACACGTCCGAGGCCGTGACCCGACCGCGCACCATGCCGATCACGCGCATCAAGCCGTCGAGCACCGGCGAGCCCTGTCGGTCCGAGCGGTCGGCCACGTGATACGGGATGAAGTCTGCGCTCTCCAGGTCGCGCGAGAAGACGGCCTCGATCAGCGGCGCGTAGGTCGGCAGATCGGGGACGAGGACCACGACGTCTTCGGGCGCCACCCGGCCCTCGCTTCGCGTCAAGAGCGCGAGGAGCTGATCGTGGAGCACCTCGACCTCGCGCATGGGCCCGTGGCACGAATGGATCGCGAGCGAAGGGTCGGAGTCGAGCGCGAGCTTCGGCGAGGCGACCGGGGCGACGGCGTGGAGATCGGCCTGCAGCGCGGCGAGCAGAGAGCCTCCGGGGGGCGGCTGGTGCAGGTCGTGGGAGACGGCCACGACCGCCGCGCGCGCCAGCTCGGTCTCGAGCACGCGATCAAAGTCGGCGCCCAGCATGCCGAGCGACGCGAGCAGGGCGTTGTCCACGTCGAGCTCGGGGCGCACGCCGGCGCGCTCGGGCTCGCGCAGCTTGCAGGGCCAAAACCCCGGCGCCGGAGAGAACAGGAAGAGGTGCACGCTCACGTGACGCGAGAGCGACGCGAGCACGCGCACGTAGAGCGGGGGCAGGGTCGAGACGCCGAACAGCAGCACGCGGGGCGGGAGCCCCTCGAACCGCGCGCCAGGGCCCAGCGCTTCCACGACGCGCTCGCTTGCCGCGCCCAGGTGCGGACGGCTCGAGCGGGCGGCGATGTGCTTCCAGAGCAGCGGTTGCCAGCGGTCGCCCGGCGGAACGGCGCTGACGTCGCCGGCCTGCCAGGCCCGCAGCCAGTCGGGCCGATACGTGAGGTATTGATCGAACACGGTCGCGATGCGACGCGCCAGCTGAGCCATGCGCACGCCCTCTGCGTCACCCACCGCGTAGCGCCTGAGCGCCGCGAACTCGTCGTGGTCGAGCAACTCGGGCAGCGCGGCCTGAACCGCCCAGGCAAGCAGGTCTTCCGAGAGCGGGGGATCGCCCAACGCATCGTCGCCGAGCACCGCCCCGACGACGTGCTGCACCAGCTCGCGCGGGTAGAGCATGGGCGCGGCCCACACCCCGAAGCGCTTCGCCAGCTCGCCCCCGAGCCAGATGGACATGCCCCTGCCCTGCACCACCACCGCCTCGGGCGAGAGCGGGCCGCCGACCGGCTCTGCCAGCAGATCGCCGAGCGATGCGACGAGCCGCTCGAGGCGATTGCTGCGGTGGACGTGGAAGCCGGACACGGACCCGCGAGTCTACTCGCCTGCCGCCCCGCGCACAGGGCGTGGTCGGACATTCAAGTTCAGGACGCATGAACGGTCCGGCGTCGTCGCTGGCCGGGCCGGCGCTGCGGGCCTGCGACAACTCTCGTCGCTCCCGGGTCTTACCTTCGAGCCTCTGCCATGTCCGACGCCTTCCTGCGCTACCTGCTGCTCCTGCGCGAGATCCCCGCGGCGCCCCAGCACGTCCACACCGCGACCCTGGCGCGGCGGCTGGAGGAGCAGGGGATCTGCGTGACGCGCCGTACGATCCAGCGGGACCTCGAGCGCCTGTCGTCGCGGCTTCCTCTGAAGTGCAACGACTCCAGCAAACCCTACGGGTGGGCGTGGCACGAGGGCAGCGACGACTCGTTCCGCGAGCTCGTGGTGCGGGTCGCGCGGCACGTCGAAACCTGACCTCGGGCGCGCGAGCCGGGGTATCGTCCGGCCATGCCGCGACCCGGTCCGGAAGCAGAGACCGTCCACCGCCTGTGGACCTTGCTGCGGCTCATTCCCCGCCGGCCGCGCCGCGCCGACACCGGGACGCTGAAACGCCAGCTCGATGCGGAGGGCATCGACGTCACCGCGCGCAGCATCCAGCGCGATCTGCAGCACCTCGCTGCGCGTTTTCCGAACCTCCACTGCGACGAGCGCTCGAAGCCCTACGGGTGGAGCTGGGACGGGGACGTGCCGTTGCTCGAGATCCCTGGCATGGGGCTCGGCTCCGCAGTGACCTTCGAGCTCGTGCAGGCCTATCTGGCCCACGCGCTGCCCCGCAGCACGCTGCGGACGCTCGATCCCTACTTCGCGCGAGCGCGCGAGGTGATCCGATCCACCGCCAGCGCGAAGCTGGCGCGCTGGCCCAGCAAGGTCCGGGTGTTGCCGCGGGGCTTCTCGCTCCGGGCGCCGGCGGTGCCGCCGCGCGTGCTCGACGTGGTGTACAGCGCCTTGCTCGAAGAGCGCCGGCTCCGCGCGCACTACCGGGCCCGACACGCGAGCGAGGCCAAGAGCTACGAGATCAACCCGCTCGGTCTGGTGGTGCGCGACGGGACGCTGGCGCTGGTGTGCACGTTCTGGGACTACGACGACCCCCACTACGTCCTCTTGCATCGCATGACGCAGGCCGAGCTCTTGGACACGGCGGCACGTCGACCGAAGGCCTTCGACCTCGACACCTTCCTGGCGCGCGGCGGGGTCGGCTTCGTGCACGGCGATCCCGTGGTGCTCGAGGCAGTGGTCGCCCGCGAGGTCGCCATCACCCTGCACGAGACACCGCTCAGCACCGACCAGGTGCTCACCCCGGTGGACGAAAGCCGCGAGCTCGTGCGCGCGACGGTGCCGAACACGCTCGACCTGCGCGGGTGGCTCCAGAGCTATGGCCCGCTGATCGAGGTGAAGAAGCCCTTGGCGTTGCGGAACGAGCTGGCGAAGGGCGCGCGGCAGCTCGCTCGGATGTACAGCAAGCGTGCGGCGAAGTAGGCCGACTCACCCCGCCGCCCCCAGCCTCGCATCCGCCTCGATCTCCTCTCGCGTCGCCAGCACCACACAGCGCACCGTCGCCCGCGTCAGCGCCACGTGCATTCGCACGTCGTAGCGGTGCTTGCCGCGGTCGAGCTCCACCACCAAGACCAGCGGCCGCTCGAGCCCCTTGAAGCGCAGGAACGTGTCGGCGACGACGTGGGCGCCGGCGTCGGCCGCATCGGCGCGGCGGACCGCGACCTGACCGATGCGGTCGCGCGCACACAGCTCGGTCTTGAGCTGGCCCCCGAGGGACAGCACCGCGAGGTCGTGGGGCTGCAAGCCCTCGGCGAGGGCCTTCTGGAGCTCGCGGGCCGCGTAGTCTTCGAGCGCGGTCGCGCTAGGCAGCCGGACGACACCGAGCTCGTCGATGGCGGTGATCGGACCGAGCGGCGGGGCTGACGAGAAGCGAGGCGGCACCCCGGTTGGCGGCGGGACGGACGTGGGCTCCCTCGACCGGTAGTGGTCGGCGAACGCCGCCAGCGGCTCCGGACAGCGGTACCGCTCGCGCAGCTCGAACTCCGCGCCGAAGCAGTCCTTCGGGACGTGGCGGTCGCGCCAGAAGCCCTGGCCGTCGTCGGCGAAGCCCCAGAGCAGCCGGCCCTCCGAGAGAGCGCGAACGAGCTCCCAGTCGTTGGGTGAGAGGTCCTGCGCCTCGTCGATCACCACGGCGTCGAAGCGACTGCGAGCCAGCTCCAGCGCGTCCGCCGCCGCGTACAGCGGGACGAGCTCCCAGGTCTCCGCCGACCACTCGGTCGGCGGAGCGCCGTCCTGCGGATCGATCCCGACCTCGGCAATGAGCGACGCGGCGAGCTCGCGCACGGTGAACGCCTGGTCGACCCCGCTCGCCCGCAGCGCGCTCGCGAGCGCCTTGGTCCAGCACATCAGCACCGGGCGCGCACCGCGAGCGCGGAGTCGCCGCCACATCTCGCACGCGAGCAGCGTCTTGCCCGTGCCGGGACCGCCGGTGACGAGCAAGCGCTGGTTCTGTCGCAGCTTGTCGAGCACCTCGAGCTGCTGCTGGTCGAGCGGCACGAGCTCGTGCTCGCGCAGCCGCGCGCGATCTCCGAGCACCAGGCGCGGGGTCCAGCTCTCGCCCCAGAGCTCGTGCAGCAGCTCGACCCACCGCGAATCCCGCGGGCGCTGCCCGGAGGGGAAGAGGCGCTCTCGCATCGCCTCGAGCGCTTCACGCAGGTAGGGCAGGTCTTGCTGCCCGAGCACGGCGTCGTCGAGATCGCCCTGGCGCGGCGGGTTGCTGAACGGGGTGTCCGGGAACGCGGTGGCGATTGCGAACGCCGGCGTGCTCTTCGCGCGCCGCTCTTCGAGCTTGCGCACGAGCAGCCGCGCGAACGCATGCCCCTGCTCCCGGGGCGCGCGGTCCATCGCCCGCTGGTTCTGCAGCCACTGTCCGTCGCGCACCTCGATGGCGCCGCCCTTCACCTCGATCACCAGCAGGCCGCGGTCGGGGATCGCCACGACGAAATCCCCCTCCCCTTCCCACCCCGACTCCGAGCGCACCCGAAGCGAGTGCCAGGCGGTCCAGCCCGACGGGAGACCCGTCGCGAGCGCGCGGTGGAGGCTCTGCTCGGCGTGACTCGTCGTCGGACGCGGAGCGCCGCGGGGGTGCAGGCCGGTGGGGGGCACTCGCAGGATGATACACGTGCGCCCTCAGTGTGACATTCTCTGTCCCTCGCCGACTTGCTCCACTAGGCGCGGCGCGTAGTGTGAGGCCATGGCGTCCGTTCTCTCGTGGCCGGTGTACTGGGTCGTGGCCTATTTCACCATGATCGAGACGCAGACCACGCTCGTCGTCCAGGCGCAGGGCTACGAGGTCGCGACCGTCGACTGCACGCTGCTCTGGTGCTCGTGGACCGCCCGCAACACGGCCACCGGCGTGCTCGAGTCCGGCCGCGCGCTGTGCTCTCCCCTGCTCGACTGCGAGATCACGAGCCGCCCGCCTGCCCCGTGAGTCGCGACGCCGAGCACTCCCCCTCCGCGGCGCAGTGGGGCCCGATCGGCAATCCGAGTGCGCAACCAGGGCGCTCTCACGGCACCGTGCTCGGGCTTGCTGCTCACTCCTGCGCGGCGCACGGCACCTCGCCGGCAAGCCGGCGACACGTGGACAAGTCGGGGGGGGTCTCGTCGCGTGACCCTCATGGATTGGCCGAATCAAGGACAAGTCGTGGGGGGCTCGTCGCGTGACCCTCATGGATTGGCCGAATCAAGGACAAGTCATGTGGGTCTCGTCGCGTGACCCTCATGGATTGGCCGCGTGGCGCGCGTGGCGGCCAACTCATGTGGGGCACGTGGCGTGCGCGACGACGCCCCGGCGCGAGAGGCTCGGCTCGGGACCTCGAGCGTGGGTGGTGCTCGAGGTGGTGCTTCAGCTTCAGCAGGTGGTGCACAGAAAGAGAAAACCGGCTAGCGCTCTCACGCCAACCGGTTGACTCTGCTTTGCTCTGCTTGAGCGGGAGAAGGGATTTGAACCCTCGACGTCCACCTTGGCAAGGTGGCACTCTACCGCTGAGTTACTCCCGCGGAAGGGCGTGTAACTACCGCCCGGGGCGAGGCCTGTCAAGCTCTCGAAGCGGCGGTCATTTCCGCGTGATTTCCAGGCTTGGGCCGCGGATGCGACCCTGGAGATCGACCCGGGCCCCGGGTGAGGCGCGCAGCACGCGGCCCGCAGCGCCGAGACCCAGCCACAGGGTGAGGCGCCCGGCGTCGTAGCCACCGGGCACGCGGAGCACGAGCTCGTCGGCGACGATCTCACCGGGACGCCACTGCCGACTCGGGTAACGGCCAGCCGCTGGATAGTGGTCTGCGCGCACGAGTTCGCGCCCGTGTTCGTCGGAGCCCGACACCAGGACCCGGAGGTCGTCGGCGATCGGCGTGACGCACTGCCAGTAGAGGGCGACTCGAACGCTGTCGCCGGCGCGGGCGACCGGCGTCTCGAGGTGATAGCCGACGAAGCGCACGGCGCCCTCCAGATCGTCGCTGGCGGGGGTGCTCCCGGGCGGCAGCGCGGCCACCGTGTGGCCCGCAGGGCGAATCGCGCGGCTCGAGGGCAGCGCGAGCTCGCGGGCGATCTCGAACAGCAGCCCGCGCGCATCGATCGCGGCGGACGCGACCAGCAGCGTGATGGCGCGGCCCTGAGCGGGATCGACCAGCAGCGCGGCGCGGAACGCGGCGGTCTCGCCGGTTTGCCAGAGCTGACCGCTCGTGGGCTCGACGCGAAAACCCAAGGCGACTTGGCTGCCGTCGTCGAGCGGGCGGCGCGTGGCCAGGCACTCGCGAATCGCCGCCCCCAGCGGACCCGGCGGCGGGGCGAGCAGCGCGGCCGTCAGCCGCAAGAGGTCGTTCGTGCTGGTGCGAAGGGCGGCGACGCCCAAGAGCGGGACGTCGAAGCGAGGCGGGCGACGTTGGCCGATCGCGTTGGCCCCCTCCACCAGGCGGCTCTCGTCGAGAGCCACGGTGCGCGCGAAGCGGGTGGTCGAGAGCATGCCCAGCGGGCGGGCGATGCGATCGGTGAGCAGCGCGCCGATCGGGACCCCGTCGCGGGTGGCGAGGGAGTGGCCCAGCAGCGCCATGCCGAGGTTCGAGGGTTGAAACCGCGCGCCGGGGAGCGTTTCGGGGCGGGCGACCTGGGCCAATCGCGCGAGCGAGGGCTCGTCCGGCGCGCGGGCCTCGAGATCGGCGATGGCCGGCAACCCCGAGGTGTTCAGCGCAAGCTGGCGGAGCGTGATCGCCTGCGCGCTGCCCTCGGGCAGGGTGACGCTCGGAGGCAGGTGCGCGCGCAGCGGGTCGTCGAGCGTCACGCGCGCTCGCTGGACCATTTCGCCGAGCAGCAGGCAGACCAGGACCTCGCCCAGGCTGCCGAGCTCGAACAGCGCGTCGGCGCTGGGCGCGTGGGGGTCGTGCAGGCTGGTGCGGCCGTAGCCGAAGACCGACGGGCGGCCGCCCTGCCAGACGCCCACGCTCACGCCCGAGTCGGGGGCAGACCCGCGGAATGCGCGCACCCGCCCGCCGATCCGCTCGCGCAGCTCCTCCTCGGGCGTGGCCGCGTAGGGCAAGGGCGTGGGCGGCCTCGCGTAGCAGCCCGCCGCGAGCCCAGCGGTGCCGAACACGAACGAGCGCCGCGAGAACACCCGCGTACTTTCGACCCGAACCGGCGTGGGAACAAGCGCCCAGTCCGGGCTGCCTCAGGCACACGGGGCCATAGGCCCCTAGACCCGCTCGACGTCGACCACCCCCGCCACCTTGGCCAGCGCCTTCATCACGTTCTTCAGCTGCGCGATGTCGCCGATGTGGAAGGTGAAGACGTTGCAGGCCCGGCCGTCGTCCTGCGCGCGGCAGTTGGCCTCGCTGATGTTGATCTTTTGCGCGCTGAAGGTCTGGCTCACGTTGGCCAAAATCCCCGGCTTGTTGGTGGTGGTGACCTTGAGCTGCACCGGCCGGTTGATCTTGGCCTTGGTGTCCCACGAGACGTCGATTCGACGCTCGGGATCGGTATCGAACGCCTTGACGCACTCGCGGCGGTGAATGGTGACGCCCCGACCACGAGTGATGAAGCCGATGATGGTGTCGCCGGGCAGCGGGTTGCAGCATTTTGCGTAGCGCACCAGCACGTCGTCCACGCCGTTCACGCGGATGCCGCCGGCGTCTTTGCCGGTGACCTTGCGCACCAGCTGCTCGATGCGTCCGGTCTTGAGCTCGGCCGGCGGCGCGGTGGAGCCGTCGGGCTGCTTCGAGCGCAGGGACTTGATGACCTCGTCGGTCTCGAGCTTGCCGTAGCCGATGGTCAAGAGCAGCTCTTCCCAGCTGCCGGTGCGGTGCGCCTCCCACAGGCGGCGCATCTCGTCCTCGTTCTTCTGCAGCCGAGCCAGGCTCATGCCCGCCTCGCGCATGGCGCTGTCGAGCAGCTCGCGCCCCAGGTTGATGCTCTTCTCGCGCTGCTCGCTGCGCAGATAGACGCGGATGCGGTTGCGCGCGCGGGTGGTGACGGTGAAGTCCAGCCAGTCTTTGCTGGGCTGCTGCTGCGGCGAGGTCATGACCTCGATCACGTCGCCGTTGCGCATCTTGTAGCGCAGCGGGACGATGGCCCCGTTGGCGCGCGCCCCCGAGCAGCGGTTGCCGACCTCGGTGTGAATCGAGTAGGCGAAGTCGATGGGCGTCGAGCTGCGCGGAAACATGCGTACGTCGCCCTTGGGCGTGAAGACGTAGATCTCGTCCGGGAACAGGTCGATCTTCACGCTCTCGAGGAACTCGGCCGGGTCCTTCAGGTGACGCTGGTACTCGGCCAGCTCGCGGAGCCAGCCGAACTTCTCGGCCGCGCTCGGATCCACGCCGCCCGAGTTGCGCTCTTTGTACTTCCAGTGGGCCGCGACGCCGTGCTCGGCCACTCGGTTCATGTCGTGGGTGCGGATCTGGATCTCGATGCGCTGGCGCCCGGGGCCGATCACCGCGGTGTGCAGCGACTGGTACATGTTGGGCTTGGGCAGCGCGATGTAGTCCTTGAAGCGCCCGGGAACCGGGGTCCACTTCGAGTGCATCACGCCCAAGACCGCGTAGCAGTCGGCGATGGACTCGACGCAGATCCGGAACGCCAAGATGTCGTACACCTGCTCGAAGTCGGACTGCATCGACTTCATCTTGCGGTGAATCGAGTAGATGTGCTTGGCGCGCCCGATGACCTCGGCCCCGAAGCCGTGCTCGGCCAGGCGCGACGAGATGGTACGGCACACGCCCTCGATGTAACGCTCGCGCTCTTTCTTGGTTTTCGCGAGCTTCTGCATGATCTCGCGATAGCCCTCCGGGTCCAAGAACTGGAACGAGAGGTCCTCGAGCTCGCTCTTCAAGAGCTGGATGCCCAGGCGATTGGCGAGCGGGGCGTAGATCTCGAGGGTCTCGCGGGCGATGCGCTCTTGCCCCTCGGCGCTCATGTGCTGCAGCGTGCGCATGTTGTCCAGGCGATCGCACAGCTTGATGAGCAGGACGCGGATGTCCTGCGCCATCGCCACCACCATCTTGCGGAAGCTCTCGGCCTGCCGGTCTTCTTTGCTGGTGAAGTTGATCTTTCCCAGCTTGGTGACACCGTCGACCAGGTTCGCGACCTCTTCCCCGAACTCGCGGGCGATGTCGGCGTGGGTGGCGCCGGTGTCCTCGACCACGTCGTGGAGCAGGCCCGCACACACACTGGCCGAGTCGAGCCTGAGCTGCGTGATGATCTCGGCGACGCTGGCGGGATGGATGAAATACGGGTCGCCGCTCTTGCGCAGCTGCTCGCGGTGGGCCCACTCGGAGTAGTGGTAGGCTTTCCGAATCAGATCGGTGTCGACCGCGGGCTGATAGCCCTGCACTCTGTGAACGAGCTGTTGGACGTCGAGCACGGTGGAAAAAAAAGGCCCGAACGACAGCTCGGGCGCATGGAAAGTAACACTACGGCATGTCCGTCGCAAACCCCACGCACCAGCCGCCGCACGACCGCGATGGACGCGCGAGCGGGGGCGAACGGCTCACGCCACTCGGGGTGTACGTGCACTTCCCGTGGTGCCTGAAGAAATGTCCGTACTGTGATTTCTGGAGCATTCCTCACGATCGGCAAGGGCTACCCCACGAAGCGTACGCAACGGCGCTGATCGCCGAGCTCGACCGCCGCGCCGATCCGCTCGGTGGGCGACGGCTCGAGAGCGTGTTCTTCGGCGGCGGAACGCCCAGCCTCTGGGAGCCCGCGGAGCTCGGCCGAGTGCTGGCGCGGATCGTGCGACGCTTCGCCACGTCGACCGAGCTGGAGGTCACCGTCGAGTGCAACCCGTCGAGCTTCGACCGCGATCGCGCGCGCGCGCTGCTCGACGTCGGCGTCAACCGTGTGAGCATCGGGGTGCAGAGCCTGGACCCCGAGCGCCTGGCGTTCCTGGGGCGCCTGCACGACGTCGAGACCGGCCTCTGCGCGGTGTCCGACGCGATCGCGGCGGGCGTGCCGCGCGTCTCGGCGGATTTGATCTTCGGCGTGCACGGGCAGAGCCCGGCCGAGGCCGCGGACGAAGCTCGGCGGGTGGCCGCGCTCGGCCCCGAGCACCTGTCGGCCTATGCGCTGACCGTCGAGCCCGGCACCGAGTTCGGACGCCGCGCACGCCAGCGCTCGCTGCCGCTCTGCCCCGACGAGGCAGTGGCCGAATCCTTCTTGGCGGTGGACGCGGCGCTCGGAGCGCTCGGCTACGAGCACTACGAGATCAGCAACCATGCGCGCCCCCGAGGGCGCTCGCGCCACAACGTGGGTTACTGGTTGGGCCACGAGTACCTGGGCCTCGGGGTGAGCGCGTGGGGCACCCTGCGGGCCGACGGCGAGCGCGTGCGATACCGGAACACGCTCTCTCTGGAGCGCTACCTGGCGGCAGACTGGGCGACGGCCGATCTCACGACCCGGTGCCCGCTGGTCGCGGAACACGAGCCGATCGACGACGAGACCGCGCTTCGCGAGCGCCTCTTGCTGGGCCTGCGCCTGGTCGAGGGCCTGGATCTCGAGGCCGCGGCGCGAGAGCTGGGCGTGCCGGCGTGGAACGACGAGCGCCGGCGCGCGGCCGCGCGGCTGATCGCGCGAGGTCGACTCGAGCGAGCCGGCGACCTGCTGCGGATCCCGAAGCACGCCTGGCTGTTCGCGGACGGCACCATTTCGGAGCTGATGTGAGGGCCGCTCACGCCGCGCGTTCGCGGCTGGCCGCCCACCACGTATCCAGGTCGGCCAGCGCGCGGGTCGCGAGGGCCTCGTAGCGAGCCCGCTTCTTGAGCCGAGTGCCCTCGAGCGGTGGCAGGTGCGCAAAGGTGATGTTCGACGGCTGAAAATCCGGGCTGGGGCGCGACAGGTGGGTGAGCAACCCGCCGTGGGCGGTGGTCGGCGGCGGCGGAGCAGCCACCCGACCCTCGAGCTCTGCGGCGATGAAAAACGCGGCCAGCCAGCCGCCGGCGGCGCTCTCGACGTAGCCCTCGGTGCCGGTGAGCTGCCCGGCAAGGTACACGCCGGGCTCGGCCACGAGCGAGAGCGTGGGGCCCAGACACTGGGGCGCGCAGACGAAGGTGTTGCGGTGGACCGAGCCCATGCGCAGAAACTCGGCCTGCTCGAGCCCGGGGATCATGCGGAGCACGCGCTCTTGCTCCGGCCAGGTCATGCGGGTCTGGAACCCGACCATGTTGTACGCCGTTCCGGCCTCGTCTTCCTTGCGCAGCTGCACCACGGCGAAGGGCCAGCGGCCGGTGCGCGGATCGTCGAGGCCGACGGACTTCATGGGCCCGAAGCGCAGCGTCAGCTCGCCGCGAGCGGCCATCACCTCGATCGGCAGGCAGCCCTCGAAGTAGCGCGCCTCTTCGAACCGCTTGGGCTCGACCTTCTGGGCCTCGCGCACGGCCTGCACGAAGGCGAAGTACTGCTCCTTGTCGAGCGGGCAGTTCACGTACGCATTCTGGTCGTCGGCGGTCTCGCCCTTGCCGTAGCGTGACGCGACGAAGACCTTGTCCCAGTCGATGCTCTCGGCGTCGATGATCGGAGCGATCGCGTCGTAGTAGGCCAGGTGCTGGCTGCCTACCTTCGCCGCCAGGTCGCTGGCGAGGCCGCCGGCCGTGAGGGGACCGGTGCAAAGGAGCGTCGGCCGGTGATCGGGGATGCGATCGACCACGCCCGGCACGATCTCGATCAGCGGGTGCTCGCGCAGGCGTCGGGTCATCTCGGCGGCGAAGCGCTCCCGGTCGACGGCCAGCGCGCCACCGGCGGGGACGCGCGTGAGGTCGGCGACCTGCATCACGAACGAGCCCAGCCGCCGCATCTCTTCCTTGAGCAAGCCGACCGCGTTGCTGAGCGCCGCGCCGCGCAGCGAGTTGCTGCAGACCAGCTCCGAGAACGCTTCGCTGGACTGCGCCTCGCTCTTGTGAGCGGGCTTCTGCTCGAGCAAGCGCACCGGGACGCCGCGCGCCGCGAGCTGCAGCGCCGCCTCGGATCCGGCCAGCCCCGCGCCGACGACCCAGACCGCGCCGGTCACGGCACGGCGGACTCGGCGACGGGCGGAGCAGCCCGCGCCGTCAGGGTCGTTCCCGACTCGGGCGCGCCGTCGGCACCGGGGTGGGCCGCGCCCTCTTCCGGCAGCTCGACCTCGCGCGAGTACCCGCACTCTTTGCCGCGCGGGCAGATGATCTTCTTCTTCTTGCCGCCGGTCTCGGTCAAGAACGGGTGCTTGCAGAGCGGGCACGGCTCGTTGATCGGCCGCTGCCAGAGCTTGAAGTCGCACTCGGGGTACTTGGTGCAGCCGTAGAACGTCTTGCCACCGCGCTTCTTCGAGCGCACCTCGACGATGTCACCGCCGCACTTGGGGCACGGCACGCCGAGCGGCACGGGCTTGGCGTTCTTGCAGCCCGGATAGCCGCTGCACGACAGGAACTCGCCGAAGCGCCCGGTCTTGATCACCATCGGCTTGCCGCACTTGTCGCAGGCGATGTCGGTGACCTTGGGCTCGGCCGCCGGTGCGCCGTCTTTACCCAGATCGCGGGTGAACTTGCACTTCGGGTAGGCCTCGCAGCCCATGAACCAGCCGTTCTTGCTCCAGCGCTTGAGCAAGAACGAGCCGCACTCGGGGCACTTCTCTTCGGTGCGCTCGGGCTCCGGCGTCCAGCGCTTCTGCTTCTTGGCCAGGTCGAGCACCTCGCGGAAGCGTTTGTAGAAGCGCCCGAGCAGCTTCACCCGCTCGAGCCGGCCGGCCTCGACCTCGTCCAGCTCTTCCTCGAGCTTGGCGGTGAAGTCGGGATCCATGAAGTCGAGCTCGGTCCCGAGCAGCCCGGTCACCACGATCTTGCCGAGCTCGGTGGGCTTCATCTGTCCGCCGGGCAGCTTCTCGACGTAGTCGCGGGCCTGCACCTTGCTGATGATCTCGGCGTAGGTGCTGGGGCGGCCGATGCCGCGTTTCTCGAGCTCGCGCACCAGCGAGCCTTCGTTGAAGCGCGGCGGCGGCTGGGTGAACTTCTGCTCGGTGAGCACGCCCGGCGGCGTGACCAGCGACAGGTCTTCACCGTCGAAGAGCTCGGGCAGCGTGCCGTCGTCCGAGTCGAAGCCCAGGGCCTTGACCGTCTGGCCCGAGGGGGGCGGCGGGACGCTGTCGCGCGCGTCGCCCTCGTTCGCCTCGTCTTCACCCGCCAGCTGCTCGCCCTCGCCGAAGGTGCCCTTGCCGTACTCGGCGAGCCAGCCGGCGAACTTGAGGACCTTGCCGTTGGCGCGCAGGGTGAGCGAGCGGTGCGCCGCGCCGCTGCGCGTGGGGGTGGCTTCGATGTCCACCGCGGTCTGGTCGTAGACCGCCGGCGCCATCTGCGAGGCGACGAAGCGGTCCCAGATCAGCTTGTAGAGCTTGAGCTCTTCCGGGGTGAGGTGCTTCTGCACCACCTCGGGGCTGAGCTCGAGCGAGGTGGGGCGAATGGCCTCGTGGGCCTCTTGCGCGTTCTTCTTGGCGCGGAAGGTGTTGGGCTTCGCGGGGAGGAAGTCCGGGCCGTATTTCTCGGTGATGTGCTCCCGAACGGCGTCGACGGCGTCCTGGCTGACGCGCATGCTGTCGGTACGCATGTAGGTGATGAGACCGACCGGGCCGCCGTCTTTCTTGAGATCGACGCCCTCGTACAGCTTCTGCGCGACGCTCATGGTGCGCTTCGCGGTGAAGCGAAGGTAGCCGGTGGCGTCTTGCTGCAGCTTGCTGGTGGTGTAGGGCGCCGGCGCGTTGCGCTTCTGCTCTTTCTTGGTGATGGTCGCGATGCGGTACTTCGCGGTTTCGAGGTCGGCGCGCACGGCAGTCGCTTGCTCAGCGTTCGTGACCTCGATCTCCTCGCCGTTCACGCGGGTGAGGCGAGCGAGGAGCGGCGGCGAGGTCTTGCTGCGCAGCGCGGCGCCAATGTTCCAGTACTCTTCGGGGACGAAGGCCTGGATCTCGCGCTCGCGCTCTTCAATCAGCCGCAGGGCCACCGACTGCACGCGACCGGCCGACAGCCCGAAAGCGAGCTTGTTCCAGACCAGGGCCGAGACGTCGTACCCCACGATGCGATCGAGCACCCGGCGGCAGCGCTGCGCGTCGTACAGGTGCTCGTCGAGGGCGCGCGGGGCCGACAGCCCCTTCTCGACGCCCTTCTTGGTGATCTCGTGGAACTCGACCCGCTCGACGTGAAGCTCGGGACGCTTCAGCTCTTCGAAGATGTGCCACGCGATGGCCTCACCCTCGCGATCGGGGTCGGTGGCGAGCAGCAGGCGCTCGGCCTTCTTGCAGTGCGCCTTGAGCTCGATCAGCACCTTGGCCTTGGCCTCGATGACCTCGTAGGTCTCTCTAAAGCCGTCCTCGACGTCGATGCCCATGCGCTTGGGCAGGTCCTTCACGTGGCCCTTGCTCGCCAAGACCTCGTACCCAGGCCCCAAGTACTTCTTGATGGTCTTGGCCTTGGCCGGTGACTCGACGACGACGAGGGTCTTCTCCATAGCGCTGCCCGAATCCCCTCCAGATGCGATCCCGACGCCCGCTGTGCAAGCCCGGCACTCGCCAAGAACGCATCAATAATCAATGCTTTCGGCGAGTTACGTTTGAACCCCGGGTCTGGGGGGCCGGTACTAACACCCCTTCTAGCGTCAGAGTCAAGAGCGCGTATTGCACGCGCGCCACGGTCAGCCCGGTTCGTTCAGCGATTTCGTCCACATGCGTGGCGCCGCTGTGATGGGCCTCGAGCACCGCCCGGAGCTCGGGATCGTGGTGGAAGAGCGGCGGGGGCGGGGGCGGCGGGGGATGGCTCGGCTCGCTCTCCTCGCGCGCGGGCACGGCCACGGGCGCGGGTGCGGGCGCCCGCGCGCCCACGCGCGGGAGGGCGTGAAGGCGAGCCTGCCGCAAGAAGTCGAGCACCTGGTCGGCGCCGAGACAGAGCTCTGCCCCGCGACCCTGCTCGACCGACCACGACGCGCCGCGCCAGTTCCACGGCGAGTGGGGTACGACCATCAGCCGCCGGTTCAGGTCGCGGGCGCACTTCGCCGCGTTGCCCGCGCCGCTCCGGTACGGGGCCTCGACCACGATGACCACCTGGGCGAGGGCCACCAGGAGCGCGTTGCGGGGGAAGAACGAGGTCCGGGTCGCGGGCACGTCGGGGGCATGCTCGCTCAGGTGCGCGCCCCCGCGCTCGACGATCTCGGCGAACAGCTCGCCGTTCTTCTCCGGAAACGGGCGCAGGAAGCCCGAGGGGGCCACGACGACGGTGGCGCCGCCGACGTCGAGCGCTCCCCGGTGGGCCGCGCTGTCGATGCCCTCGGCGCCCCCCGACAGCACGACGACCCCGGCGCGCGCCAGAGCGCCGGCCAGGTGCCGCGCATAGGCCTCGCCGTCACGGCTCGGGTGGCGGGTGCCGACCAATGCGACGGCCGGGCCGCCCGGGAGCTCACCGTGCAAGAAGAGTCGCTGGGGCGGCGAAGGGAGATCGTTCACGAAGCACGGCAGAGCCGCGCCGGTCAGGATTTTCGTTTCCACGCCCCCCGAATCGGTCCGGCGCGGAGCCAGTTGCGAAAATTACTTCTTGTACGCTTGTGCGCCCACCAGGCCCTGGCCCTTCAGCACGTGCATGTCGATCTTGACGGCCATCGGCGTGGGATACGGGTTCTTCACGCACTGCTCGTTCGGGCCCACGCTCGGATCGACGCCGTCCGCGTCGCTCTGGGCCAGCACCTGCGGCGGCATCGGGGGCGCGGTCAGGATGTTGATCTGATAGGCGAAGACGCCCGGGTTGCCGAAGCCGATGAAGGTGTAGCAACTGTTCGGTTGCAGGGTGAAGTCGGCCTGGGCATGCCCGCCCTGGGCGAGCTTGGCGCTCATCAGCGGACCGTCGGCCTTCTTCCCTTTGGCGTCGGTCTGAGCCTTCATCTTGATGCCCTGCTCGAGCTGCGCGGTCTCGCCCCCGGTCAAGAGCCCGAGGGTGGCGGCGCCACCCGAGAGCGCGCCGGCGATGATCGCCTGGAGCGCGTTCGGATCGTTGCCCACGGTGCCGAGGGCCGGCACCTGCCCGGGCTGCGGCTGGCACGGTTGACCGGGGGGACACGTCGAGGGCGCCCCGCCATCGGGACCCGCCATCGCAGGCCCCCCATCGGGCGCGGGACCGGGGCCGTAGGGCCCGCCGCTCTGCCCCTGCTGAAAGCCCGACTGCGCTCCCTGCCCTTGGTCCTTCTTCTTGCAGTGCGTGAGCGCTAGTGCGCCCATCACCGCCACACCCATCGCCACTCGTATCGTCACCAGGCGCATGCTCGATCGCTCCCTCGGCTGAGAAAGTCCGCTGCCGGAACTCTATACCCACACCGCCCCACAGGACTAGGACCTGTGCTAACAGGCCTCGGGTGAAGGTCGTCGTCGCCACGCACGGTCACTGCTTCGACGGGCTCGCGAGCGCGGTGATGTTCACCCGCCTCTTGGGCGCGCTCGACGGCCACAAACGCAAGTGCGTGTACCGCGCCTGCGGCTACGGCAACGGGCAGGCCCGCGCCGACGGTACGCTCTTGAACGGCGACGAGAACGCGATCCTCGACTATCGCTACTCGGCGACCGGGAACGTGACCTGGTTCTTCGATCACCATCGCACGGCATTTCAGACGAGCGAGGAGCAGTCGGCATTCGAAGCCAACAAGGCCGGCGGGCGCTACTTCTACGACCCGGACTACAGCTCGTGCACCAAGCTGATCGCCGACGTCGCGTGGCGGCACTTCGCGCTGAACGATCCGGCCTTGGCCGATCTGGTCCACTGGGCCGACATCGTGGACTCGGCGCGGTTCGAGTCGCCCGAGCAAGCCATCAGCCGGACCGACCCCATCCTCAGGATGGTGAGCGTGGTCGAGCACTATGGCGACGACGGCTTCATCGAGCGCATGGTGCCCGAGCTGTCGAAGAAGCCGCTGGCCGAGGTCGCGCGTTCGCCGTTCATCGAGGAGCGCTACAAGCCCCTGGGGGACAAGCAGGCGCGCTTCACCGAACGCGTGCGGCAGTCGGGCCAACGCATGGGCCGAGTGGTGTTCGTGGACCTCACCGCCTCGGTGCTGGACAGCGTCGGCAAGTTCGTCACCTATGCGCTCTTCCCCGACTCGGTGTACTCCGTGGTCGTCGGGGTGCTGAAGAGCGGGGCCAAGGTCAGCGTCGGGTACAACCCGTGGAGCGGCAAACCCCTGGACACCGACATCAGCGCGATCTGCGCGCGGCACGGCGGCGGCGGGCACCCGGTGGTGGGCGCCATCTCGTTCCGCGTCAGCGAGGTCGATCGCGCGCGCGAGGTGGCCCGGGCAATCGCCGAAGAGCTGGCTTGAGCCTCGAGCGGTTTCGGCGCGCCCCGGGGGCACCCGCGTTGGTGCTGGGCCACCGCGGGGCACGGCGCGAGGCGCCAGAGAACACGCTGCCCGCGTTCGAGCGGGCCACGGCCCGAGGCGCCGCAGGGGTCGAGCTCGACGTTCGACTCGACGGCAGCGGGCGAGTGATCGTGCTGCACGACCGCACCCTCGAACGCGTCACCCGCGGCGCGGACGCACGCGATGTCGAGACGATGCGAGCCGACGAGCTGGACCAGGTGGCGCTCGACGGCGACGCGCGGGTCCCCACCCTGGAGCAGGTGCTCGAGTGGGCCGTGGCCGGCGACCACGTGTTGAACGTGGAGCTCAAGCGCGACGTGAGCGAGCGCCGCGCCTTGGTCTGGCGCGTGGCGAAGCTCTTGCGAGCCCAACCTGCCGCCCGCGACCGGGTGCTGCTCTCGTCGTTCGATCCGCTCTTCGTGCGGGCGCTGGCGTGGCTCTTGCCCGAGGTGCCGGTCTGCTGGCTGGTGCACGCCAAGCAGCGGGTGCTGGGGGCGGCACCGGGCTTCCGCCGGCTGGGGGCCGCGGGCGTGAACCCCGAGCTTTCCCTGGCCACGGACGAAAGGCTGCGCCGCTGGCGCTCGGCCGCCGCGCTGATCGCCGTGTGGACGGTGAACGAGCCCGACACCGCACGGCGGCTGGCACGCGCGGGCGTGGACGCGATCATCAGCGACGTGCCCGGCGCGATCGTGGAAGCGCTGAGCTCAGGCTGAGATGCGGCCGCCCCGGGCGTCGCGCGTGCTGGGCGCGGGGCGTGCGCTGCGGCGAGTGTCGGCGATGGCCGCCAGGATTTCTTGCAGCACCATCACCCCCGCGTGGGCGGTGATGTCCGACAGGTCGAAGGGCGGGCAGATCTCCACCACGTCGAAGCCGACGATCTCGCTGCCGACCAGCGCCCGCAAGATCTGCTGCAGCTCCCACGAGGTCATGCCACCCGGCCAGGGGATGCCCACCCCCGGCGCCTGGGCGGGGTCGAGCGCGGCGATGTCGACGCTGACGTAGACCGGCCCCTGCCGCACGACCTTGCGCAGGGTGCTGACCGCCGAGTGAAGATCCCACTTCACCTCGTCGACGTTGACGATCTCGAAGCCGTGGCTGAGCGCGAAGGACAGATCGCCGGCGTTCGAGTACGGACCGCGGAGCCCGATCTGGACGGTCCAGTCGGGGCGAATGAGCCCCTCGGTGACGGCGTGTCGCACCACGCTGCCATGGTGAATGTCCCGGCCCCAAGCCGGGCCCGCGGTGTTGCTGTGCGCGTCGATGTGAACCAGGCCGAAGGCCTTGAGCTTGGCGCGGTGAATGCCACGGAGTGCCCCGAGGGTGACGGTCTGATCGCCGCCGATGAACCCGCCGACCACCCCGGACCGCGCGATGGCTTCGGCGCGCCCCGTCACCGCAGCGATGGCCGCGTCGATGTCGTGGGGCGAAGCGGCCACGTCCCCGCCGTCGGCAACCCGAAGCTCTTCGAAGACGTCGATCCCGAGGGCGGCCGAGAAACCCCGGGCCAGGGCCGAGGCGTCACGCACGGCGCGAGGAGCCAGCCGCGCGCCCGGCCGATAGCTGGAGCCCGCGTCGAAGGGCACGCCGCACAAGAGAACGTCGACGTCGGGCACCTGGGCTGGATCTTGGACCATCGGCAAGCGCAGGAAGGTGGGCACGCCGGCGAAGCGCGGCATGCGCTCGGAAGCCACGGGCAAGAGCTCGCCGCGAGTGGCGGCAGCATCGGCGGCGCGGTCGCCGGAGCGCACGCGCCGAGCGGTCGCGACCTTGCTCTTCTGCACCCGCCCCCGGACCTCGGCCCGCGCCTTCGCCGCCGCCAACCGCTGAGCCCTGGCCGCGTCGACCTGAGCCGCTCGGGCCTTGCGCTTCTTGGCCATCGTGAGGCGGAACTATAGAGAAAAAACCCGCGCGCGGCTCGTCAATCGGCGCACGCGGCGTGCCGCACGCTCACTCCGCGGGGCGGCGACTGGCGGAACACACCTTCGGGAAGTGGCGGGTTGTGCACCACTTCTTTGTTTCGGAGCACGAGCTCTTGATCCGTGTCGGGGGTCACCAGGCGGATGCGCCGGGGCACCTCGGCATTGCACGCCGGCCCGCTCGGAAAGAGGGTGGGCTCGAGCCCTTCCGGGTCTTTCCGGGGCGGCGCGGTCTTCACGCTCTCGTGGTCCGCCAAGTACGCGCGATAGAGGTCCATGCCGTGCTGGGCGACCTGGACCGCCAGCACCCGCACGCGCTGCTTCTGCCACGGCTCGGCCCAGTCGCTGGGGTGCGGCTCGAGGTGGATCTCTTGCGTGGCCGAGTGCTTGCTGGTGACGCGAAGCACGTACTCCCCGCCCTCCCAGGCCAGCGTGGCCTGCGGGGCCTCGTGCACCAGCACCGGCGCCTCGCCCCGCAAGAGCTGGGCGAGCGCGAACGGGGGAACCGGAACCTGGGTGAAGCGCGCCACGTTGCAGGTGTTGGCCGGGCCGCGAAGGAACGTCTTCTCTTTCAGGTCGTAGAGCGCGAAGTCGCGACCGTCGGAGGTCAAGGTCGAGAGCGTGACCCCGAACGGGCTGAACACGTCGAAGCGCAGCGCGTCGGGCAGCATGCTCATGTAGAGCACGTTGCCGCGCACCCTACCGCGCTCTCCGAAGTAGTCGAGCTTGGCCTCGCCCTGCACGCCGCGGCTGCACGCGTAGGTTTCGTGCATGCGCTCGAGCGCGTCGTGCGCGCTCGGGAACTGCGAGGGGGGCGGTGAACGCGAGCAGCCCGCGAGCGCGGCGGAGAGCCCCCCGAGCCAGACCAGCGCGCGCGCGTTCACCCCACGCTTCATGACCCTCGGAGCGCCTCGAGCAGATCCAGATCGGGCACCGGCAGGCTGACGCGGGTCTCGATCACGGCAACGCCGTGCTCCTCGCACAGCCGCGCCAGTCCGATGCCGTCGAGCAGGGCCATGGGCGCCGCACCGGGCGCGGACGCCTCTTCGCGGGCGCCGGACAGGACCTGACCCGTGGTCAGGAGCCACCCAGCAGCCGCCGGACCGTAGTGGTGGAGCGCGCCCCGAAGCTCGGTCACACGCTCGCGCCCGATCTCGCGGCCGTCGCGGCGCACCACGATGGCGGTCGGCACGCTGCCGCTCGGCCCGCGAGCCACCGCCGAGAGGTGGAGCTCCGCTGCCGGCGAGCCCGGACGGCGGACCGCTTGGATGTCGGTCATCCCAATCCGCTCGAGCAACAGGCAGATGAGCTCGCCCAGGGCGCGATGCGGCAGATCTTGGAAGCGGCGGACCAACGAGCGGCGCACCGCGTCCCGGTAACGCTCGGCCTGCGCGACGATCTCGCGCTCGAGGCGCGCGGCCTCGGGGTCGAGGGACCAGTCGGTCGAGGCCAGACGCCCGCCGGTGATGCGGAAGCGGACCCGCTGCCCAGCCGCGCTGCGGCGCAGGTTGTCGGCACGCGCCGCCGCCAGGATCTGACCCTGGGCCTGCTGGAAGTCGCCGCCGAGCCGCCCGCGACGCTGGGCGAGATCGGCCAGCTTCTGCGCGCCCACCGGGCCGCCCCCGCGGTCGAAGGTGGAGAGCAACGACGCGACGGCATCGGCCAGGGGTCGCCCCGCCAGCTCGTCGAGGGGTGCGCCGCCATCGTCACGGCGATCGCGATCTCGGTCACGGTCTCGGTCACGATCTCGGTCACGATCTCGTCCGCGGTCGCGGTCGCGACCGCGCTCGGGACCGCGATCGGCGCCCCGCTCCGGACCACGATCGGCGCCCCGCTCAGGACCGCGATCGGCGCCCCGCTCAGGGCGGTCCTCGATCTCGCCGTCGGTCTCGATGTCGATCTGCACGTCGGCGGGCGCGTCGGAGACGGTGTACCCGGGCAAGTCGTCGCCGCCGTTGCGCGGCTCGTCACGGTCGCTGCCGCGGCCCCGACGGCGGCGGCGGCGGCGCCCGCGCCCGGCGTCGCCTTCGACCGCTTCTTCCCCACCCTCAGCGGCGGGCTCTGCTCGACCGAAGATCGGCAGATCGTCGTCGGCCTCGGCCTCGAACAGGTCACTAGCCGCGGCGGCGCGCTGCCGTCGCGCCACTTCTTCTTGGTCGGCAGTGGCGACGGGAGCCTCGTCGCTCTCGTCCTCGTCCGCGCCCTGGCTCGGCGCCGAGCGCAAGAGCTCGTCGTCCTCTTCGTCGTCGCTCTTGCCCAGGCTGGGGAGCTGAGAGAGATCGACCGTCGAGTGTTTGGCGATCTCGAGGGCCGGGGTGCGATCGGCCAGGCCCTTGTCGATGGTCGCCTGATCCCAATCGCGGAGCGCGAACACGCCAGGCTTGATCCGGACCAGGGGGTTGTCTTTGTCCCCCTTCTTCACCAGCGCTGCGAGCCGTGCCCCCATGGTCACCTCGGGGCTCTTGCCCACGTGGCTCAGCAGGTTCTTCTCGATGGCGACGTCCGTGATCTCCTTATAATGAAGTGGTTTGCCCACGAGGCGCAGGACCTGCGCCGCAGCTTCCGTAAAAGTCATTCTGAGTCTCTTGGTTCTTGGAGAACATCGGGTTCTCTCGGGTGACACGCCTGGGAAGCGCTCATCGCTCCCGCCTCCGGCAATGCACACACGCGGCCCCGGGCATAGCACGGCCCCAGAGGCCCGGGGAACCGGAATCACCGGAAGAGGGCATCGGCCGCGGTTCGGTAAGCCTCGAGCGTCGCGTCGTCGAACAGCACGAAGCGGATCCGACGGGGGAACGCGCCGTCGCCCAGCCCGCGCCGCACCGCCTCGAGCGCGACGGGCGCGGCGAGGTTCACGGGGTACCCATAGACGCCGGTGCTGATCGAAGGGAACGCGATGGACTCGAGCTCGCGCCGGCGGCACAGCTCGAGCGCCTTGGCGTAGCAGCGCGCGAGCAGCTTGGCCGCGCTGTCGCCTTCTCGCTCGAAGATCGGCCCCACGCAGTGGATCACCCATTTCGCGGGGAGCAAGAACCCGGGCGTGATCACCGCGCCACCGGTCTCGAGCACGCCACCCGGCAGGTCGCGCTTGAGCTCGATCAGCGCCTTTGCCAGCTCGGGACCCGCAGCGCGATGGATGGCGCCGTCGACCCCGCCGCCGCCCATCAGCATGGCGTTCGCCGCGTTGGCGATGGCCACGGTGTCGGCCTCGGTGATGTCTCCGCAGCAGAGCTCGAGGCTCGCCTCCCCCAGCGCGTAGCGATGCATGTCGGTAACTAAAGGGGATTTCGGTCCGACGACAAGCCCCGCGCGGCGCCCGGGGGATTTCTGCCGTAAGCTCGGGGCGTGGACCCGGAGCGCCTCTTGAAGGAGCTCGTCGACGTGGCCCGCGCGGTCGGGGTCATCGTTCGCATCGAGCCGCTACGCCTGGCCATGCACCACGCCTCGGGTGGGACGATCCGCCTCAACGGTCAGACCATGGTCCTCCTCGATGCGAAGAGCCCGCTGTTCGACCGCGTGCTCACCCTGGCCGACGCCATGGCGAGCCTCACCGTCGGCCAGCTTCCCGAGACGACCAGCGCCGAGATCCGTGAGCTGCTCGACGCGGCGCGTGCCAAGCGCGAGGGGCGAGCCCCGGTGGGAGAGAGTCGGGCCCGGGCCGTGCGGGTGCTCGCGCGGCCCAAGCCCGGTCTGCGCCGCGCGCGCGCGCGGTGAGCGTGATAAGACGCCCCCGTGGAGCTCGAGCGCGACGTCCCGCTGGCGCCGAAGACGACCCTGGGCGTGGGGGGCAACGCCGAGTGCTTCGCCACCGCAAAGACCGAGGCGGAGGTCGGGCACGCGCTCGGTTGGGCCCGCGAGCACGGTCACCGCGTGCACGTCCTCGGCGGTGGGAGCAACGTCGTGGTCAGCGACGACGGCGTCCCCGGCCTGGTGCTTTCGATCGCGCTCCGTGGCATCGAGTGGGGCGACGCCGGGCGGGTGAGCGTCGCCGCGGGTGAGCCGTGGGACGGGTTCGTCCGCGAAGCGGTGATGCGAGGGCTCGCCGGTCTCGAGTGCTTGAGCGGAGTGCCGGGGCTCACCGGCGCCACCCCGATCCAGAACGTGGGGGCGTACGGCCAAGAGGTGAGCGAGACCATCGAGCGCGTGGTCGCGATGGATCGCAGGACCGGCGATCGGGTCGAGCTCTGCCGCACGGAGTGCGGATTCGCCTATCGCGACAGCTTCTTCAAGCGCGACGCGCCGGACCGATTCGTGGTGCTGGCGGTCGTGTTTCAGCTGATCCCCGGCGGCGCGCCGAAGCTGACCTACCCCGAGCTCGAGCGCGCGGCGGCCCGCTCGCCGAGTGTGGCCGACGTGCGCCGCACGGTGCTCGAGCTCCGAGCCAAGAAGTCGATGCTGTTCGACCCCGCCGACGAGAACGGCCGGAGTTGCGGTTCGTTCTTCGTCAACCCGATCGTGAGCCCCGAGCAGGCCGCACAGCTGCCGCCCGACCTGCCGCGCTACCCCCAGCCCGACGGGCGGGTGAAGCTGTCGGCGGCGTGGCTGATCGAGCGCTCGGGCCTGGTCAAGGGCACGCGCGAGGGGAACGTGGGGCTCTCGACCAAGCACACGTTGTGCATCGTGGCGCACCACGGCGCGCGCGCGACCGAGGTGCTGCGCTTCGCGGCCCGGGTGAAGAGGACGGTCCGAGATCGCTTCGGCGTCGAGCTCGAGCCCGAGCCCATGCTCTGGGGCTTCGCGGCCGAGCTGCCCGTCGCTGGGTAGCCGGCTCGCGGGGGCCTCAGACCGTGCCTACGCCCTCGTACAGTGCCTCGATCGCCTGATCGAGCTTCGAGACGTCGGTGCCGCCGGCCTGGGCCATGTCGGGACGGCCGCCCCCCGAGCCGCCCACGATGGCCGCGATGGGGCGGATCAGATCGCCCGCCTTGAAGCGGCCGGTCAGCGGCTTGGCCACGGTGAGCACCAGCTGCGCCTTGCCTTCAGCCTCGGCGCCGACCAAGACGATGCTGTCGCCGAGCTTGTCGCGCAGCTGCTCGGCCAGCTCGCGCAGCGCGCCGCGATCGGCGACCTCGGTCTTGACGCCAAGGACCTTCACGCCCCCGACGTCGCGCGCGCGCCCCAGAAGCGCGTCCATGCCGCCGCTGCCGCCCCCGGTCATCAGCTTCTTGGTCAGCTCGTCCACCTTCTTCTCGAGGGCGCGGCTCTCGGCCACCAGCTTCTCGATCTTCTCGACCAGCTGCGCCGGCGAGGCCTTGGCCGCCGCCGCTGCGCGCTCGACCTCGCGCTCGACCGCGCGCACGTGGCCGAGCGAGCCCGCGCCGGTGGTGGCCACGATGCGGCGCACTCCGGCGGCGATGCCCTGCTCGAGCTGGATCTTGAACAAGCCGATGTCACCGGTGGCGCGGGCGTGGGTGCCACCACACAGCTCGACGCTCTCGAGCATGCTGAGCATGCGAACGCTGTCGCCGTACTTCTCTTCGAAGATCATCATGGCGCCGCGTTTCTTCGCTTCGTCCATGCCCAGCACCTCGGTGCGGATCGGCGCGTTCTGTAGGGTGCGCTGGTTCACCAGATCTTCGATCTCGGTGAGCTGCTCGGCCGTCAGGGCCTTGCCGTGAGTGAAGTCGAAGCGCAGCCGCTCGGGCCCGACCAGGGAGCCCTTCTGCTGCGCGTGCGCGCCCACCACCCGGCGCAGCGCCCAGTGCAAGAGGTGCGTGGCCGAATGGTTGCGTCGGATCGCGTCGCGCCGGGCGACGTCGACTCGAAGCTCGACCTCGTCGCCGACGCGCACCGACCCCGACGCGACGGTAGAGTGATGCGACACCAGCCCCGCGATCGGCCGCTGGGTGTCGGTCACCTGGAGCCGCGTGCCGTCGAGCACGATCTCGCCTTGGTCGCCGACCTGTCCGCCGGACTCGCCGTAGAAGGGCGTCCGTTCGGTGACCACCTCGACGGGGTCACCCTCGGCGGCGGTGTCGACCAGCGCGCCGCCCTTGATCAGCGCGACGACCTTGGTCTGCGCCAGATCCTGCTCGTAGCCGGTGAAGATCACGGCGCCGCCGGGCAGCTTCGCCAGCGCGTCGCGGTACACCGACTCGACGGCCTGCTCCATGCCGCGGAACTCGCTCTTCTTGCGCGCCTCGTCCAGGGCGGCGTCGTAGCCGGCCACGTCCACCGCGTAGCCGCGCTCGGCGCAGATCACCTCGGTGAGATCCAGCGGGAATCCGAAGGTGTCGTAGAGCTGGAACGCATCGGCGCCCGAGAGCTGCTTGTGCCCCGCTCGATCGAGCGCGATGAAGGCCTGATCGAGCAGCGTGAGCCCCCGCTCGATGGTCTGTCGGAAGCGGACCTCTTCACCCTCGGCCACCGACGCGATCATGTCGCGACGCTCTCTGAGCTCGGGGTACTGCTCGCCCATGAGGTCGACGACCAGACTGGCCACCTCGTGCAAGAACGGTCGCTCGATGCCCAGACGATGCCCGTGCCGGATCGCGCGGCGCATCACCCGTCGGAGCACGTACTCGCGACCGGTGCGATCGGGGAGGATGCCCTCGGCGACCAGGAAGGCGGTGGTCCTGGCGTGATCGGCGATCACGCGCATCGACACCTCGTCCGGGGACATGCCGCCAGAGTAGGGCTTGCCCGAGAGCACCGAGGCGCGATCGACAAGCGCCCGGAGCAGGTCCGACCCGTAGTTGCTGGTCTTGCCTTGCACGATGCCCGCCAGGCGCTCGAGCCCCATGCCGGTGTCGATCGACGGCGCCGGCAGCGGCTCGAGGGGCGCGTCCTTCTGGGTGCGATCGAACTGCATGAAGACCAGGTTCCAGATCTCCATCCAGCCGTGCCCCTCGGCGGTCTGCTCTTCACCGAAGCGCGCCAGGTTCACCTCGGGCCCGACGTAGTAGTGTAGCTCGCTGCACGGCCCGCACGGCCCGGTGTCCCCCATGGCCCAGAAGTTGTCGGCCATGCCGAGACCCAGGATGCGGTCGTCCTCCAGGCCGGTGACCTTCTTCCAGAGGGTCCGCGCCTCGTGATCGGCGGGCACGCCCTCTTCGCCCTTGAAGTAGGTGAAGACGAAGCGCGCGGGGTCGAGGCCCACTTCCTTGATCAAGAAGTCCCAGGCGTAGACGATCGCCTCTTCCTTGAAGTAGTCGCCGAAGCTGAAGTTGCCCAGCATCTCGAAGAAGGTGTGGTGCCGCGGGCTCGGCCCGACGTTCTCGAGGTCGTTGTGCTTTCCGCTGATCCGGATGCACTTCTGGCTGCTGGTGGCCCGGCGGTAGCCCCGCTTCTCGCGCCCGGTGAAGCAGTCCTTGAACTGCACCATGCCGGCGTTGGCGAACATCAGCGTCGGGTCGTTGGGGGGGACCAGAGAACCGCTTTGCACGACCTCGTGCCCGCGGCTCCGGAAGAACTCGAGGAACGCTCGGCGCAGCTCCTGGGACGTCTTCGACATGGCAGGACCCGGGGGTCTAGCACAGGCCCCCGCGCGGCGCGCGACGTAGTAGCATCCGAGCCCGACTAGGTATGGCCGACGCCGCGCTCGCCCTGATTGCCGCCCGTGATCTCGGCCGGGTCGAAGAGCAGGTGGCGGTGCGCGGCAAGCTCGACATCGGGAGCGGCGCGCGGCAGCCGGCGAGCCTGGTGCGGACCACCCGCGGCCTGTTCCTGGTGGCGGCGCGGAGCGCGGCCGAGGGGGTCGCCATCGACCTCGGTCGACGCAGCGACTTTCGCTACGAGATGGGCACCCTGGGCGACCGGCTCAGCGTCGGTGAGATCCACGTGGTCGTGCCCACGACCTCGCGGCGCGAGGCGCGGCAGTGCGTGGCGCTCGGCCGGCTGGGGGGCGGCGCCATGCGCCGGCCGCGGGAGGTCGGACGACACGTCGGTCCCCTGGGAGCCGTGGCTCGCGCCTTCCTCGATGGTTTCCTCGGGCCGGACGAGCTCATGCTCGCGTTTCTCGAGACCGACGCCGATGCTCCGATCGAGTCGAGCGTCGCGCCGGGCTCGAGCGGCACGGGGTACCTGTTCGTGAGCGACCGTCGCGTCGCGCGGCTGGTGCTCGGGGTGCTGGGCGACCAGCGCGTCGAGCCGCTCGAGGCGGTGCCGCTCGTTTTGGACGAGAGTCTCGGCCGGACGGACGTGGTGGCGGGGCGCTTCCGCTGGCGCGTCGCCCGCGGTGAGGTGGACCGCTGGCGCGAGATCCTGGCGGGGCTCGACCACCAGGGCGCGGCGCGGGTGCGGGCGTTCGCCCGTGCGAACTGGCTCGGTCGCGCCGATCCGGCTTCGCTGGCTTTCTCGCGCACGTTGCTCGACCGCGGCGTGCGCGGCGGTGATCCGCTGGCGATCGCCGCCGCGTTCATGATCGCGGCCGAGCTCACGGAACCCTCGGCCCTGCACGCCGAGCTCGACGCGGCCGTGGCCGGCCTGAGCTCGCACCGCCTGCCGAGCGACGCACTGGCGCAGACCTGGAAGGACTTCCGGCTCTCGCCCGAGGCCGCCGTGGTCTTGCTCGACCGGCTGCGGAGCCACGGGGACGCCGCCGAGCCCTGGGCCCTGGCGCTGCACGAGCGGCTGCACGCTCGCCTGTTGGAGCTGCGCCGCGATCCGAAGCGCCTGGCCCGAGCCGATGTCGAGCTGGCCGAGCACCTGATCCGTTCGAGCCAACGCGAGCGCGCGCGCACCCTGCTCGAGGCCCGACTCGACGACCTGCCGAGCGAAGAGCTGCTCGACCTGCTCCCGAGCGAGGACGCCGATCTCACCGCCGGGGCCGGCGGTCAGGTGCTTCGCATTCGGGTCCACGAGCTGCTCGGCGAGGCACGTCGCACCGCCCAGGGCCCGTGCGTTCGCGCGCTGGCCGAGCTCGCGCGCCTGCAGCCACTGGTGGAGGCCCGCGTCCGCGCGCTGCACCGCGCGGCCGAGGGTGAGCTCCGCACCCGCGCCGGGGCGGTGCTGGCGGTGCTCGGTCCGGGAGGGCTCGCGCGGCGCGAGGCCACCGCCGACCTCCCCGAGGCGCCCGCGCTCCCCGAGGCGCTGCTCCAGGCCGTGCTGCCACACCCCGCGGCGCGCGCCGAGAGCGCGGTGCTCGGGCGGGTCCAGAGCCTGCTCGCGGCGGTGCCGGAGCCCGATCACGGCACCCTGCTCGAGTACGTCGAGCCGATCAGCGCCGCGCGGCAACCCGAGGCCACCCGCGCGCTGATGCGCGCGGCGCGCCTCTTGGGCGTCGAGCGCATGCAGGGCTTCGTGTCCCGCGGCAAGAAGGGCATCGGCACGCGCGCGTACGAGGGGCCCCCGGCCTTCGTGCTGGTCGGCGTGCGCCACCTGGACGACGATCCGGACTACGGCATGACCGAGGCCGAGCTCGGCTTCGCCATCGGGACCGAGGTCGCGCACGTCGCCTTCGGTCACGCGCGGGTCACCTCGAGCGAGATCTGGCGAGGTCTGTTCGAGCGCAGCCGCGAAGGGTTCGACCTCTTGCTGGGCCTCTTGCCGCTGTTCAAGAGCTACCGCATGGCCGAGCGCGCCTACCAGATCCTCCAGAAGATCCCGACGACCACGATCCAGCGCGTGGTCGGCGGCGCCAGCGCCGTCCGCAAGAAGCTGGCGAGCCGCCCCGACCTGGGCGAGACACACCAGAGCGACGACGTGCTCTCGGCGATGCACGAGGACCTGGTCGCGACGGCGCGCGTGATGCAGCTCACCGCCGACCGCGCCGGGCTGGTCGCGTGCCGGGACCTGGGCGCGGCGCTCCGCGCCATGCTGCTGATTCGACCCGATCACCGAAAAGAGCTGGCCCTGGCCGAACACGGCGGAGTCCTCGAGCTCTTGCGCGAGCGCAGCGCCGCCGGGCACTTGGCCCATCAAGATCTGGCCGTGCGGATCGCCGCGCTGTGCTCGTTCTACCTCTCGGACGACTATGCGCGGTTGATCGCGGGTTGAGCGCTCAGCCCTACTTGCCAGCTCGGGTCCGGGCCTTCTTGCCGTCGCTGCGCAGCCCCGCCAAGAGGTCGGCGATCAACTTCTGCCGCAGCTGCACGATGATCTCGCCGAGGGTCACGATGGCGCCCTCGAGCCCGGGCCCGAACTCGAGCTTCGCCCCGCGCATGCGCCGGGCGAACAGGCGGGTCTCTTCGCCGACCAACGCGCTGATGGCACGCTGGTAGAGCGCGAGGTCACTGGCCGGAAACACGTCGCGCCCGAGCCCCAGCGAGCGAACTCGCGCCACCGCCGCGACCACCGCCTGGTCCTCGGGCGAGTACCGCGCGCGCTTGCCCGAGCCGCGGGGGGTGACCACCGCGACTTGCTCCAGGTCGTCGAGGTCGGCAAGATCCACGCCGGTGCTCTCGATCAGGGCGGCGCGGTCGACCTCCGCACCGGGCTCGACTCCGGCGAACATCGGCATCAGCCGGGCCTGCGCCTGCACCAGATCGAGCACCCCTTCGTCGCCGGCCTCGAGCTCGGACAGCATCGAGCGGATCACGCGTAGCGGCAGCCTGCGCTCGTCTTGCAGTCGACGAATCAGCTGGATGCGGGTGACGTACGACGGGTCGTAGTACGCCATGTTCCGCGAGGTCTTGCGCGGGGCGGGCGGCAAGAGCCCCTCGCGCAGATAGAAGTGGATGGTGGGCACCGAGACCCCGGTGAGCCGGGCCAGCTCACCGATCTTCAGGGTCGCCGCGTGAGTCACGGCCTGACTAGTGGCAAAAGCGGCGGCGCGGGTCAACCGCCGGGCGAGAGCGGGTCGACGACCAGGCGCATCCGGCCGGTCGCGAGCTTCTCGAGGATGGTCGCCAGCTGAAACGGCGTTCGCTGGGCGCCGATGCTCATGTCCAGCGCGACCTTGGCCGCCCGCTCGGGGGAAGCCAGGCGGCGGGCATGAGACTCGAGCAGGCGGGGGATGAAGGACTGGAAGGTCTCGAGCACGTCGATACTCGGGTCGATGCGTCGCACCGTACCGTCCATGTTCGCCAAGCTCTTGCAGATCAGGCCGATCACCGGCGGCGCCTGGATCCCCGAGCGCGCCGCGCTCTTCAAGAGGTCGACCAAGAGCGCACCCAGGTTCAACCGCTCGAGCCGCACCCCGTGGTAGCGAGGCACGAGCCGGCGCACTTCCATGATCCAGCCGAGCTCGTCGGCAGCGCGGGTGGGTTTGCCGATGTCGAGGAAGGCGTGAGCGACGCCGTGGCTGTCGCGCAGCACGAAATTCAGCAGGATACGCACCAGGTTGTCGGCCACCTGTCGCTCGATGCGGCCGACCATGCCGAAGTCGAGCACGGCGATGCCTTCGTCGGTGGCGAGCAGGTTTCCGGGGTGCGGGTCGGCGTGGAACACCCCATCGACGAAGAACATCTGGAAGTACGCGTGCGCCAGCGCGGTGGCCACGGCGCGCCGGCGCTCGGGGGGAACGGACGCCGCGGGGTCCGAGAGGGGCGTGCCGTGGACCAGCTCGGTGATCAGCACGCGCTCGGTGGACAGCTCGCCGAAGACCTCGGGCACGCGCACCAGCGGGCGAAACGGCGCGAGGTTCTCGCGAAACATCGCCAGCGCGTCGGCCTCGGCGCGGAAGCTGAGCTCGTCCGAGAGGGTCAGCTCGAGCTCTTCGACCAGGCCCGGCAGGTCGTAGACCTCGCCCACCATCGGAGCCAGGGCGCGAGCGCCGATCTGAAGCAGGCGCAAGTCGCGACGCACGACCTCGCCCACGCCGCGTCGCTGGAGCTTCACGGCGACCTCGCGCCCGTCGCCGAGCGTGGCCCGGTGGACCTGCGCCAGGGACGCCGCCGCGAGCGGCGTGGGATCGAAGTCACGAAAGGGAATGCTGCTGCCCAGCTCCGCAGCGTATTCGGCCAGGCAGCCCGTGACCTCGGCATCGCTCATCGGCGCGACGCTGGACTGAAGTCCGGCGAGCGCGTCGAGGTACCTCTTCGGCAAGAGATCGGGCCGCGTCGAGAGGAGCTGGCCCGCCTTGATGAACACCGGACCGAGCTGCTCGAGCCCGACGCGCAGCTGCTCGGCGCTCGCCGGGCTCGGCTCGGAGCGGGCGAAGCCGAGCCAGAGGTCGACCCAGGTCTCGGGGCTCTTGGCGATGTCGCTAGCCCAGGGGCGGAGCGCCCGCGCAATCTGGACCGCGCGCGCCGCTGTGCGCGAACGCGCAGGGCGGGAGGCGATGGCGCTCCGAGCCGCGGGGGCTGGCACCGGCCCGCCGCTCGTTTCCATCTGCCTCCCGCCGGGTGCGCTCACTCGTGGGCCTCGCCGCGAGCGGGTGACTTCTTCTTCTCCTCTTCCTTCTCGCGCAGCAGGTTGTCCGCCAGGCGGCGAACGTCACGCTCGGCACCGGCGCCGCGGTCGACCACGTCGTCGACCACTTCCTCGACGGCGTCGACCACCTTGCGGAATGCCTTGAAAATCGGGGTTCGGTACTGCTTTTCGCTGTGGGTTTCGCTCATGGCAAATCCCTCCTTGCGCTAAGTACATAGTGCCACTTTATACTTTGTGCAAGCGGAAGTCGCACCGGCGCCCCTGCCCGCCCAGGCCCGCCGCGGCCGTCGCGATCGGCTCAACGCCGGGGTTTCAGCAGCTCGAGGTACAGCGCCTCGTAGCGGCGTGCGACCTCTCGCGCGTCGTGGCGCCGAGCGACTGCCCGCACCCCGGCCTCGCGAACCTGGGCCGCGCGCCCGGGGTCGCGCAAGAGCTCGAGCGTGGCGCGCACCCAGGCCTCTGCCTCGGCCGGAACCCGCACCGCGCCCTCGAGCTCGGAGAGCGGGCCCTGATCGAGCGCCAAGACCGGAACCCCGAGTCGCATCGACTCGAGCAGCACGATCGGGATGTCGACCTTGCCCCAGAGGTCGTCGACCGGGAAGAGCACGGCGCTCGCGTCTTCGATCAGCGCCAGCACGTCGGGGAGCGTGTGGGTGAACCGCGCGTGCTTCTCGGGCAAGCGCCGCTCGAGCTCGCGCGCCACGTCATGGGCGCGCGCGGTCTTGGCGCGGTACGCGAACACCACCACCAGCCCGGGGATCTCTCGGGCCAGCGGGTCGATCAGCGCAGCCACGATCTCGGCGCCCGCCGAGAGCTCGATGTCGCCGGGGTAGACCAGGACCACGGCGTCGTCGGGGAGCGCGAGCCGCTCGCGCAGAGCGCGGCGGACGTTGATGGGGCGTGACGCGATCTGGCCGACCGGCGGAGGAATGACCTCGACCTCGCGACCCGGCGCGTGCTCGGCGATGCTCTTGGCGGTGGCGCGGCTCTGAGCGACGACCACGTCCCCGAAGAGCAGGCGGCCCACGTGGGTGAAGTCGCGCGGCGGCGACGCGATGGTCTGCACGACTCGCGTTCGCCGAAGGGCGCGAAGCACCCGCCCCACCTGGCTCGAGCGCGGGTTGGGCGCGAACACGAAATGCCAGAGAGCCGCGTTGGCAGACAGCGCCAGGTGGGCGGCGGCTCGCACGTTCTCTTCGAGGGCGGGCGTGTAGCTGCCCGAGTCGGAGTAGACCGGCGCGACCTCGACCCCGGCCAGCGGCGCACTGCCCCGGACGCCCATCACCACCGGATGGACTTGCTCGAGGTTCTGGGCGACGTCGCGCACGAAACACTTCGTACCGTCGTGGAAGGGCTCGGCGATCGGCTTCGAGACGAACAGCACGCGAGGCGGGGTGGCCACGAGGCGTGGTATCGACCGAGCGCCGGCCCGTCAATCGGCGAGGCTACTTGGTGGCGGCGGCCAGGGCTTCCGGGGCGCGCTTCACCGCGCTGGCCACCGCGGCAGCCAGCACCAGGCGCCTGAGCTCGGGCGCGCGGCGCTTGGCCTCGGCGTTGCTGGCGCGAGTGCTGGCCGAGCCAGACACGGTGCCGGCGATGGCCTGCTCGGGCATACGGTGGACGACGTACTCGACGCTGGCCGAGTAGACCACCTCCGAGCCCTCTTGCGACTCGTTCAGCTTGCGAAGCAAGCCGGTCACCATGACCATCTTCTTGCCCTGCTCGCTCGCGTCGCCGACCTTCACGCCCGGCAGCTCGTTGAACTTCTCGCGGCTGGCGCTCTCGAGGTCACCGGCCAGCTTCGCGCCCACCGCTTTGCCGGTGCGCATGCTGCCGATCTTGACGATCAGCTTGACGCTGCTGCTGGTGACCAGCCGAAGCGACGCCAGCGTCGCGTCGATCTGGGAGCGCACTGCCGAAGAGCTGTCCTTCTTGTGCGCCTCGAGCGCTGGGATGCTCTTCTTGTCGCCCAGCACCTTGAGCGCGGCCGCGCAGGCGGTGCGGACCGCGGCGTTCTCGTCGTCGAGCCCCTTCTCGAGCGGCTCCCGCGCATCGGCGTGCTTGGTCTTGCCCAGCTCGAGGGCGGCCTGCACGCGGACTCGAAAGTCTTCGCCCTTCTCGAGCCGCTCGATCAACTGCGCGACCACCGGAGCACCGCTGGCGCTGACGTGCGTGATCGACAGCGCGAGCGCACACAAGGTGGCGAGCGCGAATCGTTGCAGCTTTAGGCCGGACCAGAACCGCACGCTGAACGTCAGGTTAGCGCAGTGTCGCCAGCGACCCAAGATGAGTCACTGTCCTACATGCGCTCACCTACTTCAGCAGCTCGGCGACGTGAGCGTCGATCTCGGCTTCATCGCCTTTGCGGAATCCAGCGTGCACGTAACGGACGATGCCGTTCTTGTCGATGATGTAGGCGGTGGGCATGGTCGGCGGCTGATACGTGCCGGAGATCGCCTGCCCCTCGTCCCAGCCGATGTTGAACTTTGCGCCGTTCTTCTTGGCAAAGTCGGCGATGCCGCCCGGCTCGTCGTCGATGCTGATGGCGATCACGACCACCTGACCCGCATATTTTTCGGCCAGCTTTGCGTGGTGCGGAAACGAGTCCTTGCAGGGCTCGCACCAGGTCGCCCAGAAATCGACCAGCATCACCTTCCCGGCGCCGTCGGCCAGCGAGACCTTCTTGGCGTCGCCGAAGTGCGCGGGCAGGTCGAAGGCCGGCGCCGGCGCCCCGACCAGGGAGTGGGAGGTGGCGCCGGCGGACTGGCTCCCCCCCCCCATCTTGTTGCAGCCCAGGGCGGCGGAGGCGAGCCCCGCCGCGACCAATACCCCCAGGAAGTATTGTCGGGTCACTTCTTCTTCTTGTCCTTCTTCTTGTCGTCTTTCTTCTTCTTGTCGTCAGCCGCGGGCGCCTCGTCCGGGCAACCGTCTTCGTCCTGGAAGCCGTTCTTGGTCTCCGGCTGATCGCCGCACTCGTCCTGCTGATCCGGCACGCCGTCTTTGTCGTTGTCGGGATCGGGGCAGCCGTCGGTGTCTTCGAAGCCGTCGGTGTCTTCTGGACCGTCGATGCACTTGTCGGTCTTGTCCGGCACGCCGTCGCCGTCCTTGTCGGGCTCGTCGGGACAACCGTCGTCGTCCTTGAAGCCGTTCTTGGTCTCGGCCTTGTCCGGGCAGCGGTCCTGATCGTCAGCCACGCCGTCGGCGTCGTTGTCGAGCTCGGGGCAGCCGTCCTGATCTTGGAACTGATCCGGGTCTTCAGGCTGCTTCGGGCACTTGTCCACGCCGTCGGGGATGGTGTCGCCGTCGGAGTCGCGGGCCTCGGCCGGACAGCCATTGGTCTCGGCGGTGCCCGCGATGGTCGGACAGTTGTCGTCGGCGTCCTTCACGCCGTCACCGTCGCGGTCGCCGCCCTCGGCCACGTACATCACGCCGAGGAAACCACGCACCTTCGGCACACCCACGCCCTGGATCAGGCCGGCGCCGGCGCCGGCGGTGATCACGAAGGGCGAGTCGAGGGGCAAGATCTGAACGCCGCCGTCCACCTCGAGGGTGTTGGTGCCGTTCTTGGCGCTGAACTTGGTGGCGCCGAAGCCGTCGAGGATCAGGCGAATCACCGGGCTCGGCTTGAACCCGCCGGCCACGCCGTAGCGGAACTCGGGGCCCAGGGTGGTCGACCCGACGCGGCCCTCGCCGCGATAGACGGCGCTGAGGTTGCCTCCGAAAGAGAACGGACCCTGCTCACCGTCGAAGATGCCCCGGATGCCGGCGGTGGGGGTGGCATCGCCGATGTAGCTGTCCTTGGCGGTCGCGCGCCCGAGCGGACCGGTGAAGAACGCGCCGGCGCCGACCACGAAGGGGTCCTTGATCTCGCCGTGCAGGCGGTACTTGCCCTCGAGGGTGGCGTCGCCCATGCCGACCGCGTCGATGCCTTCGTCCGACGCCACGCCGCCCTCGGCCAGCCCGTCACCGCTCACCCAAGTGACCGGAACCTTGAGCCCAATCTGCAAGCGCGGGATGGGCGTGAGTGAAGCGAGCGCATCCCCGGTGATGATGTTCTCGATGACGTTCACGTCATCGTGCCCGCTCGCGTTCGCGGCATCGCAGTCGGTCTCGCTGTAGCAGCTCTGCACCACGAAGGGGCGCCAGGCGTAGTTGACGAACAACCCCGCGCTCCACGCCATCTGCCCGTCGGTGCGCACGCCGCGGGTCGAGAAGTAGTTCCTGGGACCGGGCGCCGGGTCGAACCGCTGGACCGAGAACTCTTTTTCGGTCGCGTTTTGGGCGAACGCGGGCGTCACGGAGACCACGACGGTCGCGAGCGCGGCAGCGCCGACGAAACGGACGGCGCGACGAGCGCCAGTAGACGTGACTCGGTAGGAGCGAGCGGGGAGCGGGAGCAACGGAACTTTCCTCCGATACCGAGGGGACGACCCTCAGCGAAGCCAAGGCTCGCACACCCCGCCATGGGTTCGCAACCCGCATGATCGAGGGCAAAGCCCAGGGATTTCGCCGAGTCTGATCGGAGCGCGTTATCCTGCTCGGCGACGTGGCGCTCTGTCGGTCATGCAAGCACGTGCTCGAGGACACGGCTCGGTTCTGTACCGAGTGCGGCGCGCCCCAGCCCGCGCGGGAGGCCCGCCGGTTCGGCGAGGGCACCGAGCTCGACCTCGGTTTCGGGAGGGTGATCGTCGGTGATCGCGTCGGCGAAGGTGGGATGGGGGTCGTCCACCGCGCGTGGCTCTACTACGACCCCGAGGGCGAGCAGGCCGGAACGCCGCCGCACCCGGTGGCGGTGAAGGTGCTCCACCCGCTGCTCAAGAGCCGGGACCGCGCGCGCAGGCTCTTCCTGGGTGAAGCCGCCGCGCTCAGCCGGCTGTCCCACCCGAACATCGTGCACTTCTTCGCGATGACCGAGCCGGCCGGACAGCTGGCGCTGGTCCTGGAGCTGGTGGAGGGCGAGCCGCTCTCGGCGATGATCGAGCGGCACGCAAGGCACGCCACGCCCGGGGGGCTGCCGTGCATGCCGTTCATGCGCGCGTGGCACTTCTTCTCCCAGCTGCTCGGCGCCCTGGCGGCCATTCATGCCCTCGGGATCATTCATCGCGACGTCAAACCCAGCAACATGCTGGTGCGCGTCGACGGCGTGATGAAGCTGACCGACTTCGGCATCGCGCGGCTCCCCGCCGACGACGCCCGGAACACCGGCGGGATGGCGCCCGGCACCGGGGCTTACATGTCTCCCGAGCAAGTGCTGGGCAAGGAGATCGACGGGCGCACGGATCTCTACAGCGCCGCGATCGTGCTGTTCGAGATGCTGACCGGCGTCACACCCTTCGACGCCCCGACGCGCAACGAGATCATGGTGCGGACCGCGCAGGTCGAAGAGCCTCCGCCGGCCTTCAGCGCGTACGTGCCCTCGGCGCCGGCGGTGCTCGACCTGCTCTTCGCCCGCGCCCTGGCCAAGGACCCGATGCACCGCTTTGGATCGGCCATCGAGCTGGGTGAGGCGTTCCGCCGGGCGCTGGACCTGCCCGAGAGCGCCGGGTGGGAGGCGCAGCAGCGACTCGCGGACAACGCCCGGGCGATTTCGCAGCTGGGGCTTCCGGCGAGCACCGGCCAGCCCCTCGCCAAGACCCAGGCCGACCAGCTCAGAACCGACGTGATGCACGCCTACGAAGACCAGCGCTGAGGCCGCGAAAGCGCTCGGAAAAGAGCTGGCGTTGACAGTCTTCCCGGGCGCGTGCGATAGCCTCGTCCGGCCGTCGAATGTTGAAGCGATCCGCCTTTCTTTTGTCAGCGAGCTGGGTCGTGACGAGCGCCCTGGCGGCAGCCCAACAGCCGCCGGCAGCTCCGGCCAAACCCCCGGCGGCGAAGCCGCCTGCTGCTGCGCCCGCGAAGCCGCCTGCTGCTGCGCCCGCCAAGCCGCCCGCCGCTGCCGCGCCGGCCAAGCCTCCAGCTGCTGCGCCCGCGAAGCCGCCCGCTGCTGCAGCCGCGAAGCCGCCGGCCGCTGCGCCCGCCAAGCCGCCGGCTGCTGCACCCGCGAAGCCGCCGACGGTCGCGACCGATCCGGCCAAGCCTCCGGGTGCCGGCGATCCGCCGCCGGACGACGAGCCCGAGGTCACGCCCCCCGAGGGCGGCGACGAACCGCCGCCCCCCACCACGGGCAAGGGCCCGAGCGGGCCGTCGGTCTCGCCGACCCCGGCGCCCGGCCAGTTCGGCCCAATGCCGATGTGGCCACAGCCCGCGAACGACGCCGCGGCCCTCGAGAAGCAGGGCAAGGACCCGGCAGCACCGAAGAAGGCGAAGAGCAGCGACGAGATCTACGCCGAGGACTGGTGGTCCCACGCGCGACCGATCTTCGAGATCCACGGCTACTTCCGCCTCCGCGCCGAGCTGTTCCACAACTTCTCGCTGGGCAAGGTCGACGCGCCCAACGCCGCGCTCTGGCCCATGCCGGCCGACAACCATTACAGCGGGCGATCGGGCGGCGCGTTCGGTCCCTCGCTCTGCACCGGCGACGAATCGGCCGAGTCGGGCTCGGCCAGCGACAACCCGAAAGACGGCCTCTACCCCTGCAAGAACAAGACGCAGGCCGGCGCCAACCTCCGCTTTCGGCTGAACCCCGAGCTGCACATCTCGGACAACCTCCGGGTGATGTCGCAGATCGACATGCTCGACAACCTCGTCCTCGGGTCCACGCCCGAGGGGTACTCGAACTCGCCGAGCGACGGCGGCGGCTATCGCGTCACCCAGCGTAGCGGGTACAGCCCGATCGGCGCCTTCGACAACACCCAGTCGCCGCCCAGCGACGGTCGCAACAGCTACCGCGACAGCATCCGGGTGAAGCGCGCGTGGGCCGAGTACATGACCCCCGTGGGGCAGCTGCGGTTCGGTCGCATGCCGAGCCACTGGGGCCTGGGGATCTTGTCCAACGCGGGCGACGGCGCGGACGACGACTATCAGTCCACCAACGACCGCATCATGTTCATGACCGGGCTCAAATCCCTGGACCTCTACCTGGGCGGGGCGTGGGACTTCACCAACGAGGGCGCGACCAGTGACTCGCTGGGCCAGCCCCAAGCGCAACCCTATGACCTGGGGCAGCTCGACGACGTCGATCAGTACGTGTTCGTGATCGCGCGGCGCAAGAACGCGGAGCTGACCAAGCTGGCCCTGGCTCAGGGCAACCTGGTGCTCAACGGCGGGGCGTACGTGGTGCATCGCCGCCAGCTGATCGCGAACGACACTGCCGGCACCTGCGCCAACGGCGCCCCCACTTTGGGCTGCCCGACGGACAAGCTGGGCCCCGGCTACGTGCGCCGGGGCGCCACGGCGTGGATCCCGGACCTCTGGCTCCAGCTCTTGTACAAGAAGTTCCGCTTCGAGGCCGAGGTCGTCACCGTCCAGGGTGACATCGAGTCCACGCCCGACGACGCGGTCAACGGCCGCAAGATCCGGATGTGGGGCTATGCCGCCGAGTTCGAGCAGAAGCTGGTGGAAGACCGCCTCAAGCTCGAGTTCAAGACCGGCTGGGCCTCGGGCGATCCGGACGTGTACGGCCCGGTTGACGGCGCCGGCGGCCTCTCACCGGGCTTCAACGGGCTCCAATTCCAGCGCGGCGACGACACCATCAGCACCTTCCGCTTCCACCCCAACTACAAGGTGGATCTGATCCTGCACCGTAACCTGCTCTCGCGGGTGCAGGGCACGTATTACTTCCGGCCGAGCGTGGAGTACGACTTCATCCGCGAGGCCAGCGGCCAGCGCTTCGGCGGGGGCTTCGCCGGGATCTGGAGCCGCGCCAGCGAGTTCATCCAGACGCCGGGACACAAGCGCGACCTGGGCATCGAGCTCGATCTCTCGCTCTACTACCAGTCGAAAGACGGGTCGCTGAACGACAACCACGACAAGCCCGGCGGCTTCTACACCATGCTGCAGTGGGGCGTGCTCTTCCCGATGGGCGGCCTGGGTTACCAGGAAGAGCTCGAAGCGCCCTTGCTCGAGCAACAGGTGGGCGCCGGCGCATCCGAGACCAGCACCGCGCAGATCCTCCGCTGGTACATGGGCGTGCTTTTCTGAGCGCAAGCGGCGGGCGCCGCGCGCGCCGGTGTTTCTCTGCGCCGACGGCCCGCCTCGGCGCGGGGTCCCGCCGTTGGAGCGCGCCGCTGCGCAGCGCTCGTCCCGGCTCGGAACGACCGTGACCTCCCGGCAGGCGGTCGTGGGCAACGACCGACCACTGCGCCTCTGGACCAGGACTGAAACCGCGGCGGGCGGGATCCGCCGTGCTTAACACAACCTTAACGCGTGCGTCCGCTCGCGCCGCGCTACTGCCACGGGCGCGCCGAATCGTCGCGCGCGGAGGTGTCACATGAGAAGACTTCGTTCAGCAATTGCTTTGGTCGCAGCGAGCTCAGCTTGTGCCGGATGCTCTTTGGAGCCGGCCCACGTGGGCGATGAGTCCGGCGCCGGCGCCGCGAATCGCGGCGTTGGGTCAACGTCGCTGGAGCTCGCCACATGTTCCGCTGCGGCGAACTGCGACTACTCCCACGTTCTCCAGTACAACGTTGATTCGATCGAGAACGCGAAGTGGGGGCCACCAGCGAACGACTACCTCTGCTGGGCAACCCGCGTGGAACCGTCCTACTCGGGGGGCGGGCCAAAGCTGACCGTGAAGACTGCGATCAACAGAGACGGTGTCTCCTACTGGCACATCGAAGGGGTCGGGAGGATGAGCTGCGTCAAGCAGTGTTGCTTCGGCAGCAACGGCGGATCCGCCGACGTGCGGTGGTTGTCTGGGAACTTTTCGAGTTCTCAGGCGGGGTGCGGGAGCCCGGTCGACAGCAACGCTTGGTGGGCGGACGCGGTCACCCTCGTGCAGGGGGTCGACTTTCCTCAGATGGACCACGCGGGTGGCGCGAAGGATTCTGGCCGCACGGTGGGAGGCAGTCAGACATCCCCCGTCCAATTGCGGACTGACTACTGCGGCGGGAGCAACAGCACCGCCCGCACGTACGCCAACTCGTTCTTCGTGGGCGTCCCGGGCGGCGGCCACCTGAAGAAGACTTCCACGCAGCGGACCTTGGGATATGGGAGTCCCACGTCATACAAGATGGTCCCTGTGTCACAAGGCGTCTGCTACTTCGAACGTCTCGGCGGCTACATCGACGGCAACGTCGCCGGCCAGAACGGAACGCGCTGGGTGAAAATCGAGCCGGTCTGGGATGTTGACGACTATTACTGGTACTTCTCGCGGAGTGACCCGTACTACTACCCGCCCGAAGCGACCGCGCGCTGCTACTACTACAACCAGAGCCAGTAGCCCCGCGCCCGGTGCTGTGCGCGGCTGCTGACGACCGACAGGCCGCGCACAGTGCTGCTAAGACGGTGGGGCCCGCCGCCGCGAAGAAGTGACCCGTGTTCCGCATCTCGAACTTCACTGTGTGAGCTTCCCGGAGGACATCTGAAGCAGCGCCGACCGTTCGCACGGGTCCACGTGCGCGGTCGGGGAAAGCCCGCATGCGTGATCGTGTCGCCGGGCCTCGCCGCGAACGCGCTCCGCCACATGGGAAGTCCCAAGCCCGAGCTGCCATGCGCGCCGACGCGGGCACGCGCGCACTCGCGCCACGGTGAGCGTCCGGCACGAGGGCGGTCGCGCGGGCAGAACCGGGGAGAATGCGATGCGGCGCAGTTTGGGCGACGTCCTCCGGCGCCCTTGGCGGGTCTCGACGGGTGCCACTGCCCGCCCTTCAGCGCCTGCGCCCCACGCGCTCGGCCACCAGCTCGGCCGCCTGACGGTGATAGAGCACGCCGTTGTGGCCACAGTCGGCGATCTCGACACGGTCGCCGTGGTGCAGGGCGGCGTCTTCGGTGACCAGCGCATCGGCCGCGGCGACGATCGACAGGTGCGGCACGCCGCACTCACCCCGCTCGGCCAGCCGCCGAAGCACCGCGCTGCCCGGCGCGATGTCGCGGCCGGCCGCCGCGGGCATCAGCTTGGCGCGGGTCGTGCCCCGAAACGGGCTGGCGAGCGAGATGCTCTGTACCACCCGGGGATCGCCGCCCAGCTCTTGCACGAACCAGCGTGCGGCCAGGCCCCCCATGCTGTGTCCGACCAGATGAATCGCGACCCCCGACGGGAGCCGGTCGACCAGCTCGGCCAGGCGCTCGGCGATGGCCGCCACCCCCGGCCCGGGCGCATAAGAGAACGACGCGGCGTGGGCGCCGGTCTTCTCGAGCACCGTCTCTCGAATCGGTCGCAGCACGCCCGCCGTGGCAAAGAGACCGTGCAGAAACACGACCACGTGCTCGCCCGGCTCGGCCAGCCGCGGATAGGTCGCGGACATGTCGCGGTGCAAGAGCGTCGCCTGACGCGCGAAGGCCATCGCTTCGCGACCGACGTCCCGGATCTTCGAGATCGGGGTGCCGCCCGCAAGAGCCGCCAGCTGGGACAGGCCACGCTTCATCGCTCGAGGGTTTGTAGCGCAGCAGGTGAGCGATCGGCACCTTCTTGTCACGCCCGGGGTGCTCGGGCCAAGCTGCGTCGCTGGCTTCGCGATCCGAGAACCCCGTGAGCTTCGCAGAGTTCGACCCGCCCGCGAACGCGTTTTCGCACTCCTTCGTCGTCCCCGCGACCGACATCGACGACCTGGGGCACGCCAGCAACGTGGCTTGGGTGCGCTGGGTGCAAGACGCGGCGACCTCCCACTCTGGCTCGGTGGGGCTCGACCTGCGTGCCTACCGCGAGCTCGGCGTGCTGTGGGTCGTGCGCCGACACGAGATCGAGTACCTGGCGCCGGCGTTCGACGGCGAGCGACTGAGCGCGCTGACCTGGATCGACGGGATGCGGGCCGCCACCAGCCTGCGGCGCACCGTGTTCCGACGCGAAAGCGACGGCGCCACGCTGTGTCGCGCCGCCACGACCTGGGTCCTGCTCGACATCCAGAGCGGGCGACCGACGCGGGTCCCGAAGGCGCTCTTGGCGCGCTACGGCTTCGGCGCGGTCAGCTGAAGTCTTCGGCCAGGGCCGCCACGGTGGTGGCCGGCAGCTCGACCTCGCCGCGGTACGCCGGGTGATCGACGCCGAGGCGCACGACCTGCTTGTCGCGGATCGCGCTCACGGCCTCGGGCGAGAGCGGGAACTTGACGTAGTGCACGGCCGTGGTGCGGTCGTGGCGGTCGTTGCGCGCGTCCGGCACCACGGGGAAACGCTGCCCACCGACGGAAACGTAGAACTTGTCTTCGAGCCCCGCGAGCCGCTCGAGCATCGCCTCGCGCTCGGTCCGCTCGTCGTACTCGACGAAGATGGTCGCCGAGAGCTCGGCGTCGCCGGGCACCAGCTCGTTGTAGGTCTCGATCTCGTGCAGCACCGCCTTCTCGGCGGTGATCCGCTCGGTGCGCAGCATCTCTTGGATCTGGAAGAGCGCGGTGTCGTGGTTCTCGAACAGCACCGTCATGTTGGGCCCCAAGCGCACGCGCCGCCGCTTCTTCTCGTCGATCACGCGCGCGCGAAAGCGCTCGCGGATCTGCTCGTAGGCGCCGAGGTCCAGGACTTCGCTGCGGGACACGGGCTTCATGGGCTTGCCTCCGGAGGTTTCTGTCGCGGCGCGGCGGCGTGGGGCAGCTCGTCCAGACCGTAGGCCACGGCCAGGGCCTGAACCGGGTGGAGCGCCGGGCGACCGGTCTCTTTCAAGATGCGCAACGCCGCCAGGCTGCAGTCGGTGATCACCATCTCGGGCTCCTCGCTCTCGATGGCCTTCGCCATGCGTAGCGCGTAGCGGCGGCCTTCCTGGTAGTACGCCGCCTTCATGCCCCAGGTACCGTCCACCGCCGAGCAGCGCTCGACGATGCGCACGTCGGTGTCGGGCAACTGCGAGAGCAGCCGCGCCCCGGGCACGGCGATCTTCTGGGCGCGCAGGTGACAGGGCGCGTGGTAGGCGACCACGCCGAACCCTCGCTCGAACTCCCGGTCGAGGGTCTTCTCTCGCCGCAGGCCGTCGAGGAACTCCATCAGGTCGAGGGTGGCCGCTGCGACCTCTCGGGCCTCGTGGGTCCCGAGGTACACCGGCCACTCTTTCTTCATGGTGTAGCCGCAGGTCGGCCCGGGCACGACGACCTTCGCGCCCCGCCGCACGTGGGGCAAGAGCAGCTCGACGTTGTGCCGCATCTTGCGCTTCGCGGCCTCGACGTCGCCACCGTCCAGGTTCGGCATGCCGCAGCAGGTGAGCCCGCCGGGCAGCGTGACCGAGTAGCCGTTCTTCTCGAGGACCAGTACGGCGTCCCGCGGCACCTCGGGGAAGTTGTATTCGCCGTAGCAGGTCGGGAACAGCACGACCTCACCGACGCGGCCCGCCTCTTCGAGGGGCGAGTGGGTCTCGAGCCAGCGCGTGAACGGCTCGGCCGCCAGGGGTGGGAGCGGGAACTCGGCACTGATGCCGGTGGTGAGCTCCATGGCCTTGCGCGCCAGGCGCTGGGCGTTGACGAAGTTCGACAGCGGAGCGGCGCGACCCCCGCCGGCCCAACCCACGAGCTGGGGCTCGCCGAGCACGCGATCGACGAGCGAGACGCCCTCACGACGCGCCCGCTGCGCTTTCTCGCGCGCCATCAGGCGCGGAAAGTCGAGCAGCTCGCGGGCGGCCTCGTCCTCGGTGTACGGGCACTTGATGTAGCAGAGCTTGCACTGCCAGCAGTGGTCGGTGACGGCGCGCACCGTCTCGGGTCCGATCTGCTCGGCACCCTCGGCGCGCCCCGACTCGATGTCGCGATCGACGGCGTCGAACAGGATGGGGAACGAGCCGCAGTACGTCACGCACATGCGGCACTCGTGGCAGATCTGGAAGGTGCGCCGGAGCTCTTGCTCGAGATCGCGCGCGTCCCAGTAGCGCGAGTCGTTCGGGTCCACGGCCGGAGGCGCTGCGGGGTTGCGTGCGATCTTGCTCATCGTCGGTCGTTCATAGCAACAAAGCCCCCGGCTTCGCGACGGGCGCGGAGCCGAGGGCCCACTCAATCGTGTCGCCGGCTCAGCTCTCGAGCTCTTTGAGCGCCTTGGCGAACCGCCCGGCGTGGCTCTTCTCGGCCTTGGCCAGGGTCTCGAACCACTCGGCGATCTCGTCGAAGCCCTCGTCGCGGGCGGTCTTGGCCATACCCGGGTACATGGTCTCGTATTCGTGGGTCTCGCCCGCCACCGAGGCCGCGAGGTTCTTCGCCGTGTTGCCGATGGGCTTGCCGGTGGCCGGGTCGCCCACCTGCTTGAGGAAGTCGAGGTGACCGTGGGCGTGCCCGGTCTCGCCGTCGGCGGTGTCCTTGAACAGGCCCGCGACCTCGGGCAGACCCTCGACGTCCGCGACCTTCGCGAAGTAGAGGTAGCGACGGTTCGCCTGGGACTCCCCCGCGAACGCTTCCTTCAGGTTGTTGTGAGTCTTGGTTCCTTCGAGCTTGGCCATTCGTCTCTTCCCTCCGCTGGGCGCGGTGTCCGCGCCGGGGTGATGCCATCGGTGTCACCGACGACCGTGAGATAAGGCAGCACGCGCCGGGCCGCCAATCGAATCTGCTGATGCACCGTTAAGCACAGCTTATCGGCCGGCCGGCAGAAAACCCTGCAGAACTTGCGCGGGTTTGCGCGGAGACCGGGGAGCTGCAAAAAGCCACACATGGACCTGTCCAACGTCACGTTGACCCAGCTCCGCTACGTCGCGGCCGTGGACCGCTTCCGGTCATTTCGTGCGGCCGCAGAGCACTGCCATGTCTCCCAACCGGCCCTGAGCATGCAGGTCGGAAGGCTGGAAGAGCTGCTCGATTCGACGCTCTTCGACCGCAGCCGGCAACCGGTGGTGGCGACCGAGCGCGGAGCGGCCATCGTGGCCCAGGCCCGGTCCATCTTGCGCGAGATGGAGCGCCTGGGCGACGCCGCCCGGAGCAGCTCGGAAATCGCGGGCCGCTATCGGCTGGGAGTGATCCCCTCCCTGGCGCCCACGCTGGTGCCACGCTTCTTGCCGGCGTTCGCCCGAGCCTATCCCAAGGTCGAGCTGATCGTGGAAGAGACCCAGACCGAATCGCTGCTCTCGCGCCTGCAAGGCGACTCGATCGACGGCGGGATCGCCGTGACCCCGCTCGGGGTGGCCGCCGTGCACGAGCACGAGCTCTTCAAGGAGCCGCTGTTTGCGTATCTATCGCCCCGCCACCCGCTGGCCAAGCGCGCGAGGATCCGGCAGAGCGACCTGGCGGATGAGCAGCTCTGGTTGATGGCCGAAGGCCACTGCTTCCGCACGCAAGTGCTGCACCTGTGCGGCGCCGATCTCCCGCGCGCGCAGCGCGCGGTGCGCTTCGAGAGCGGAAGCTTCGAGACGCTGGTCCGCCTGGTCGATGCCGGTCAGGGCGCGACGGTGCTGCCCGAGCTGGTGGTCCAGGGGCTGGCCCGGGCCCAGAAGGCCCGCGTGCGCCCCTTTGCGCCGCCGGTGCCGGTGCGCCAGGTGAGCTTCATCCACGTGCGCGAGCACCTGCACCGGCCGATCGCCGCGGCCTTGATCGAGACCTTGAGCACGGCCACCCGCGGCGTGGGCGAGGGCCGTGCGAGTCAACGGGTGGTGCCGGTGGTGGACGGCACGTGAGGCTAGGAGCGGTCGAGCAGCACGCTGAGGCCCTTGGCGCCGAGCACAGCGTAGTTCCGGACGCAGTTGTTGAAGATGGCGTGGACCTTCGCCGCCCGCTCGGCCAGGGCACGGACCGGCGCGACCCAGGCCTCGAGCTCGGCCGGAGCGTAGAGGTAGTCGAAGCGCTCGTGCACGCTGGCGCCCTTCTTGGTCCAGCCCGCGCGGCTCTGGCCGTGGAACCGCACCAGAGCGAGCGCCGGGTTGGTCACGGCGGTGACCGGCGGCACGCCGCCCGCATCCACGTCGGGCTCGTCGACTCCGACGTATGAAAAGCCAAGGGAGCGCATCAGATCGAGGACCCGCTCGCGACGCTCGGGCAAGAGCCAGCTCTTGTTCCGGACCTCGATCGAGATCGGCACATCGGGCCAGCGCTCCCGGAGCCGTTCGAGCTTCTTGGCGTTGCCCCGGGTGGCGGCGAACCAAGGCGGGAACTGGACCATCACGCAGCCCAGGCGCCCGGCCCGGTGGAGCGGCTCGACGAGCGCGCGAAAGCGCCCTTCGATCTCGGCGGCGATCTCGCCGGGGATGCGATCGGGGTAGACCCGGGCGCCGCGGCCCTCGAGGGCCCGGGCCAGATCACCCGGCAGACGCGCCACGTCCACCGGGTGCCCGGTGACGATCGGGTGAGCTTTCACGTCGAACACGAAGCTCTCCGGCGTAAAGGCGAGCCAGCGCTGCGCGGTCTCGGGGGGCAAGAGCGAGTAGTAGGTGGCGTCGACCTCGACCAGAGAGAACTGGCTCGAGTAGAAGCGCAGGCGCGCCTCGGCGCTCTGGGCGCCCTTCGGATAGAACAGACCGCCCTGCACCAGCGTCTTGTCGGTCCAGCCGGCGGTGCCGAAGGCCACGTTGCCACACACCGCGGGCGCTCGGGCGCGGGCGGCGAGCTCGGTGGCGGCGCCCCAGCGCTCGGGGTCGGGCTCGGGCAGGACGCGGCGCGGGGCCTTGGCGGTCACTCAGACCTCGGTCGTGCGATGCGCTCAGCCAGCGCCCGCACGGTGAGCGGGCTCGAACCCTCGGCCTTGTTGTTGACGATCACCAGCAGGACCTTGCCGAGCTTCTCGCAGGCCTCGGCCAGGCGCGCCACGTCGGCGCGCATCTTCTCTTGCGGGTCCACGAGGCGGTCGAAGGGCGCGAGGGCTCGCTTACGGTCGTCGTAACGCTCCCCGGGCGGGATGAGCAGCCGCGCCACCACGAACGGGGCGCCGAGCACGCCGGGGGCGTCGAGCTGTGCCCCGATGTCCGGCATGCGCTCCCAGAAATTGAGCACGTGGGCGACGCCGCGCTCCGCGAGCCCGTCGAGGTAGGCGTGGGTCATGAGCTCGCGGTTCCGGAGCTCCACGGCGTACTGTCGCTCGGCCGGCAGCTGGGTCAAGAACTCGGACACCCGCGCGGCGAAGCGCCCGGGCTCGGGCAACTCGCCGCGCCGAAACGGCGGAAACTCGAAGACCAGCGGGCCCGCGTGGTCGGCGAAGGCGTCAGCGACGGGACCGAGGACGTGCTCGTGAAAGGTGTCGACCGAGAGGAAGCGGGGATTCGGCTCGCGGGTCTTCGGGTCGACGGCCTGGGTGACGGCGCTCCAGACCTTCATCACGGCGCGAAACCCGGTCGGCAGCGCGCCGGCGTAGCGCGCCAGGGTCGGGCGATCGAGCGGGGCGTAATAGCTGCGGTCGATGCCCACGGTGCGGAACAGCGGGTACTTCGCGTACAGCTCGAGGCCGCGGTCGACGAGCTCACGCTCGCTGGTGCCGGACGGATAGACCAGGCCCGACCAACCCGGGAAGGTCCACGACGAGGTCCCGAAGAGCACGTGCTCGGGCAGGCGCTCGGCGAGCGCGCGATCAGCCGAGAAATCGAGCTCGCCGTCGCCGCCGAACAGCTCGAGCTGGCGGCGCATCAGATCCGCCCGAGCGACGTGGCCTCGACGCCTCGCTCGGCGAGCAGGCGGACGCCATGAATCAGCATGGCGAAGCGCTCGTCGTGAGTCAGACCTTGCCGGAAGCGATAGTAGATCTGCTGCAGCACCACCGCCGTCTTGAACAGCCCGACGCAGTAGTAAAAGCGCACGTTCGACGCATCCCGCCCGGTCCGCTCGGCCCACCGATCGGCGACCTGCCGACGGGTCAGGCTGCCGGGCAGCGTGGTGGGACCCCAGCGCACGGCGTGGAACGGCTCGGCGTCGTCGGCTTCGACCCAGTACGAGAGCGTGGTCCCGAGATCCATCAGCGGATCGCCGAGCGTGCACATCTCCCAGTCGAGCACGCCGGTGATGCGGGTCGGATCGTTCGGTTCGAGCACCACGTTGTCGAGCTTGAAGTCGTTGTGAATCAGCGCCGGCGCGCCATCGGGGGGCAGGCGCTCCGCGAGCCACCGCGCAAGCGCGTCGACCGCGGCGATGTCGTCGGTCTTCGAGCCCGCGTAGCGCTCGGTCCAGCCCCTCACCTGGCGCTCGACGTAGCCCTCGGGCCGGCCCAGATCGCCGAGACCCGCCGCGGCGAAATCGATGGCGTGCAGCTCCGCGAGCCGATCGGCGAGCTCGGTGTGGAGCGCCGACACCTGCGCCGCGCCGAGCTCGAGCCCCCGAGGCAGGTCCTTCCGCAAGATCAGCCCATGGACGCGGCGCATCAGGTAGAACGGCGCGCCGAGCACGGTCTCGTCGGCGCAGTGCAGCAGGGGTTCGGGGGCCAGCGGGTACACCGCGTGGAGCCTCGAGAGCACCCGGTACTCGCGTCCCATGTCGTGGGCGGTCTTGACCCGGCTGCCGAAGGGGGGTCGTCGGAGGACGTACTGACGATCGCCGGCGCTGATCAGGTAGGTGAGGTTGGAGTGACCGGACGGGAACTGCTGCACCGAGAGCTCGGTCTGCGCGCCGATCTCCGGGACGTGCTCGCGCAGGTGACGCGCCAGGGGCTCGAGCTCGAGCTCTTCACCGGCTCGCATCGGCTCCGCCCGATCCAACCAGCGTTCGAGCGTCGCCATCAGCTCACGTCGATGTCCTGACAGGCCATCGACCCGAGGGTACCGTCGTAGCCGTCGTCTTTGATGCCCAGGCCCAAGTTCGGCGGCGTCGTTCGCACGATGCTGCCGTCGCTGGTGGTGATGGTCAGGCTCCACTGCTCGAGCTTGCCGCCCACCAGCCAGTTGCTGTCGCCGACGCACAGCGTCCACTTGCCCTTCGCGTCCGCGCCCTTGAACGCAGCCTGGAGGGTGGTCGGACCCGCCGCTGCCCCCCGGTCGGGCTTGAAGGCGCAGACCTTGTCGTCTTTGCAGACGTACGACAGCGGACCGATGCCTCCGCCCATGTCTTCGGCGGCGACCGCCGCGGCGTCCTGGAAGGTCACGGGGTACGCCTTGTCGAGGCCGGACAGATCGCCGGCCAGAAGGCCGCCGCCGTCGTCGGCGCCCTCACCGTGACCGGGTCGGCTGACGAGCGTGATCACCGTGGCGTTCGGGCCCCGGAGCTTCACCGTCAGATGACCGCAGTCCTCGTGGTCGATCGCGACCTGCACGGTCATGGTGACCACGATCGAGCTCTTGCACGTCGCGGTCTTGGGATCGGTGTCGGTATCGACGTTGATGAAGCCGGCCTTGCATCCGCACACGCCGCCGCTCGAGCACGCCGCGTTCACATCGGTGCACAGACCCGCGCACGGGTCGGCGGTCGTCCCACCGCTGCCACCGGTCGCGCCGCCAGTGCCGCCCGCGCCGCCAGTGCCACCGGTCGCGCCGCCAGTGCCACCGGTCGCGCCGCCAGTGCCACCGGTCGCGCCGCCAGTGCCACCGGTCGCGCCGCCAGTGCCACCGGTCGCGCCGCCAGTG
>JACPVJ010000116.1 GCA_016191785.1 Myxococcales bacterium | reverse complement strand
CGGGAGCGGACTGATGAGCCGGGGACCGCGAGGGCTTTCATTCGTGGCGGTCACCCTCGCGGTGCTCGCCGCGTGCAGCGATGCCAGCGAGGGCGAAGGCTGCGATCTTGCCAACGGCAACGACGACTGCGCCGAGGGGCTCATCTGCCGGGGCGCGTGGGAGGTCCGCGCCTCGGACTCGGTGTGTTGCCCCGCGCCGCCGGCCAAGGCGTCGGCCAGCGCGTGTCAGCCCGAGATCGAGAGCTACGAGCCCGATCCCAGCGTCGACGCGCCACCGATCCCGCCGGGCACGGGTGGGGCGGGCGGCAGCGGGGGCGCCGCCGGAAGCGGGGGCGCTGCGGGCAGCGACGGCAGCACCGGTGACGCCGCGGACGCCGGCACCGACGTCGCCACCGACGGGGCCGACGCCACCAGCGACGGAGCGGGGGACTGAAGGTGCCGGGCGCGCCGAACATGGTCGGGAGCGCACAAGAAGCGCTGCTCCTCGCGGTCGCGGTCTCGCTCCCCGTGGTCGGCGCCGCCGCCATCATCGGACTTTTCGTCGCGGTGATGCAGGCCGCAACTCAAGTTCAAGACGTCACGATCGCGCATCTGCCACGGTTGGTCGTGGTGGCTGTGGTGCTGGCAATCGCAGGGCCGTGGATGGGCGCTCAAATCGCAGCCTTCGCCGCGCGCATGTTCGCGGGCGGGTGAGCGCTGTCCTCGCGCCGAGCGACCTCGCGCGGCCGGTGGCAGCGCGGCGGCGACGCGTCGAGGTCGGCGGGCGAGTCAGCCAAGCGCGCGGCTCCGAGCTGGTGCTCAGCGATGCGCTGGCCAGCGTGCGGGTCTCGCTGACCGCGCCGGCCGAGCTCGGCGAGGGCGATCTGGTGATCGTGACGGGTCGGCTCACCGCCACCGGCCTCACCGACGCCTCCGTGCGCGAGCGCTTCCCCTGCCCCAGCCCGCGCGGCGACGGTGAGGTCGCGCGGCTGGGGTGGCGAGGCATCGGCAAGCATCTGGCGCTGCGCGCCGCAGCCTTCGACACCATCCGCGACTACTTCCGCGCGGCGGGGTTCCTCGAGGTCGACACGCCCGTCCGGGTGCGGACCCCCGGCCTCGATCTCCATGTCGACGCGCTCCGCGCCGAGGACGGCCATCTCTCGACCTCGCCGGAGTTCCAGATGAAGCGCCTCTTGGTGGGCGGAATTCCGCGCTGTTTCCAGCTCACCCACTGCTTCCGCAAGGACGAGCAGGGCGCGCTCCACGAGCCGGAGTTCACCCTGCTCGAGTGGTACCGCGCGTTCTCGGGCGCCGATGCAGTGATGGCCGACACCGAGACCCTGGTCGAGCAAGTGATCACGACGCTCGCGGGTCGACCTCGGGTGAGCCTCGCCGGCGGTCGCCGCATCGACGTGTGCGCCCCCTTTGCCCGGCTCACGGTGCGCGAAGCCTTCCGCCGCCACGCGGGGGTCGACGACGCGGTCGATCTCGCCGCCTCCGACGAGGACCGCTTCTTCCGGCTGCTGGTGGACCAGGTCGAGCCCGCGCTCGCGCGCCGGCGGCGCCCGGTGTTCTTGACCGAGTACCCCGCCACCCAGGCGTCCCTCGCCCGGCGCAAGCCGAACGACCCCACCGTGGCCGAGCGCTTCGAGCTCTACCTGGGCGGCGTCGAGCTGTGCAACGGCTTCGGCGAGCTCACCTGCCCGGTCGAGCAGCGAGCGCGCTTCACGGCGGACCAGCGCGCGCGCCGGCGGCAGCGCCGACCCGCGTACGCCCTCGACGAACGATTCTTGGCTGCGCTCACCGAGGGCATGCCGCCCGCCGGAGGCAACGCGCTCGGCGTCGATCGCCTGGTGGCCCTCGCGGTCGGGGCGCCAACGATCACCGATGTGATGGCGTTCCCGTGGGCCTGGGTGTGAGCGACTGCAAACCGGCGCTTGGCACCTCGCCAACCCCGCCTGGGCGCGGGCGACCCAGAACGCCGAGTTTCTAGCGGTGTTTCCTGCGGCACGCGCCCTGCAGGCAGGGACCGCGTGCACCGTCTTCTCGCCCTCGCTCTGGCGACCCTGGTCGCCGTCGTCAGCGGCACGGCCCTCGCCGCGGACAGCTGGTCCGACCCCTTTCCCGGCGTGAAGCGCCTGCACCGCCAGACCAGCACGCAGAACATCAACGCGCTGGTCGTCGACCTGTGCGCACCGGGCGTCGCGCTGCGCGGCACGGCGTCGGCCGAGCGCAAGAAGAAGACCTCGACCTTCGGCGCCAGCGTCGGCGCGCAGGCAGCGATCAACGGCGACTTCTTCAGCTACGCCGACTACTCGACCAACGGCCCCACCGCCCACGCCGGTCAGGTCTGGGGCGGCAGCGACCACACCTATGTCGCGCCCCTCGCGTTCGGCGCGGCCCGGGCCGAGATCTACCCGCACGAAGCCGGCGGAGGTCCCGAGGCCTGGGCGAAGGAGGTCGTGAGCGGCCACCCGACGGTGCTCTGGGGCGGCGCTCCCCGAGACAACAACGGCGACCCTTTGTGCACCAATCGCCACCCGCGCACCGCCGTCGGGCTGTCGGCGGATCGCAAGAAGCTGGTGATGGCGGTGGTCGACGGGCGAAAGCCCAATCGCCTGGGCTACACCTGCGACGAGCTCTCGGCGCTGCTCAAAGAGCTCGGCGCCGCCGACGGCATGAACCTGGACGGCGGCGGCTCGTCAACGATGTGGATGGGCGGCAACGTGATCAGCTACCCGTCGGACGCCGGCGGCGAGCGCACGGTGGCCAACCACCTGGCTCTGTTCGCCACCGGCACCGGACCGGCCGCCCACTGCCCCGTTCCCGACTATCGCGCGAAGTTCGTCGGCGCCGGCGGTTGGCCCGGCGGCACCGACATGACCCTGCTGCCCGGGCAGGACGTGACCGGTTACCTCGAGTTCGAGAACACCGGGAAGGCCGCCTGGACCGCCGGCGTCACCAAGCTCGGAACCAGCGAGCCGCGGGACCATGCCGCCGCGTTCGCGCACCCCAGCTGGTCTGGCCCGAACCGACTCGCGGTGCTGTCGCACGACGTCGCTCCGGGCAAGGTCGGGCGCTTCGACTTCACGATCCGCGCACCCGACGAGCCCGGCGAGTACCTAGAGCACATGAACCTGGTGCGAGAGGGCGTGACCTGGTTCTCGGACTCGGGAGGCCCCGCCGACAGCGTGAACTGGATGAAGGTCACGGTGGAAGATCTGGGCGAGCCGCCGGCGGGCGAGCTGGGCGGCGCCGCCGGCAGCGCGGGCAGCGCGGGCTCGAGCGGGGCCGGTGGCACCGGCGGAAAGCACTCCGGCGGGCAAGCGACCAAGATCGTGGACGAGGGCGGCGACGGGTGCTCCGTCGCAGCGCGCCGACGGGCGCCCCCCGGCCTCTGGCTGGTGCTGGGCGGGCTCTTGGCGGGTCGTCGGCGCGGGCGCCGTCAGTTGCCGATCTGAGGCACGCTGCCCTGGGCCGCCATGCCCAGGAACCGCGCAACGTCGGCGGTCGCAGCAGGGACGTCGAAGGCGACGAAGTGACCGTCCTTCCCGCTCGGGGGGCCGTACTGGCGCACGCCGAGCGTGAACGACGCGGTCCCGACCTTGACGTTGCCCGCGAGCGGCACGGCCTTCTCGGCGAGCCCCGGCGGATCACCGATCATCTCGGGCGTCGCCGCGCTCGGTTCGTGGGTGGCGAGCTCGAGCTCGCCGGTGAGCACGTAGGCCGCCATGGTCTTGCCCGGGCTGTAGGTGTCACCGAGACCGTAGGTCATGAAGACGTGCTTGGCCGCCTTGCCGGTCAGCGGAGCCTTGCCGACGACCCGCGCGAAGTTCAGCGGGTCTGCGGGGTCGATCCAGATCTGAAGCAGCGTGAGCACCGGGTGCATGTCCTCGCCGCGCAGCTTGCCGCCGTCGCCCATGTCCGCCAGCACCAGCGGCAGCCCCGCGGCGACGTTGACCGGTTGCTTCTTGGCCAAGAGCGAGTGCGTCAGGCTGGCGCCGTTGCCGCTCAGCACGGCCGCCTTGTAGGTGTCCGTGAACGGCAGCGCGAGGCTGCCCTCGGTCGACCCTTGAGAGTGGCCGTAGAACACGATGGCGGCGGGGTCGGCCTTGATCGCGTCGCCGCCGCTGGTGGCGGCGCCGACATCCAGCGCGGCGGCGAAGCGCCCGAGCGAGATTTGGTCGACCGCGCCTTGCAGGGGGTTGCCGCGGGCCGCCGACGGGTTCTTGAAATTGAAGAACAGCTCGTTGGGCGAGACCTTCGAGCTGCCGCGGCGCGGGCCGTGCTGCGCCTGGTCGATGCCGAGCACCGCAAAGCCGACGGAGCCGGTGGGGGTGGTCGCCTTGGCCAGGGCGCCGGCGACCTCGGCGCGCACGTGACTCCGGAACGACCCGCCGGTGCCGTGGCCGAACACCGCGATCGGCCAGCCGCCGGCGGGCATGGTGCCCTTCGGCACGGTGAGCGCCATGCACACGTCCTCGCTGCGCTCGGGTTGGTCGAGGCGCACGTCGCCGCCTGCGTCGAGGTAGGGCGCGGTGCCCTTCTGGAAGATCGGCAGCGAGATCAGCGCGTGGTACTCGTCGAAGTCCGCCGAGCTGCCGTCGCCACACGCGCGGTCGCCCTCGGCCTGGGGGCACGGGGACTTGGCGCCGCCGCCGCACTTCACCCAGCTCTTGGCGACGGGCACGCCCTGGGTCGCCACGGCGCTCGCGAGGGCGCCCATCGGATCACGCACCTTGCCCGCGGTGATCACCGTCGCGTTCAGCACCGTGTCAGTGCCGACGAGCTTGTCCTTCAGGTACGCGCGGAACGGCGAGAAGGCGGTGTGCGCGGCGGCCAGCACCGGATCCGCCGGCGCCGCGTCGCCCAGCATCGTCACCAGGTGCTCCGATCGGTCGATGGCCGCCCCGCCCTTCGCGACCCCCGCGGTGGTCATGTAGACCGCGTACTGGTGACCCGGAACCATGGGCGCCCCCATCGGCCGCCGGATCGAGACGCTGTACGGGCAGAGGTAGCTGGTCTTGTTCGGATCGTAGACGAAGTACATGCCGGCGCTCGAGCCGTACTCGGGCGTGCCCGGCGTGATGTCCACCCACTGCATCGGGAACTTCCCGGCCTTCGCCGTCTTGAAGCTGTCGAAGTCGAGCTCCCCCGAGAAGCGGAAGATGACCGTCGGCGTGGTGCCCCAGGCGCTCTCGTTCTTCTGCAGGGCGTCCACGTAGAGCTGCACCGGATCGAAGCCCAAGAGCTCCGCACCCGGCGTGGGGAAGCCCTTCAGATCGAGCCAGCCGCCCTTGATCCGCGCGTCGTTCGGGAACGGCAGCCGGAAGAAGTCCGCCTCTTTGCCCTTGGGCGATGCGCCAGGCACCTCGAAGTAGGCGCGCACCTTTCCGCTGGGCTCGGCCTCGCAGGCGACGCCCTGCCAGGTGGGCACGCCGAAGCTGGGCATCCCCGGCAGCGGCTGCGCGCACTTGCCCGCGGTGCAGGCCAGGCCGCCGTAGCAGTCGCCGCTCACCTTGCAGGCGGCGCCGAGGTCGCCCGTGCCTTCGGGCGCGCACTGCGCCGAGAACCCCGCCAGCACGCAGCGAAACCCGCTCTTGCAGTCCGCGTCGCTGGTGCACGCTTCGCCCGCGACGCCGCTGCCGGCCTTCAGACACTTTGCCCCGATGCACTGCAGGCCGTCCTTGCACTCGCCGCTAATCACGCAGGCCTGTCCCTCGGCCGTCTCGTGCCCGAGCTCGCACACGGCGTTCTTGCAGGCCAGCCCCGGGCGACACGGCTCGAGCGCGCTGCACGCCTCCCCCACTCCGGCACCGGTCACCGGCGCGGTGCCGCCGCTGCCGCCGCTGCCGCCGTCGCCGCCTCCGCCGTCGTATGCCCCGTCGTCACAGCCCGCCGCGGCCAGAAGCAGCGACAACCCAGCCCCGAGACCCCACCATCCCCGAAAAGTCATCCGGGGATCTTACCAGCTTTCGTTCGCGGGCTCAGTCGTACTGCAAAAACGCGATCACCGGCGTCGGGACCAGCCGTTCGCGCCCCCCGAGCGAGCGAAGCTCGACCACGAAGGCATAGGCCGCCACGTACGCGCCCTGCCGGTGCACGAGCTCCCCCGCTGCAGCGGCCGTGCCGCCGGTGGCTAGGAGGTCGTCGACCACCAGCACCCGGGCCCCCTCGCTCAGCGAGTCGCGGTGCATCTCGAGCTCGCTCTCGCCGTACTCCAGCGAGTAGCTCACCTTGTCGGTGCGATACGGCAGCTTGCCGGGCTTGCGCACCGGGACGAAGCTGGCGTTCAAGCGGGCGGCCAGCGCGCCGCCGAAGATGAACCCGCGGGACTCGATGCCGACCACGGCGTCGATGTGCTCGCCCATGAAGCGCTCGGCGATTGCGTCGAGCACGATGTGGAACGCCTTCGGGTTGGCCAGGAGCGGGGTGATGTCCTTGAACAAGATCCCGGGCTGCGGGAAATTCGGGATCTCGCGGATCAGCTTCCGCACGTAGCTGTTGCCGTCCACCAGCTCGGCGGCGATGTGCGGCAGGTGATGCCTGGCCGCGGGCTTCTTCGGTGCCTTCTTCGGGCCGCCGCGGGGCGTCAGCTTCGCGCGAGCTTCGCGACGGGCCTTGGGTTTCGGGGCAGAGCGCTTGCGTGCAGCCATTTTCGCTCTCAATAGTTCATTTCCCGCTCTCGCCCAAGCTCTCATCGCACGCCGAGGTCACCCGCTCGGCTCGGTCTTGCTGTTCGCGACCCCACAGGTCCAGCACCAGCGGGGTGACGCCGACCACACCTTGATCGAACGCCTCGGTGTCCGAGCCGGGCACGTGGCGGTGCTCGCGCAGGGGGCCTCCGATCCAGAGGTACTCCCGCCCGCGAGGATCGCGGCGAAACTCGATGGTCTCTTCGTACTCGCGGCGCCCCAGGCGGGTGGCGCGCATCGGCCAGGTCGCCCCCGCGGGAAAGTTCACGTTGAGCAGCGTGCCGCGTCCGGCGTGCTCGGCGACCAGCGCCAGCGCCAGCTGCGCGGACACCCGAGCGGCGGCCGCAAAGTCTGCACCCGCCCCCGCCGAGACCGCCAGCGCCGGAAGCCCCTTCAGCGCTCCCTCTCGCGCCGCCGCCACCGTCCCGCTGTAGAACACGTCGTCACCCAGGTTGAGCCCGTGGTTGAGCCCGCTGACCACGGCGTCGGGCTTTCGGGGCAAGACGCGGTCGCCGGCCGCGAGCGCGACGTACACACAGTCCGCCGGCGTGCCGTCCACCGAGTACACCCCGTCGTCGTGGCGGAACAGCCGGAGCGGGCGGTGCAGGCTGAGGGCGTGGCTCGCCGCGCTCTGCTCGGTTTCGGGGGCGCAGACGATCACGTCGGCGACGCCGAGCAGCGCGGCCCGCAGCGTCGAGATGCCGCGTGAGCGGTAGCCATCGTCGTTCGAGAGCAAGATCAGGGGGCGTTCGGCCATGACTCGAACGAAAAATGGGCACAACTCGGCGCCGCTGTCGACTACGCTGGCGCGGCGGACGACGCGATGAGTTCCAGCGGCGGGCTTTCGAGCATCGGCAGATACGAGATCGTCGGCCACCTGGCGAAGGGCGGCATGGCAGAAATCCTGCTCGCGCGGCTCAAGGGCCCGAGCGGGTTCGAGCGCCCGGTGGCGATCAAGCGCATCTTGCCGCACCTGGCCGAGCAGCAGCGCTTCGTCGACATGTTCCTGGACGAAGCGCGGATCGCCGCCGCCATCCGCCACAAGAACGTCGTGCAGGTGACCGACCTGGGCCACTCCGGCGAGCACCTGTACCTGGTGATGGAGTACCTGGAGGGCGAGAACGTCGCCAGCCTGATCAAGCGCAGCCTGGTCGAGCAACGGCCCTTGCCGTACGGCATGACCGCCCACGTGATCGCCGAAGCGTGCGCGGGGCTCCACGCGGCCCACGACCTCTGCGGCGAAGACGGCCAGCCCCTCGGCATCGTGCACCGCGACATCTCCCCCCAGAACGTGCTCGTGACGTACTCCGGCGAGGTGAAGCTGCTCGACTTCGGCATTGCCAAGGCGCTGGTGCGGGTCGCGGCCGAGACCGACACCGGCGAGCTCAAGGGCAAGGTCGAGTACATGTCGCCCGAGCAAGCGCGGGGCCAGGCCCTCGACCGCCGCAGCGACCTGTTCGCCCTGGGGATCGTGCTGCACGAGATGATCGCGCGGCGCCGCCTGTTCAAGCGCGACAGCGTGCTCGCCAGCTTCGAAGCGATCACCAAAGAGCCCCTGATCTTGCCCAGCAAGGTGGCCCGCGACTGTCCGCCGGCCCTCGATCGCGTGGTGGCCAAGGCGCTCGCCCGTGACCCCGCGGACCGCTACGCCACTGCCGCCGAGATGCGCCGAGATCTGCTGGCCGTCGTGCACGAGACCCTGGGCGGCGCCGACGTCGAGCGCGGGCTCGCCAAGTTGATGACCGATCTGTTCCGCGAGCGGATCGACGAGAAGCGCGAGATGCTTCGGCGGCTGCGGGCGGGCGACGAGCCCGCGCAGATGCCCGCGGCGGAGTCCGACGAGGCCCTGGACATCCCGGACCTGGTTCTGCCCGCGACGCCTTCGGCCCGCGGCGGACAGATCCGCGAGGTGAGCGCCAGCGCGGCCACCATCGAGCTGATGGACGGCTTCGAGCCCGGCGGCCGGGTGAGCGCGCCGACCCCGCTCCCGGCGAACGGTCCCTCGGTGTCGAACCCGTACAGTCAGGCGGACCTCGAAGCCCTGGTGACGGACGCGGTGGCGCGCTTCGGCATGGCCGGCACCGCCTTGATCGAGGCCGGGCGGGTTCGGCTGGTGGGAGCCGGTCCCGAGGTGTCGTGTGATCTCGCGGGCGCCGTCGACGGCTTCGCCACCCTGGCCCCCGAGCTCAAGCAGCGTCGCGCGCAAGAGCTCGCGCGCCGTTTGGTGCAAGCGCGCCGCGACGCCATCGCGACCGGGCCGGGGGCGCGCCGCGGGCTCCCCGGCTTCGTCGCTCCCCTGGTGGGGTTGATCGTGGTGGCCGCCGGCGTGGTGTTCGCGTTCAAGGTCCTGGCTCCGGGCTCCAAGTGGTCCTGGGGCGCGCCGAGCGCATCGGTCGCCGCGGTCAGCGCCGACGAGTACGAGCGGCAGCGCGCCGAGCGCGCTCAGCGGGTCTGCGAGGCGACCCGTTCGCGCATCATGCGCGGTGCGACCATCGGCCCCACCGAGGTCGAGGGCTGGGTCGTCGAGGTCTCGCTCGCCCGCGCGGCGCCCGGGCCCGCCACGGATCCCGCGCTCGGCGAGTTCGTGAGCGGCTCGCGCTTCGTCTGGAAGGACGTCCCCGAGATCTCGAAGCACGAGAGCATCGACACCTCGGTGAGCGTCGCGCCAGAGCCGGTTCCCCTCGAGAGCTCGCCCCACGGGGTGCGGGTCACGTTTTCGGGCAAGTACGTCACGCCTTTCTTCTATTCAGGCGAGCGCCGCGCCTACTTGAAGGCCGCAAGCGCCATGGCCGAGAAGCTGGGCGCTTCCTACGGCGCGCTCTACGCCCGCTGCGCCCTCGGCTCCCCGCACCACATGGGAGCGTGGTTCCTCGGCCCGACCCCGGGCGGCGCAGCCGCGGCGCTGATCTACTGGATTGGCGCCTTCGGCGATCCCGCGCAGGTGCGGCAGTCGATCTTGTTCCCCGACGGCGGCACCGACCCGCGCGCCTCCGGCGCGCTCGGGCGGATCGCCGAAAAGACCCAGGCCCTCGACCGGAACAAGGTCCGATCGATCATCGGGCAGCACGACGGGATGATCACCGGCAAGGCCGACGGCCCGTCCACGCTCACGTTCTCGTTCGCCGACGCCAACCGAGCCGCCCGTGCCAGCATGGAGCTGTCCCGCGCGAGCGAAGTCGGCGTCGACCGCTGACCAGGGCCTTGCCCGACGCGTTCCGGCCGCCACGCGGTCGGGCTCCCCGACACGTTTCGGCCGCCACGCGGTCAGGCTCCCCGACACGTTTCGGCCGCCACGCGGTCGGGCTCCCCGACACGTTTCGGCCGCCACGCGGTCGGGCTCCCCGACACGTTTCGGCCGCCACGCGGTCGGGCTCCCCGACACGTTTCGGCCGCCACGCG
>JACPVJ010000134.1 GCA_016191785.1 Myxococcales bacterium | reverse complement strand
TCGGGGCGGCACGCCGCTCGACTTCTCGACGCGGCAGCCCCGACCCGTCGCGCTGCCGTTCTACGTGGACCGCCCTTGGAGGGAACACTCCTGGTGGACGCGGGCCAAGATCCAGCTCGGGTTCCACGCCGGCCTGCTGAGGACGGCGCTGCCTCCGCGCCAGCGCCGGTGACGTCGCCTGCTCCGCTGCGCCGCCCCCCGATGGTGTACCCTCGCCCCTATGGTCCGTCGCTTGCTGTTCGCGGGGCTGCTGGTTTTCCTGCCTGCCTCGGCGTGCTCTTCCACCAGCACGAACGAGGGGGCGGGGGGCGCCAGCGCCACCTGCGCAGGTCAGGCAGCCGAGTGCTACGCGTGTTGCAGCAACGTCGATCCGGGCTCGAACGGTCCTGGCGCCTATGTCTGGGCACTGAACGAAGCCGTCTGCGTCGGCTCCCCCGGCACCTGCAAGGGCTCGTGCGATTGTCCGAACCCGGCCGGCTCGGCCTGCGCGTCCTGTGCCGAGGGCGCGGTGCAGTCAGCCGTCGCTGACGCGTGCAAAGGCGACTGCGTTGCGTTCCGGAGCTGCCTGAAGACCTGCCTCTAGAGCAACGACGGGTCGACGCCGGCCCTGACCCTCGCTAGCGTGCACCCCATCATGCGCGGAGCGCACTCGAGCCGGCGCGCTTTCGTCGTCGCCGTTCCCTGCTTGCTGCTCGCTTGCACCGAGATCACCACGCGCCCGGAGCGCGCGGTGGCCTACCAGGGGGAATGGTCCGGTCCCAACGTCACGCTCAGCATTCGGGCGAATCACTTGAAGTACCGTCGGAGCGGCGGCGCCCTCCAGTCCGCCCTGGTGGAGGGCGCGTTCCTTGGCCTCTCTGGCAACGACATCATCTACGGCAGCCGGAAGAGCCGCCTGAAGGTGTCGGTCCCGCCCCACGAGGTCGGCGGCGTCTGGAAGATGACCGTCGAGGGCACGGTGCTCACGCGCGCTCCCGAGGGCGGCCCCGGCTCCGCAGGCTGACGGCCCGAGGCCGTGCGCGAGTGCGCGGCTTCGGACCGACGGTGCACGCGCGAGCGCATCAAGTCCAATTGCACTTCGACGTCGAGCCTGGGACGAGCTCGAGCGTGCTGCAGTCGGTCTGCACGTAGCTGTCGAACGAGCTCCCGGGCGCGCCCGGAGCGCACTTGCCGCACGAGAAGCCAGCGGGCAGGGGGGCGCTCCAATCGAGGCCTTCCTTGCTCGCGTCCTTCCAGATGATGGCGTGCTGCGCGGAGATGGCGGTGATGGCTCCGTCGATCTCGTCGAAGTCGAACTTGCCCGTGGGTGGTGCGGCGGTGCCCGGCGCCAAGAGCACCAACAACCCCACGCCGACGCCGTAGGAGTTGACGGCCTCCGGCGGGGGCGTGCCATCGAACGACACGACGAACTTGGTGCCGTCGAACTCGCCTCCGCCGAACGAATACGTGTAGTCGGGACTTCCACTGCTGACTATCCACGCTACGGCGACCTTTCCCGCTTCGGTTCCCGCGCCCACGACGGTCCCCTCCGCCAGGGGTGTTCCGCTCGTGCCACCGGGTCCAGTCGGGCCGCTGCTGCCGCAGGCGGCGAGGCACGGCACAGCGACGGCCAAGGCCAGTGCAACGCTCGCAATCGCTCGGGGTCTGCGCATCGAACTCACCCTCCTTCGCTCACTCTGCGCGCGTCACGAACAGCAGGGAATGGTCACTTGTTGCGCCCCTGACCTCGGGGTTGCCGAAGCGGCGCGCCCAGCCGAGGGAGCCGCCGGCGACGCAGGCTGACCCGAAGAACTGCGGGGGCTGCGGGACCGCGTGCGCCGGGTCTCTCGAGTGCGTCGGCGGCCAGTGTGGCTGCTCGCCCGGCAAGACGAGCTGCAGCAACGTCTGCGTGGATCTGAAGTCGGACGACGTGAACTGTGGGGTCTGCGGCACCGCCTGCTCGTCGGGGAAGAGCTGCGTGGGCGGTGCCTGCGTCGCGGCGAGCTGCCTGCTCTTCAGCGAGACGTTCAGCGACAACTCCGAGGGCTGGACCCTGGGCACCACCTGGCAGATCGGCCCCGCCAAGGCGTCCACCGGGCAAAGCGTCGGTAACCCCGACCCGGCCACGGACCACTCCAGCGGCAGCGACAACGGCGTCGCGGGCGTGGTGATAGGCGGCAACGCACCCACCAGCATGCACACGGCGTATTACCTGACGAGCCCGGTGATCGACACCACGACGGCGACGTCGGGCGTCAAGCTGTACTTCCAGCGTTGGCTCAACACGGTCCCGTTCGGACCGGCGGCGGATACCGTCGAGGTGTTCGACGGCACCAAGTGGGTGGTGGTCTGGCAGACCGGTGGACCGAGCCTGGCAGCCGACTCGAGTTGGTCGCCGCAGGAGATCCTGCTGACGCCCCATTCGAACGCCAAGCTCCAGGTGCGCTTCGGCTACCGCAACGACTACGCCGGCGCCCCGGCGGTCTCCAGCTGGAACGTCGACGACGTGCAGGTGCTCAAGCTCGGCTGCAACTAGTCAGCTCGGCCCCTTCACTCGAGCGCTCTCGACGTGTCGTCCCGGCGGCATGCCCCCGTCCGGTAGGCCTGGATCAGCGGCGGCAGGTTCGCGACGCGCCCGGTGAGGGTGCGCCCTTGCCGTTGCATCTCGAAGCGCACGGATTGCCAGGCCGGGCATCTGTCCGCGAGGGCCTTCTGGGCCTTCGGGAGCTCGGCCAAGAGCTCCGTCAGGGCGGCCTGCGCTTCGTTCGCGTGCTTGTCGTCGATGAACGTCGCCGAAGCTTCCATGTCGCCGCGCGCGCTCGAGCGAACCGCGACCGACAGTCCCTCGAAGCCGCCCCCTCGCTTCGAGAAATCGGCGAGCCGCATCACGCCAGGGCCCACCCACATCGCCAGCAGGGCGTCGGGCTCCTGGCGCGCCGCCGGCGGATCGCCGCCGTGTGAGAAGAAGTGATAGCGGACGCGCCCGACGATGCGCCCGGTGGCGATGACCCACGAGCCGCTGGGCAAGACGAAGAACGCCACGTGCGTGCCACCCTGCTTGAAGTCGTAGAGTCGCACCCCGGTCGGCAGGCGCTCTGGCTCGCGCGCGAACAGGGCCCGCGTGTCTTTGTGTTGCTGCAGGTAGCCGAAGTTCGGTTGCCCGCGGACCACGATCAGCAGTGACGACGCATCCGCCTTGGTGTCGTCGGCGACGAACCACAGCTCGATGCCCTTCACCCCGGCAAGAAACGCGTCCAGCTCGGGGTCGACGGGCGTCCGGCGGTCGTAGCGGGTGGGCGGACCACCGTAGACTGGGTCCTCGAAAGCCTTGTCCAAGCGCATCACCAATCGCGCGTCGGGCGCGCCTCCGAGCAGGTCCCGCTCGAGCTCGGTCGCTTCGGGTGACGCGATGCGCGAAGCGCTCGAGCTGCACGCGACCAGCAGCAGGAGCGAGAACCATGCGACCAGCCGGGCCATCTCCGGGATGGACGTACGAGTCGGGCGATCGCGTCAAGCGCCGAGAAGGCCGCCGCTCGAGGCCTGGCGCTCGGCCGCGGCGGCCGTATCGCCATCGTCCTCAGACGAGTGCTCCACCGCCGAGTCTCGCTGCTGGGCTGGCTGCGTCATGATGACGGCCATGGCTTCCTGCGAGTACATCGTCGAGGCCGAGCGCTATTTCCTGACCTTTGGCCCGGACTCCGAGTTGTCGCCGACCGCAAAGGCTTTCGTCGACTGCACGATCGAGTGCGCCCGATAGTCGACGCAGGACTCGGCGTTGCACCCGCCGAACGCCGGTCTGGGCTTGCCTATGCGTCTCGCGGCTGCGGCGCCTCGCGCCCTGCTAAGATGGTCCCGGCGTTCGCGGGAGAACGCGCATTCGCTCGGCGGATACGATGACGTCTCAATCCGTGACTTCGTTCCTCGCGACGGTCGTCAGCGCGGTCGCACTCAGCGGATGCAGTTCTCAGTCGGGAGTGACCGACACCGACTGTCCGAGCTATGTGGTCACCCCCGACGGGGGCGTTGCCGGGTTTTCCGCTGTCGGCGAGTGGCGGACCGACGCCGTCTGCGATCAGTACTGCGAGCCGGACTTTCCGGTCTGCCAACTCCAGACCCAGACGACCGTGAGTTGTCAGAAGGGTTGCGGATGAAGGGCGTGGGGACCCGACGCTCTCGTTTCGTTGCAGACGGGGCGGAATGTCGGTTGCGGGCCAATGGTTCCCCGCCGTGCGTCCGCAGTTGCTCGCCGTTCTCGCTCCACTGGTCGTCCCGGTGTCGGGTCCGCCCAACTCGCTCGAGCCAGACGCGCCCGGTTCCAACATCGAGGTCGTCCATCGAGAACAGCGCACCGTTGGCTGCTCGCCACGCAAGGACTTCTGCTGGTCGAGACGAGCAGGTTCCCGTACGACAGCCCTGACTCTGCGCTTCCTTCCGGTTTCCGTGCCCCAGCCTGGATCAAGGGACCTGCGCCAGCCCGTATCGTTGACGGTCCCGGGCGGCGAGAGGTTCGCCGCCGCGCGGATCCGACTTGCCCCGGGCCTCTGGGACGTCGAGACGCCCGCTTCGTTGCCAAGGCGACTCTCCCTGAGGGACGGCGAAGACCACGCGGTCGGGATCGTTACCCTCCTCGGCACGTGCGTCTTCATGGCCGACGAGTCCTGTGAGCTTCGCACCAGCACGGTGACGCGCCTCGTCCGGATCGACGGAAGGTAACAGCGCATGCTCAACGCGCTGTATCAAGGGACACTCCCTGCGCCCGCGCTGCTGCGCCCCGCGGTCTGCTACGATGGTCCCCGCCGTTCGCGGGTGAACGTGTGTCTCGTCGGGCAGCGGCACGAGCTGTCCCTTGGAAGGGCAAGACCAGTGCGAAATGCCGTTCTGACCCTGTTGTTTCTGACCAGCATCCTGATCGCCGGCTGCAAGCGCGGTGATGTTCGACGCGCCGGTCCCGACTCTGGCTTCGCGCAGACGCCGTGTCGCACGGAGTACAAGGCCGGCAACTTCGGGTCTGCCGCGAGCGCGTGCGAACTTCAGATGAACGCGCCAGGACAACACGCCGCCCGTGCGTTCGCCGCCCTCGCTCGCCTTCAGCTGGGCGAATATCCGAAGGCGGAGGAGATCGCCAGGACGGGCGCCGCGGTAACGTCGGGAAAGACCGGTGCGCTGTTCCTCTCGCTTCAAGGGTTGGTGGTCGTCGCCGCGGGCGACCCGGCGCGAGCTCAGGAGCTCATGGACGCTGCGGTTCGGCTGGCGCAGGACTCCGCGCCCGATGTCTACCTCTCGCGCGCGAAGGCGCGATTTGTTGCTGGGGCCCTCGGCGGCGCGCTCGAAGACGCGAAACGCGCGCAGAGCATTGACAGAGCCAGCGCGGCACCCGAGCTGATGCTGGGATACCTGCTCTTGCGAGAGGGGTCGTCTGGCCGCAAGGACGCCAGCACGCATTTTGCGCGCGCCCTTTCGCTACAAGCGGCGAACCCGCGGGCGGTCGTCTGCCGGTACGTGACCACAAGCGAGTCAGGCGAGGTGCCTGCCCCGAAGGACACCTCGTGGGATCAGCGCCTGCTCGAGCTCCCACGTCGCGGTCCTGCAGCGAAGGACGACCTCCTCGAGTGGGCTGCGGCCACGGATGGAAGACACGCGGCCGCCGAGCGTCGAGTTGAGGTTCATGTCCTCCTGGGCGTCCTCGCGGAGACGCAGGGCGTTCTCACACGCGCGCGCACGGAGTACCGCACCGCGCTCTCCGCGCCGGTGCACTCAATGGACTCAGTGCTCGCCCGCACGCGACTTCGAGCGCTCGGCGCGACGTAGGAGCGCGCCGACGCACAGCGTGCGACCGCGCTCCGGAATCCGTTGCGATGACCTCCGCGTTCGCAGGCGAATGTGTGCACCATTGGACGAGCCGACGCGGGAGCCATAGGCATTGCACCGCCACGCGGTTCACCGAACGCGCACAGAGTCTCCACGCGCCTGTCCCCGCCCCCGCAGTAGGCTCATCGCGTGTCGGCCCTGAGCCCACCGCAATTTCGGCGGTTCCTGGCCGTGGTCTTGGGCGTTCCGGAAGCGCAGCACGCGGCGGTCAGCGACCGGCGCCACCTTCGATTGCACGATCTTCAAGTACGACACGCGGTCTTATCGCTACGTCGCCCTGGACGCCGGCCACGTCGCCGAGAACCTGATGGTGGCCGGGGAGGCCCTGGGCCTGCCCTGCCGGCTCGAGCCCTACTTCGACGACGCCACTCTGGCTCACTCGGTTGGTCTGGTGCGCGACGGGGAAGGCGCGTTGCTGGCGGCGGGGTGCGGGGTCGAGCGGCCACCGCGCTCCCCGACCCAGCCACCGAAACACGGACCCGTCGAGCTACCGGAGTTGGCAGACGACGTGGAGCTGACCCGCCTGTCCCACGCGCTCACGTCGTGGCACTTGGCCCGACCCGATCCCGCGACGCCGCCCCCGGACGCGGGCCTGACCCCCGCCGCTGGCCCGACGCGCGCCCACGCGGACCCCCTCGGGCTGATTCGCCAGCGCCGTTCACATCGGAGCTTTGCCCAGGCGAGCACGGCGCGGGAAGACCTGGACGCGGCGCTCGGAGCGGCCAGCCGAGCACTCGGAGCGTTGGGAGCTCCTTCGCTCGTGGACGTATTCGTCAGCGTCCGCGCCGTGGACGGGCTCGCGCCCGGCAGCTACCACTTCGCACGAGAGCTGGCCCTGCTGCGGGCCGAGCCCGCCATCGCCACGCGCTTGCAGAGTGCCGGACTCGAGCAGGAGGTGCTCGGCCGGGCTGCGTTCGTCGTCGCCCTGACGCTCGCGGACACGGCGGGGCAAGTCGACGGCCCCCGCGACTTCCGCCATGCGCTGCTCCAGGCCGGAATGGCGGGCCAGGCGCTGTACCTCGAGGCCACCGCCCGCGGCCTGGGCGCCTGCGGCGTGGGTGCGTTCTTCGACGACGAGGTCGGCGAGCTCCTTCGACCGGGCCCCACGCGGCCGAGAGCGCTTCACCTGGTGGCGATCGGCAAGAAGTGACGCCGCACGCCGACGCCGCTCGCGCGAACCGAGTGCCCACAACACGTACCGTGAGGGCGCCCCGCGGTGGGCGTCTGCACCCGAGGCGCATTGCCTCACCCGTGCGGCTCCGCTAGCGTTCTGCCTTCTCGACAGGGGGCGAAGCGTGGAGCCAGAGCACGACTGGGTAGAGCTGGGGCTGGTTCGCGAGCTCTCCAAGCGGGAGCTCCAGCAGGTGACGGCCCGACGAACGCGCATCGCGCTCACGTATCGTGATGGCCGCTTCACTGCGATCTCGGGAGCGTGCAACCACGCAGGTGGCCCCCTCGGCGACGGCAAGCTGGTCGGCGACTACGTCGAGTGTCCCTGGCACTACTGGAAGTTTCACCACGAGACGGGGTTCGGCGAACCGGGCTTCGAGGAGGACCGGGTGCCCACTTATCCGCTGAAGGTGGACGGCGATCGAGTCTTCGTCGACCTCGCGCAGGCCACGGCGCGCGGCAAGAAGCCTCACCCACTCCATCCGCTCGCGCGCAAGCCGAAGCGTGAGGACGGACCGGTCCGCGTCGTCGGGATCTCCACCACGGTGATGACCCAGGACCATCCCCGCTTCAGCACCTCCGAGAGCCTGCTCGAAGAAGCGCTGCGGCACGCCGTTGAAAGCGGCTACGAGGCGCGGTTGATCCGACTGCGCGACCTCGCGTTCCGCCCGTGCGAAGGCTTCTACTCGAAGTCGGCACGCGCGTGCACCTGGCCGTGCTCGATCACGCAGATGGATCCCAATGACCAGCTCGACCAGGTGTACGAGGCCCTGGTTCATTGGGCGGACGTCTTCCTCGTGGCCACACCCATTCGTTGGGGTGCGGCGAGCAGCCTCTACTTCAAGATGGTCGAGCGGATGAACTGCGTCCAGAACCAGGAGACCATCGCGGGGCGTCATCTGCTCAAGAACAAGGCAGCCGGCTTCATCATTACCGGCGGACAGGACAACGTGCAGGGCACCGCGGGCCAGCTGTTGGGGTTCTTCGCCGAGCTCGGGGTTCAGTTCCCTCAGTTCCCGTACATCGCTCACTCGCGCGGCTGGAGCGCGGAGGACATGGAGAACAACATGCGCATCGTCGCCGAGAGCGAGGCGCTTCGGGAGGGGGCCCGCGCGCTGGTCGAACGCTGTGCGGAAATGGCGGCGCTGATGGTCCGCGGGACGATTGCCGAGCGAGACCTGGTTCGAGGCGGTCGAAAGGCCTACCGGCCACCCGCCGGCGAATCCTGACGGCAGCTACGACTCGCTCGTGGTCCTTCTAGAGCTGAATCCGTGGGATCGCCACGCGGCCGCTGCCTGTGGCAGGAACCATCCGCACCTCGCGCTCTGCTAAGATGTTCCCCGGCGTTCGCGGGAGAACGCCAATGTCGTCATTCGGGCATTGAGATGAGGTGCCGGTCCAGTTGCATGCTTGCGTTGCTCTTCGCTCTGACCGTGGGCGCATGTTCGACTTCGTCCGACGACGCCGCCTCTGATGCAGCCGACGCCGCTGGCAGCGACGCGAGCCTCGACGCCGACGGCGCCAACTCCTCCGACTGCGCGACTCCCGAGCCCTCGGGTTGCTGTTGCGCGATCGACGTGCTGCGACCGTTCGTCTGCAAGAACAGCAAGTGGCAGTGCTCCCAGGGGGACTCCTATCCCGAAAGCCAATGCAACGTTTGTCCCGGGCCTTGCTGCAGCTTCTATCCGGACGGGAGCACCAAGCCTGACAGCCCTGCGGACACCCAGCTTTCGGACGACGGGGCAGAGCTCGATTCGCCACCCGACGACGCCTTCGGCGGCGACTCCCCCACGAACGACGCCGCGGCTGGGTGACGAGCCAGTGAGCCGCCGCGTGTCGCGCTCCACCCGCCGAGCGCCGGCCTTGGCGCCATCATTGTCCGTTCCGCGCCCGCGGGCGAACACACTGATGCGGCACGCGCCCGTGTCGACTGCGCCTTTCCGACTGCCGACTTGACGCTCGGCGTACGCGGGTGAACGCCCTTCGTCAGGCGAACATGACGATGCCTCAATCCCTGACTTCGTTCCTCGCGACGGTCGCCAGCGTAGCCGCACTCAGCGGATGCAGTTCTCAGTCGGCAGTGACCGACACCGACTGTCCGAACTATGTGGTCACGCCCGACGGGGGCGTCGGCGGGTTTTCCGCTGTCGGCGAGTGGCGGACAGACGCTGTCTGCGACCAGTACTGCGACCCGGACTTCCCGGTCTGCCAGCTCCAGACCCAGACGACCATCAAGTGTCAGAAGGGTTGCGGATGAGGAGAGCCCCCAACTGAGACCCCAGGCGCGGGCGATCGCCCTGCTGGAAGTTCGCGACTTCGGTGGCGGTATCGAGCCGCCATCGGACCTGGGCCTGCGAGATCGCCGAGCAGGACTCCGCGCCCCGCCCCCGCGGCCCCGCGCCGCGCCCCGCTACGCCCCGATCCACGGATTCCGCCTCATCCTTCCTCTTCCTGCCCCAGCTCGCAGGTGCTCCTCGCGCTTCGCGCTCGTGCGCGCCTGCGGTCTTCCCCTTACTCGGGCTTCGCCCGAGTGGGGAAGACGGGTCGTTCCGAGACTGGCGCGTCGTCGCTGACCACCACGAGCGGCATCGTCGTGCCTCGGCCCGGCGCGGCGGTCGGGCTCCGCTCGGCCGGCCCACGCTCTGCGCCACGCCGCTTGGTGAGCGAGACGCCACCCAGAGCTCGCGCGAGTGCGTGCTCGAGAGCGTCCAAGGCGGCGTGTCACAGATCGTGCGCCATGGGTCGCGAAGCCCGCCCACCACGCCGGGCCCCGGAGGCACCATGCTACCGGGTGCTTCGCCTGGACGCGGGGCTCGTCGAGCGCGCGCTGCCGCAGGCGCTCGAGCGGGTGCGGGAGGCGCTGAATCCGTGAGGTCGCGGCGCGGCGTGCGGGCGAGGATGGCGTCGGGCGACCTCCGAGGGGTAATGCTAGTTAGGCGGACCCGAGAGCGCGCAGTTGACCCGTCACATTACCGTGGTAATTTGACGCATGGCGATCGCGCAGTCCAGGGTCACTTCCCAAGGGCAGATTTCCGTTCCCGCCGAAGTCCGGAAGAAGCTCGGCATCGGCCCGGGCTCTCTGCTTCAGTGGGACGAGGAGGGAGGAAAGGTCGTGGTCCGCCGCGTAGGCCGGTTCTCGTCGGAAGACGTTCACGCCGCACTCTTCCCGAAGCGGCCGCCCAAACCGCGCTCACTCGGCGACCTCAAGGAAGGCGTCCGTCGCCATCTCAGGGCCAAGCATGCTCGCCGTTGACACCAACGTTCTTGTCCGGCTCATCACCCGCGATGACGACAAGCAAGTCGCTGCTGCCGAGCAGTTCGTAGCCAAAGGGGCGTGGGTTTCGCACTTCGTCCTCGCCGAGACCTCCTGGGTGCTGAGCGCCGTGTACGACCTGAAGCCGGAGGCCATCGCCACCGCGATCGAGATGCTACTCAATCATCGCGTCTTCGCCGTTCAAGATCCCGACGTCGTGGAGGCCGCGCTCCAGCACTTTCGCCGCAAG
>JACPVJ010000133.1 GCA_016191785.1 Myxococcales bacterium | reverse complement strand
TATCGGCCACTTCGATAATGAGATCGACATGGCCGGGCTCGAGGCGATGCGCGCCAAGGGCGAGGTCGAGAAGATCGAGGTCAAGCCGCAAGTGCACGAATGGAAGTTCAAGAACACCAAGCACGGCCCGAACGGGACCGGCCACTCGATCATCGTCCTCGCCGAAGGTCGCCTCGTGAATCTCGGCTGCGCCACCGGGCACCCGAGCCTCGTCATGTCGGCCTCGTTCACGAACCAGACGCTGGCCCAAATCGAGATTTTCGGGAACGCCGAGCGCTACGGCAAGACCGTCACGGTGCTCCCGAAGAACCTCGACGAGAGGGTCGCGCACCTCCATCTCGCCAAGTTCGGCGTCAAGCTGACGACGCTCACCGCGCAGCAGGCGGACTACATCGGCGTGCCGGTCGCGGGACCGTTCAAGAGCGACGCGTACCGCTACTAATCTAGCCCTTGAACAAGCGCTAACCGCTTCGCGGGTAACGCTCGTTCAGGCCTAGCTTGATTTTCCGCGCGACTTCGTCGCACTCGAAACGGCCGCACTGGCGGCCGCCGCGCCCTTGGTGCGGTAGCCCTTCAATCAGCGACAGCTTCGCTATCGCTTGATTGAGGTCTAGAACACCGAACTGGTTGCGCATCCATATTTCATGCGGCGATCCGTGCGTGCATGACCTCTAGATTGCCAAGGGCACAGGTCCGTCGAAGGTCGAACAAATTGTTGCGGACCCCTCGGTAGCGGGCCCGGGGTCCCTGCCTTCGAGCGACGCGGCCGAGCTTGTGTTCGACGGACGTACGACCGCGCAGTCGTGCTCGCCCGGCGGCTGTCCTTTGTAGTCGTCGGTACTGTTTCTGCGCGGCTTCGTCCGGCGCGATCGTGACGGTTCGGCCCTGTCCGATGGCCACCGCGGTGCATTGGCTGCGCACATTGCAGCGATCACAGGCTTGCGACTTGAAGCGCACGATGCTGTCGGGCGCGGCCGGCTCGACCTGACCTGCGGGGCAGGTGATGGTCCTCCTCTTGAGGTCGATCTTGAAGTCGCTCTTGGTGAAGAGACCTGGTGTGACGTTGCGCGTGGCCCAAGGTTTGGCCAGTACCTCGCCGCCAGCGTCATGAACCTGTTGGACCAGTGCGCTGCTCACATAGCCGCGGTCGACCGAGAGCTCGCCGATGACGATATCGAGTCGCGCCATGTCTTGGGAAAGTGCCGGCGTCGCGTCGGCGTCATAGACGTTCCCAGGAGTGACGGTGCACGCGACGACCAGCTGGGTATCGAGGTCCACCGCGACGTGTTCCTTGTAGCCATTGAAGAGCTGGCTCTTGCTCTTCCGACCGGCGCGCATCTCCGGGTCTTCGATCGAAATCTGGCGGTTTGCCGCAACGCCCTGGCGCATTTGCATTCCGCCGCTGGCTGCCACCTCCAGATTCTGCTCCTTCACCTTCACGCGCGCGAGCGAGGCGATGTAGGGGGCAAGCGGCTCCTCCTCGAGAAGCGCTTCGCGCGCAAGCCACTTCTCGAGGCGCTCGACGTACTTGAGCAGCGTCTGCAACGCCGCGGCCTTTTGCGCCGGCTCACTCCAGTTGACATCCAGGGCCGCCTTCACGCTGGTCGTCATCAGCTCGGGAACGCGCATCTCGCGATAGAGCTCGGCGGCCCGTCGACCCACGAGTTCGGCCGAAAGATGCACCAGTTTCCGGATCGCGTGCCCGAGCAGATTGAACGTATCTTCCACGCGTCCGGCCCCTTCAAAAGGGCGGGAGTCGACCGCTACCCGCAGCTCCTTGGGCAGCTTCTTCCAATCGAATTCGTCCGTCTCGCGAGCGACTTCGATGGTGCGTTCGAGAAGGCGCTGGTCCATGTCGTGCACGATCATGCGCTGGCGAAAGCTCTGTAGCGCGCCCTGCGAAAACGGCGGCTCATCTGCCCCGAGACAATCGAGTACCAGGCCCCATCGTGCATCCATGATCGCGAGCTCGACGGCCTCGGCATCCGAGACTCTGAGGTAGGCCTGCAACAGCACCACCAAGCAGAGGACCGCGGGCGGCACGGGCCGTTCACCGGCCCCGGTCTGGCGGTACATCGCGGTCAATTCCGCCTGGAATTCGTCGCTGAAGATCTCGTGCCGATGCAGCCGCAAGAACTTGAACAGCTTGCGGGTCCGGTCGAGTCGACGCAGGATCGCCGACTCGCGCTTATTGGGCTCGACTGGTGGTTTCCATGAACGCATGCGCTGCCTCCGTCACGGGCTGGCGTGCCCGGTCGGATGCCAGAGGATCACGGCACCGAGATCCTGTCGATCGGCTTGGCGACACCGCGAGGCGTCTCCCGCACGTCTCGCATCATGATCGGCGTTCTAGTCCGATTCGATGCCCAACGGCGCCGCCCATAGCGTCGTGGCCCAGGTGCCGGAGATGGGGTCGGCCCCTTGTTCGGTCCAAAGCGCGAATCCGCCGCGGGCCGCCAGGGCCGCCGTCAAGTCGCGCGACCACGAGGTCACGCCCGCGCCGAGAACGTCGCTGTCGCTCCAGGTCGCTGGGCGCTCGGACGTCCGCATCAGGACCGCCGCGCCGTCCGCCAGTCGCTCTTCCCAGAGGACGGCACTCGTTTCCCCGAAGAGGACCGCCGTGAAGGCGCTCATGCCCGGCATGGCGCAGCCGAAGTAGGGAGGCGCGAGGTCCGCGGCGACGACCTCGGGCTCGGCCCAACCGGTCTTCGGATCGAAGCGCTTGGCCAGCAGACGCGAGGGCTCCGGGTGGGCGAAGTCGGTGGGGCGCAGGCCCTCGCGCCAGGCGAAGAGCAGCTTGCCAGAGGCATCCGCGGCGAGCACGGGCGCCAAGGTCTCGTAGCCGAAGTTCCCCGGGATCCCGCTGAGGATCGGTGCGGCGCTCCCCAAGGGCTTGGCGACGTCCCCGCGGATCCCCTCGATGTTCCAGCGCGTCTCGCCGTGGCGAGCGTCGACCGCGGCGGCTGCCCACGCGACAAACGCCATTCCGGCGTCATCGAGCGCCGCCCAGATCGCGCCGTTCCAGGTCTCCTGCTCGGCGAGGAGCTGCGGTTCGAGCCAAGCCAAGGGCCCCAGCGATCCGTTCGCCTGCCCGGCGCGGCGCACCCAGACCTCGCGCTTCTCGCCGATCTTCTTGGTCCAGGCGGCGATGGCGCGGCCTTGGGCGTTGGTGGCCACCGCGAACGCCGCGCCGTCGCCGATGGACAAGAGCTCGACCTCGCCGCGGGCAAGCTCGAACGTTGGATACCACTGGCCGTTGGACTGCTGCGCGCGCGCGCTGATGACGGCCTCGGTGCTGTTGTAGCGACTGGCCCCCCAGACCACGACGGCATCGCCGCTATCGCCCAGTGCGATCGCGGGGCCTGCCGTAAAGCCGTCGGTCTGGGCCGGGGCGACCTCGAAGGGGGCCGACCAACCGTCCTCCTCGGGGCTGAAGCGGCTCGCCAGGACGACGCCGCTCGACCAGGCGACGACGGCGTCGCCCACCGCGTTTTGGGCCAAGGCGAGCGCGTGCGGCAGCGAGGCGGCCCAGGGGGCGACGATGACGGGGGCGCTCCAGCCGGTGGGCGTCAGGTGGCTCGCGTAGATGGCGTAGGCCGGCATGGTGTTGCGCTGCTGAACCCACACCGCCACCGCGTCGCCGGCGGCGTTGACGGCGACCTCGGGGGTCGACGGCGAGCCTTCGAGCGTCGACGCGAGGGCGGCGGGCGCGACGGCGGTGATCGGATTTCCGGTGTCGGGGCGCACGTCCTCTACGCGCACGTCCTCGGATACCTGGGTGTCGGGTGCGGTGACGGCGGTGGCCGGGGCGGTGGCGTCGGCAGCGACCGCGGCGACGTCGTCAGG
>JACPVJ010000121.1 GCA_016191785.1 Myxococcales bacterium | reverse complement strand
CGGCGCCGCCGCCCGCACCGCCGCCAGCACCGGCGCCCGCGGCGCCGCCCGAGCCCGACGCGCAGGTCAGGGTCTTCGGGCTGTCGGTGAGCGCCTTCTCGGGCGCGCCGCTCGCATCCACGCCCACCGCCCAGACGGTGTGCGGCTGCCCGTCGAGCAGCGCCGCCGGCGGCGGAAGCTCGAAGCCGTGCGCGCACGAGCCGAGGGCAGCGCACAGGTCGGGGCGGCTCACGTTGGCGGTGACGGTGATGGGGCTCGCGCCAGGCTGACCCGGAGCCACGTCGACGTACACGTCCACTTCGATGGCTTGCGTGGGTTGATCGGGATCGTACGCCCAGCCGCGGATGCTGCTGCAGCCGGCCTCGTCCAGATAGCCCTGAGGGAGTTGGTTCACGGGCGCGACGCAGGCCCCGGTGGCCTGCAGGATCTTGATGTCGGCGCCGTAGAAGAAGCGCAAGATCGCGTCGTAGTCGAAGCCGTTCGAGTTTTCGAGGCAGCGGGCGCTCCACTGCCCCATGCAGCCGCGGTTCTGGCCGTACACCGGCTGGTTCGGGGGAATGTAGCCGAGGGCGGTCATCTTCACGTCCGCGCCGGACTTGCCCGCGTTGTAGGTGATCCACTTCTCGGTGGTGGACGTGCCCGAACCCTTGCAGGCCGGCGGCGGAGGGTCCTTGTCCCCGGCCACGTAGAAGCCGTAGGTGAGCATGCCGTCGTACGACAGGTACATGCCGCTGGTCTCTTTCACCGCCTGGAAATGCTTGGCCTGGGGCGCGGCGCCGCAGGTGTAGACCTGGCAGCCCTGGCCGTCGCAGATCTTCCCGCTGGTCGCCATGGAATAGTAGGCGACGGAGCGCGCGGCGATGGCCTGGGCCTTCAGCGCTTCGAGGTTGGCGCCGCCGTTCTCGCAGGTGATCACGTGGGGCAGGTAGTCGGTCTCGGTGTCCTTGTTCGAACCGTTGACGTTGATCTGACAGTACGCGCTCGCGAGCGGCGCCTTGACTGCCTCGGTGATCTTGGCGACGGGTTCGCGATCGCGGTCCTCGCCACACGCCGCCAGCGGCAGCGCCGCGAGAGCGCAGACGAGCCAGGGACGCGCCACCATGGAGCCCGAACTACAGCAGATCCTGGCGGTCAGCGCACCAACTTCGAGACCTGCTTGAAGGCGTCCCCGCTCGCTTGCGCGAGCCAGTCGAAGACCACGGTCTCGGCTGTGGTGCGGATCGCACCGGCTTTCTCGCACAGCCCGAGCCCCACCTCGCGATGGTCTTCCTGACGCGACGCGACGCCGTCGACCGGCACGTACACCTCGAGGCCGCGAGCGACCAGATCGCGCACGGTCTGATAGACGCAGACGTGGGTCTCCATGCCAAGCACCACCGCGGCGGTCACTCCGGTGGCCGCCAGGCGGTCGGCGAAACCCGAGGCATCGCAGGCGCTGAACGCGAGCTTCTCGAAGCAGGGCGCGTCCGCGGCCTTCAGCGAGTCCGAGATCGACGGCAGCGTCGGCCCCAGGCCTTTGGGGTACTGCTCGGTGGCGATCACCGGCGCCCCGAGCACCCGCGCGCCCTCGATCAGAATGCGGGCGGCGCGTTCGACCCGCGCCCGCTGCTCGGCCGGCATGACCGCGGCGAGGCGCTCCTGGATGTCGACGACGACGACGGCGGTCCGCTGGGGGTCGAGGCGCTGCATGAGCGCGCTTCTACACCAGCTTCGAGGCGATCGCCTGCCGATAATCGAAGCGCAGCTCGAACGTGCTGAGGCGGCGGCCACCCGAGTCCACCAGGTCGGCAAGGACGGTGCCACCGAGACCCGCCAAAAGGTCGCGGCGCCGCGCGCCGTGCAGCCGACACGCGCTGCCGTCGGCGAGGGTCAGCTCGAGGTCGTAGCTCACCGCTAGCGGCGTCCAGCGATCGAAGGTCACGCGGCCGCGCACCTTGCGTCGATCGCACAGTCCCGCGGCGCTGAGCTCGCCCTCGACGGCGATGGATCGCCCGAGCCCCGGAACCAGCAGCGGGCGCTGGCTCGAGAGCTGGAGCGTGGCCGGCTCGCCCCCCCCGCTCGCGCCGGCTCGCAAGTGGCGTCCGACCAGCGTCTGCCGAAAGGGCTCGAGTCCGATCATTTCTTCGGCTCGTCGAAGTCCCGCGCCTCGAGCACCAGCCGCTCCACGCGCTCGCCCCGCTCGAGCGCCTCCACGATCTCCGAGACGTCGTCCAGACCGACTCGACCGTACATGAAGTGGTCCGGCTCCACCGCGATGGTCGGCCCGGCCCAGCAGGCGTCGAGACAGCTGGAGGTGCAGGCTCGGGCCTCGACCTGGGCCAGCCCGCGCGCTTCGAGCAACTCCTTGAGCTTCGCGTGCAGCTCGATGGCCCCGCGCGCCGCGCACGAGCCCTTGGGGGTGCCGTCGGGCCGGCGATTCACGCACACGAACAGGTAGCGCTTGCGGTGAGCCATGCCTCGCAAAGGTGACTCTCGGGCTCGGCTCGGGTCAAGCGGCTATGCTGCGGGCGTGCTGGTCTTCGACGACCTCGCCGTGCCGCGCGCCGGAAGCTCGACCGCCCGCCGGCTGTTCGGCGAATACCTGCGCTTCGTCGCGCGCCGCCTGCTGACGCTGAGGGACACGGGGCCCGAGCTCGGCGCCGTGACCGCTTTCGTGGGAGAGCGCTTGACCAAGACGCCGGGGCTAGTGCTGTCGGTGCTGCGGCGTCCGACGGTCAGCACGCTGGTGCGCCTGATCGAGCCGGGGTCGGACCCTGGGTGGCAGCGCGAGCTGGCGGCGCTGCTCTGGCTCGAGCTGGCGCTCGAGGGTGAATACCCGCCGCGCGAGATCACCACGCGGTGCCCGGCGGTGCTCTGCGCGCTGGGCGCAGGAAAGGCGTTCGCGACCCCCGGCGAGCTGGTGGTGGGGCCCCGCGGGGTCGTCTCGAGCCTGGACGAGCTCGACGCCTACCACCCCATCGCGGACGGCGTGGTGCTCGCCACTCTGGACAATAGCCCGCTGTCGTCACGGGAAGCGCACCCGACCAAAGCCGGTAGCCGCGTGGATCTCGGCGGCGCACCGGCGGCGGAGTGGGTCGCCGGATTTCGCGAGGCGCTGTCCCTGCTGCGCGAGCACGTCCCCGAGCTCGCCGGCGAGATGAGGCTCGGGGTCAGCCAGATCGTACCGGTGGGCCGCCTCGCCGACCGCCACGAGTCCGCCTCGTACGCGGAGGCCGTGGGCACGATCTACGCGACCGTGCACCCCGACCCGCTGGTGCTGGCCGAAGCGCTGATCCACGAGCACTCCCACGGCAAGCTGAACGCGCTCTCGGCGCTCTCCCCCGTTCTCGAACCGTCCGAAGGTCGGTTCGACTCGCCGCTCCGCCCCGACCCTCGTCCGCTCGGGGGCGTGCTGCTCGCGGCCCACGCCTTGGTGGCCATGGCGGAGCTCTACCGCCAGATGCGCCAGGCGGGCGACCCGCGCGCCCTGGCGCCCCGGGCCGAACGACGGCTGACCCAGCTGGTCGCACAGGCTCGGGACGCTTCCGAGACGCTGCACCGCCACGCCCGGCCCACGGCCTGGGGCCAAGGGCTCTTGGCCGAGCTCCGACGCTGGTCCGAATCCTGCTGAGAGGCCACAGGTCGAGAACCCATCCAGGTGGGTTCCGGCTCTAACGGTCGAAGCGCGAGATCGCACCACCACGACGCCCGCACCCCCTGCGCGGCCGAGTCGAGCGAGTGCAGTCGCTGCGCGAAGCAGAGGAGTCTGGTCGTGAAGCACCTGTTGATCTTGGGAGCCGGGACCGCTGGAACCATGGTGGCCAATCGGATGGTGAGGAAGCTGTCCCTCGAAGAGTGGGACGTCACCGTGGTCGATCCGGACACCACCCACCTCTACCAGCCGGGGCTCTTGTTCTTGCCGTTCGGCAATCACGAAGAGTCCGAGTTGGTCCGCGCTCGCGGCACGACGCTGGACGACCGAGTGCGGTGGGTCCAGCGCCCCGTGCTCGAGATCGACGGCCAGGCGCGCTCGGTTCAGCTCGAAGGCGGCGATCGCCTGCCCTTCGACCTCTTGGTCATCGCCAGCGGCAGCCGCATCCGGCCCGACCTCACCGAGGGCCTGCTCGGGGACGCCTGGCAGCGCAGCGTCTTCGACTTCTACACCCTGGACGGCGCCGTGAAGCTGCGCGACGCGCTGGCCAAGTTCCGCGGGGGACGAGTGGTCATCAACCTGGTCGAGCTGCCCATCAAGTGCCCGGTTGCCCCCCTCGAGTTCGCCTTCTTGGCCGATGAGTTCTTCAAGCGCCGAGGGATTCGGGACGACGTCGAGCTGACCTACGTCACGCCGCTGGATGGCGCCTTCACCAAGCCCATCGCGTCGAAGCGGCTGGGCCACCTGCTGCAAGAGAAGAGCGTGAAGGTCGAGACCGAGTTCGCGGTGGGCAGCGTGACGGATCACGAGATCGTGAGCTTCGACGAGCGGCGGGTGCCGTTCGACCTCTTGGTGACCATTCCGACCCACTCCGGCGCCGCGTTCGTCGAGCGCTCGGGCCTGGGCAACGAGCTGGCCTTCGTCCCCACCGACAAGCACTCGCTCGCCGCCAAGGGGCTCGAGAACGTGTTCGTGGTGGGCGACGCCACCGACGTCCCGGCCTCGAAGGCGGGATCCGTGGCGCACTTCGAGGCCGAGACCCTGATCGAGAACCTGGAGCGCGCGGCGAGCGGCCGCGAGCTGGTGTCCACCTTCGACGGGCACGCCAACTGCTTCGTCGAGACCGGCAACGGCAAGGCGCTCTTGATCGACTTCAACTACGACGTCGAGCCGCTCCCCGGAAAGTACCCGCTGCCCGGGCTCGGGCCCTTCAGCCTGCTGGAAGAGAGCAAGCTGAACCACCAGGGCAAGCTCGCGTTCCGCTGGATCTACTGGAACGGCCTGCTCCCGGGCAAGCCCATCCCCGTGCCGGCGCAGATGTCGCTGGCTGGCAAAGAACAACCCGCCCCCTGAGGGTGAGAACTGGAGATCGGAGTCATGGCAACCAAGGTGTATGGCGGCATCGCCGTCGAGGTGGACGACGAAGGGTTCCTGAAGAAGGCGACGGAGTGGACTCCCGAGGTGGCCAAGGCCATCGCGGTCGAGGTCGGCATCCCGGCGCTGACGGACAAGCACTGGAAGGTGCTCGAGTTCGCGCGTCAGGACACCGCTTCGTCAGGTCAGTCGCCGGGCCCGCGACGCATCGTCGCTTCGGCCGGCGTGAGCATGAAAGAGCTGTACGAGCTCTTCCCCAAGGGCCCGGGCAAGCTGGTGGCGCGAGTCGCCGGCGTGCCGAAACCGAAAGCCTGTCTCTGAGCCGCCAAGGATCTCGTCATGGAAAACGCAACGCGCAAGCTCGCCATCATCTGCTCCAAGGGCAGCCTCGACATGGCCTACCCCGGGTTGATCCTCGCCAACGCGGCGCGGATGGCCGGCCACGATGCCATGGTGTTCTTCACTTTCTGGGGACTCGACATCGTGAACGACAAGAAGGTCGACCACCTGCACATGTCGCCGCTGGGCAATCCGTCGATGCCCATTCCCGCGATGATCGCGGGGCTGCCGGGCATGGAAGCCCTGGCGACCCGGATGATGGTCGCCGACATGGACAAGCTCGAGATCCCCCACGTGCGCGAGATGCTCGAGAACCTGGCCGACGCCGGCGCCGAGCTCTATGCGTGCCAGCTGGCGATGGACATGTTCAAGCTCGAGAAGAAGGACCTGGTGCCCCAGGTCAAGGACGTGATCAGCGCCATGGATTTCATCGACAAGAGCGAGGGCGCGCAGGTGATCTTCGTGTAGCGACAAACGCCCCCTTGCCTTCGCGTCGCGGCGGGCGATCATCCCCCGCATGACTGCGCCGACCTCGGACAAGACGGCCGCCCCCGCGAGCGACGGCTCGGGGCGCGGCCGAGCCATCGGAATCGGGATCGCCGCCGCGGCCCTCGCGCTCGGGGGTGCCTACGGCACGGGCCGCTACCAGGGCATGGTGACCACCGACGCCGCCGAGAAGCGAGCCGCCGATCGCGAAGTCGAGAAGAAGCGCGCCACGGGCGAGTTCGACGCGCAACGCGACCGGGCCATCCGCCTCGAGGCGCGCCGCCGCCTCGATCTGGCCCTGCGCTCGGTGGAAGAGCGCAACTTCGGAGTCGCCGAGCAGCACCTGGCGAAGGCCAAAGCGCTCTTGGCGCGCGCCAAAGGGGACGCCGCGCTCGACAAGCTGGCCGCCGACATCGGCGAGGCCAAGCTGCCGGCCACCGACGACCTATCGGCTCATCGCGACAAGCTCCGGAGCCATCTCTTGGCGTTCGACGCGGCGCTGCCGCTGGCCGACTGAGTCAGGTCGCTCAGCCCACCGCGGCGCGGACCGACGCGTCCACGATGGCCAGGAGCTCGTCCAGGTCCGCGTCGTCGATGTTGAGGGGTGGGGCGACATACACCACGTTGCCGAGCGGGCGCAGGTATGCCCCGCGCTTCAGCGCTTCTTCCGCCACTCGGCGCCCGCTGCCCGCCAGGTATCCGCTCTGGCCTTCGAGCTCGAGCGCACCGATCATGCCGAGCGAACGGACCCGGCCGACCCCTTCGCAGGTGGCGAGCTCTTCGAACGCGCTGCGGATGCGCAGGGCCTTCTGCGCCGCGCGCTCGAGGATGCGTTCGTCGCGATAGATCGCGAGCACCTCCCGGGCCAGGGCGGCCCCCAGGGGATTCCCCGAGAACGTGTGCCCGTAGTAGAAGGCCCGCTCGGGCTCCCCCAAGAACCCCTCGAAGATCCGCTCGCTGACCAGCGTGGCGCCCATCGGCAACAGGCCGCCACTCAGCGCCTTGGCCGTGCACAATAGGTCGGGCGAGACCCCGGCGTGCTGGCTGGCCCACATCGGGCCGGTGCGACCATAACCGGTGAAGACCTCGTCGAGCACCAGGAAGACGTCGGCGTCGCGCGCCACCGCCGCCACCCGAGCCAGGTGCTCGGGCGAGTAGATGCGCATTCCGGCAGCGCCCTGCACCACCGGCTCGAGCACGACCGCAGCCAGGGTGTCTGCCGACGCACGCAGCAGGTGCTCGAGGGCGGCGAACGCTCGCTCGTGACCCGAGGGCTCGACCGGCACGTGGACGCAGTCGAGCAGCACGCCCGCGAAGGGGCGGCGGAACACCTCGACCCCCCCGAGGGCCGCCGCGCCCAACGTGTCACCGTGGAACGCGTCGCCGAGCGCCACGAACCGCGTGCGTTCGGGCCGCCCGTTCTGGTGCCAGTATTGCAGCGCGAGCTTGAGAGCGATCTCGACCGCGGTCGAGCCGTCGTCGGCATAGAACACGCGGGACAGCCCCGGCGGAGCGACCGCGATCAGCTCTTCGGCCAGGAGCGCGGCGGGCTCGTGGGCGATGCCGGCCAGCGGGACGTGGGCCATGACGTCCGCCTGCCGCTTCAGCGCGGCCACGAGCCGCGGGTGGCCGTGTCCGAGCGCCGCCGTCCACCACGACGAATTGCCGTCGAGGAAGGCCCTGCCATCGGCGTCGAACAGGCGCGAGCCCTGCGCGCGGGCGATGCACAGGGGCTCGGTCTCGTCGACGTACTGTCGCATCGGCGTGTACGGGTGCCAGACCCGCCGCTTGTCTGCCGCGACGATCCGCTCGCGTGCGCTCATGCGCGCTGCTCCGCCAGGGGTGGCTCGGCCGGAACCACCAGGCGCGCGGTGGTTCCGTGTCCCAGGTCGCTCTCGAGCTCGAGTCGGCCGCCGTGCGCGCGGATGATGCGCTGGACGATGGCGAGCCCGAGCCCGGTGCCGCTCGGCCGCGTGGTGAAGAAGGGGTCGCAGGCGCGCACCCGCACCTCTTCGGTCATGCCCCCCCCACGGTCTCGGACCTCGATGCAGGCCTCACGCGCGCCGGCGCTGGGCAGCTCGCGAACGTGGATGTCGATGCGCGCCCCTTCGGCGCTGGCCTGGCGCGCGTTGTCTACCAGGTTCGAGAGCGCGACGCGCAGGAGCGATTCGTCGGCCTCGACGCGGACGGGGTCGGCGTGGAGCTCGAGCCGCTGCGAGCCCGGGCCCTGGCTCACGACCTGGGCCAGCTCTGCCAGGTCGACCGTGGTCGGTCGGAGGGTCACCGGCCGGGCGAACCTGAGCAGGTCGGTGACCAGCTGGTTCAGGCGCCCGGCCTCTTCTTCGACGATGTCGAGCAGCACGCGGTGGTCGCCGCCGCCGGGCTCGACACGCCGGAGGCCGGCCACCGCGTTGCTGATGATCGCCAAGGGGTTCCGGACCTCGTGGGCGATGGACGCCGCCAACTCGCCGACGGCTGCCAGGTGCTCCTTGGTTTCGAGGGTGGTCTGGGCCTCGCGCAGCTCGGCGTGGGACACCCGGAGCTCTTCGGCCGCCAGCTCCAGATGGCTCTTGGCCTGATCGAGCTCGCCGACGGTCAACCGGTAGCGGAGCACCAGGGTGCTCGCGACGGCGAACGCGTACAGCATGAACGCGTGCGGCAGGACCAAGAGCGTCGGGGGCACCACTCCAGTGACCATCAGGATGTCGTTCGCCCCCGCGCCGAACAGGAACAACCCGCCGATGAAGGCCACCAGCGCCTCGCGCTCCCCGCGCCGCTCTGCGCGGAGGAACAGCACTTGCGCCGCGACGATCTGGACCCCGGTCAGAGTGAAGTGAACCAGCGCGACGGGTCCCGGCGTCGCCCGAACGTAGTTGAGCTGGCCCCCCAGGACGCCGACGGTCTGGACGACGGTGGTGCCGGGCAGCCAGAACCACTCGAGCAGGTTGGCGAGCTCGAAGCCGGCGGCGAGCACGTACGAGAGCGTCGCGATGCGACGGCTGTGTTCGGGCGCGCCGTACCGCAGGGCGTAGTGCAGGTTGAAGACGGGCGCCACGATCGACCCCGCCAGCACCCACTTCGAGGCGATGAGGCCGCTCTCGGTCGAGTCCGCCAGCGACAGTCGCACCATGCCGGCGGTGGTCAGCGCGAGCGCGAAGCACAGCAAGCCGAAGATCAGGTAGTCGCGCTCGCGCCGACCCAGCGCGAACGCGAGGCCGAAGAAGACGCCCAGCGCCACTTGGGCGATGGCCCAAGCAGCGAGCATGCCGGCGAGCAACTGCGGGGTCATTTCAGGTCACGGTTGACGGTGACGACGCGCTCCGTGCGCGCTCCGTCGAGCTCGACCTCGACGCGGAAGTCGCCGCTCGGGAGATCGCGGAGGAGCAGGGGCTGCCACACGGCCGAGCGCTGCTCGAGCGTCACTCCGGAGCCGGTGACGCGCACCGTGGCGCCGCGCGGGCCGAGCCGCTCCGGGAGGGCCAGGAAGTCGACGACCACCTCGGGCGACGCTCCGTTGTAGGTGCCGGCGGGGGAGACCAAGATCGCCCCGGGGCCGGCCGGGCGCTTCGGATCGCGGTCTCCGATCCAGAAGCGCACGGCCGCGAAAGGAGCCCGAGAGCCTCCGCTCCCGCGCACCACGGCGTGGTTCGCTTCGACCGCGACCAGCGCGAGCCAGTGCGGGCCTGGGGCGAGCTCGCGTCCCTCGTCGACCAGGCCTCCGAGCTTCAGCTCGGCCGGGTCGAGCACGCGCCGCGGGCGGTGGTCGTCCAGCGCGATCAGCACGCCGCGGCCCTCTGCCGAGCGCGGCCAGCCCTCGATCTTGGTGCGCACGACGTAGCCCGGCGCCTTGGGGATCAAGATGCGCTGCTCGACGATCGGGAACAAGATCTCGAGCCGAGCTTGGTCGTCACGCGGCGCGGCCAAGAGCTCGATGCGGGCGGTCGGCTGCGCGGTCGCCGGCGCGGCCGGGGTCACGTCCACCGCGGCGTCGCCCACCGGCGCGATTGCCGGCGGCGGCGATGCGGGGCTCGGGATCGACGGCTCGGGGCTCGGCGGCGCGGTCGCGCACGACACGACGACGGCGATCCCCCCGGCAGCCGCGGGTAACTTCACCGCGCCACGCTAGCGCATTTCTTCGACCCCGGGACTACCCGCGGGCGCTCAGCTCTGGTAGCCGGGTGAGAACGATGAGTTACGTGGTCCTGGCCCGCAAGTGGCGACCGATGAGCTTCGACGATCTCGTCGGGCAGGAGCACGTGGCGCGCACCTTGGCCAACGCCATCGAGGTCGGACGCGTGGCGCACGCCTTCCTCTTCACCGGAGTGCGCGGCGTGGGCAAGACCACCAGCGCCCGCATCCTGGCCAAGGCGCTCAACTGCGTTCGCGCGCCCGGTACCGTCCCGCCGGGCACCGACCCGGGGCCCACCGCCTCGCCTTGCCTTGCGTGCCCCCCGTGCCTGGAGATCGCGGCGGGCACCGACGTGGACGTCCAAGAGATCGATGGCGCCAGCTACAACGGCGTGGACGAGGTGCGGCGCCTGCAGGAGATGATCCCGTATCGCCCCTCGCGCGATCGCTACAAGATCTTCATCGTGGACGAGGTCCACATGCTCTCGACCAACGCGTGGAACGCGTTCTTGAAGACCCTGGAAGAGCCCCCGCCCCACGTGAAGTTCATCTTCGCGACGACCGAGGTCCACAAGGTCCCGGTCACCATCCTGAGCCGCGTGCAGCGCTTCGACTTCAAGATGATCTCGAGCCGCGCGATCGCGGACCGTCTGCGCCACGTGACAACGGCCGAGGGCATCGGCGTGGACGACAGCGCGCTCTCGATCTTGGCGCGGGAGGCGGCCGGCAGCATGCGCGACGGCATGAGTCTTCTCGATCAGGTGATCGCCTGGGGCGGGAGCACTCTCACCGGGCCCGACGTGGCACGGGTGCTCGGGGTCGCCAGCCATCGGGTGCTCCACGACATCGCCGGCGCGTTGGTCCGGGGGGACGCGGCGAAGGCGCTGGCAGTGGTCGCCGAGCTCGCGGATCAAGGGCACGACATCCCGCACGTGGCGCGCGACCTCTTGGCTCTGCTCCGCGACGTGGTCGTGGCCAAGGTCTGCCCCGAGCCGGGGGACCTGATCGACCTGGCCGACGAAGAGCGCCGCGACGTGATGGCCCTGGCCCAGGACTCGGACGCGGACGACCTGGTGCGAGTGCATCAGGGCTTCTCCCAGGGCTTCGACGACGTGGTGCGCAGTGGACAACCTCGCGCCGCCCTCGAGATGCTGCTGGTGCGCCTGGCTCGCAGGCCGCCGCTCTTGCCGATCGACGACCTGGTGGGTCGGTTGCGCGAGCTCGAACGCCGGTTGGGCTCGGCCCCCCGGCGGGAGGGCCCTCGGGACGCCCCGCCGGGGTTCGACGCGGCGCGCGGGCCGGAGGCGCGACCTCGCCCGCGCGAGCCCGGGTCGAGCGCGCGACCGACCGCGCCCCGCGATCGCCGCGACGAACCTCCACCACCGCGTCCCGAACCGGCAGCCGCGCCCGGGCCGGCCGCGCGGCCCTCGGTGGCGCGCGTCGAGCCCGAGCCGGAAGAGCGCTCGCCGGACTTCGCGGTCGTGGCGTTCATCGGCGTCCTCGAGCGCCTGGGAGCGGCGCGGCCCGAGCTGGCCGCGTTCTTCGAGCACGCCGCACCCTTGAAGGTGTCGCCCACCGAGCTGGTGGTCGGCTTCGAGCCGGGCAGCGTGTTTTCCGCGCAGGCTTCCGAGAAAGAAGCCGTCGCCGCCCTCGCCCACGCAGCCAGCGAGCACTTCGGGGCTCGCGTGCACGTCGTCGTCGAGCTCGATTCCGAGCGCTCCCGCGGGTTCGACACCGTGGCGGCGCAACACGCGCGGGAGCGCCGCGCACGGGTTCAGCGGGCCATCGCCGACGCAAAGCAGCATCCTCGCGTGGTCGACGCGATGGAAATCCTCGGAGCCCGGATCAAAGACCTGAAGCTCGCGTCGGATTGACGCCCGCCCCCCACGCGTCGAAGACGGTGGAGTGTTCCCGGAGCGCCTGTCTCGCCTGATGCAGCTCTTCGCTCGCTTGCCCGGCGTGGGCGAGAAGACGGCCCAACGCTACTGCCTGTACCTGGCGACGGAAGGGGGCGAGCTGTCGCGACAGCTGGGCGAGGAGCTGCTCGCAGCCGCCAGCAGCGTCGGCCCCTGTCAGCGCTGCGGAAACCTGGCTGAGGCGGACGGCGAAGGCCAGCTCGTGTGCGCCGTCTGCCGAGACCACCGGCGAGATCCATCGCTGCTCTGTGTGGTCGCGCGAGTGCAAGACCTCTTGGCCATCGAGCGCAGCGGGGCAATGCGCGGCCGCTACCTGGTGCTCGGTCGCCTGCTCTCGCCGCTGGACGGCATCGGCCCCGAGAAGCTGCCCCTCCCGGCCTTGCTTCAGCGCATCGCCGAGGACGGCGTGCGCGAAGTGATCGTCGCCACACCCCCCAGCGTGGATGGCGAGGCCACCGCGCTGCTCTTGGCGCGAGAGCTCTCAGCGGTGAGCGTCCGCGTCTCGCGCATCGCGAGCGGCGTTCCCCACGGTGGGGATCTCGAATTCGCCGACCAGATCACGCTGGGCCGAGCGCTCGACGGGCGCCGGTCGATGGGAAGCTGAGCGCGCGGTCGATCCGCGGGTTGATCTGCCGGCGCTCTGGCGCCAATATGCGCCCGCCATCATGACCCGACAGGTGATCTCGAGCCAGCGCGCCCCGGCCGCCATCGGTCCCTATTCGCAGGCCGTGGCGTCCGGCGATTGGTTGTTCTTGAGCGGGCAGATCCCGATCGACCCGAGCACCGGCGATCTGGTCCGCGGTGACATCGAGCTCGAGACCCGCCGGGTGCTCGACAACCTGGGCTTCGTCCTGGAAGCAGCCGGCTCGAGCTTCTCGGACCTGGTCAAGACCACCATCTACCTGACCGACCTCGGCGACTTCGCGGCGGTCAACCGCGTCTATGCCGAGCGCTTCGGCGACAGCCCCCCTGCGCGTGCCACGGTCCAAGTCGCGGCGCTGCCCAAGGGCGCCCGCGTCGAGATCGATGGCATCGCGCGCATCCCGAACGAAAGTGTAAAATGAGTTCGAAGACCGAAACCCAATTCGACGACAGGCTCCTGGACGTAGGCGCCGAGGGCGCCCTTGCGGCGCTGGCCGGTGCCGGCCCTGCGCTGGTGGACGCCTGGGTGAAGCGCGGCAACGGCGCCGCGGTGGCCGAGGTCGCGGAGCACGGCGAGGGCCCGGCCCGGAAGGCCGCGCGTCGCGGCATCGGCGTGCTCAAGAGCCGGGGCATCCCGGTCCCCGAGAGGGCGCGAACCGCCACGCTGGCCGGGCCCGCCAAAGAGGCGGTGACGGAAGCCTGGATGATGCCGCCGGACAGCGTCGGGAACTCGCTCTTGGTCGTGGCCTCGCACGCCGGCTCGAGCCGCTACAAGACCGCCTTCGTCGTGATCAACGACTCCCACGGCGTGCACCGCGTGGACGTGGGCGAGCAGTCGCTATCGCAGCTCAAGACCACGATGGCCAAGGCGCTGCCCGGCGCGCCGTGCAAGCCCCTGAAGGTCCCGGTCGAGTGGGTGCGTCATCGAATCGCCGAGGCGCGCAAGCGGCACGCCGAGCGCGGCGTCCCCGAGCCCCTGGGCTTCACCAGCGCGCGCTCGCTGCTCGAGCCCGCCCCCGAGTCCGCACCGCCGCATCCCTTCGACGAAGAGGGGCTCGAGGTCGCGCTGGAAGACGCCATGACATTCGCCCGAACGTCGGCGTCTCTCCACTCGTTGCCCGAGTTCCGAGGCTGGTTCCCCACGCAAGAGGCGGTGGAAGAGATGCTGGTCGCGGTCGGCGAGAGCATCCCCGCGGGGCAAACGCCCGATCCCGAGAAGCTGAAGGCCGCCCTCGAGGTCGAGATCGTCTCGGCCACCGACCGCTACTTCTCGCCCGAGCGTCGCGCCGAGCTGGTGCGAGCGATGAAGGACAGCGCGCTGAGCGTGCTCGCCCGCGACGGTGAACAGAAGGCGCTCGAGGTCTCGGCCACGATGACCGGCATCGAGTCCCGCGGCCTGATCACCGACGCACCGCACGAGGTCGGCTTCCTGAAGGGCTTCTTCGAGAAGGCCATCAGCCTGCTGCTCGCGCGCGGCGGCGGCAGCCTGCGGATCCCGGTACGCGCCGCCCCGCCCGCGCCCGCCGAAGCGGCGGCCGAGGCCGCCGCCGAGCCGGGGGCTTGATTCACTTCACGGTGACGGTGCCGCTGGGCGCGCTCAAGTCGTAAGCGGCACCTTCACAGGTGACCTTCTTGTTCGTGGGGCTCACCTCGGCGGTGGTGCACCCTGCCGGGAAGGTCGCCTCGATGTTGCCCGAGCCGCTCACCGCGACCTTGCCGCCCTTCGCGCTGGGCGACACCTTGCCCACGCTCAGCATGACGTCCTTCTCGGTGCTGATGTTCACGTCGTCGCTCACGCCGTGGACCATCACGTCGTCACGGCACGTGACCCCGGTACTGACCACGCTCGCCCCGCCGTTCACGGTGCAGTCGCCGAGCGACGCCTCGTTCGTCACGGTGACCGTCTTGGCGCTCGCCACCGCGTTCACTTCGACGTCGAACTCGCCGTCGTTCGCGAGCGGACCGTCGCCGTGATTCATCACGGTCAGGTTGCCGTCGAACTCTGGCGGCAACTTGACGGTGATCGACGTCCCCAGGCCATTGCTGGGACTACCCTTGCGCGCGGCGGTGACGTCGATGTTCGCACCGTCCTGGATGTGCAGGTTCAGGTTCTCGTTCATCTGCCGCGTGGCGAGCTCTTTCTCGTCGTACGCCTCGAAGTCGAAGGGCTTGAAGATCACCTCGACCTTGCCGGCCGGGGCCCCGCCCTCGATCGTCACGTTGCCGTACACGGTCGAGATCGTGACCGAGCCACCCGCCTGGTAGTCCACGGTCTTGGACACGTCGGTGCCGTCGAACTTCGAGAGCGACTTGCCCTGGATGCACGCGCCGTCCGAGCCCTCTTGCTCGTCCGCGCCACATTCCGAGAGCTTGCACCCGCTGGTGCCCACCAGCGTGAAGGTCATGAGCCCGAGAGCCAGCGTGCCGAAGAAATGCTTCATGGTGGTCCAGATACCTCGTCCCCTCAGTCTACGTGAGGTCGCGGGGATTCTTCCCCGCCCCCCTCACTCGGACAATCCCATGACTTCTCGCACCTTTTCCCGGAACCCGCGGTAGAGCCGCAGGGTGACGGGGCCCGGGGACCCGACGCCCACGGCCCGCCCGTCCACTCGGACCACCGGCAGGAGCTCCCGGATGCTGGACGAGACGAAGACCTCGTCCGCGCTCGCGAGGTCGCCGACCGGGACGGGCCGAAGCTCGACCTCGAGGCCCAGCTCGGCCGCCACCCGAAGCAAGAACGACCGGGTGATGCCAGGGAGGATCCCGGCCTCGACCGGCGGCGTGCAGAGCCGGCCGCCCCGCACTACGAACACGTTGGACGTGGCCCCTTCGACCACGTTGCCCGCGCCGTCGACGATCAGCGCCTCACTGGCGCCCGCCGCGCGTGCGTTGCGCATCGCGAGCACCGCCACCAGGTAGTTGCCGACCTTGGTGCCCGCGGCCTCGGTGGCCTCGGCCACGCGCTGCGTGCGGTAGGTCACCACGCCGATCCCGCGCTCGTAGGCCTCGGCCGGAGGCGGGGACAGCGGACCCACGATCACCACTCGCAGCGGGTGGGCCTCGAACCCGGTGTCGAGCCCCAGCGGCCCGCTCCCGCGCGTGACGATGACGCGGACGTAGGACTCCGGGTTGCCCGTCGCCACGATCGCCGACTCGACCTCTGCCGAGACGTCTGCGCAAGGCGCGGGGAGCGCGATGCACACCGCCTCGGCGCTGCGCTCGAGCCGCGCCATGTGCTCCGGCAGCGCGAACGGACGCCCCCCGTAAGTGCGAAGCGTCTCGAAGACCGAGTCGCCGTAGAGGAACCCGCGGTCGAAGACGCTGACCTTGGCCGCCTCGGCCTCGTGCGGCACGCCGTCGATGAACACCCGGGTGGTCACGCCGCGCACCACTCGGCGAGCTCGCGCTCGGCCTGGGCGCCCGCCGCGGCGATGGCCCGGTCGATCAGCGCGGGTTCGGCCGCCGCGGCCCCTGCGTCCAGCGGGTCACCAATCACGATCACCACGCGCGAGAACGGCAGCACCACCAGGAAGTCGTCCCAGATCCGCGACAGGCGGAAGGCCCAGCGGGCACCCGCGCCCACCGGCAAGAGCGGCGCACCTGCCAAGAGTGCCGCCTGGGCGGCCCCGGGCTTGGCGACGAACGCCGGTCCCCGCGGGCCATCTACCGCGAACAGCGCGTGCGCCCGCTGTCGGACCACGCGACGAATCACCCCTGCCAGTCCCCGCGCGCCGCCCCGGGAGCTCGAGCCGCGCACGCTGTCGACGCCGAGCGCCGAGAGCACACCCGACTGGAGCTCCCCGTCGGCCGAGTGGCTGACCAGCGCCACGCTGGCGCGCCCCCGCCGAGTCGAGAACAAGGCCATCTGCCGGCCGTGCCAGAAGGCGAACACACTGGGCGGCGCGGCCCCGAGGGGCAGCGCCGCGCATAGCCGCACTCGGAACGTGCACACCCAGGCGCGCACCAAGAGCCCGAGGGCAAAGCCGACGAGGCGGCGCATGAGAGCGCGAGCCCCGGGTTGCGCGCTTTCGCGCCGCGCGAAGCCGGCACGAAGCGGTTCTTGCGGGGTCACACGAGGCGTGCGACCCGCCAGAAGGTCGCGACCCATCCTACGCGCCAGGAAGGAACCGCCGGCCTCGCGGCTGCTCTTGTGGGTCATCGTCTCCCCCGACGTTCGTGACACTCCAGAGTGCTTCCTCCGGTCGTCTGATCATGGCAAGACTGTCCACGTCGAGGCTAGCCCTTGAGCTCGGCCAAGAGCTGCTTCGCGCTCTCGAGCTTGTCGTCGGCCTGAAGCGCGCGCTCGAGCATCTGAATGGCCTTGGGCTTCTCGCCTTGCTTGGCGTGGATCTCGCCCAGGTGGAAGAAGACCTCGGCCTTGGTGATGGGGGAGTCCGCCTCGAGCTTCTGCAAGAGCAGCGCGCGGAACATCTGCATCGCCTTCTTCAGATCGTCCACCTTGATGGCGACGAGGCCCAGCGCCCGGAGCACGTGCACGTTCCCCGGCTCGATGCGGAACGCCTTGTCGAGCTCCTCCATCGCCTTCTCGGTGCTCCCGTCTGCCAGGTGAGCGTCGGCCAGACGGCGGTGGATCTCTGCCAGCTCTTTCGAGCGCTTCCCGCCGTAACTGTCCACGATCTTCTGTAGCACTTCCGCCGCCGCCTTGCCCTTGCCAGAAGCGCTGTAGGCATCGCACAAGCGGAGCAGAAGCTCGCGGTCGTCCGGCCTGAGCGCGCTGGCTCGCTCGAGCACCGCTGCGGCTTCGGCCCAGTCGTTGCGCCGCTTGGAGTGCGTCTCGGCGGCTCGACAGAGCAGGGCGATCCGATCGTCGTCCGAGCCGGCCAGCTCGGCGTCGGTGATCAGGTGCGCGGCGAGCTTCTCCCAGGACTCACTCGCTTCGTACAGCTCCTTGAGCCGCGCCCGGACCGGCGCGTGGGCGCGGTCGATCCCCAACGCTCGCTCGAGCGCGGCCGCCGCCGCAGCCTTGTCGCCCAGCGCTTCGTGCACGTCGGCGAGGGTGCCGGACAGGCGCACCGCCTCTTCGCCCTCACTCACACCGACCAGGCGCTCGAGCACCTTGGCCGCCTCGGCCTGGTCGCCCCCGGCCTGGTGGAGCCGAGCCAGCGCTTCGAGCGCGGCCCGATGGGTCGCGTCCCGATCGAGCACTGCCTGGTAGGTCTCGATGGCGCGAGCTCGGTCGTGCAGGCGCGTGTCGTAGATCTCGCCGAGCCGGACCTGGAAGCGGAGCTCGGCCTGCGTGTCGCCACGCTGGCGCGCCCCCTCGATCTGGCCAGACAAGAGCTCGGCCAGCTCCTCGTCGCGCTGAGCCTTTTCGAACAGCTCACTCAGCATCACGACCGCGTCGCCGTTGCCCGGCTCGTCTTCGAGCACGGTCTTCAGCAGATCGACGGCCGTATCCACCGCTTGGAACTGCTCGACGTTCAGCCGCGCGAGCTCGATGCGCAGCGCACTGCGGTCGGCGGCGGTGTCGCCCAGGTCGACCAGGCGCTCGAGCAGTCGGCCCAGGTTCTCGTGCCGAGCCGCCTCGCCGTAGAGCTCGCGCAGCGCCGTCGAGGCCACCTGGTCGTGGGGGTCGTCCTCGAACAGCTGTTCGTAGATCGGGATGGCGTCGTCGCGGCGGGCCAGCTCACCCCGCGCGATGCGAGCCGCACGGTGCCGAAGCTCCCGCACCTCGCCCCCGCCGCCGCCAATCTCCGCCCGGCGGGTGAGCAGCTGGAAGGTCTCGGCGAAATCCCCGGACTTTTCCCTGAGCTCGGTGAGCTCGGCCAGCGCCCACGAGTTGGCGTCGCAAAGCTCGAGCAGCTCGCGCACCAGCGCCTCGGCCAGCTTCGCGTCGCCCAGCTCATCGGCCAAGCGCTTCGCTTCGCGATAGTAGTCCTCTCGCCGGGCCTCGTCGGTCCCGAGCTTGGCACGCCGGCGAAGCGTCTCGACCAGGTCTCGCTCCCGACCGGGGCCGCGCTGGATCTGCTCGAGCAGCACCAGCACGTCGTCGCTGGCTGGGTCGAGCTCGAGCGCGCGAGCAAGGGAACGCTCGGCGGCCTCCGGCGCCTCCATCTTGTCGCGCTGCCAGGTCGCCACCCGCCCGTACAGGTCCCGACCGAGATCGCGCCCCAGGTCGGGGCTGTCGGCGACCGCTTTCTCGAGAGCTGCCGCGGCGCCCTCCCAGTTGTTGGTGATGGCGGCCAGGCGCTCGATCTCGTCGAGCAGCGACCCGTCGGACGGGTCGTCGCTGAGCCCCTGCTGCAAGACGCGCTGCGCCGCCGCTGGGTCCTTGCCGTCGTCTTCCAGCACCCGAGCCAGGTTCTTGCGCATGTCGATGCGCTGCTCCCGGCTGTCGGCGAAACCGACGCGCTTCTCGAAGAGCAAGGCGAGCCGATCGGTCTTGCCGCGCTGCCGGTAGACGGTCTCTAGGACCTCGGCGGCCTCCTCGAACAGATCACGCTCCCCGGTGAGCTTCTCGAGCTCGTCGGCCGCACCGTCGTGCTCGGGTGCCCGCTCGAGCGCCATGCGGAACGATGCCAGCGCACGAGCCGGTTCCCCGAAGTCGCGGGACTGGATGCACCCGAGCCGGTGATAGAGCTCCGCTTGGCCGGCGTCGGACGATTCGAGGGCGATGCGCCGCTCCACGATGTCGGCCAGCGCCTTGGCGTTGGCCGTCTTCTCGTACAGGCGGTCGAGTGCCTCGAGCAGCTCCGGCTGCTCGCCCGCTTGCTCGAGCGCGCGAGAGTAGGCCTCCACGGCGCGCGCGTCGTTCTTCAGTCGCTCTTCGGCGATCCTGCCGAGGCGTGCGAAGAGATCCTTGGCGACCTCCGGCTCGAAGATGCTGCCCGCGCGCTCGGCCAGGGCATCGGCGTACGCCCCCCACCCGTCGCTGCTGGTGCAGAGCCGCTCGATCTCGTCGTGCAGCTCGCCGGACTCGGGCCTCTCGGCCAGGGCCCGGAGCAACGCCGCCCGCGCATCGGCCGGGCGTGACAGCTTCACGTCCAGCACCTCGGCGATGGTGCGCAGGGTCTCGGCGCGATCGCCGGGGTCGGACTCGATGCTCAGCCGCATCTCCAGCGCCTGCGTGAGCTGGTCGTAGCGCTCCGTCGAGCGGAGCACCACGACCAGGATCCCCGTCACCGTCGGGCGGAGGTCCTCGTGCTCGTTGCCCAGCGCGAAGACCCGGGCAATGGTCGCCGAGTCGGCGGGCACCTCGTCCAGCACCAGGCGATACGCTTCCAGCGCTTCGTCGAAGCTGGTCAGCTTCTCGGAGAGCAGGTTACCCATCTCGCGCCGCAACCGGGCGCGCTCGTCCGCCGACTCTGCCCTGCTCGCTTCGAGCTTCAGGTTGTCGAGTAGCTCGGGCCACATCTCTTCGGCGCGATACAGGCGATCGAGCTCGGCGAGCACTTCGGGGTCCGCCGCGCGCACCGCCAGCGCCTGCCCCAGGAGCTCGATGGCCCTGGGCCGATTCGAGAGCCGCGCTTCTTGCAGCTTCGCAGCTCGGCGCAAGAGGTCGTACTGGAGCTCTGCGTCGTCCTCGCCGCAGAGCTCGATCCGCCGCTGGTAGAGCTCGGCCAAGAGCTCGGGGTCGTCCCCCGCCTCGCGCAGATCGATCAAGCAGTCGACGGTGAACGCGCTCTCGGGATCCAGCTCGAGCGCGCGCTCGTAGGCGGCGATGGCCCCAGCCGGGTCCTCGAGCATGTCGCGCTTGGCCTCGCCCACTCGGCGGAACAAGCTCGCGCGCTCTTCGTCCTCGAGCACGTATTCCGCCTTGGACGAGAGCACGTTGACCAGCACTCCCCAGTCGCTGAGCAGGGTGGCCAGCATCTCCATCCGGGCGAGCACTTCGAGGTCCGACTCGTCGACCTGCCGCATCCGCTCGTACGCCGAGAGGGCCGCTCGGGGGTCGTCCCGGCGACGGTCGTGGACTTCGGCGATCTTGGCGAGCAGGTCGCGGCGCGAGAGCACGTCGGGGTTCTGCTCGAGCGCCGCCTCGTAGGCCTCGGTCAGCTTGTCCCAGGTGCTGGTCACCTCGGTCAGCCGCTCGAACTCGGCCCGGGTCTCACCGTCGTCTGGGTCGAGCCCCACCGCCACGCGGAGCGCGCGACACGCCCGGGCCGGATCGCTGCCTCGCTCTTCCCAGAGGCGAGCGGTCTCGCGCAAGACGGCGACCTTCTCCTGCGGGGACTCGGCCAGCGCGTAGCGATCTTCGTTGAGTCGCACCAGGCGCTTCCAGTCGTCGGCGCCCTCGTAGAGGGGCCGCAAGATCTCGACCACGCGCAGCTTGAGGCCGTCGCTGTCCAAGAGCTTCTCCAGCTCCGAGACGGCCTGCGGGTGACCGGGCACGCTGCGAACGATCTCTTCCAGCTGGTCCACGGCGCGATCTGGCTCCCCGAGCTCTTTCAGGTAGAGCCGGGCCAGCGCCAGACGATCGGGGGCCGCGACCTCGGGATCGAGCGCGCTCTCGGCACGACGCAGGTGGAGCTCGCCGAGGTCCGCCCACCGCTCGCGTTCGCGGTAGAGCTCGGTCAGCGCGTCCAGCGTCCGCGCGTCGCGCTCGTCGACGTCCAGCGCCGCACGATAGGTGTCGATCGCCGCATCGGCGTTGCCCATGCGCTTGCGCTCGAGCTCGGCGATCACGTGCAGAGCCGCCAGGCGGTCGGCGGGCTCGAAGCGGTGGTCGAGCGCCGCGCGGTAGTGCTCGACACGCTCGGCCGCCCGGTCGGTCTTGATCAGGATGGCGTCCACCGCGTCGAACAGCTCGCGGCTCTCGGGCTCGAAGGCCAGCGCGCGGCGGAGGAAGGCCAGCGCCCGGTCGTTCTCACCCAACTCGGCGAAGATCTCGCCAGTTCGTCGCGCGAGCGCGGCCGTGGCGGGCTCGTCCCCGGTCACGTTCTCGAGCTCCGCGGCGTAGATCTCGGCCAGGCGCCGCTCGGCACCGGCGACCTTCGCCAAGCGCTCGAGCTCGGTGATGGACGACTGATCGGAGAGATCCTCGTGCAAGAGCTTGGCGGTGGTCTCGAGCGCGGCGACGTAGTCTTCCTTCTGCTCCTCGTAGAGCTGGGCCAGCCGCGAGAGCAGCTCCCGGCGCTCGTCCGGATCCTGGCTGACCTCCAGGCGAGCCTGGATCGTCGCCATCACGTTGCCGAAGTCGGCGCGAAGCAAGTAGACCGGCTCCAAGATCGCGGCGGCTCGCGCACGGTGCTCCGCGTCGTCGCCGCTGGTCATCAGCTTCTCGAGCTCCGAGATGGCGCCGGTGTGCTGCTTCTCGATGCCGAGGGCCTCCTCCAGCTCGTCGAAAGCGCGCTGGGTCTCGTTCATCCGCACCGAGAGCACCCGAGCCATCTTCACGTGCAGGTCGGCGGGCTTGCCCTGCCCCGCGTCGAGCTGCCGGCGGCACAGGTCCACCCAGTCTTGCCAGCGCTCTTCCAGAGTGTAGAGCGCCTCGAGCGCCTCGAGCGCCTGCGGCTCGATGGCGATGTCCAAGATGGCCTCGTAGGCGCTGATCGCCTGGGGGTTGTCGCCCAGCGCGTCGGCGAGCAGCCGCGCCTTGCGGTAGAGCAAGCCCCTGCGCTCGTCGTCGGACGCCGCGCTCTCGATCCGCCGCTCGAAGATCCCGAGCAACGCCTTCGAGTCGCCCTCCTCTTCGTACAGCGACTCGAGAGCCAAGAGCGCGTGGCGGTCTTCGGCGGCGAGCTCGAGCGCCTTCTCGTAGTACTCGCGGGCGACCTTCTTGTCGGCCAGCTTCTGGCGCGCGGTGTCCGCGATCTTCAAGGTGACCGAGAGCTGCAGCTCGCCGTCGAAGATGTTGGGGACGACCTCGCACAGGAGCTTCACCTGGTCGGCGTGCCGCGCCGAAGCCGACGCGGTGCGCTCGAGGTGGCTCAGCCAGACCGACAGCTCGGTGTGACCCACGGCCTCGCGGAGCGCACGCTCGGCATAGTCGAAGGCCCGACGCGAGTCCTCGAGGGCGTGTTCGGCGATGTGCAGTGCCTTCTCCAGCGCCTCGACCCTCTCGACCGGGTCGTCGGTCGATGCGACCTCGATCTCGATCACCCGCAAGAGCGGCTCGTGGGCGCCCTCCCCTTCGTAGATCGGGCGGAGGATGCCCGCGGCCTCGCGGCGGGCGAGCGAGTCCTCCGAGTCGAGCAGCTTCTCGAGGGCGCTGCGACTCGCTGCGTGCCCGGTGTCCAGGGTGAGCGCGCGTCGATAGGCGTCGAGGGCGCCTTCCAGGTTGTGCAGCTTGCCGTCGCGCAGATCGCCGAGCTTCGCCAAGAGCTCGAGGCGCTCGCCGTCGGTCTCCACGATCTCGAGGTGCGAAGCGTAAGCGTCGGCGAGGTCGTCCCAGCGCTCGGCGGACTGGTAGAGACGCTCGAGCGCGAGCAGCGACTCGAGCGACGACCCGTACTCGTCGACGACGGCGCGCCACGCCTCGATGGCATCCGCGACGTTGCCCAGTCGATTGGCCGAGAGCTCGGCGATGCGCACCATCAGCCGCCGTCGAAGGTCCGCGTCGTCCGTGACCTCGCGTCGCCGATCCAAGATGCGGGCGAGCTCGGGCCAGCTCTCGGTCTTTTCGTACAGGGCATCGAGGGACGCGAGCGAAAGATCGTCGGCGGGGTGCTCCTCGAGTCGGGCCTTCCAAGCTTCGATCGCCCCGGCCGAGTCATCGAGCACGGTCTGGAAGAGCTCTCCGAGCCGGCCCAGGATCTCGCGACGCTTCTCCCCGTCTTGCTCGAGAGCCACCTGGGTCTTGAGGACCGCCGCCAACTTCTTGTGGTGCGCCCCTGCGGCGTAGATGCGCTCGAGGGCCCGGGCAGCAGGCAGCACCAGCTCGGCGTCGGTCTCGTCGAGCCCGAGGACGCGCCGGTAGGTCTCTTCCGCGCGCGCGGCGTCATCCAGGAGATCTTCGTGGATCGACGCCGCCTTCATCAGGATCTCGCCCTTGAGACCGGCGGTGTCGGCCTTCTCGGCGGCCTGGTCGAGCACGTCGGCGACGCGCCCGTGGGCGCTGGCGCGGCGGCCGATTTCCATCAGGCGCCCTCGCGCATCGGCGTCGAGCGGGTCGAGGGGGACCAGGCGCGCCAGGGCCTCGAACGCGCCCTCGTCGTCGTGCAAGCGTTCGTCCCGCAAGAGCGAGATCCGGCGCAGCAGCTCGCGCCGCTCGTCCTCTTGCATCGAATCGGCGCCGGCTCGAAGCGCCTCGTCGGCCTCTTCGAGGCGAATCCCGAGCACGCGCACCAGATCGCGGACCTCGTCCCGCGCCTCGTACACCCCCTCGAGGATCTTGGCGGCCCGGCCGCGCATGCTGCCGATGGTGAGCAGCTTCTCGGCCAGCTCGCGGGCGTCGTAGTCGTTCGGGCGCTCGCGAAGCACGTTCTCGACGTGGCCGATGGCACGTTCGGGGCGGTGCAGTCGGTCGAGCTCGATCCGCGCCAGCCGAAGCTCGAGCTCGAGGAGCTCGTCGCCGGTCGCGAGGTCGACCCGCCGCGTGAGCAGACGGGCGAGGTCTTCGTGGCGCTCGAGCCGCGCGTACAGCCGATCCAAGGCGCGGATCGAGCCGTCGTGCGCGGGATCGAGATCCAGGATGCGCTCGTAGTGCCCCGTGGCCTTGACCGCGTCGTCGATGATCTCTTCGCAGACCAGCGCGACCTCGACCAGCATCTCGCACTTGCGGGCCGGGTCGTCGGTGGCCTGGGCCGCGCCGTCGTACAGAGCCTCGAGCTCGCTCCAGCGCTCGGCCGCCGTGAGGATGTCCTTGAGGCGGGCGAAGGCTCGTTCGTTCCCCGGGTCGAGCTTCAGCACGCGCTCGAGATAGGGCGTCGCGCCGATGGGGTCGCCGAGCTTGTCTTCGTACAAGCGAGCCGCGCGCTCGCACAGTTCGATCTCGATACTGCGGTCGAGATCGCTCTGCAGCACCTCGCGGAACGCCTCGGCGAGGTCGGTGGGGCGCCCGGCGGCGCCGGCCAGCACCTCGGCCCGATCCCACGCCGAGAGCTCGGTCGGGAACTCGCGCACCGCCGCCAGCATCACGTCCAGGGCATTGCCGTGCGCGCCGAGCTTCTCGTCGTTCACGTCCGCCAGCCGCGTGAAGATGTCGAGGCGCTCTGCCGGGGCGTGGGTCTGGCCGAGCATCACCGACAGGGCTTGCGCCTCGCGGCGGGCGTCGCCACCGCTCGCGTACGCCGTCGCCAGCACCTCGGCGGCGCGAGCCCGGGTCGCGTCGCGATCCATCAGCTTCTCGAGCACGGCGATCGCGCGGGCGTTGCCGGGGGACAGCTCGAGCGCGTGGACCGCCGACGCCAACGCGTCGTCGAAGCGCTCGAGGCGCATGATGTAGAGCTCGCTGAGCTCGATCTCGCGCTGTGCGAGGTCGTCCCCCGTCAGACGCTGCCGATGCCCCTCGATCACCGCCGCCGCGCCCGCCGCGTCGTCGTTCATGAGCAAGAGCCGAGGCAGCGCCCGCATGGCGTTGGCCTCTCCGGGGTCGATCTCGGCCACGCGGCGGTACAGCTCGATGGCCTTCTCTTGGGACTCGAAGACGTCCTCTTCCAACGTGGCCCAGTCGCTCAGGATCTGGACGCGGTCCGCGTCGCTGCCCGCGTTCTGCACCCGCAGATCGAGGAGCCAGCGCAGCTCGTCGCGCCGGTCGTGCTGGCGCAAGAGGGACTCGAGGGCCCCGGCTGCTTCGACGTCCGAGGGGTCGCGCTCGAGCAGGCCCTTGTAGATGGCGACGGCATCGTCGGTGCGCCCGAGCTCCGCGGCGTAGACGCTGCCGAGCTTGAGCGACAGGCTGCGGTGCTCCACCTCGTGAATCGCGGCGGCGCGGGCCGCTGCGCCGTCCGGCACCGTCACGGCTTCGTCGCGCTTCTTCTTCTTGCCCTTCTTCCCCTTGTCGCCCTTCTCGGCAGGCGCTGCGTCCGGCTCGGCTGCCGCCGAACGCGGCAGCGACGCGAGGCGAGCCTCGAGGGCCGCGCTGAGCTCGCCGAAGGCCTGGGCGGCCCGGGCCGTCTCTTCCAAGAGCGCCAGCGCGTCGTTGCTGTTCGGTGAGAGCTCGTACGCGCGCCGGGCATACCCGGCGGCGGCCTTCTTGTCCGCGAGCTTGTGGCTGGCAATGTCCACCAGCTTGGAGAGCCATTCGAGCCGCTCGGCGTCCGAGTCGGCGCGCTCGGCCAAGAGCTCGTACAGGGCCGGCAACCTGGCCCACTTCTGGTCGTGCTCGTAGAGCGGGATCAGCTCGCGAGCGGCCCGAGCGTCGGTCGGGTCGACCGAGAGCACGCGCTCGTACGAGCGGAAGGCGCGGTCGGGCTGGTTCAGCCGGGTCTTCAGGACGGCGGCTGCGCGGTACGACAGATCCACCTTGCTCGCGTCGTCCTTGGCGCGATCGGCGGCGGTGCTGAGCACCTCGGCCAGGCCCTCCCAGTCGCCCTGCGACTCGTACAGCGCCTCGAGGCCGTCGTAGTCGGAGCCGGAGAGGTAGGCGTCGCGCAGCACGCGGAGCGCGCGGGCGTGGCCCGGGGAGAGCTCGAGCACCCGGCGCCAGGCGCCCGCAGCCGCGGCGTGATCGGTCAAGTGGTCGGCGTACACCCCGCCGAGCTTCTGCAACACGGCCAGTCGCGCCGCGTCGTCGCCGGTCGCCGCCACTCGCTTCTCGAGCACCGACGCCAGCGTCGCCCAGTCCCGGCTGCGCTCGGCGTGCTTTTCGAGGGCGTCGAGCACCTCGGCGCGGCCGGGATCGATCTCCAAGATCTGCTTGAAGATCCCGACCGCCTCGGCGGCCCGGTTCAGGCGCTCGGCAGCGAGCTGCGCCATCTCGGCGAGCAGCGGGATCTTGGCGTTGCCCTCGAGCTCGGCGACCTCGCGCTCGTACAGGTCGTACAGAGCGGGCCAGGCTCGGCGCTTTTTGTACAGCTCGGCCAGCCGCTCGCGGGCCTCGGCGTCGGTCGGCTCGACCTTGAGCAGGGCTTCGTAGGCGTCCGTCGCGTTCTGGACGTTCGAGAACTGCTCGAGCCAGCGTCGCGCGACCGCCCGATAGAGCTCTTTCTTCTCATTCGGGTCGGGGGTGATCTCGGCCAGGCGAAGCTGATTGGTCAGAAGGTCGCGCCACCTCTGCAGCTTGTCGTAGAGCTGCACCAGCTCGCGCACCTCCGCGACGTCGTTCTCGTCGAGCTTCTCGTCGAGCTGCACGATCTGGTTCAGCACGCTGACCAGCGCGGTCTCGCTCTTGAGGTTCTGGCGATAGACCGCCGCGACCTCGCGCAAGACCTCGACCCGGTGAGTCAGGTCGGCCGGATCCGTGCGCTCGAGCTCTTGCCGCAGGAGCTCGACCAACGCGTTGTACCCCTGGGTCTGCTTGTAGAGCCGCTTGAGCGAATCCCGCGCCTCGACGTTGCTCGGGTCCTGGCGAAGGACGCCCTTGTACTGCTCGATGGCCTTCTGAGCGTTGGCCTGGCCTTCTGCCAGACGCGCGATCTCGGTGGCGAGGACGTTCTTCTCGGGGCCGTCCTTCATGGCGCGCTGGGCAGCGCTCAGCACGTCCATCAGGCGCTTGTCGTCGTGCTCGGACGCGGCGTACTCGCGGTAGAATTCGAGCACCAACGGCTGTGTGGGCTCGACCCTCGCGATGCGCTCGAACCAGCTCTCGGCCTCGCGCAGGCGAGACGCCTTCTTCCAGAGCAGCATGGCGATTTGCAGCATGTCGCCGACCCGGTCGGGGCTGGACAGGTCGCGCCCCTTGAGGTCCCGCTCGAAGAGCGCCACGAGGTCGTCCCAGCGCTGCTCGCGCTCGTACAGCTCGCTCAGAAAGGCCATCGCCTCGGCGTGATCCGGCCGATCTCGGAGGACGCGCTCGTAGGCGCGTGCGGCGCGCTCGGGATCCGAGAGGCGCGCCCGGAACGTGCGCGCCAGCCGAACGCCGGCTTCGATCCGGTCTTTCGGCTGCTCGGCGCGGTCGGCGAGCCGTTCGAGCACCCGCACCACGTCGGACCAGCGCTCGGCTTGCCTCAGCACGCGCTCGAGCATCTTCGCCGCGCGGACGTTGGTCGGATCGAGACGCACGGCCTGCTCGAGGCGCTCGGCGATCGACTTCGAGTCGGCCGACTCGGCCCCGAAGCGCAGCTCCATCTCGGCAGCGCGCATCAGCATCGAGCTCTTGTACACGTCGTCCGGAGCCTACTCGGCCTCGCCGAGATAGGTCTGGACCAGGTCCTTCCAGCGCCCGCGTTTGCCTTCGCTCTCCTCGATCGCCTCGGCCACTGCCTCGTCACCGGGCATCAGCTCGAGGTAGCGGCGCGCCGCCCGCAGGGCTGCGTCTTCGTCGAACAGCTCGTCGCGCTGCACGCGAATGCGCTCTTTGATCAGCGCGGGCTCTTGGTCGCTGCCCTTGGCCCCCGGCAGCGCGATTTCGAGCAGCTGCAGCACGGCCTCCCACTCGCCGCGATCGGCGTGACGCGCGCGGGCCGCGTCGAGCAGCCGGAGCAGCTCTGCAGTGGGGAGGTCGCGGTCGTCGGCTTCGACCGCAGCTGACAGCGCCTCCCACGCGGACGAGAGGTCGGGGTCGTCTTGGAGCTGACCGAGCGCGGTCCGGATGGTCTGAGCGTGCATTCTCTGGCCCGTGTGGAAGTCGCAGTCCCGAAGTGCGCTTTGGGGTCGGCGCGGCCGGGCCCGAACGCACGAGGAGCAGACGCGCAGCCTAGGCTCCCTGCGGGGGGGTGACAAGCCCTCTAAATTAGCGAATCCTTTGCGCTTCCGCTGTCGCTTTGAGGCTGGCGAGCAGGCGCCGCTGGGCGGCAATCGCGCTCGTGCTCGCGCCCAGCTGCTCGGCCTCGCCCAGCTCGTGCTCGGCCTCGGCCAGGCGCCGGAGCTTGAGCAGCGCCCAGGCTCGCCCGAGTCGAAGATCGCCGTGCTTCGGCCGTGCCCGGCAGAGGGCGTCGTAGTGCCGCAAGGCCGCGCTCGCGTCGCCCCGTGCGACGGCCACCGTGGCCAGCCCGAGGCGGCTCTCGAGGGACCCCGGCTCCGCCGCCAGGCCCGAGGAGTAGGCCCGCTCTGCTCCGTCGAGATCCCCGAGCCGGACCCGTACCAACCCGAGGGCGTGCCAGCTCGAGGCGTCGCGGGGATCCCGGCGCACGGCCTCGCTCAAGCGCGGCTCCGCGATCTCGACCTCGCCCCAATGGGCGGCCCGCACTCCCCCGGCGCGCGGACCGCGGGCGTCGCGGGGCGCGACCTCGGCAGCGCGATCGAACATCGCCAGGGCCTCGTCGTACCGATGGGCCAGCTCGAAGGCGTAACCCATCTCGATCCAGGGCGTGGGCTCGCCGGCCCCGAGCCGCTCGGAGAGCGCCGTCGCTTCGCGCTCGGCCGCCCCCAGATCTCCCGTCAGCGCCAGGACCCGGATCAAGAGCTTGCGCTCGTCGAGCGCTTCCGGGTGCTTGGTCAGGTGGTCGCGGAGCAGGCCGATGGCCTCTTTTTCCTGGCCCTTGTGGACCAGCATGCGAGCGCGCGCGGCGGTGTTGGCCTCGCTCTGCACGCTGCAGCCGGCGAGGGCGAAGACCACCAGGGCGACCGCGATGCGACGCAGCATTCTGCGCCCAGGCTTGCACGCCCGAGGGCGAAGCGGTAGCGGGGCGAGCATGAAGTCCAGCGACATCAAGACCATCGCCGTCATCGGCGCCGGGCAAATGGGTGGAGGCATCGCGCAGGTGGCTGCCACCAAGGGCTATTCCGTGGTGCTGAGCGACGCTTCGGTGGATCTCGCCAGGAAGGGCAAGGACAAGATCGCGAAGGTCCTGGCCAAGCTGGTGGACAAGGGCAAGGCCAAGGCAGACGAGGTCGAGGCCCTGCTCGGTCGCATCGCGCCGCACGCGATGGGCGAAGCGTTGGACGGCGCCGACGTGGTGGTCGAAGCGGCCACCGAGAACCTGGACGTGAAGGTCGCCTTGTTCAAGGCCGCCGACGCGAAGATGCGGCCCGACGCCATCCTGGCCTCGAACACCTCGAGCATCAGCATCACGCGCCTGGCGGGCCAGACGTCGCGCCCCGATCGCGTGATCGGCATGCACTTCATGAACCCGGTGGCCCTGATGAAGCTGGTCGAGCTGGTCCGCGGGGTGCAGACCAGCGACGAGACCTATGGCGTGATCAAGGAGCTGAGCGAAGCGCTGGGCAAGACCGTGATCACCAGCAAGGACCAGCCGGGCTTCGTGGTCAATCGCATGCTGGTCCCGTTCTTGAACGAAGCGTGCTTCGCGCTGCAAGAGGGCCTGGGCACACCGGAGGACATCGATCAGGGCGCTCGGCTCGGGCTCAACCACCCGATGGGGCCGCTCGAGCTGGCAGATCTGATCGGGCTCGACACGCTGCTCTTCATCGCCGAGGTGCTGCACCGCGAATTCGGCGACGACAAGTACCGGCCCGCGACCTTGCTCCGGAACCTGGTCGCCGCCGGCTGGTACGGCCGGAAGGTGGGGCGTGGGTTCTACGTGTACGACGACAAGGGCCAGAAGGTCGGCCGCGCGTTCGAGAGGTGAGCCATGAGCAGCTACGAGACCATCAGCGTCGCGATCGAAGAAGCGGTCGCCACCGTCACCATCAACCGCCCGGACAAGTTGAACGCGCTGAACGCGAAGGTGCTGGCCGAGCTCACCGCCGCGTTCGTCGGCCTGGCCGAGTCCGAGCCCCCGGTGCGCGCCGCAATCCTGACGGGCGCCGGCGACAAGGCGTTCGTGGCTGGCGCCGACATCGCCGAGATGTCGGGCCTGTCCGCCGCTCAGGCCAAGGCGTTCAGCGACGCCGGACACCGCTTGGGATTGGTGATCGAGGCCGCGGCGTTTCCGGTGATAGCCGCCGTCAACGGGTTCGCGCTCGGTGGCGGCTGCGAGCTCGCGATGTGCTGCGACTTCATCTATGCCTCGGACAAGGCCCGCTTCGGCCAACCCGAGGTCAACCTGGGCCTGATGCCCGGGTTCGGCGGGACGCAACGCCTGTCGCGCCGGGTCGGCCTCGCGCGGGCACGCGAGCTGGTGTTCACCGGTGATCCGATCACCGCCGACCGCGCCCTCGGGCTCGGCTTGGTCAACGAGGTCGTGCCCCACGCCGAGCTCGGCTCGAAGGTGCGCGAGGTCGCGAAGAAGATCGCGAGCAAGGCGCCGCTCGCCATCGCCTACAGCAAGCGGGTGATGGCGCGGGGGTTCGACGCGGATCTGGCCCTCGCCAACGAGCTCGAGGCCACGGCGTTCTCGGCGCTCTTCGACACGGAAGACATGCGCGAGGGGACCCGGGCATTCACCGAGCGGCGCCCGGCAAAGTTCACCGGGCGATGACCCCTCACCCGTCGCGCTGGCTCTGGGCGGTGCCGTGGGTCGGCGCGCTGGTGGGCTGCGACGGCTGCGGCAAAGACAAACCCTACACCCCGTTTTCCGTCGGCAGCGGCGTCGCCAGCGCCGCGCCCGTGGCGAGCACGACCGACGGCGAGCCCGACGCCCGAGCGCCCGCGAAGTTCGTGGTGCAACGAGCGGTGCCGGCGCCCCCCCGCGCGACCCGATGGTCGTTCGATGGGCGCCCGCTCTCGGCGCCCGCCGAGCGCGTGTTCGAGCAGGCGCTGGCCGCCGATTTCGACGGCGACGGGCAGCGCGAGGCGGTCGCCTGGACGCTTCCGGCCCAGGCCTCGGCGCCCTCGCCGCCGGGCGAGCTGTGGCTCTATCCAGCCCAGGGGGCCCCGAAGAAGCTCCTCGAGCTGCCGGGCTTCGTGCCCACCGGCCCGAGCTGCAGCCACGCCGCGACCGTGCTCCAGACCGGCCCGAAGAGCGTCACCGTGGACGTGACGGCCCGGTGCACCACGACCCTCTTGGCGCGCGCGCCGGCGCGGAGCATCTCGGTCGTCGCGCCGCGCTCGGACCGGCCCGTGCTCGGCACCTGGCGCGTCGCGGCTCCAGCCGCCGGCGAGCCCTTCGGGGTGGACGTGGACTCGGTCGATCGCGACGGCGATGGTCGCGACGACGTGCGCCTGGTGGTGACCGAGAAGCCCATCTGCCGCGGGCCAGCACCCGCGGGGGGCCCTTGCCCGACGGACAAGGAGGATCGAAGCGCCAGCGCCCAGGTCGTCTGGCTCGATCGTCCGGCGGGCCTCTCGCGCGACGCGACCGAGCCGGCGCAGTCGTTGGGCGCCCTGGCGGCGGCGGAGCTGGGCCGCTCGAAGCGCAAGCAGAGCGCGGCCGAGGTCACCCGGGGCGTGGCCCAGGTGCGACGGTTGATGGGGACGCTGTGCGCCGAAGGGGGGGCCGCGCGCCTCTGGGAGGCGGACGGCAGCATGCTGCGCTGCGCACCGCTGGCGGCGGTCGTCGAGCGACTGCTGGTCGCCGAAGTTCAGTCGGCCCTCGCCGCGGGCGAGCCCACGCGCGCCATGGCCGCGCTCGAGCGCGACGGCTGGTACTTCGGTCACGCGCCGGAGAAACGACGCGCCGAGCTGCAAAAGAGCGTCCTCGCCGCGGTGACGGTGGTCGAGCCGAAGGACGTCTCGCTCGCGGTCGAGGTCGCGCCACGCGGCACGGCCCCGCGCATGAGCCCGCTCTCCTTCGAGCCCTCCGGCGGGCTCTTGGTACAGAGCAAGTCCGGCCTCGTGCGTGTCACCGACACGGGCAGCGTCGAGCCGCTCGACGTCGACTCGGGGGTCGCCGCGTGGCCCCTCGCCCTCGACGCGACGGTGATCTTCTCTTGCGACCGCTCGGACGTGCTGCTCGGCGTCGACCCACCCGAGCCCCCATCGGGGCTCTTGTCCCCGCGCCCCGGGGCGTGCGCCGGGGCCAAGGCGGCGCCCGCGTCGATCGTCGCCCTGGGCGCGAAGGACGGTCGACCGTCACTGATGGTCGCCGGCGAGCCCCTCGGTCCGCGCATCACGCGCGGCGAGGCGGTGCTGAGACCTCGGGTGCTGGGCAGCCCGCGCTCGCCCGACGGTCGGCTGCTGGTGCTTCCCACCGGGTCCGGGCCGTGGGTCGACGGCGGCGACAAAGCAGAGCTCTGGCGCGCCGCCGAGGGCCTTGCGCTCGCCGAGTGTGCGGTCTCGGACGGCGCGAAGGCCGTGGCGTGCGTGACCGGATCGCGCGTGCGGCTGTTCCGGCGCTGACTTCGCTCAGGACGGCGCTTTGGCGCGCTCGAGGTACGACGCGTTGCGGGTGTCCACCTTGATCCACTCGCCTTCGGCGATGAACAGCGGAACGGGCACGGTGGCGCCGGTCGAGATCTTGGCCGGCTTGCTCACGTTGGTGGCCGTGTCCCCCTTCGCGCCCGGCTCGGTCTCGACCACCTGCACCACGATGTGCGGCGGCAGCGAGATGCTGACCGGGTTCCCCTTGTAGATCGTGACCTGGACCTCGATGCCGTCGATCAAGAAGTCCTTGGCGTCGCCCACCGCGTCCTTGTGAACGGCGATCTGCTCTCCGCTGTTGGAGTTCATGAAGTAGTACATGTCGCCGTCGGGGTAGATGAACTGCACGCTGCGATCTTCCACGTCAGCGGGCTCGAGCTTCTCGCTCGACCGGATGTTCTTCTCGATGGTGCTCCCGGTGAGCATGTTCTTCATCTTGGTCCGCGTGAACGCCTGACCCTTCCCCGGCTTCACGAACTGGAAATCCACGACGATGTAGGGCTGCCCGTCCATCATCAACTTCAGGCCTTTGCGGATGTCGCTGGTATCCATGCTGCTCCCGGGACACTCGTGAATCGAGTGAGTCGAACTGCCCACGCAGGGCGCGGGGGCAGGGCTCTAGCGGGGTCTTCGGCCTCGTTCAAGGGCAAGCGCAGGGGGCCGGCGTTTGCCGCGGTTTTTTGCGCTCTCTCCGGCGGCGGCACGTGCCGCAGTCTGCCGAGACGGGCTTGCTCGGGCCGGCATTCGGCGATACTCCGGGGCCGGGCCGGATGGACGAGTACGAGCTGGAAGAGGTCAAGCGCGAGATCGTGGAGAGCCGCTCGCTCACCATCAAGACCAACAACCTGGTCAACGCGCTGGCTGCCGACCTCAAGAGCATCGCCAAGCGCCAGCAAGGCTTCGAGCGACGCATCTGGGTGAACAGCTCGACCGCCTACGTCGTCACCGTGATCGTGCTCTTTCTGGGGCTGAAGCTGGCGTGGGACGCACGCCTCGACGCCATCCGAGCCGAGACCAAGGGCTCGCGCGAACGAATCGAGCAGCTCGAGAAGGAGCTCCAGGCGACGCAGGCGCGGGAAGAGACCACCCTCAAGAGCAGCCGCGCGGCGACCGAGTTCTACGACCTGATCGTCAACAACAAGCGCCGCGAGGTCGTCGAGCGCTTCGACGAGGTCTCGAAGCTGCCGCTGACTCACACCGAGCGGGCGGTCTTCGAGGCCGCGGTCGAACGGGCCAAGAACGAGCTCTCGCTGATCGCTTATCAGACGGGCCTGGACCACGTGCGCACCGGGCGCTGGCACGAGGCGACGCAGTCACTCAAGGAGTCGCTCGCGCACAAGCCCGACGCGGCTCACAGCCCGCAGGCAAAGCTCCAGCTCGCCCAGGCACTTCGCGCGCTCTCGCGCCAGCGCGAAGCCATCCCGATCTTGATGCAGATCTCGGAGGCCTCGGTGGACAAAGAGGTGATGGACGAGGCCACGCTGCTCCTCGCCAACTGCCAAATCGACATCCAGGCGTGGAACGACGCGAAGAACACGCTGCGCTCGTTCGTGCGGCGCTTCCCGAGTAGCTCGCACATCAACGACGCCAAGAGCAAGCTGGCCGAGTTGATGGTCCATCACTGACCCGGCAACCGTCACGGGTCGGCCGGCAGCGCGACCAACCGCGGGCCGTTCCACCACTTGCCCGCCGGGTTGTTCGGGCGCGGGCCCACCAGCACCAGCGCGTAGGTCTTGCCGTCTTTGACGCTGGCCAGGCCCCCGAGATCGAGGGCGTCTTTCCAGCTGCTGACGTAGATCGGCACGGTCGAGCCCTGACTGCTCACCTCGAGCAGCGACGCCGAAATGGGCGCGCCGAAGGCGGTCGAGGAGTAGGCGAGCAGCGGCGGTCGCGGCGCGACGGCGCCGAACGCCACGTCCTCCGCGACCCAGATCTTCGGCACCGAGCTGCCCTTGGGATAGCTCGACGCGAGGTCGATGGGATCGGCAGCGCGAGCCGCGTTCACCAGCTGCAGCCCCATCGCCCCAGGCTGGGTCACGCGCGAGAGCGGCAAGAGCACCGGCGCGAGCGTGGGCGACGCGGGCGTGTAGCCGGGGCCGCACACCCAGGTCTCGAGCGGGTCGCTGAACGCCGGCCCGCCGAGGCAGCCCGCGGCGGCGAAGAGCAGGCTGTACCCGATCGACAGCGTGCCCGCGGGGATCACCGGAAGCTCGGCGGCCCGGAGCTTCGGGGGAGGAGGCAGCTCGACGGGTCCGCCTTCGCCACCGTCACCATCGAGGGCGGCGTCGCCGGCCTGCGCGTCCGCGTCACCGGCCACGCCCGCGTCGGTCGTCGCCAGAGCCTGGGCGAGCGCGACGGCTTCGGCGCAGCTCTTCTCCGCGAGGAGCGAGAAGTCTCCGGCCACCACCACCGGCAAGAGGTCGTCCTTTGCAAAGTCGACGCCCGAGAGCGCCGTGACCGTGACCGAGCCGCCCCACGCGAGTCCGCCCGCGGGCAGCGGGTCGCCGAGGGGTGACCCCGGCAGGCCGTCCACCACCTTCGCGAAGCAGTAGGCGATACGCGGAGAGTCCACCACCGCGTGCAAGAGGGTGAGCTTCACCGAGCCCGTCGGCTCGACGAACACGTCGGGCTCGGCGTCGACCTCGGCGTCCGGCTCGGCGTCGGCGGAAGCGTCGGCCCCCGCGGCGCCGCCGGTGGCGGGCGGGTCCTTCTTCTTCAGCGCCTCGTGATCGCTGCTGCACGCCCAGGCAATCAGCGCGAGGAGCGTGAAGCACGCCGTGACCCGAAGAGGCTCGCGCATGGGCGAAGGAGCATAGCTCAGGTGGCGCCGACGATCTTGGCGACCAGCGGCCCGTTCCCCTGCACCGCGGTGCGCTGCTGATAGAGCGCCATGCCGCGGAGCCCGCCCAGCTCTTCACCGCCGCCGGCACGCCCCGGACCGCCGTGGATCAGATCGGGAAGGACGGTCCCCGGCGCGATGCTCTTGTCCGCAACCTTCGCGTCGACGACCACGAGCCGGCCGTGCCACGCCGCGGCGCCCTGCACCACCTCGGCCAGGGCGTGGCGGTCGTCGCCGTAGACCGACGCGACCAGCCCGCCTTGCCCGGCGCGCACGATCTCGAGGGCCTGCCCGGGCGAGCCGTCGTAGGGCAAGAGCGTGGCGACGGGACCGAACACCTCGTGCTCGTGGACCGCCGTCGCGGCGAGCGCGTCGTCGGCTTCGAGCAGCGCAATCGGCACGAAGTAGCCCTTTCCAGCCGCGACGCCGATCGGCGCCGGGGACGCCGAGCTCCCGAAGGCGACCTTGGTCTGGGCGCGCAGCTCGTCGAGCCCGGCGAGCACGTCGCGCTTCTGCGACGCCGTGGCGACCGGCCCCATGCGCACCTCGTCGAGCGCCGGATTGCCGATCTTGATGGTTGCGAGCTGCTCGCACAGCGCGTCGCGCACGCGGTCGAGGGAGCTCTTGGGCACCACCACCCGGCGAATCGCGGTGCACTTCTGTCCGGTCTTCTGGGTCATGTCCCGCGCCACGTCGCGCACGAAAGCCTGCACCGACGCGTCTTCGGCGTCGGGCAAGAGCAGGGCCGAGTTGAGGCTGTCGGCCTCGACGTTCACCCGCACGCCCTGCGCCAGCAGACGCTCGGTCTTGCGGATCGAGAGCCCGGTGGAGCTGCCGCCGGTGAAGGCGACGACGTCCTTCCAGCACAGGTGCTCGAGCAGATCGCCCGCCGAGCCGCAGAGCAAGCTGAACGCACCCGGCGGCAAGATCTCCGCGTTCACGCAGATCTCGGCGGTGCGATGGGCCAGGAGCGCCGTGGCGGTGGCTGGCTTGGTGAGCACCGGCATGCCGGCCAGGAGCGCGCACGCGGCTTTCTCGGCCCACCCCCAGGCGGGGAAGTTGAAGGCACCGATGTGCACCGCTACGCCGTGCCGGGGCGAGAGCAGGTGCCAGCCCTGGAGGCGCGAGCCGGCCAGATCTGCCGGCTCGCCGTCGACCAAGAGCCGGCGGTCGCCGAGCTTCTTGCCCAGCGTCGCGTACGACATCAGCGTCGCCGTGGCGCCGTCGAGGTCGAACTTGGCGTCGGACCGTGTGTTGCCGCCGTTGGCGATGGCGATCTCGATCAGCGCGTCGCGCTCGGCGAAGATCGCGCGGCTCATCTTCTCGAGCAGCTCGCCGCGCTCGCGGAAGGTGAGCGCGCGAAGCGCCGGCCCGCCGGTTTCACGTGCGTACGCCACGGCCTGGCCGAGGTCGAGCCCCGCGCTCGAGGTGCGAGCCAGCACCTCTTCGGTCGCGGGGTTCACCAGCTCGGCGACGCTACCCGCTCCCGAGACCCAGGCGCCACCCAGGTAGCTCGCGAGGTCTCTCACTTCGACTTCCCCGCGACGGAGAGCAGCTCGACGTCGAACACCAGCGGGCCCGCGGGGGCGCCGGGGCGCGTGGGCTTCTCGCCGTAGGCGAGCTCCGCCGGGATCCAGAAGCGCATCCGATCTCCCTCGACCATCAGCTGAACGCCCTCGGTCCAGCCCTTGATCACCCCATTGAGCGGGAAGGTCGTCGGCTCGCCGCGCTTGACCGAGCTGTCGAACTCTTTCCCGTCGGGGGTCCAGCCCGTGTAGTGCACGGTCACGCGATCGGTGGCCGCGGGCTTCTGGGTCCCCTTGCCCTTCTGGACCAACTTGTAGGCCAGCCCGCTCGCGGTCTTCTTCGCGTCCTTGGGCGCCGCCTTCACGTCTGCGGGCACCGGCCACGGCTTGGGTGCCGCGAGGATCTCGAGCAGCTCGACGTCGAAGGTCAGCTGCCCGGCGGGCGCGCCTCCGCCGGCCTTCTCCCCGTAGGCGAGGTCGGCGGGGATCCAGAGACGCCGCTTCTCTCCGGCGACCATCAGCTGGAGGGCCTCGGTCCAGCCCTTGATCACCCCGCTCACGCCGAACGAGGCTGGCTCGTTGCGCGCGATGGAGCTGTCGAACATCTTCCCGTCTTTGGTCCAGCCCGTGTAGTGGACCTTCACGCGGTCTTCGAGCTTGGGCTTGTCCTTGCCAGTGCCCTTGGTCAGCACCTTGGTGATCAGACCGCTGGCGGTCTTCTTCGCGTCTTTGGGCGGCGCCGCGACGTCTTCGGGAGCGGGCAGGCCCTTGGGCTCGGGCGGCGGCGCGGGCCTCTCGACGGTGGGCACCGCCGTGACGCTGGCCACCGGCTTCGGAGGCGCCGCGACCGTCGGTGCCGGCTTGCTCGGCTCGGGCTCGGGCGGCGGCTGCTCGCACGCGAGCGCAAGGAGCGGAAGCAACAGGACGGAACCAGCTTGGAGGGGTCGCGACATGGGACCTCGGGTTTTGGTCACGGCCGCCCCGAGGCGCAAGCGGATTCTACGGGCAGCACTCCGGCGGGCGGGTCCGATCGCAGGCCTGCGAGAGCTTCACCCGCCAGACCCGCTCGAAACACCGGCCGGCGGTGGTCTCGACCTGCATGCCGCAGCCCTCGCTCGCCGAGAAATCGTAGCTCTGGTCGCAACCCGACGTCCGGTTCGGCTCCGGGTCGCCCGGGGCCGCGCAGTACCTGGGCTCGCCGCAGGCGCGGCACGAGCACGCCCGGGAGTGCGTGATGCTCGAGCCGATCTCGGGGGGCGGGCGCGGCCGCCCGGCGGCGGTGGTCTGCGGAAGGTCCACGCAACCGGGCAAGAGCGCGAAGAGTACCCAGATGCGCGGCCTCATCACGGGGTGCGACACCCGAGCGACGCCCCGCCTTGGGCTCACTCCGAGAACCCCACGCGGACGACGGCCAGCGGCCGGTCGAGCTCCGACAGACGGGCAGGCGTCGCGCCCGAGCCTTCGGGCACAAAGACGGCCACCACGCCGACTTCGTCACCAAGCTCGAAGGCCTGCATCACGATCCGGACCACGTCGCCGGCGAAGCACGGCTTGCGGTAGGACACCTCCGCGCGACGGGCCAGTCGGCGCGCGCCCCGACCGAGCTCGACGAAGCGGCGGAGCGCTGCCTCTTCCGCCAGGCGCGGGTAAGACAAGAAGTTCACGTGCTGGTTGCCGTCGCTGTGGCACAGCCCGAACACGGTCGGCGCGGCGTCGGGCCGAGGCGCCGGCTCGAGCGCCGCGGCGCCGGTGGGCAACGCGAGCAGCGCTCGAGGGTCTCGAAACTCGGTGGTCACGATCGGCAGGGCATCGAGCAGCGGGTCGGAGAGCCGCTCGACGCGGTGTTGACCCGCGGGCGCCGCGGGCCGGGTGAAGACGTGTTGGCCGTAGGCCCGCGCGACGCGCACCCGCTCGTCGCTCGCCGGATCCAGCCCGGGGTTGCCCGGGACGCCGCGCGGCGCGCTGGACAGGAGCCAGGTGTCGAACAGAAGGCGCGTGGTGCCTCCGGCGTCGTCCACGCTGCGCCCGAGCCGCCAGCGCACCTCTTGCTCGCAGAGCGCCCGCACGCTGACCGGCGCGTCGCCGCCCTCGAGCTGCACATAGGTGAGCACGGCGCGCACCCCGTCCGCGCCGAGGCGCAAGAGCGCGCTGGCCACCTCCATCTTGCCCCACAAGATGGGGCCGATGGCGGGCCAGATCCCCTCGAGCCGCAGCCGGCCGTCTTGCGCGACGTCCTCGAAGCGCAGGCGAGTCTGGCCGTGACCGACCTGCAGGCCGTCGACGTCCGGGGGTTCGGGGAAGACCGCGAAGCTCATGTCGGAGTCCGAAGAGGGTGTCCGTGGTTCAAGGGGCCGTGCCCGGTTCCGAGCCCCGGCGCGGTGCGGATCGCCTCGAGCACGTAGTCGCGGGCGCGCGCCACGGCGTCCTCGAGCCGCAGCCCCTCGGCCACGCCCGCCGCGATCGCCGACGCCAGCGTGCAGCCGGTCCCGTGGGTGGAGCGCGACTCGATGCGCGGGCTCTCGAAGCGCCGCTCCACGCCGTCGACCGTGCGCAAGAGATCGACCACGGTGTCACCCGGCAGGTGCCCGCCCTTCACCAGGACCGCGCTGGCGCCGAGGGCGAGCAGGGCGTCGGCCGCGCGCCCCAGGTCGTCGGCAGACTCGATCTCGACCCCGGTCAGCGCCTGGGCCTCGGGCACGTTCGGCGTGAGCAGCGACGCACACGGCACCAGGCGAAGCGCGAGGGCGCTCTTGGCCTCGGGCGCGAGCAGCGACGCGCCACCCTTGGCCACCATCACCGGGTCGACGATTACCGGCACGCCTCGCGCATGGCGCTCGAGCGTGCGCACCACGAGCTCGATCACGGCGGCGCTGCCCAGCATGCCGGTCTTGATGCAATCGGCGCCGATGTCCGTCAGCACGACCTCCATCTGCCGCGCGACGAACGCCGGGTCCACCGGCACGACGCCGTGCACGCCCCTGGTGTTCTGCGCGGTCAGCGCGGTGATCGCCGTCGCGGCGTAGCCTCCCAGAACGGTCACCGTCTTGATGTCGGCCTGGATGCCCGCTCCGCCGCCGGAGTCCGAGCCGGCGACGATCAGCACCCGCCCGATGCTGGGACGCTCTTCGTTCGTGCGCCTCAAAGGTTCACCACGCTCACGTTGTCGATGTCGGCGCGCCCCGGGTAGTGCGCCGAGAGCCAGACCAAGATGCGCTTGGCGTTCTGGGGCGCGACCACGTCCCACTGGATCACCTTCCAACCCAGGGCGACCGACGCCGCCAAGATCGAGCCCATCCAGCGCATCGCGACCCTATAGCATCAGTTCCTGGCGAAGAGCTGGCGGAGCAAGCTGGTCGAGTCGAGCTCGGCCCCGGTGGTCACCACCATCTTCTCGGTCAGCGACCAGCGCGCGCCATCGGACAGGAAATGGCGGCGCAAGAAATCGCCGGCCCGGGGCGAGAGCCACGCTTCCCCGAAGCGCGCCTTCAGCGCGTCCCGCACCTGCACGGCGACGCACGCCGCCAGCTGGTAGCTCTGGGTGTACACCGGGTAGGTCGCCAAGAACGGCGACGTCGCCCAGACGGGCTCGGCATCGCGCGGAACGAAGAAGCCAGACACGTTGCGCTCCACGTCCAGCGACAGCAGATCGAGATCGGCGCCCTCGCGCTCGAGCGCCAGGCGCTCGAAGATCGAGCCCACGAGCCCACGCCGAACCGAAACGAGCGTCTCGAGCCGGCGGGCACGGAGCACGGTTTCGATCTCGTCCGAGCCGAGCCCCAGGTGCTCACGCAGGACGCGTGGCTCGTCGAGCAGCCGGCCGAACAGCTCCGCCGAGCCTTCGGCGAAGGCCGGATCGAGCAGCCCCGGAACCCACTCGTAACCCTTGTAGAGCGGCTCGGTCGCCTGCGTGCTCCGCACCGCGACGGCGTGTCCGATCTCGTGGAGCAACAGGCCGTAGAACCGAATGCCCGGAAGCGGGCGAAGTACCAGGCGCACGTCGTCCGGCGCGGTGATCGCGATGGTCTGCCCGCCGAAAGCGAAGTCGCGAACGGTGAGGTCGAGCGGGTTCTGCCGGAGGTCGAAGCCGAAGGCGGCGAAGATGCCCTCGACGACGGCCCGGGCACGATCGGCCGGGAAACGCGGGTGAGGGACCACGGCCTGGCGATGCACCAGGTGATCCACGTCCCAGCTGCTGATCAGCGTGCGTGAGAGGCGCCGACCCCGGCCCCCGCCGAGCGCATCGGCCAGCGGGCGCCGGGAGCGCCGGTCCAGATCCCCGAGCACGCGCTCGACGGTGGGCAAGTGGGCGCCCCGCACCGCGAGCAGCGCGGCGTAGAACGAGGGGCGACCGAGCTCTCTGGCGATCTCGCGCCGGCGCCGGATCAGGGCGACGGCGATGGGCGCGGCCTTCAGGTGCAGCTGGTGCTCGAGGTGCCGAGTCCGTCGCCGGACGCGGGGGTCTTCCGATCGCCGCATCTCGCCGAGCTCGGCGCGGGTGATCGGTCGTCCGTCGTCCACGAAACGGTGCTCGTTGATCACGCTCTCGAGCTCGTCGCCGAGCTTCGCGGCGCGGGCGTCGCCCAAGAGCCTGAGCCCCAGCGCGCCGCGCCGCCAGAGCCTGGCGCTCCGGGGGGACACGACGCGGTCGCCGAAGCGCGTCAGGATTTCGTCCGCTTCCACGAACACCTCGCGCTCGGCTGCCCGAAGCTTCTCCATTCGCGCGGACGCTTCGGGCCCCTCGGCCAGACGACCCGCGTAGCGCGACCACTCGAACAGGCCGTGCTCGCTCATCAGCTGCTCGTAGCGACGCGAGAGCGCTCGCAGGCGCGCCCGCGCCTCGCTCCGCGTCCGTGCCGAACCGCCGACCTGGGGCGGCAGCCCGCCCCCGGGCGCGCACGCCGCGGCCAGCGAGGCCAAGACCAGAGCCAAGACCTCGCGCCGCTGCATGGCTCAGCCCGCGAAGCGACCCTGGGGTACGCCCTCGGGGACCAGCAACTCGGACAGACCCTCGCGATAGGTGCGGAGCGCGAGGTTTCTCGCCTCGACGGACACGTGGGGCCCGGCCCCGCAGGCCGGCGGCGTCTCGTCGTCGAAGCACGCGAGCGAGGCGGGCAGCCAGCGATCGACCGCGGCAACCAGCCGATGCACGAAGTCCGGCTCCCGCCTGCCGAGATCGCGCAGCGCGGCCTGGCTGGCTGCGATGTGCTCTTGCTCGTCGGCGATCACCCGCACCGCCAGCGCGGCCACCCGCGCGTCGGGGGCCGCCGCGTAGGCGCGGAGCTGGTGGTACACCGCGCGGTCGAACAGGATGCCGACCGCGACCATCTCGAGCCAGCTCTCGACCGTGGGCAAGGCCGCCACCGCTGGGGTGACGCGGGACAAGAGCTCGCCCCCGCCTTGGTCCTCGAGCTCCGTCGCGATCACCTCGAAGTGCTCGAGCTCGTCCAGACAGTGACGCGCGAGCATCTGCTTTTCGTCCAGCGTCGGCGCTAGCGCCACGCCGCTCGAAAAGAGCTGCGCCGCCGCCAGCTCGCGGTAGCCCTGCCGCTCGAGCAGGGCGCGGAAACACCCACAGGTCGGTGTCGCCGCGCTCGTCATCACGGGCGAGCGTCGCGACAGAGCGCGTACGTCCCGGTCCAGCTGGCCGAGTCGAGCACGTGGCCCTTGATGGCCGCGAGCACCTCGCTACCGCCGAAACGCTCGGGCACGTCGAGCGCGGGGACGTCCAGCGCGTAGATCGTGAAGACGTAGTGGTGCAGGCGCTCGTCGTTGGAGGGCGGCCACGGGCCGTCCCAGCCGCCGTAGTCCCCGGCCATGGCCGGGTCGCCGGCGAACCAGTCGCCGTAGCTGTTCATGCCGCGCCGGCCGTGCTTGGTCGGGCCCAGGGGCTTGCCCTTGGGCACGAACGACTCCGAATCGACGCCCTCTTCCAGCGAGGTGACGCCCACGGGAATGTCGACCAGCACCCAATGGTAGAAATCGACGCGGGGCAGGTCGTAGGGCACCTTCCGATCGGGCTGGTTCACGTCGTCGGCCTTCGAGGGCACGTCCCGGTCGTGACAGATCAGCGCGAAGGACTTGGTCCCGGACGGGAAGTCGCTCCAGGCCAGATGGGGGCTCTGGTTGGGCCCGGGCACGGGCCCTGCCTCGCCACGGACGCCCGCCGCGAACTCTTCCGGGATGCGACCATTCGCTGCAAACGACCGACTGCCAAGCCTCATGAAACCCTCACGCGCCAAGACCTCGTGTATTTTCGTGACCGCCGAGCGGCCGGCGGCGACGATGACGCGGACCGGCCCCGGCCGCAACGGTATACTGGGTGGGTGAGCCGACTTCGTGCCTCTTGTCGCCTGTTCGCGCTGTTTGCGCTGGTGAGCGGGTGCGCGGACGATGGTCCTGGGTCGGTGACCCCGGCCCCCACCCCGGACGGCGGGCCCGTCGACGCGGCGAGCGACGGCCACCACGACGCTCACCTCGGGGACGCCGACGGCGCCGCCGACGCCCCGCCGTTCGATGGCCCCACGAAGCTCTCGGAGACCGGCCTCTACGCCGACATCACGACCGGGGCCCTGGCTCCGGGCGTCGCCGAGTTCACCGTCCGCTTCCCGCTCTGGTCCGACGGCGCCGAGAAGCAGCGCTACCTGGCGTTGCCCGCGGGCTCCACCATCGACACGACCGTGATCGACGTGTGGACGTTTCCGGTCGGGACCAAGGCGTGGAAGAGTTTCACGCGGGACGGCAAGCGGCTCGAGACGCGGCTCTTGTGGAAACGCCCGGAGGGCTGGCTGATGGTGGCCTACGCCTGGAACGAGGCCGGCACCGAGGCGATCGCCACGCCCGAGGGGACCCAGAACGCGCTCGGGACGAACCACGACATCCCGAGCGCGGCCCAGTGCCGGCAATGTCACGACAACGTCGGAGACGTGCTGATCGGCGTCGGCGCCATCCAGCTCAGCCAGGAGAACGGCGGCGGCTTTCTCTCCACGTTGATCAAGCAAGGCTCGCTCTCCCCGCCTTTGACCGCCGAGCTCCCGGTGCCGGGTGACGGTGAGGTGGAAGCCGCCATCGGCTACTTGCACGGCAACTGCGGACACTGTCACAACGACGAGAGCTTCGTCGGCAAGCTCCGGCCCTTGCGCTTGAAGCTCCGGACCGACGCGAAGACCCCCGAAGAGACCCCAGTCTACAAGACCGCGCTCTACGCCCCCACGCTCCACCCCACGCTCAACACGACCCAGGTGATCGTGCCGGGCAGCCCCGGCAAGAGCCAGCTCTACCAACGGATGAACGTGCGCGGTCTCGAGGGCATGCCCCCGCTCGCGACCGAAGAGGTGGACTCGACCGCGATGACCACGATCTGGAAGTGGATCTCCGGTCTACCGCCGTAGGGCGTGCCCGACCGTCGCGGCGAGCCCGCGCCACACCGCTCCGGCGCCATCGGCCCCTCTGGCCCCGGTCGGTTCGCCGCCGCGCATCACGCCTCGCACCCGACCGAGCGCGCCCAGATCCCTCGAGAGATCACCGTCGACCCAGATCAGGTCGGCGCGCAGGCCCGGCCGCACGGCGCCGCGATCGGCGAGCCCGAGCAGCGCGGCGGCCCCCGCGGTCGCGGCCCGGAGGCACTCCGCCGGGTCGAGCCCGGCGCTCGCCATCAGGCCGAGCTCGTCGAGCGGGCGAAACACGGTCGAGAACCCGAACGGGCCGTCGCTGCCATAGGCGAAGGGCACCTTGGCGTCTCGCAGGAGCAGCAGGTTCGCGATGGCGTTCCGCACGCCGTCGCGCGCCGCAACCTTGGGCAGGCCCCCGGCGATGCCGTCGGGCAACACGTCGCCACTGACCGCGTAGGCCTCCGCGAACCGCCGCCACGAGCGGCGCACCGGCGCGGTGACCCCACGCAGCCGCTCGGCGTCCTGGTCCCAGCGCTGCTCGGCCCCGAGACATGCCGAGTGGAACACCCAGAGCGTCGGGCACACCGAGACGCCCGCGTCGGCGACCCGCTGCACCAGCTCTGCGTCCAGCGGATCGAACGCCGAGTGCATCAGGGCGTCGACCCCGGCGGCCAGCGCCACGCGGTAGTCGGCATTCCAGTGCGCGTGAGCGAGCACGCGGAGCCCGAGCGCATGCGCCTCGTCCACCACCGCGCGCGCCGTCTTGTGCGAGAAGGTGGGGAGCGCCGACAGGTCGTAACCCCGGTGCATGATGCAGATCTTCACGTGGTCCATGCCCGAACGAGCGACGGCGTTCACCGCTCGGCGCGCGCTCGCCTCGTCCGCGCAGGGCAGCGCCGCTCCCAGCCAGCCGTGCAGTCGGCTCATCCAGTCCAGCGGGTAGCCCAGCGGCACGGTGAGCAGCGGGCCTGCTGCCCGGATCGCCGGCCCCTGACTCGGGTCGTCGCCGGTCGCCCCGCGAAGCCTCGCGATCATCGGCGCCGGACAGCCCATGTCTCCCACCGTGGTGACGCCGGCCTTCAGGGCCGAGCTCAAGTTGGCGGCGACCGAGGGGGGGTGGGGCGGCTCGTGGGCCTCGAACTGCCCCACCCGCGCGATGTGACAGTGGGCGTCGATCAGGCCGGGCAAGAGCGTCGAGCCGCGCAAGTCCTGCGCGCCCGGCGGCGCCGGCAATCCGCGATCTCGGCTCCGGACCGCCGTGATGGTGCCGCCCTCGATGCTGATCTCGTGCTCGCCCAGAGCGAACCGCTCGCCGTCGAACAGTCGATCGACCACGAGCACTTCTGGGGTCGCCATGCCCGGACAGTATCGCACTCACGCCGCTCCCGGTTCCTGCTAAGACGGCGGACATGAGCCACTTCGCGTTGCCGGTCAGCGCCTACATGACGACGGCCGTCGAATCCGTACTCCCCACGGACGAGCTCGATCGGGTTCAGGCAGCGCTGTCGAGCCGGGCGTTTTCCGCAGTCGCGGTGGTGGACGAGCGGCAGCGCTTGGTCGGCGTGGTGTCCCGGACCGACCTCCTGCGCCTGGGCAGGCGTCAGGCCAGCACCCGCAGCGGCGCGAGCGTGTTGGTGCTGCCCCGCAAAGCGGTGCACGAGGTCATGGAGCCCGACGTGCTCACCATCACGGCGGACACGCCCCTGTCCGAAGCCGCCAAATTGATGCTTCGCCACCGCGTTCACCGCCTGTTCGTCGAGGACGGCGGCACGCTCCTGGGCGTGGTGTCGACCAAAGATCTGATGTCCGCGGTGATCGAGAAGCGGGTCGCCTCGCCGATCAGCGACTTCATGTCGCACCCGGTGTTCAGCGTGAGCTTCGACGATTCGGTGGCGGTGGCGGTCGAGCGCTTGGACAAGGCCCACGTCTCGGGCCTGGTGGTGATGGAAGAGGACTGGCCGATCGGAGTGTTCACCCAGATCGAGGCGCTGGAGGCGAAGGACCTGGCTCGCGACACGCCGGTGGAGCAGGCCCTGTCGCCCGCCATGCTCTGCCTGGACGTCGAGACCCCCCTCTATCGCGCAGCCCAACAGGCCCGGGCCATGGACGCGCGTCGCATCATCGCGGTGAAGAACCGCAGGCTCGAGGGCATCCTGACCGGCCTCGATTTCGCTCGCGCCGCGTCGGCCTGAGGCGCGCCGGACGAGGCACCTTCACGCCTCCGACTCGACCAGCTCGCCGCGCTCGTCCGGGGTCGGCGGCGCCGGCGCGAGAAACGCGCGCGCGCCCGCGCCTTCGGCGAAGCTGAACGCCTCTTCGCCATGCAGCGTCACGTCGAGCCCTTCGAGCTCCTCGTCCTTGGCCGCACGCAGGCCCATCACCTTGTCGAGCAGCTTGAGCAAGGCGAAGGTGCCCACGGCCGCGAACGACGCCGCGGCAGCCACGCCGATCAGCTGCTCGACGAACACCCCGGTGCCGCCACGGATCAGGCCATCTTGGCCGGCGGGGTTCCACACCTTCGACGCCAAGACGCCGGTGAGCAGCGCGCCGAGGATGCCGCCGATCCCGTGCACCCCGAAGACGTCCAGGCTGTCGTCGTAGCCGAGCTTGTGCTTGAGCAGCACGCCGCCGTAGCAAGCCGCGCCTGCGAGCAGGCCGATCACCACCGCGCTCATCGGACCCACGAAGCCCGCCGCGGGCGTGATGGCCACCAGCCCTGCCACCAGCCCCGACGCCACGCCGAGGGACGAGGGCTTGCCGTGTCGCACCCACTCGACGCCGGCCCAGGCCACGGCGCCCACCGCCGCCGCGATGTGGGTGTTGACCAAGGCCAGCGCCGCAAGGCCGTTCGCGCCCAGCGCCGAGCCGGCGTTGAAGCCGAACCAGCCGACCCAGAGCAGGCCGGCCCCGAGCAGGGTCATCGTCAGGTTGTGCGGCGGAGCCTTCCGCTTCGGGTAACCGAAGCGCTTCCCCAGCACGATGGCGAACACCAGCGCCGAGACGCCGGACGACAGGTGGACCACCGTGCCGCCGGCGAAGTCCAGGGCCCCGCGCCCGAGCAGCCACCCGCCGGGGCCCCACACCCAGTGGCAGAGCGGCGCGTAGATCAGCACCGACCAGAGCAAGGTGAACACGGCGTAGGTCGAGAACTTCAGCCGCTCGGCATACGCTCCCGAGATCAGCGCCGGGGTGATGATCGCGAACATCATCTGGTACGCGCAGAAGAGCAGGTGCGGCACCGTGGTCCCCGCGCGGGGCTCGAGCCCGACCCCGTTCAAGAACAGGTGCCCGAAGCCACCGACCAGCCCCCCGCGGGTCTCACCGAAGGCGAGAGAATAGCCCACGGTCACCCACGCCACCGTCACCAGGCCCATCGCGAAGAAGCTGTGCATGAACGTCGAGAGCACGTTCTTCGCGCGCACCATGCCGCCGTAGAACAGCGCCAGGCCCGGGGTCATCATCAGCACCAGTGCGGTCGAGACCAATACCCATGCGGTATCGCCTCCGTTGATCTCGTTCATGCACGAAAGCCTGACCCGCGGGTGTTTCGCGAGTGTTTCGGCCGAGTGTTCCCGAGGTGCACGGCCCGAAAAAAAATCGCGTGGGACATTGTCCCACCCCGTGGCCCTTCAATCGGGGAACTGCATCACGGTCTTGCTCGAGCGCGGATCGGCGTCGCTCACTACGCGCAGGCCCAAAACGCGCGGATCGGAGCGCTCGAGACCGAAGACCAGGAGCTCGAAGGCCCGGTACACCACGTCTTCGACCTTCAAGCTACGGGACGCGGCATTCGGCGACACTCGGCAGAGGGCCCAGTCGCGGGATGCGACGCGCTCCAGCGTACAGACCGGCAGGCTGATCATGCGGTGGTGACGGCGGTGCTTTCCCTCGGGTGCGGGCCACTGCGCCACGTGGACGTGCACGGCCGAGCCGGCGGCGTGGTGGGAATAGAGGTAGACGACCGAGTCCCCGAGCCGAAGCTCCAAGATCCTGAGCGCCGCGCTGCCGGTGCTGGCCTCGAGGGTCCTGAGGTGGCGCACGACGTCGATGCGTCGCCCGGTGGACGCGGCGAACTCGGCCACCCGTGCCTCGACCTCGGTCATGACGGCTCGCCACATCTCGTCCAGCGCCGCCTCGGCCCAGGCCTCGTGGTCGCGGATGGCCGCTTCGGCTTCGCGCTGCCGCCGCTCGGCCTCGAGCCGTTCGGCCTCGACGCGACGCATGCGACTGAAGAGTTCGTCCCAGCGCGACAACACCGTGCTCCTGGGATGCTACGAGAGTAGCACGACAATCCTTCCCGAACGCTCTAAGCTCGACGCCCGACGTGACCCTGCGCGACACCCTGGAAGGCCTGGTCGACGACGCCCGCGATTGGTCCGACTCGCGCTCGCCGTGGGCGCGCCTGCCGCTGTTGCTCTACCTGGTGTACGCCGGTGTGCGCCACCTGTTCGATCCGATGTATCGCTCGTGGTTCGGCGGGCTCACGCTGGTGCTGCACGAGCTCGGGCACCTGCTCTTCAGCGCCTTCGGCCAGACCCTGATGTTGCTCGGCGGCAGCCTGACGCAGCTCGCCGCGCCCACGCTGGTCGCCGTCTACTTGCTCCTGTTCCAGCGCGACTGGTTCGGACTCTCGGTGGGCGTGTCGTGGCTGTCGTTCAGCACCTTCGAGCTCGCGACCTATGTGGACGACGCCAACAAGAACCAGCTGGCGCTGGTCGGCATGGGGGACAAGGTGCTGCACGACTGGGACACGCTGCTCACCCAGTGGCACCTGCTCAACCATTGCGGCACGTTCGCGTTCGCGCTGCGCGCCCTCGCCACGCTGGCCATGGTCGCCGCCTTCGCCCTGGGGGGTTGGCTCTTGTACCGAATGGCACGGTCGGACCGGCTGGCGGTGGACTGAGAGGCTGAGAAACTATCGGTTCGTCGAGCTTCGGCCTCCGCGTCCGCGCGAGCTGGCGAGCGCGAGGCGCGAGAGCAAAGCGCCCGGCTCGACGGGAAGGCGTCGGTACGGGTAGCGCAAGCGCCCCGTTCGGACACCGCCGGTGTGTTGCCAGGGCGGCGGCGTCAGGCGCCGAGCGTGATGGCGCGCAGAATATCGTAGGTGAGAGCAAAGAGCGTGACGCTGGCGAGGGCCTTGTCGAGGCCACGTAGCGTCAGCGAGTCGAGCCCGCGGTGCGTTTTCGCGTCCGCGTTGACGGTCTCCGCGGTCGCGGCCCGGTGCCGGTAGATCTGCTTGGCCTCGTCGGTAGCCCTGCGCTGCCGCCAAGCGGCGGCGGCTTTGCTGTCACCCTCCCTCGGCTGGTTGGGCTCGGAGCCGTCGCGGGGCTTGGGCAGCGGGGCGTAGGTGGTGACGTCGCGCAGAGCCGCTTCGTCGATGGCGTCGTGCTTGGCGTATCCCCTCCACCAAGTCTTGGCTCATGAGCAGCACTAGCACCTGCGTGAGCAAGTCGTCGAACACCTCGGCGCTCGTGCTGCGGAAGTCGCTGAGCGTGTGGTGGCTCTGCGACACCCCGCCGCAGAGCCACCGGTAGGCCGCGTGCAACTCGGTCAGGCGCTGGATCTCCCGAGCACTGTTCTCCCCTTCGCTGGTCGCGTACACCCACAGCCCGAGCAAGAGCTTGGGATCGATGGCCGGCGCGCCGGGGTTCGAGTCGCGGGCGTCGATGCGTGCGTAGAGCTTGGAGAGGTCGAGGCGCTCGATGACCGCTGCGATGGCACGCACTGGGTGGTCGTAGGGCACCTGCGCGTCGAGGTCGATGCGCCCCCAAGCGAGCTGCCCGCGGTTGGCTTGCCGAAGTCGCGCCCCGCGTTTCGGGTCCGAGTAGGACGAGCTCTTCACGAGCAGGTTCTATCCATTCGCGCTCGGGCAATGCAACGAGAATCGCGAGCGGCTTCGAGCCAGGCACGCTGCTGGTGCTCGTCAGCACTCGTGCCCACGGCCGCTGCCGCTACCAAGGCCACCGAGCGCACTCGGGCACACCCACCCCGTCGGGTGTCGCGAAGCGCGTCCTTTGTGGGGGTGTGCCTGACGCGTCTCAAGGCATGAGCACGGTGATCGCCGCGCGGAGCAGCGGCGCGGGCTGAGGCTCGACCCCGCGCCGGCGCAGCTCCTCGAGGGCGCGCTTTGCCTGCGTCGCCTTGAAGCCCATGTGCACCAAGGCGTACTGGACCTTCTGGAACGCGTCTCGCTCGGGTGGGGCCGCAGGTGCGGCAGGCTCCGTGGGCTCCGCAGGCTCTGCAGCTGCGGCGTCCCGGTCCGCTCGAGCCTCTTCGACCTTCCGAGCAACGTGTTCTTCGCCGAACACCTGGCGTGCTCGGTAGGCGTTGTGAGACGAGCAAAGCAAGCAGCAGTTCTCCACCGTCGTTGGCCCACCCAGCGCGAAAGGCTCGAGGTGCTCGATGGTCAAGAAGCGCTTCTCGGAGCAGCGTCGCCCCTCGGCGTCGACGAAAGCGCACTGATCTTCATCCCGCTCTCGCACCGCGCGCTGGACCTCCACTGGCACGTGCCGTGAGCCCGGCTTCGTCTGCCGATGCTTGCGCGGCTTTCCCGTCCCCGACCGCCGCTTCGTCTCGACGGCGATGAGCTCGTCGATGGCCCTCTCGATGAGCGCCGCGAGATCTCCGCTCGGGACGGCGTGGCTGAGCAGGTTCCGGGCGTGCTCGAGCTTGTCGCGCAGCGCGGCGCTGGCAGTGAACTCCACGCGGAAGGTCGTGGCGGAGAGCGGCTCGACCCGAGCCCGGGCCGCGGGCACCGGCGGCGCTGGCGGCGGGCCCGAGCTACCTGCCCCGGACATTGTTGATAGCTCCGCCTGGGCCGGCTCGGGCACGCTCGGGGTGATGGTCGCCGCCACGTCGGGTTTGGGAAACCAGCGAGCCAAGAGCTCCTCGAGCTGCCGCTTGGACTTGCCCCGAGCCTCGGCGAGCAGACGGTCGACGTTCTCTTCCGTGAGGTGCCCAGAGAGCAGGAACAGTCCAGTCAAGTGGATGGCGCCGCTCGCGAGCTCGTCGAGGATCTGTGGGAACTGCTGAGAGATGCGGGCAACGCGCATTCGCTTGGTCGCGCCGTCCTCGGAGTAGCCGAGCCGCTCGACGCAGTAAGCGTAGAGCGAGGAGCAGGCGTCCTCCCGGTAGAGCTGACGGCGGTCCAACTCCACCAGGTGATAGATGACGTCGGCGGCAGCCATGCGCTCGGCGCTGACGGCGGCCGTGAGGCGCTCGCGAAGCTCGCGATCGGAGACCGAGGAGAGAGCGCGCATGAATACTGGCATATCACGGGGATTTTCAGCCTCGCTGCTGACACGCTGAGCGCGCTCCGAGCGTCCGGACGCTTCGCGAATCGTCGCGCGCGCGAAACGCGATCAGCAAGCATCGTCGCGCGATGGCGACGCATCGAGCGATGTGCCTGACGAAGTGCGAGCGCGTGTCGCCTGTAAGTACGTCAACACAAATCCGACGTGACGCCGCTCTTTCTCCCGCGACACGAAGTGCTGGGACGGTGCCTGCACGCCCCCAACAAAGGACGCGCTTCGCGACACCCGAGGGGCCGACGGGGTGGGCGTGCACGGGATGCCCTCTGTGGTCTTGGTAGCGGCAGCGCCGTGGGCAAGGAACCGCGCCGCGAGCTCTGACTCTTCGCCGCGCTGTCTCGCCATCGAGCGCATGAGCGTGCGGGATGGAGTTGAAGCCCTGCGGCGCGCCCATCTCCGCCACGGCAACTGCTGCGCCAGATCCAGCAACGGACCCACGAGCCTCACCCCGAGTCACGGCGCGACAGGCGCTCTTTCAGCGTCGTTCCTTGCCGGCGCCCCGGAAGGGCCGCGAGCGGCCCCGCCCGCGACCACCGGCGGCAGGCGAAACTTTCACAGCCTCTGAGCACTGTCGGCGTGGCCCCGGAGGGGGTCGAACCCTCACGCCCTCGCGGGCCGTCGATTTTAAGTCGACTGCGTCTGCCGTTCCGCCACGGGGCCGCAGGCGAAAGCCTAGCACGCCTGGCTCAGTCGAAGGTCACGCCCAGCGAGAACCGGCCGATCAGATCCGCCGGGAACAGCGGTCCGTTCAGGTCGACGGCGTCCTTCGCGTCGCGGTCCAGCGCGATCAAGAGCTGGTTGTCGCAGCCCTCGCTCGTGGCCTGGCTGGGCGACGTGGCACCCTTGGGGAAGCACCGCTGTTGCTTCTTCAGGTGCACCCCCAAGCCGATGCCACCCGAGATGGTGAACGCGCCCCAGCGCGAGTGGGAGCCGAACATGAAGAACGCCTCGCGCTCGGTGACGTCGACTTGATCGACGACACCGGCGTCGTCCTCGGTTCGATACTCGTAGCCATAGTTGGTGATGCCGGCGCGGATCACGTACCCGCGGAACACCTTGCCATCGAGCCAAAAGCCGAGATCGACGGAAGCACCGCTGAGGGGGCCGAGACCGCCGGACTTCTGCAGCACGTCATTCGCGCCCCGGAAGTTCAGGGTCGGTGGCTTCTGACTCGCCACGAAGACGGGCACCACCTCGATCGAGAGGAAGTCGAGCAGCCCCACCTCGAGCTCGAGCCCCAGGCGACCCTCGAGCAACCAGTTGAACGGATCGACCCGCGCCGACCACGGCGGCATCTCGAAGCCCTTGCTGGGCTTCTCGGGGGGCGGCGGCGGCGGCCCGCCCGCGGAGTAGTCGAGCGGAGGCAGGTTCGGATCTTGGGCGACGGGAGGCGCGGCCTCGGGCTCGCCGGCAGGCGACGGAGCCGGCGCCGTGTTCGGCGCCGGCGGGGGCTCCGGCGCCGGAGGCGGTGGGGCCGGCTCGGCGGGCGGCGGCGGCGGCTCGGGCGGGGGCTCTTGCGCCGCAAGCGGCGCGGCGACGGCGAAGACGGCCAGGGCGAGGGCGGTGGAAGCGCGGCGAGTCACAGCCCGGTGTCTAGAGCTGCCTTCGGCGAGATGGAACCCGGGAGTCGTCAGAACTCGGCGTTGCCCGGGGTGCGCGGGTAAGGAATCGCGTCACGGATGTTGGAAAGCCCGCACACGTACACCACCAGGCGCTCGAGCCCCAGGCCGAAGCCGGCGTGGGGCACCGTGCCGTAGCGCCGGAGGTCGCGGTACCACTGGTACGAGGCGGGGCTGAGCTCGTGCGCGGCCATGCGCCGGTCGAGCACGTCGAGGCGCTCTTCGCGCTGCGAGCCGCCGATGATCTCGCCGATGCCGGGCGCCAGCACGTCCATCGCGGCGACGGTACGCTCGTCGTCGTTCAGCCGCATGTAGAAGGCCTTGATCTGCTCCGGGTAGTTCATCACCACCACCGGGCACTTGAAGTGCTGCTCGGTCAAGAAGCGCTCGTGCTCGGTCTGTAGATCCATGCCCCACGCCACCGGGAACTCGAACTTCTTCCCGCTCTGCTCGAGCAGCTTCACGGCCTGCCCGTAGTCGACCCGCGCGAACGCGGCGTCCACGAACTTCTCGAGCCGTTCGATCGCGCCCTTGTCCACGCGCTCGACGAAGAACTTCATGTCGTCTTCGCGCTCGTCGAGCACCGCGCGAAACACGTACTTGAGGAAGGCCTCCGCCAGGTCGGCGTCGTCGTGCAGATCGGCGAAGGCGATCTCGGGCTCGACCATCCAGAACTCGGCCAGGTGGCGCGGCGTGTTCGAGTTCTCGGCGCGGAAGGTCGGGCCGAAGGTGTACACCTTGCTGAGCGCGAGACAGTAGGCCTCGACCGCCAGCTGCCCCGAGACGGTGAGGAACGCCTCTTTGCCGAAGAAGTCTTGCTGGAAATCGATCTTCCCGTCGGCCCCCCGGGCCAGGTTGGCCAGATCGAGGGTCGACACCCGGAACATCTGGCCGGCGCCCTCGCAGTCGCTGGCGGTGATGATCGGAGTGTTCACCCAGAAGAAGCCCTGCTCGTGGAAGAAGCGATGGATCGCCTGGGCGATGCAGTGTCGAACCCGCGACACCGCGCCGAAGGTGTTGGTGCGCGGCCGCAGGTGCGCGACCTCGCGCAGGAACTCCATGGTGTGGGCCTTGGGCTGGATCGGATAGGTCTCGGGGTCGTCGACGAAGCCCGTCACCTCGACTCGGCTCGCCTGAATTTCGAAGGACTGCCCCTTGCCCTGCGAGCGCACCAGCTTGCCGGTGCAGATCACCGAGCAGCCTGGCCCCAGCCGCAGCACCTCGCTCTGATAGTTGGGGAGCGACTGCTCGGCGACCACCTGGATCGGCGCGAAGCACGAGCCGTCACCGACGTGAACGAACGACAGCCCGGCCTTGCTGTCGCGGCGAGTCCGCACCCAGCCCCGGACCGTCAGCTCTTGCCCTTCCACGCCCGCGCCCGAAAGCGCTTGTTTCACCGAGTAGACCAACATCATCCGTTCCTCGACCGAAGGCGCGGATGATACCCAATCGGGCTGGCTGGGAAAGCGACAGCGAGGTATCGTCCCGCCGCCATGCGTTTCACGTGGGTTCTGGTCGCCTGCACTTCGGTTCTGGGTTGCGGCTCGAGCGACGACGAGTCGGGCAAGAGCGGAACCGGCGGCGCCGGCGGCGCCGGCGGCTCGGGCCCCTGGCGCACCGACGCGCCGCTGCCCGAGGCCATCGCGCACCTCTCGGGCGCCGAGCTGGGCGGCAAGATCTGGGTGGCCGGCGGGGTCGCCGGCGGCGCGGTCAGCCAGAAGGTCTACGCGTACGATCCCGCGGCGAACACCTGGGCGGCGGGGCCCGAGCTTCCGCTCGCGCGCGAGCGGGTCGCCCTGGGCCGCGTGGGCGAGGCGCTCTACGCGGTCGGCGGCTACTCGGACCCCGACGCTTCCCCCACCGACTCGACCTTCGTGCTCGAGCCGGGGGCCTCGGCCTGGAAGAAGGTGGCCTCGCTGCTGCTCAATCGCGCCGGTGGCTACGCGGCCGAGCACGAGGCCGGCAAGTTGATCGTCGTCGCCGGCCGGGGCGACACCAAGCTCCTGGGCGACAGCGTGGTGCTCGACCCGGCCACGAACGGCTGGTCGGTGAAGGCCGCGATCCCGAACCCCCGGGTGGGCTTCGCCGGGTTCGTGCTCTCGGGGTGGGTCCACGCGGTGGGAGGGCAGAGCGAGAGCGGCGGCGTCACGAACAAGGTCGACGTCTACGAGCCGAAGAGCGACAACTGGACCAGCGTCGCTGATTTCCCGCACCCGCGTGACGGGCTCGGCGCCGCGGTCCTCGACGGCAAGGCGTACGTGGTCGGCGGGGACGCCGCGGGCACGGTGGACGTGTGGGACGGCAGCGCCTGGTCCAGCGGGCCGCCGCTGGCGACGCCGCGCATCGGCGCCGCGGTCGTGTCCGCCGCAGGGCGGGTGTACGTGATCGGTGGCGAGGCCGCCGCCGGCGGCGCGAGCAACGCGGTCGAGTCGTACGCGCCGTAGCGGTCCGGGCGTCGTGCCCGGACCGACCTCAGCCTTCGACCACCCGCACGCGGTTCATCTTCACCGGCGTGACTGGCCGGTCGCCGTGATCGGTCTTGGTGGTCTCGATCTTCTTGACCACGTCCATGCCGGCGATGACCTTGCCGAACACCGGGTGCTTCGACGCGCCGGGCGAGAACCAGTCCAGATACGCGTTGTGGACGGTGTTGATGAAGAACTGACAGCTGCCAGAGTTCGGGCGACCGGTGTTGGCCATCGAGAGGGTGCCGGGCTCGTTCGACAGCTTCGCGGTGTGCTCGTCTTGAAGCGGGCCCAAGGGGCTGTCGCCGGTGCCGGCGCGGGGGCTCGACGGGTCCTTGCTGTGCGGGCAGCCGAACTGCAGCATGAAGCCGTTGATGACTCGGTGAAAGTGCAGGCCATCGTAGAAGCCGCTCTTCGCGAGCTTGACGAAGTTGCCGGCGGTAATGGGCATCTGGTCGGTGTAGAGCTCCACCGTGATGTCGCCCAAGCTGGTCTCGAGAACTGCGGTCGGGTTCGCCATGGTGAGGCGCAACCTAGACGAGTCCGTCGGGCGGTTCCAGGGGGGTGGCGAGGCCCCACCCGGGCCCCGGGGCGGGGTCCTGATTTGTCGCGAGCTTCCGGGGGGCCAGTCGCCGACACGACCGAGCTGAACTACGCTTCGGACTAGAGGGAACCCCATGGACGACTACCTGGACGACGAGCTCGAGATCATGTCCGAGCGGGCCCGGCAGCGCGCCGTGATCGACGCCGACCACTTCGAGCAGCCGCTCCGCGTGCTCTGCAAGAAGCCCGCGATCACCGTCAACACCGACGCCACCGTCGAGCAAGCGGTCGAGCTGATGCGCCGGCATCGCTTTGGCGCCGTGGTGGTCACCCAGAACGGCAAGCTGAGCGGGATCGTGACCGAGCGCGACCTCATGATGAAGGTCGGGCTCGAGGGCGAGGCCTGGCGCCGACGCCCGGTGACCGAGGTCATGACCCGTGATCCGGACGCGCTCGAGCTCGACGACGCGGTCAAGTTCGTGATGAACCACATGCAGGTCGGCGGGTACCGTCACGTGCCGGTGGTCAACGACCGGGGCGAGCCCATCCACGTGATCTCGCTGCGCGACGTGGCCCGCTTCGTCTTCGACCAGTTCCCGAAGCTGGTCAGCAACATCGCGTCGCGGCCTTCGCGGGGCGCGCCGCCCTGGGGCGGCTAGCGCGGCCAGAGCGCGCGTCCGGCGGCAGTCGGCCCTTCTGCCGTTCCCGTTCTTGGGCCAGAACCGTCGGGTCGGGCTAGCCTGGTGGTGAACGGTCCGATGAAGCAGGCCATCGCCACCCTCTGCCTCTCGCTGGTCGTCTGGGGCTGCCAGGACGAAGAGAAGTGCGAGCGCGCTCGGATGGCCACGGCCAACGAGTGGGAGAAGGTCCGGAACGAGGCCGGCCGCTTCAAGTTCCAGGGGGTCGCCGGCTACGAAGAGATGAACGCGGCCCTGAAGACCAACCACCTCGAGACCTTCACCGTGATGGAGCAGCAGGCCCAGCTGGTCTTCGAGTCGTTCGCGTTCAAGAAGATCTCGTGGACCACCGGGACCCGGGCGCGCGACCGGGTGGTCAAGGAGTTCAACGGCTACTTCGACAAGGACAAGTACGTCGGGTTCAAGGGCCTGCTCGACTCGGCGCAGAAGCGCTTCAGCGAGGCCGAAGCGGCTTGCCGTTGAGCCCACGGGTCGCCGCCGCGCTGCTCGTGACCGTGACCGTCGGCTGCGACGATCTGCGACCCGCGACCCGACCGGCCCCCATCTCGCTGGTCGACTTGCCGTCGGCGCCGCCGCCGCTGCGCGAGTGTCGCTTCGACCCGGTGACGCGCCCGGGCGCACCCGCCGAGTCCGGATCGGACATGTGCTTCACCGCTGGCGGGCCCGAACCGTGGTGGGCTCGCTACCGGGCCGACGCGGCGCCGCCCCTCCCTCCCGAGAGCGACGCCTCCGCGCCCCCCCCGGCCTGCCCCACGGAGATGATCTTGGTCGAGGGGATGTACTGCCCCGACGTGCGCCACCGCTGCCTGCGATACCTGGACGACGGCGTGCCCGGTGCGTTCCTGAGCCATCATCGGTGCGCCGAGTTCGACACGACCCCCCAGTGCCTGGCGTCGCGCGAGCACCGGCGCTTCTGCATCGACCGCGACGAGTACGTCCCGCCCGGCGCCGACAAGCCGCTGGTCGACCAGTCTTGGACCATGGCGAAGGATCTTTGCGAGAGCCTGGGCAAGCGCCTGTGCTTCGAGTCCGAGTGGCAGTTCGCGTGCCAGGGCGAGGCGCTGCGGCCCTACCCCTATGGCTTCCAGCGCAACGCCAAGCTCTGCAACCACGATCAGACCGGCCTCGAGTACCGCGGCAAGCTGCGGGATAAGCGCGTGAGGCCGGCAGACCGTCCCGCGTGCGTCAGCCCCTTTGGCGTGCGCAACCTGGTCGGCAACGTCGACGAGTGGACCGTCCGGGACGGGATGCAACGGCCGTGGCGGTCGTCGCTGCGCGGTGGGTGGTGGCTCGCGGGCCGCAACAACTGCGTGGCAGCGACCACCGGCCACGACGAGTACTACTTCGGCGCGCAGACCGGCGTACGCTGCTGTGCGAACGCGCTCTGACTCGATTTCCGCCCGTTCGGGCGCAACTCTCGCGGCCTCTCCCCTCGACAGCGACAATGGTCCTGCCACACTGCGCCGCATGCGCGCAGCGGTCGCGGCCTGGTTGGCCCTGGGTTCGTTCTTCTTCGCTTGCTCGTCGGACGACGCGGGCAGCGCCTCGGCGTCCGGCTGGACGCCCGGCACGGTCGTCGGCACCACGCGCGAGCCGACGTCGCGGGGCTGGCTCGACCGCCGCGGTCTGATCCACGCCCACAGCGTCCACAGCCATGACGCTTGCGACGGCGAGCCCAAGGACGCGAAGGGCAAGGTCAACGCACCGTGCCTCGACGACTTCCGCCAGGGCCTGTGCTCGACCCGACACGACTTCGTGATGCTGACCGACCACAAGGACTCGTTCGCGAACACCGAGTTCCCGGACGCGCTCTTGTACGACGCCAGCAAGGGCGACGTGCTCCTCGAGCGCGGCGGCACACCGGTCGCCAGCTGGCTCGCGTGTCCCGACGGCAGCACGCCGCTGATCATCGCGGGGACCGAGTCGGGCTTCATGCCCGTGGGCCTCGAGCGGCACGTCGCGCCGACAGCCGCCGAGCGCGACGCGATCTACGGCGCCGAGACCCCCGAGACCATCGCCGCGGTGAAGAAGCTGGGCGCGGTGGTGCTGCTCCAGCACACCGAAGACTGGAGCGTCGAACAGCTGAGCGATCTGCCGATCGACGGCTTCGAGATGTACAACCTGCACGCCAACACGTTCCTCGGTGCCGGCGCGGTGATCCAGCTCATCCAGCGCATGAAAGAGCCCGAGCTTCTGCCCTTCTCGGACCTGGTCCTGCTGCCCATCGTGAGCGAGGACAAGCGCTACCTCGAGCGCTGGGGCAGCGTGCTCGCTGCGGGCAAGAAGCGCGTCACGACCATGGGGACCGACTGCCACCGCAACTCGTTCAAGGACCTCTTGCCCGACGGCGAGCGCATCGACAGCTATCGCCGCATGATGGGTTGGTTCTCGAACCACCTCTTGGTCGCGCCAGGCGGCCAGGGCGGCTTCGACGATCTCGGGCTGAAGGCGGCCCTCCGAGCGGGGCGCGCCTACGGCGCGTTCGAGGTGCTCGGCTTCCCGATCGGCTTCGATTTTCACGCCGCGACGGGCGGAGAGGTGACCGAAATGGGCGGAGAGGTGCCCGCCGCCGCCTCGCCGGTGCTCCACGCGACGGTGCCGACCGCCGAGGGCGGCTGGGGCGCGAAGCCGCCCGATCTGGTGGTGCGCTTGCTCCGGGCCAAGGTCGGCGGCTGGGACGTGGTGCACGAGGCCGCGGAAGCCCTCGCCCACCCCGTCAGCGAGCCCGGCGCCTACCGCGTGGAGGTGCGCATGAAGCCCCGTCACCTCACGAAGTACCTGTCCTCGTACGCCGACCTCGGGGAAAAAGAGTTCGTCTGGATCTACTCGAACGCCATCTACGTGAAGTGACGCTCAGGCCCAGTCGGGCAAGCGCCCGTCGAAGCAGGTGATGGTCCTCGGGGCGCTCGGAGACGAACGCAGGGCACGCACGGGTCGCTCGGCGCTGCCCTCGGCGAGGCCCTCTTCCGGATCCCAGTCCGGCGCCCCTCCGGGCCGGAGCGCGTGCAGCCCGCTCTGCAACAGGTCGATCACGTAGGTGTGCCCCGCCACCGTGCACCCGAGCTCGCCCGCCAGCGCCTGCGCGAAGGCCTGGCCGGAGCGGGCGCCCAGCGTCTCGCAGCTGCGGAACCAGAGCAGGGCGCCGGCGTCGAAGCGCGCCGCGACGCGCCGCAGGCGCTCACCCTGGGGGTGGCCCTGGGCGAGGGAGGCGAGCTCGAGCCGCTCGTTACCGAAGCGAGCGTCACCCCACTTGCCGTGGCCCCAGAACTGGATCTCGGACACCTTGCGGGAAGGGACCGTGGTCTCCAAGAACTCGAGGGCTTCGTCCCAGCTCTTGGCGCCCTTCGCGCGATCGAGCCAGCCGCGGGCCCGATACCACCTTGCGCCGGTCGCCCAGGCGAAGCTCAGGCCGCCCGCGTGGGCGTCATAGACCAGCAGGCGCAAACCGTCATGGGCCACGCGATCAGTTTGCACCAACGCGACGGCCGGTGCAGAACGTCGAACGCGATGCGGCGCCCGATCCAGACATTTTCCGCCGCGCTGCTCCTCGGGGGCTGCTCGGCCGAGCCCGCTCAGCCGTCCCTCGAGGCGCCGTGTACCGTCAATCAGTTTCGCGCCTGCGAGACCGAGCACTGCCGCGGCGCCCAGCAATGCGTCGAGCCCGGCGCGTGGAGTCGGTGCTTCTGCACGGTGCTCGACGGCAGCTACCCGAACCTGCCGGACGCCTCCGACGCCGCGAGCGATTCGGCGCCCGAGTGAGCGCCGCGTGCTAGGATCTCGAGCCTGATGACCATTGGCTCGGACACGCCCGGCGCGATCGTGGACGCGAAGTACGCGCTGATCGAGCAGATCGGCATCGGGGGCATGGGCACGGTCTGGCGCGCGTTGGTCTACGGCGCCGAGGGGTTCCGCCGCACCGTGGCGGTGAAGCGCCTGAACGAGGCGTTCAACGACTTCCCCGAGGTCATCCAGATGTTCGTGGAAGAGGCCCGGGTCGGCGCCATGCTGCGGCACCCCAACATCGTGCAGATCCACGACTTCGGCATCGACGGCGAGGGGCAGTACTACCTGGTCACCGAGTGGGTCGAGGGGCTGCACTTCGGCGACTATCAGAAGGGGTTCGACAAGACGGCGCCCTGGCCCATCGTGACGGCGATTGCCATCGAGGTCCTGCGCGCCCTGGACGCCGCCCACACCACCCGGAACGAAGCCGGCAAGCTGGCGCCAGTGCTGCACCGCGACGTGTCTCCCCCGAACATCTTGCTCGACGTCAGCGGGATCGTGAAGCTGGCGGACTTCGGCATGGCCCGCGCCATGGATCGCGGCCGCATCACCCAGCCCAACGTGGTCAAGGGTAAGCTCAGCTACCTGGCGCCCGAGCTGGTCCGCGGTGACGAGGCCACGGTGCAGAGCGACCTGTTCAGCCTGGGCGTGTGCCTGTGGGAGGCCCTGGCCGGACAGCGCCTGTTCGATGCGGCGACGGACATCCAGGTCTTGGCGATGCTGAAGGACCCACGCATCCCGCTGCTCTCGGTCAAACGACCCGAGCTGCCGATGGGCCTGACCACCACCGTCCACCGGGCCCTCGAGCGCGATCCCCGCCGCCGGTTCGATTCGGCGCTCGAGATGCTCGAGGCCCTGCGCGAGGTCTTACGGGTCTTCCCCGACTCGACCTCGGGCCCGGTCCTGGCAGGCAGCATCCGCCAGGTGCGGGAGCGCCTGCGCGCCCGGGGCTGACGGGCGTCAGGCCAACACTGGTCATTTGTCGGGCTTTCTGCAGGCTGAAATTGAAAACCGTTTTCAGCTGAGCTAGACCCCAGCTGTGAGCTCGAACCTAGCGGCGGCCGAACGGGGCCAGGTGTTGACCGTCCAGCGGGTCGGCGGCGAGCGCGCGTTCCGGCGCCGGTTGATGGAGCTCGGGCTGGTCCCCGGCACGCGCGTCGAGCTGGTCGGCGTCGCGCCCCTTGGCGACCCCATCGAGCTTCTGCTGCGCGGCTCGTGCCTGTCGATCCGGCGCGCCGAAGCCGAGCAGGTCGTGGTCGTCGGGGTCGAGGCCGCCCGTGAGCCTCGACCGAACAGCACGCGTCTCGAGCCCGAGCTCGAGACGCGGAGCGCGATGTGAGCGCCGAAGCCTGCCACGAGCCAGCCATCGAGAGCGCGCAACCCGCCGACGCCGCGCCGCGCCGGCGGGTCGTGCTGGTCGGCAATCCCAACGTGGGCAAGACCACGCTGTTCAACCGTCTGACGGGCCAGAACGCACGCGTCGGAAACTATCCGGGCATCACCGTCGAGCGACGGTCGGGTGATCTCGCGCTTGGCGACGACGGGGTCGCCGAGGTGGTGGACGTGCCCGGCGCGTACTCGCTGACCGCGCGATCCCCCGAAGAGCAGCTGGCCATCAACTCGACGCTCGGCATCGGCGGCTTCGAGGCCCCCGATCTCGTGGTGGCCGTCGTGGACGCCGGACAGCTGATTCGGAACCTCTACCTCGTGCTCCAGCTCGCCGAGCTGCGGGTGCCGCTCTTGGTCGTGCTCAACATGATCGACGAGGCGAGCGAACCGCGCCCCGACCCCGCGGCGGTGGCCCAGCTCTTCGGCGCGCCCACCCTCGCGACCAACGCGCGCAGCGGCGAGGGCATCGAGGCGCTTCGGACCGAGATCGCCCGCTGCCTGAACGAGCACACCGATGCTCGACTCGACCTCGCCTACCCCGCCGATCTGCGCGCTTCACTGGACCGGGTTGCCGACGCTCTGCCCCAGGGTTGGCACAAGAACGTGGAGCGGGACCGCGCGCTGGCATTGTGGGCCCTGACGAGCATCGATCCGGAAGACGAGCTCGAGTCGGTCCCGCCGGCGCTCCGCGAGCGCTGCCTCGACGTCCAGCGCGACCTGGCCGGTCGCGATCTGGACCTCGAGGTGATCGGCGCGCGCTACGCGTTCCTGGACGCCCACGCCGATCGGATCTTCGGTCGCACTGCGAAGCACCCGCCGAAGCGCGCCGGCTCTGCCCGGCTCGACCGCGTGCTCTTGCACCCGGTGTTCGGCTTCCTCGCCTTCGTCGGCATCATGCTGCTGATGTTCCTCGCGCTGTTCTCTTGGGCAGAGCCAGCCATCGCGCTGATCGAAGCGGCGTTCGGCGGGCTCGCCGAGCTCGCCAAGGCCCGCTTGCCCGCGGGGGTGGCGCGCGACTTCTTGACCGACGGCGTGATCGGCGGCGTCGGCAACGTGCTGGTGTTCTTGCCGCAAATCCTGCTGCTCTTCCTGTTCATCGGCCTGCTCGAGGACAGCGGCTACATGGCACGCGTCGCCTACTTGATGGATCGCATCATGCGCGCGCTCGGCCTCCACGGGCGGGCGTTCGTCCCCATGCTCTCGGGCTTTGCTTGCGCCGTACCGGCGATCTTGGCGACCCGCACCATGGAGCGTCGGCGCGACCGCCTGCTCACCATGATGGTCGTGCCCCTCATGACCTGCTCGGCGCGACTGCCGGTCTACTCGTTGATCATCGCCGCGCTCTTCCCCGACCGCACGCTGCTCGGGTTCTTGCCGCTGGGCGCCGTGTTGATGGTCGCGATGTACGTCTTCAGCATCGTGATGACCCTGCTCGCGGCCGCCGTCATCGGCCGGACGGTGGTGCGGGGGCGGCGCGTGCCCCTGATCCTCGAGCTGCCGCCGTACCGCGTGCCGCTCTTGCGCGGCGTGCTCCGCATGATGTGGGAGCGTGCGTGGGTGTTCCTGAAAGAGGCGGGGACGGTGATCTTGGCCTGCACCATCGTGCTCTGGGCCCTGCTCAGCTTCCCTCGCGTCGAGCCGACTCCAGCGCCGCCCGCCGTCGCGGTGACCCAGCCCGCCCCGAGCGACGCTGCGGTGCGGGCGACCGCGCTCGAGCGGAGCTACGGCGGCCGGCTGGGCAAGGCCCTCGAGCCGGCGCTCGAGCCGCTGGGCTTCGACTGGAAGATCGGCATCGGGCTGATCGGCGCCTTCGCCGCCCGCGAGGTTTTCGTCTCGACCCTGGGGGTGGTCTACGGCGTCGGCGCCGCCGACGAGGACACCTCGCCGCTTCGCCAGCGGATCAAGAGCGAGACGCGCGCCGACGGCACGCCGGTCCATTCGGCGCTGACCGGCCTCTCGTTGATGGTGTTCTTCGCGCTGGCCTGCCAGTGCATGAGCACGCTGGCGGTGGTGCGCCGCGAGACCCGGAGCTGGCGTTGGCCGGCATTCCTGTTCGCCTACATGACGACGCTCGCGTACCTGGCGAGCCTGCTGGTGTACCAGGGCGGGCGCTGGCTCGGGCTGGGCTGACCGTCAGAACCTGCCGACGACCGTGGCGAACCCGCCGCCGGGGCGCGCCGCGACGTCCACCCGGAAGCGCCTGGCCTGCTCGGCAGCCGCCTCGGACTTCTTGCTGGGCGCGAGCAAGAGATAAGTCCCGACGCCGAGCGACACCAGTCCGACGCCGAGCGCGATGTCGGCGTAGAGGTACTTCTTCTCGATCGGAGCCAGATCGTCGTCGGTGCAGGTCTTCGAGTCCGCGCACTCGAGCGCGGACTTGTCGCTGTTCCCGCTCAGACCGAAGTAGGCGAACCCGCCGAGGCCGACCGCGCCGACGCCCATCAGCACGTACGCCAGGGTCTTGCTGCCCTTGACCGTCTCGGTGCCGACCGTGGCGGTGTCTCGGGTCTGTGTCGACGGCTGGTCGTCGCCGGCCCCCTTGGGTGCATCGAACACGAGCTCGACCTGCTGGGCCTTGGCGCCCTCCTTGACGACCAGCTTGAGCTCTTTCTTGCCGTGCTTCGCGCTCTCGAACACGAAGGTGTGGGTGCCGGGGTCCATCGGCACGGCCTTGCCATCGAGCGACTCGGCCATCACCTGATCCCCCACGGTGACCTTGACGTCACTCAGCTGCTCGTTGCCCGCCTTTGCGCCGAACACCACCGTCGGAATCGAGCCCTCGACGTCGGACAGCCACTTCGCGCAGTCCTTCTTGATGAACGCCGGGCACGCCGACTGCGAGCAGGTGACCAGGCTCTCTTTGGCGGCGCGGAGCTTGCCGCTGCCGCGCTGCTCTTGGGACGCCTCGTAGGCGGCGGCGCAGTCCTTCTTGGTGTCCGCGCTCGCCGGCCTCGCAGCCACCACGATCAGGGTCGCGAGGAGCGCTGGGAACCAGGTTCTCGGCATTGGATCCGGAGCTTAGCGCATCTCCCCCGGTCGCCGACAAGAACCGGCCCGTCTACATGCAGCCGGGCTTGACCCGACGCACACCGTTCTTGTCGATGGTGAACGGCGGATCGCACCCGTCGGCCGGCGCCTTCGGCGGCGCCGCGGGCTTCTTCACGCCGCCACCGACGGCCGGTCGGGCTGCGGGCTTGGCAGCGGGCTTGGGCTCGGGTTCCGCGCTGGCCGCTGGCGGCTCGGCGCTCGCCGCCGGCGGCGCGACGCTCGCCCCGGCGGGCGGCACCTCCGGCGTCGGCGCAGGGTCGGGCGACACCGCCGCGGGCGTGGTCTGAGCCGGCGGCGGGTCGCTCGCCACGACGTCGGAAGCTTCGGGCTTCTTCCGCCAGAGCAGGATCACCGCGAAAACGGTGATCGCGACCCCGAGCGCCACCGCGACTCCGATCAACGCCGCGAACACGCCCCGACGTCGCGGCGCCACGGAATGCGCGACCGACAGCCCCGATGCGTGCGTGGGCGAGGTCCCAACCGACGGCCGCGACGCACTGGTCACGTGCGACACCTGCGAGGGCGAGGTGATCGGATCCCCCGGCGCGCCGCCGGCGGGCCAGCTGGTCGGGACGGGATCGGCGGGGGCCAGGTGCACCGGTTGAGACGCGATCGAAGGCGGCGCGGACATGGGGGCGGAATCGACGGCGCGGATGTGGGCCAACGAGCCGCTCTCGATCTCGGCCACCTGCCGGGCGCGTTTTCCGATGGTCTCTTCGCCGACTCGCTCGGTCCACTCGCCGACCTCCCGCGCCATGGCGATGGGACCGGAGTGCTCGAGCGCGATGGCCATCTCGCGAGCGGTCGGCCAGCGAGCTTCGGCTTCACGCGTCAGCGCGCGCATCACGATCGCGTCGAGGTGGGCGGGAACGCTCGGCTCCACGCTCGACGGCGAGGGGATCTCGGCCTGCAGCAGCTTGGCCATGATCTCGCCCGGATCGTCGCCATCGAACAGGCGCCGCCCGGTGAGCGTCTCCCAGAGCACGATCCCCGAGGCGAAGACGTCGCTGCGCCGATCCACTCCCTTTCCCCGGAGCTGCTCCGGGGCCATGTAGGCGACCTTGCCCTTCATCTGGCCATCCCGGGTCGAGGTCACCCGGGCCGCGGCCTTCGCCACGCCGAAATCGAGCACCCGGGGCGCGCCGTCGGTGCCCACCAAGATGTTCTGCGGGCTGATGTCGCGATGAACGATGTTGAGCGGCACGCCCTGCTCGCTCTTTGCCTCGTGGGCGGCGTGCAGCCCGTGGAGCGCGCCGGCCATGATCGCGACTGCGACTCGGGGCGGCACGAGCTCGCCTTGACGCCGAGCCGAGCGGATCAGCTTCGAGAGGGCCTCGCCGTGGATGTATTCCATGACGAGGAAGACCTCGTCGTCGAGGGGCACCACGTCGAGCGTGCTGACCACGTTCGGGTGCCGGATGCGCGCCGCCAGCCGCGCCTCGTCGAGGAACATGGACACGAAGTCGGGGTCCTTGGCGTACTGCGGGTGGAGCCGCTTGACCGCGACGGTCCGTGAGAACCCCACGGCGCCCACCAGCCGGCCGAAGTGAACCGTGGCCATGCCGCCGGCGGCGATCTCGCCGTAGAGCGCATATCGCCCGACGATGCGCGGCTCGGCGAGCGGCACGGGACTGACTTGCATGGACGCTGCCTAGGCTATCAGACGGCGCTAGGCTCTGGTAATCACAGGCTGAAAATGCCCGGGCGCGGCACCTACACCGACTCCGACGCGACGCACCACCCCCTGCCGCCGCTCGATCAACTGCGCAGGCTTCCTCGACAATTCTACGGCCGGCCGGTGGTCGAGGTGGCGCGCGCAGCGGTCGGCAAGCTGCTCGTGCACCAGGTCCGCGGGCGGACGCTGGTCGGCCGGATCGTCGAGACCGAGGCGTACCGCGGCCCCGAGGACCGGGCCGCACACAGCGCCGGCGGCCGTCGCACTCCGCGCAACGAGGCCATGTGGGGCCCCGCCGGCCATGCCTACGTATTCTTCGTGTACGGCATGCACTGGCACATGAACCTGGTGACCGGCAGCGCGGGCGAGCCGCATGCGGTGCTGATCCGCGCGGTGGAGCCGGTCGTCGGGCTCGAGCTGATGGCGCGCCGCCGCAAGATGACGGCAGACCGCCGCGAGCTGACCAACGGCCCGGGCAAGCTCTGCGCGGCCTTCGGGATCGACCGCCGTCACTACGGTGTCGATCTGGCCGGCACGGGCGGGCTCTACCTGGCCGATGCTCCGGAAACCCGGGTGGTGACGGCGCGCCGCATCGGCATCGACTACGCGGGGGCCTGGGCAAATCGCGCGTGGCGGTTCCTCGAGCCGGGAAACCGCTACGTCTCGCGACCGCCGGAAGGTAGGCTGCGCGGCGCATGACCCCCGCGTTTCACGGCCGGCGCATCGCCCTCGCGGTCTCGGGCAGCATCGCCGCGTACAAGGCCGCGCTCGTCGCGCGCCTGCTGGTGACCGAGGGCGCCGAAGTGCAGGCGCTGTTCACGCGTTCGGCCAGCCAGTTCGTGGGGGCAGCAACCTTCGCCGGGATCACCGGGCGCCCGGTGCTGTGCGAGATGTTCGCGTCCGATGCGGCGGGCGAGCGGCACGTGGAGATCGCAAAGCGGTCGGAGCTCTTGCTGATCGTCCCGGCCACGGCCGATCTGCTCGCCCGGCTGGCGAGCGGGCGCGCCGACGACCTGGTGGCGGCGACTGCGCTGTGCTGCACCTGTCCCGTCGTCGCGGCGCCGGCCATGCACCCGGCGATGTGGTCGCACCCGTCCACGCAGCGCAACGTCGGGACCCTGGTCGGTGACGGCCGGGTGAGGCTGGTGGGGCCGGTCCACGGCGAGGTCGCCTCGGGAGATCACGGCGTCGGGCGCATGTCCGAGCCCGAGGCGATCGTCGCGGCGGCGCTGGCGGCTCTCGCACCTCGCGATCTGCTCGATCGGCACGTGGTGGTCACCGCCGGGCCGACCGTCGAGGACCTGGATCCGGTGCGCTTCCTGAGCAACCGGTCGAGCGGCAAGATGGGGTTCGCGATCGCCGCCCGGGCCGCGGCGCGCGGCGCCAACGTCACGCTGATCTCGGGGCCCACGGCGCTGCCCACGCCGGTGGGCGTGACGAGGATCGACGTTCGCAGCGCGATCGAGATGCAGGCCGCGGTCGATCGCGCGCTGGGCGCGGATCTCGGCGCCGCGGACGCGCTGGTGATGGCCGCCGCGGTCGGGGACTACCGCCCCGCGAGAGCCCACGAAAAGAAGCTGAAGCGCGGCCCAGGCGCCCTCGAGCTCGAGCTCGTTCCGAACCCGGACATCCTCGCGACAGTCGGCGCGGCTCGCGGCGGCACCCGCCCGGTGCTGGTGGGCTTCGCGGTCGAGGCCGACACCGAAGCGCAGGTCGTCGCGTACGCGCGGGCCAAGCTCGATTCGAAGCGCGTGGACGTGGTGGTCGCGAATCACGCCGCCGACGCGTTCGGCAAGGACGACAATCGGGTGAGCCTGGTCACGCGCGACGGCGTGCAGGCGCTCGGGCCGGCGCCGAAATCCGAGCTCGCCGATCCGATCCTCGACTTCGTCGCGCAGAAGCTGAGAGAGCAGGGCTGATGCGGCCGATCGCGCTCGTGGTCTCGATCGTCGCAGCGGCCAACGCCCTCGCCTTTCGCTTGGACTTCGCCGGAACCTGGAAGTTCTGGGTCCTGCTCGGCGCGCCGTACGCGGTGCTCGCGGGCTTTGCGCTCTGGTTTCTCTGGGACTCGGGGACGCTGCTCGACGTGATGAAGCCTCGGTGGGGGGACTTCAGCCTCGGCTTCTTGACCGCGGCCGTGCTGCTCGGAGCGACCTGGACGGCGCGCAGTCTGATCGTCCCCGCGGGCAGCGAGCGCCACTTGTGGTTCTTGCGGCTCTACGCCCAGGTCGGTGACGCCGACACGGTGCAGCGCTCGCTGTTGCTCACGACCGTGCTCCTGGGCATCGCGCTGTCGGAGGAGCTGATCTGGCGCGGGTATGTGCTGCCGACTGCCGAGTCGCGCTTCGGCACGCGCTCGGGCTGGGTGGTCGCGGCGCTGGCCTACACCGCTGCGCATCTGCCCTCGGTGGCCGCGCTGGCCGACCCCATCGCCGGCCCGAACCCGCTGCTCGTGATGGCGGCGCTCGGCGCGGGGCTGGTCTGGACCTTCACCGCCAAGATGACCCGCCGGCTCCCGCCGGTCATCGTCTCGCACCTGGCGTTCTCTTATTTTTCAGTGGTGCAGTTCCGCTGGCCCGGAATGTAGGGCCTCGCTCACTGGGCGCTGGCCGGGGCGAGGCAGTGCGTGAGCAAGAGCTCGTACACCACCCGCCGGACCACGTCGGGGTGATGACCCGCTTCGATCAGATCCGGAATCGACAGGGGAGCACCGACCAAGGCGCTGGCCACGGCCAGCTCGTCGTCACCGAAGTCGAAGACCGTCGGATCCGCCTCTTCGTGGAGCACTAGCGGCACCGCCGCGAGCCGGAGCAGCATCGCGTCCATCGCGGACTCTTCGGGGTGCTCGCGCAGACCGCGGGTCAGCGCGCCGAGCGGCGAGGTGACGCCCGGCACGTCGCCCCAGAGCACCTGCACCAGGTCGAACCCGTTGTAGAACGCGTACTCGGTCGCCGGCGGCAACCCGAACAGGAAGCTCATGCGTTCGACGATCTGCTCGTTCCGCACCTCGGCGATCTGCTCGGTTTGGCACAGGCCGGACGCGAGCAGCTCTTGTTCGAGCGTGGCCTCGTGGGTCGGAGGCTGGGTGATGGGGTCGTTCTGGAGCTGGTCTTGTTCGATCGCGCCGAAGGCGACCAGCATCGGGCCGAGCGCTGCCACGCGCGCGGCAACGTGCACCTTGGTGGGGATGCCGTCCTGGAACAAGACCGCGTGCTGGACGGGGTCGTCCCCTTCGTGGTCCGCCGGCTCGGTCAGGACCAGCGTGCCGGAGAGCGCGCGGTCGAGCACGTAGAGGAACACGTTCGAGAACGGCGTCCGCTCGAGGGACCCGCTGGCGCTCGGCGCGTGGGTGTCGGCGCCGGGACCCTCTTCCGGGCCGGCGGGGGGCTCGAGCGTGGCGGGCGCGCGCCGCCAGTGCGACGACGGATCCGAGGGCTCGACCGCGACCAGATCGTCCGTGTCCGGGATCAGCTCGGGCAGCCCCTCGGTCTCCGAGGCGCTGGACGGTCGGCGTGTCAGCTGCTGGCTCAGCTTGCGCTGGCGTGGCGGCGGTGACGGTTTGACCGAGGGCGGCGCCTCTTCTTCGTCGAAGTCCTCGGAGCGCGGGTCGCGCCGCGACCGGGGCGCGTCGACCACCTCGACCAGTGCGGTGCGCGCCCGGCGCATCCTCACCGGCGCCGACGGGCTCGGCGTCAGCTCGGTCACCGAGGGCGCCCGCTCGCGCGGGGCCGGCGTCAGCTCGGGCTCCGACGACAGCCGGATCTGGGGTACGGGGGTCAGCTCTTGAACCGACGGGATCCGCCGCTGGGCCGACGGGGTCAGGTCATGAGGCGACGGCGCGCGCGGACGAACCGTCTCGGTCTCGACGTCGGCGATGGACGGACTCTGCACGGGGGCGGACCGGGGTGGTGCGGCGACCTCGGCGCGCGCCGGCTCGGCCGGGGAAGCGGCAGCCAACACGGCCTGGCAGACTTGCAGCAGCGTCGGGTCGGGCTGGGCGATCACGCGCTCGACCTGACGCTGGTCGTCGGCCGCTAGGTCGAGTGCCACCTTCATGCGAAGCGGCTGGCCAGCAGCGTCGTACACCAGCCGCACCGTGGGCCGGGGGTAGTCGGCCGGGTTGTCGGGCGAGCGCAAGACCACCGCGCTCTCCCCCGTCGAAAGCTGCACCGGGGTGCCCCGGGGGAAGACGCCGAGGGCGCCCACCAGGAGCACGAGCATCGCTTGGTCCAGGGTGTCCCGGGCCTCGGCCCGGAGAGCGGCGATGGCGTCGTCGACGCCGGGGGCCTGATCGGCGGCCAAGTCCGGCTGCATCAGCTGGTTGAATCGATGCGCGGTGGCGACGATCCGCGCCGCCACCATCGGCTTGTACTCGCCGTCGTACATCGGGCCCAGCCGCGCGGCCTGGCGGAGCCAGTGTGCTTCGTAGGCGATCACCGTGCGAACCATCGACGCTTCGCGGACCTGCCCGAGCGCGGTGAGCACCGCCGCGGTGGCCGCCGGGAGGCGCTGCTCTGCGCTCGGCGTCAGGCGGGTCACGACGCCGCCCGTGCCGGCGCTCCCGCTGACCATCGGCGTGGCCACGTCCATGAACAGCGCGGACATCGCGATGCGTGACAGCGTGGCGAGGTCCTGCGTGAGCTGCCGCCCCATGGAGACCGCCAAGATGGCGCGACTGACGGCGCGGCCCGCGGCGTCGCTGCTCGAGCTGCGCATCCCGGTGACGCCCAAGAACGCGGGCGTGTCCCCCTCTGAGAGCACCACCAAGCGCTGCGCGAGGCGCTTGACCTGGTTCGGCAGCTGAAAGCGGCCAGCCTGCAGGTTCTCGTACACCCGGCGCATGACCACCACGGTGGTGGCGTAGGTCCGGAGGATCTGATCCTCCGGTGACATCTCTTGGTCGTTCTCGTCGAGGCGCGCGGCGCTGACGTAGCGCAGGCGGACGCGGGGAGACGGCTCGAGCACCCCGTGCTCGGCCCGTGTCTTGTGGGGCGGCTGGAACAAGCGCGCCATGGCCGTCAGGTCGGCCCGGTCCGCGTCGGTCTGGAGGGTCAGCTGGTTGACCCCGAGCCGGCGCACCAGGTCCGACAGCTCGAGGGCAGACTCGTACTCGGCGCGCGACGCCTTGAGCAGCTGCCCGCAGACGAACACGGTGCTCTTGGCGAAGAGCAGGGTGAGCGGCTCGCCGGTCTGAGCTCCGAACGCCCTGAGCGCCTCGACCGTCTGGTCGAGCGCCTGCAAGACCGCCATGTTGTCGAGGGCGTGGAACTGCACGACCTTGAGCAAGCGGAAGATCTGCCCCGCGAGAGACGACCCGCGCTCGCGGGCCTGCTGCCGCTGCGCCAGCTCGGCCACGTTGCGCATCAAGAGCTGCGCGGTCTCGGCGGCGGGCTCGGTCATCGGCCGGCGAACCTCCGCCGCATGGCCGCGGCGGCCTGCGCCGCGACGTCGCGCACGGCCTGCGAGTTGGTCCACTTGTCCGCCGCCTTGTCCAGCTCGGCGATGATCTCGCGGCTGTCGCTCATCCGCTCGAGCAAGTGGATCGCCATGATCCGCGTGTCGTCCACCGCCTCGCGGCTGAGCATGCCAGCCTTGAACGCCAGGTCTTTGACCAGCGCTTCGGCTCGGGCGGGAGAGAGCTCCCACAAGGTCTCGAGCGCGAGCTGACGCTCGTCGACGGGGAGCTTGTGGAACGACGCATCGCCGATCAGCTGCACCAGCGTGGGCCCGGCCTCTTTGACCTTGTAGCGCGCCATGGTCCGAAGCACCGCCATGCGCACACCTGGATCGCGGTCCGAGAGCAGGCGCGACAGCTCGTCCCGCAGCCCCTCGGGCGAGGTCTTGGCCCGAACCGCGACCGCCTCGACCCGGAGCTCGGGGAAGGCGTTCGACTCGGCGGCCTTGAGCGCCCGCGCCGCGGCCTCGGTGCCCAGCCGGCCGAGCAAGCCCAAGATGGCGCGCCCCCGGGCCAGATCCGCCTCGCCCAAGAGGGCCCCGATCTGTTCTTCGCGCCCGACCGCGTGAAGCTCGAGATAGCGGAGCAGCGCGTCACGGATCGGCTCGAGGTCGGCGCGGGCCAGCGCGGCGAGGACGGTGTCGAACGCCTGCGGGCTGGCCTCGACGATCAGCTCGGCCAGGTAGGGTGCCGAGCGCGCCACGGCCTCTCGCTCGCGTTCGGGCACGGGGCGCGCCAGCTCTTTCAACACCAGACCCAGCGTGGCGTCGTCGAAGACTTCGCGAGCCAGCGCCGCGCGCGCCGCCGGGCCGGCGCGCACCACCAGCTGTGCGAGCACCGCCAGCGTGCGACCGAGCGCCACCTCGAGGGTCTGACTCGCGGCCGCTTCGTGCAACCCCGCCTGCAGCGGCACCGAGACCAGCGCCAGGTTTCCGTGGGTCATCACGTCGCTCGCCGCATGGGCCAGGACCTTGACGTAGCGCGCCTCCCACTCGGCCTCGGGCATGTCGAGCGCGGCCGCGATCATCTGGCGGGCTCGCTCGTCCAGTGCTGCGGCGCCGGCCGATCGCACGGCGCGGAGGGCGACCTGGTGCGCGGTGATCATCGCCGCGCGTTCTTCGTTCGACATCGGCTCGGCGTCGAGGTCGGCGCCAGCCCGCTTCTTGCGCACCGCGCTCTGCACCAGGTCTTGCCCGGTCTCCATCAGGTCGTCGTACTCACGGTCGAGCTCGTCGGACGCGCCCACCGTCAAGAACGAGCTGACGACTTGATAGCGCACGTGCTCGAGTTGCTTCTCCCAGAACGCCGTCGCCAGGTCGTCCTCGGGCGAGAAGTCGCGCATCGGATCGCGACGCATCAGGTCGATCAACGTCGCCACTTCGTCCACGGTCACCCCCGGCGTGACGGTGAACTCGCGAAACCCGCTGGCGAACAGGTTGTAGGGGATCTCGTCGAAGGGGTGGAGCGGCTCCCACAGCACCACGTTGCGGTGGGTGAAAGAGTGCGGCTTCACCTCCCACGAGAGCCCGCGCGGCTCACGCGCGAGGTAGGCCTGGACCACTTCGTGAACCGACTGCATGTGGCCGACCACGACCTTGTGACCCGCGGAGTACTGGCGCACCGCGTTCAGGGCGCGCTCGATGCGGACGAAGATCTCTTTGATGCGCTCGACCGCCTCGAGCTCGGCGGGCGTGAGCTCTCGCGCGACCTCTTCACTGTCGGCCGTCTCGGCCAGCGCCGCCAAGAGCTGGGCGCGGCCGTGGGGCTTCTGCGGCTCGGGGGCCGCGGAGACGGGCGTGCCACGCAGCGTGGCGAGCACGCTGGCGATGGCGTCGCGCATCTCGCCGGCGTTCTGGAAGCGATTGCGCGGGTCCCACGAGAGCGCGCGGTCGATCAGGGCCACCACCTCGGGCCCGAGCTCGGGAGCGACCTGCGAGACCGACGACGCCGGCTGGGTCGCGGCGAGCACGAAGGCCTCTTGGTGCGAGCGCCCCTCGTGCAAGCGCTGGCCCGTGACCATGGCGTGGAGCACGGCGCCGACCGCGAAGATGTCGGTCCGCCCGTCGATCCGATCGTTGGCGCCCAGGGCCTGCTCGGGCGCCATGTACGCAGGGGTGCCCAGGGCGGTGCCCGCCAGGGTCGGGTCGACGCCGGCTTCGCGTTTTCTGGCCACGCCGAAGTCGAGCACCTTCACCTCGCCGGCATCGGTGATGAAGATGTTCGCGGGCTTCAGGTCGCGATGGACGATCCCCTCGGCGTGACACACGGCCAGGAAGTCGAGCACGCAGTCGGCGACCTCGAGCGCGAACTCGACGTCCAGCACTCGCTGGTGCTTCTTCCACAGTTTGTCGAGGGTGGAGCCCTGGAGGAACTCCATCACGAAGTACGGATCGTTCTCCTCGCTGACCCCCTCGTCGTACACGTGGACGCGACCGGGGTGGTCGACCGCTTGCATCAGCTGCGCTTCTCGAATGAAGCGCTGGCGCACGCCGTCGTTGGTCGAGAACGAGCTGTGCATGACCTTGACGGCCACGGGCGTGTCGGCCTCGTCGCGGCTGGCGTAGACCGCCGCCATGCCGCCCATGCCGATCAGCCGCTCGAGCGGCCATCGGCCGGCCAGCGTGCTGCCGATTCGCCGCTTGGCGAGGCTGACTTCGTCTTCCGCTGCAGGATCCGCCACGGAACTACCCGAGCGGCATCATAGACAAAAATCGAGCGGGCCGACGGTCGACTTGCACCCCCGCGACTCGAGCCCGGGTCCGGACTTTTCGCAGGGTCAGCGCTTGTCGGCCAGGGCGGTGGGCGGCTTGGTCTCGAGGGTGAGCTCTGCCAGGCGGTCGGCCAGGGCCACCTTGCCGGTCATCAACTTGCCCTTGAGATCGGTCACCTCGATCGTCGCCTTCTGCAGCCGCTCGCTGATCTCTTCCATCTTCTTTGCCAGGTGGCGGCTCAGTTTGTCCGCGGCGTTGACCCGCCTCAGCGTCACCAGCTGCGCGTGGATTTCGTCCACCCGCTCGCGGTAGGTGCTCATTTGCGACTCGAGGGTCGAGACGTGCTCGCGCGTGTCGACCATGTCTTTGTACAGGCGCACGATCTCGTCGAGCTGCTTCGCCAACTCGGGCTGCACGGGCTTCTGTTTGTTCAAGAAGAGCGCCAGCGTCTCGACCCCGGCGTCGGTGTTGATGTCGATGGTCTTCTCCAGCGGCTGGCTCTCTTCGATCACCAGCTCGAGGGCACCCCGCCCGGGCACGGTGACCGGAAACAGGTGCGCACCGCGCAGCTTCTCGACCTTCACCTTCGAGTCGCGCAGCTTCCACCCCTCGGGCACCGCGTGCCGCACCCAGACCTTGGCCGGGGCGTCGCCCCGGTTCGCCAGCGCGAGCTTGGTGCGCCGGATGGTCTGCGCCTCGGTGCGGACGATGCCCCGCTGGATGGTCACGAGCCGCTCGATCTCTTCTCGCGTGTCGACCACCGGCTCGACCAAGAGCTGCTTGTCGAGGGCGAAGGGGATGAACGCCGCGCTCTTCGGAGGGATCGGCTCGCTGAGGCCCTCGCCCAGGAACTGGCCTTCGGCATAGACGGTGAAAGGGCCCGATTCGAGGGTGTGCTCGCTGGGGTTGTCCAGGCGCACGGCGCGGAACGCGAAGCGCTTCGAGCCGCGGCTCGAGACCGGGTCGTAGTAGTAGACCTGCTCGCCGCGGGTGGTGACGTTCAGCATGTTGAGCAGCGCCGAGCGGTCTTTCTTGATGCTGAGCGGCGTGGGCGCGATGAAGAGCGCGCTGCCGATCGGGTCGCTCGGGGCGCTGGCCGCGGCGGCGGGCTTCGCCTGCGCCGGCTTGGCGTCGTCCTGTGCTGCCACCAAGCGCACCCCGTCGCGATCGGAGATCTTGCCCGTCGCCACGACCTCGATCTGGCGCTCCGGCACGCCGTTGGCGAGGAGCGCGTTCTTGACCGCGTTCGCGCGCCCGAGCGCGGCCTGCTTCTGGTCCTTCTCCCCCGGCTTGGCGTAGCCCTCGACGCGGATGCGCTGCCCGCTGGTCTTCAGCTTGGACGCCAGCGTGATCACCTTTTCGGACCCGGGCAGAGGTGCCAGGTGGAGCGCCCGGGCCCGGGCCTTCGTCGCCACCGGCCGCTTCCCGCCACCGGCCGCGCCGCGGCCCTCCCCCGCGTCGAGATCCGAGATTGCGGCGGTGCCCGCTCGCTCGGTCAGCTGCTCGACCTCGTCGAGACCGAGGTTGCCGACCACCGCGACCTGCCCGCCAGCCACCGCGTAGGGCGTGCCGCCGGTCGGTGGCGCCAGTGCCACGGCCGGGCCCTCGTTCAGCGTCTCGCGCTCCACGAACCGGACGCTGTGCAGATCGTACTTGAACGACAGCGCCGACGTGCTCCCGACTCCGACGGTGACCCGGTCCCAGTCTTCGCCCGACACGTTGTCGACCACGGCCCAGGCCTCGAGCTTCGCCTTGCCCTGGGCGCCCAGCTCCACGCGATAGCTCGGCTTCCAGGCCGGGCTCTCGGTCACGTAGGTGATGGCGATCTCGCGCGATGCGTCCTTCGGCAGCTCGAGCCCCAGCTCGACCACGTCCCCGTGTCGCACCAGCGTCGGGAACGACACCGGCAAGCTCTTGCCGCTCTTGATGTCCCGGATCCGGAGCGACTTCAGGAAGTCGTCGACCCGTTCGGCAGGGACGTTCATCACCAGCTTGCCGTCCACCACCCGCGCGTGCCGCTCGAAGTAGGCCACGCCGCTGCGATAGACGATCACCCGACCGAGCTCGGCGTCGGTCTTCACCGGTCGTTGCGACAGGCTGGCCGAGCAGCCGGAGCTGAGCAGGGTCAGCAACACCAATGGTCCAAGACGCTCACGAAGCATGGAAACCTCCCGGGGCGCCCCTCACCCCCGGGGCACCTGGCTACGACACCGACTGTCGGGTCGGCGTTGGGTACGCTCGACGCCCGGATTCGATCTTGCCGCCGGTGCATTTCGGAGCGATGAGCTGGGCATGCGGTTCCTGCACGCGATGGTCCGCGTCCGGGACCTCGATCGCGCCCTCGACTTCTTCGTCGGCGCCCTCGGCCTCACCGAGCTACGGCGCAAAGACCACCCCCAGGGCCGCTTCACGCTGGTGTTCCTGGGCAGCGGCGCCCCGGGCGACGACGCCGAGATCGAGCTCACCCACAACTGGGACCAGACCGAGCCCTACACCGGGGGCCGCAACTTCGGCCATTTGGCCTTCCGGGTCGACGACATCTACGCCACGTGCGAGCGCCTCGAGGCCCACGGCGTCGCCATCTTGCGTCCGCCCCGCGATGGTTACATGGCCTTCGTGCGCTCGCCCGACGAGATCTCGATCGAGCTCTTGCAGCGGGGGGAGGCCTTGCCACCCAAAGAGCCGTGGGCGTCGCGCAAGAACCAGGGACAGTGGTAGCGCGCCGCTCAGCGCCGCACGCACCGATCGTCGGGAACGCGCGCGAGCCGGGTGAAGCCACGCGCCGTGACCTCGGGCCCGACGGGGCGATACTCGAGGCGCTGCTTCTGGCCGGCCCGCTCGATCTCGAGCCGCACCGGCACGACGAGCGACCCGGGCTGATGCTGCACGCTCAGAACGCGATCGCCGGCGCGTAGACCGGCGCGCGCCGCGTGACCGGCCACGCGGCGGACGGCCGCGGGCAGCCGGGTCAGATCGCCGTCCAGCTCGAAGCCGAGGTCGAAGGGGGCGTACTTCTTCGGGCCGGCAGCGAAGCACGGTCCGAGCGCGTCGCCGGGGAGCTCGGGCAGCGTGCCGGCGCCGACCTCGCCCTGCACGAGCGCGCTGCCTGCCGCGCCCAGCTCGCCCTCGAGCGCGGCGGCCCACGCGCTCTCGGGCAGCGGTCCACCGGTCTTCATCGCCTGGGCGTAGAGCGCGCGAAGCACGTGATCGAGCGAGCGCTTGCCGCCGCTCTTGCTTCGAATGCGCGCGTCGGCGCTGGCCGCGTGGCGCGCGCCTCGCGCCACGAGCAGTGTCCCGGCCCCGGCGCGGGCCACCTCGGCGAGCGGCCTCTGCGCGTCGGGCGAAGTGACCAGCAGGCGCTCGATCTCGTCGATCTCGGCCAGGTACTCCCCCGGCGTGAGCAGGCCGAAGCGAAACGCGAGCTCCCGCGCCAGAAAGCGCGTGACGCCCTCGACGAACCACGCCGCCTCGGCACGGCGCTCGGGCTCCGCGGGGCCGACCCACAGCACCGGTCCGAGCCACTCGCGCAAGAGCTGGTGCGCGACCGCGACGCGCATCGGACCCCCGTAGGCCTGGCCCACGCCGACGTGGACCACCACGCTGGCGGTCTGACGGGCGACCTCGAAGCCGCCGCTCGGCCGCGCGTCCGAGACCAAGAGCAGCGTGAAGGGTGCGCTCCGCTTGTCGCCCAGGTACTCGCGGGCCGCCGTGCGAAAGCTGGCCACTTCGGCCGCGATCGAGCGGGGGTCGAAGCTCGTGTACCCGAGCCACGCGACCTCGTCGTGGCCTTCCGGACCGTCGAGCACGGCGTGACCCATCTGCCCGGCCAGAAAGGTCATGCGTCCAAGTGCGGCGCTCGAGACCTCGAGCGTGCGCCGCTCGCCGATCCCGAGGCTCGATGCAGCGCGCGCCTCGGGCAAGAGATTCTTGGCCTCGATCACCACCGTGGTCGGGACGGGCTGGTCGGCCCACGCCACGGGCAGAACCAGGAGCGCGTCGCCGCTGGCCGCCATCCGGTTCGGATCGAGGGACACCCCGAGGAGCCCGGTCGAAAACGCCTCTGCCGCGCGGGTGTAGCTCACCGACAGGGGCGGGACGGGCTCGCGGTCGAACGCGAGCGCGACCCCGTCGCCACTGGGCGAGCTCTCGACCACCAGCGGCCCCTGGGCGTCGCGCGCCCGCACGTCGCTCAGCGCCGTCGGCGCGGCGCGGGCAACCGCCAGGCGACGAAGCGCCAGGGGCGGGCCGCTAGCGACCACGGCCACGCGCACCACCGGACCCGGCGAGAGCTGGGGCGAGAGCGTGATTTCGAGCCGAGGCCTCGGGTCGGCGGGGACGTTCGTAGGCCGCACCGGCCCGCTCGACGCCGACGGCATCGGGGTGGCGCGCGGCTCGGGCGGCGCACCGGCACACCCACCGGCGATCAAGAGCCCGAGCACCCAGCGTGCGCGCTCAGCCACCGCTGATGCGCGCGAGCTCGGCGTCCGACACGTCGAAATCCGAGAACACGCTCTGCACGTCGTCGTGCTCGTCGAGGGCGTCCACCAGGTTCAGACACACCTCGGCGTCGCGCCCCGAGACCTCTTTCTTGTTCTTCGGGACGTAGGCGATCTTGCTCTCGCCCAGCGGCAGGCCGGCCTTCTCGAGCGCCGCCACCACTTCGTACAGCTGCTCCTTCGGCGTGTAGACCATCCACACGTCGCCCTCGTCGCGATAGTCGTCGGCGCCGGCTTCGACCGCCGCTTCCATCAGCTTGTCTTCGCTGACCTGCGCCTTGTCGAGCGAGATCGATCCCAATCGGTCAAAGGCCCACCCCGCCGTCCCCGAGGTGCCCAAAAGGCCGTTGTTTCGCTCGAAGATCTTCCGAAGCTCGGCCACCGTGCGGTTCCGGTTGTCGGTCATGCCCTCGACCAGAAACAGCGAACCGCTCGGCCCGGTGCCCTCGTACAGCACCTCTTCGTAGGCAGCGCCCTCGATCTCGCCGGTGCCCCGGCCGATCGCCCGCTTGATGGTGTCCGCCGGCATGGCCTGGCCCTTGGCCTCGTTCACCGCCTTGCGCAGCCGCGGGTTCGCGTTCATGTCGCCGCCGCCGATCCGCGCGGCCGTCACGATCTCGCGGATCAGCTTGGTGAACAGGCGGCCGCGCGCGGCGTCCAGCGCGCCCTTCTTGCGCTTGATGGTGGCCCACTTGGAATGACCGCTCATACGTCGATTCTCCGTCGAGGGCGTACCTCTACCACGAGTCCGCCCGGCTTCACTGCGTCAAAAACCAATCGATGCCGCGCCGAACCTCGAGGTGAAGGTGGTCCTTGTGCCGGCGATCGTAGTGGGGGGTCAAGATCAAGTTGAAGCTGCCGAGCGCGTCGACGGCGCAGACCACCTCGCGCAGGGCGCGGGCCTTGGGCCTTCGGACCGGGGCTGCGTCCGGACCGCAGGTGTCTGACCCGACGCCGTGCCCCTCGAAGTCCCGAAGCACGTTCAGCACCTCGCCGTCGGTCTTCACCAGCTCGACGATGTCGATGGCGACCCCCGCCGCGTGCCGCCAGCCGCGTCGCTGCACCCACCGCCCGCGGTGGATGCTGTTGAAGCGCACGCGGCCGACCCCGCGGTCCGCGACCACCGTCGCCAGGTCGTCGAGCGCGAGCAGAAGTCGGCAGTCCATCACGGGCCCCTCTTTCGGGTGGCGCACCGTGGGGTGGTGCATCTCGAAGACCACGCCGCGCAGCGGTCCGGTCAGGCGCACGGGCGTATCGATGGTCGGCACCTTGGGCCCGCGCGCGAACGGCACCTCGCGCACGCCGAGCTCCGCCAGGCACTGCTCCGAGTCTTCGGCGTGGTAGCGCAGGGCGCGCAGCCGCTCCGGGCGCTGGGGAAACACCACCCGCGGATTGCCCGCAGAGCTCTCCGCCGGCGCTGCGAAGAGCGCGACGACCAGCACGGCGAAGGACGCGAGCCAGCGCATCGGGCCGGCGAGCGTCTCGCTTCTCTCGGCCGATTTCGAGGGAAAACTGGCGAGCCGGTCGGGGCGTGGGAAAATGACGATGAGCTTCGTGTCGTTACGTTTCGCCGCCGGATGCGCCTTGTGCGCGTGCGTGGCACTCAGCGGTTGCCACGCGGCGGACGACCCACCCCGACCGGCGCTGCGCGCTGGGCTCGGCGCTCTGGCCAAGCCGCTGATCTCGGGCGTGCGGGTGAAGCGACCGAACCCCAAGCCCCCCGAGAAGCCCGCCTCTTTGGCCGAGCGCGACGGGTGCAGCAGCGAGTGGGATCGCCTCGCGAAGCTCCCAGCGCTGCCGGGAACACCCAGGCTCGACCCGCAACGAGCCGAATCGCTCGCCCGGGCCAAAGGCGAGCCGGTGTTCTTCGCGCGCCCACCCGAGTGGCCGCGCTCGAAGAGCGCGATCGTGCGCGGCTATCGCAAGGCGCTGGCCGACTCTCGCTTTCCATGGGACACGCTGCGCCAGATCCGTGACCGCTTTCGCTATGCGCCCCGGGTCGGGCGCGAGGTGCTGCTCCGAGACGGCTACCTGTATGCGGACTCGGCGGATCTGGCGTGGTCGCTCTGGGACTCAGTGCGCCTCGAGCACCTGTTCGACGAGCCGAGGCTGGCGATCGAGCGAGGAAGCTCGCGACTGACGGTGCTGCGCGACAGCCAGCGGGGCTACGTCTACGCCGACGGTCCGGACACCGGGAAGGCCGCGCGCATCTTGCTGTTCGATCGCGTGACCGTGGCCACCGAACCGGAGCGCCCGCCCTTGCACCGCGACGCCCGCGGGCTCGCCCACGCGCTCGGGTTCGATCGGATGAAGGTCGAGCGACAAACCACGGAGGGGATACTGGCCCGGCTGCGCTACGGCGAGCACTGGGTGCGCGTCGTGCTGGACGTCGAGGGCGCCCGCCTGCGCCCACGCTGCGAGATCGTCGACGAGCGCGGGATCGACGCCCTCGGCCGAGCGCGCGCCGAGGCCGGAGCTCGGGCTCGGGTGGTGGCGGCACTCCGCACCGCGATGCTCGCGGCCGTCGACGAAGAGCTGCCGTTCGACGAGCCCAAGACCGAGTGGGGGCAGCAGGACGGCCACCTCAGAAACCACTGGCTGTCGGCCTACCAGAAGGGGGAAACCCACTTCTCGTTCCAGGGCGACCTCTACTCGGTGTTTCGTCCGGACGGGCGCCCCGCGCCGCCCGAGGTGTGCATCGACTTCGTCACCGAGACGCTCGAGCGCGCCAGCGGCACCTGGTGGCGCAGCCGCGGCGAGCCGCCGGGGCGCGATCAAGGCGGGCTGGACTTCGACGCGCTGCTCGGCAAGGGCCGGCGCCAGGTGACGAGCTTCATCCAGTACACCCGGGACCATCCCGACGAGTTCAATCACGAGCTACTGCCCTCGCCGAAGCGCATCCCCTACGTCTTCAAGCGCGAGTTCTACCGGCACCTGGCGAAAGAGGCCGATCGCTACGCGCCCGGGACGATCGTGATCATCCGTGGCTACGCGCCCTGGGACCACTACAACGTCCCCCACTTCCATGCTTTCTTCGTTTACGAGTCGGACCCCCTCACCGGCATGCCGATGTTGCTCGCGGGCAACGCGGGCCGGCCGCGCATCCAGAGCTGGGAGCCGGTGATGAACCGCGCCCCACAGCGCAGCATCGAGTACCGCATCACGCCCAGGCTCGAGTGGCTCGCGCGCGCGATCCCCGACTCGGGCAGCACGACCGCGGCGCCCTCGCTGGTCGAGGCCTTCTGACCGTCACCTCCCGGCGTATCCGGCGGTCGCGAACTCCACGATCCGGTCGACGATGATCCGGCCATCGCGGACGAATAGGTCGTTGTGGTGGCCACCCCTGACGCCGTAGAGCGTGGCGGTGGGGAACGCCTTCGAGAGGCGCTCACCCATCCCGAAGGGGATCACCTCGTCGTCCGTTCCGTGGACGACCAGCACCGGCAAGGGGAGCGCGGGCGCCTTCTTCAGGTTGTCGAAGCGGTCCTTGATCAGCCAGCGCACGGGCAAGACCGGGAGCTTGGCGGAGGCCAGGTCGGGGATGCTGGTGTACGGCGCGATCAGCACCAGGCGCGCGCCGTGGCCGCGCTGGGCCATCTCCACCGCGACCCCCGTGCCCAGCGACTGACCCTGGAGCACCACCTCGGGCGAAGGGACGCCCAGGCCGTTGTGCAGGTGCCAGAGCGCGGCTTCGGCGTCGGCATAGAGCGCCTCTTCGCTCGGCGCGTACTCCTTCGCCAGACCATAGCCCGGGTACTCGACGGCGAAGAAGCCGAGCCCGGCGCGCTTGAACGACCACGCCAGCGGGGTGAGCTGCCCCAGCTCCTCCGCATTCCCGTGGAAGTGCACGATCGTCACCGCGCCCTTCTTCCCGGGGGGAACGTGGAGCGCGAACACCGTGCGGCCGCTCGGCGCGGTGACTCGGGTCAAGATCGCGTCGTCCATGCGCGGCTCTTCGCCGCGCTTCGGTGCGGGGAACAAGAGCTTGCGCTGACCGGACCACACCGCGAGGCACAGGGCACCGTAGGCCAGCGCCACGACTCCGACCCACCCGAGCACTCGCTTCACCGCCCTCAACGCCCCGCGAGCTTAACTCAGGTCGGCAGGCCCGCGACGCGGCGGTAGGCCAAACACTGGGGCTCGCCGGGCTGCAGCTGGTGGCAGACGCTGCCGCGGATCTCGTAGATCGAGCAGTCGTGGGGGTTTTGCGCCGTGCCCAGATGGACGCAGGCACCGTCGTCGCGGGCGGGAAAGGCCTGCACGCCGAAGTGCCCGGGCACCAGGCCCTGGGCGATGTCGGCCCGGCCGATCCGCTTCCAGCGCACGATGTCCTCTGCGCTGACCCCGATCCGACCGTCCGATCCGTCCCGACAGCACGCCGAGCAAGCGCGACAGTCGTACGCGAAAGTCATGGTCGCGGTGTAGCACCGGGCCTCTCGCATGCCGAGCGGGCTGGACTTTGGTAGGCTTCGATCACCCGGTGGAGGAAACCATGGCGAGCATCCGATCCGCGTTGATTCCCGTGGCCCTTTGCGCCGTCGCCCTGGCCTCTTGCTCCGACGACCCGGGCGACACGGCGGGTGGGGACGGCGGCGCCGTCGGCACCGGGTCGACCGGCGCGACCGGCTCGGGGGGCACGGCGGCGGGCGGCGCTGGCACCGGCGGTGGCGTGAACATCGGCGGCGGCACGTCCGACGGCGGCGGCGGCAGCGCGGGCGCGGGCTGCGAGAAGATCGACTTCTTGTTCATCGTCGACAACTCGGTGTCGATGCAAGACCAGCAAGCCCAGCTGGTCGCTGCCTTCCCCAACTTCATCAAGTCGATCGAGACCACGGTCAACGCCGGCAGCAACGTGCACGTGATGGTCGCCGACACCGACGCCTGGGGTCGCTGCAACACCGCCAACCCCTGGACCGGGATCGATCCGAGCAGCACCACCTGCAACGCGTACATCAAGCAGACCGTGTTCGACGAGTGCGACCGCACCTGGGGCGCCGGCGTGGTGCACCCGGCGGGGCAGTACGCCAGCAACAAGAAGTGTGGCTTCCCGGCGGGGCGGCGCTGGCTGCAGCAGGGGGACACCGACATCCCGGGGGCATTCGCGTGCGCCGCGCAGGTGGGGACGGCGGGGCACTCGTCCGAGCGCCCGATGGAGTCGCTCTTGGCCGCGATCTCGCCCAAGCTGAACGGCTCGGGCGGGTGCAACGAGGGCTTCTTGCGCGACGACGCGCTCTTGGTCGTCACCTTCATCAGCGACGACCCGAACTACGAGGACAAGGGTACGCCGCAGAGCTGGTACGACGCGGTCGTGGCAGCGAAGAAGGGCGACCCGAAGGCCGCGGTCGTCGTGGGCTTCACGCCGGCCTTCCCGACCTGCCCGGGCAGCGGCACGCCGAAGGGCGCGCATTGGGCCGAGTTCGTCGCCAAGTTCCCGTTCAACCTACATGCGTCCGTGTGCGCGGGGGACTACTCCACGACCTTCGCTCAAGCCGTGAAGGTCATCGACGAGGGCTGCGACAAGTACGTGCCCCCGGTGAAGTAACAGAAAATTGGGGGCTGTCTGCCCGCGGGAGACTGCCCTATGCTGGTTTGCCGTGCGGGGATCGGCCTCTGAAACCGAATCGACGTACGAGCCGGGGCAGGTCGTCGCCGGCAAGTACGTCATCGAGTCCGTGGTCGGCCGCGGAGCGATGGGCATCGTGGTGCGCGCGCGCCACGCCGAGCTGGACGAGCCCGTCGCCTTGAAGTTCCTGCGAGCGGCCTGGGTCGGCGAGCCCGAGCTGGTGGCGCGCTTCGCCCGAGAGGCCCGCGCGGTGGTGAAGCTCAGGAGTGAGCACGCCGCCCGGGTGCTCGACGTCGGCAAGACGGATGACGGCACGCCGTTCATGGTGATGGAGCTGCTCGAGGGCGAAGACCTCGCGGCGGTGATGCGCCGCGGCGCGATCGACGTCGCCGACGCCGTGGACTGGGTGCTCGAGGCCTGTGACGCCCTGGCCGAGGCCCACGTGAACGGGATCGTGCACCGGGACGTGAAGCCCGAGAACCTGTTCCTGATCGAGCGACACGGGCGCGGGCAGGTCAAGCTGCTGGACTTCGGCGTTTCGAAGACCGCGCTCACCGGCGGAGCCGTTCAAGAGGCGCTGCACGAGACCTCCAGCATGGTCGGCACGCCGCTGTACATGTCACCCGAGCAAGTGCGGCGAAGCCGGGACGCCGACCCCCGCGCCGACATCTGGTCCCTCGGCTGTGTGCTCTACGAGCTGCTCAGCCATCGGCCGCCGTTCCTCGCCGATTCGCTGCCCGAGGTCTGCGCGTTGATCCTGGAAGCGGAGCCGACCCCGGTCCGCGAGCTCAGGCCCGAGGTGGACGAGCGATTGGCGGACGTGATCGCGCGCTGCCTGGCGAAGCACCCCGGCGATCGCTACCCCTGCATCGCCGAGCTGGCGATGGATCTGCTGCCCTTCGCCCACCGCCGCCAGCACGGGACGGTCGAGCACATCACGCGGATCCAGCGGCTGGCGGGCCTGACCCGCGTGCACCTGGCTTCGGTGGCGCCGGGCGCTTCCGACCGCGCCTCCGCGCCGCTTCCCATCCCGCCGTCGGCCCCGGTCCCCCTCGACCTGGTCGTGACACGGACCAACGACTTCACGGCCGAGCGAAAGGGCCACGGCACCCCGCTGGGTGTCTGGTTCGCCGCTGGGGCGGTGCTGGCGGTGGGGCTTGGGGTCGCCATCTGGGCAGCGCGGCGACCCGACCCAGCCGCCGTCAGCCCGATCGCCACCCCGACCACGAGCGTGGCCGCTGCCGCCCCGGTCGAGTCGTCTTCGCCGCCGCCTCCGCCCGAGCCCGCCCCGTCCGCGGTCGATCCACGTGCCGACACCAAGCTCGCCGAGCCCGCGGCACCGGTGCGCACCGCCCGCGCAGCCCCCTCTGCCAAGAAACCCCCTCCCGATGCCCCACCCGCCGCGTCCGCGACCGAATCCCCGAAGCCCCCGCTCGAGATCAAGATGGAGCGCTGAGGCCCGCGCGCTGGCGGGGCTGCTCGTGGCCCTGCTCGTGGCGCTCAGCCCACCGGCCGGCGCGAGCGATCTCGCCGACGAGGCCGACCTGCACTTTCAGCTGGGCGCCAAACGCTACCAAGCGGGCGACTTCAGCGGCGCGCTCGAGCACTTCTTGTTGTCGAACCGGCTCGTGGCCAACAAGAACGTCCTGTTCAACATCGCGCGGTGCTACGAGCAGCTCGGCCAATTTCCGAACGCGTGGCGCTTCTACTCCACCTCGCTCGACAACGAGACCGACCCGAAACAGAAGTCCGCCATTCAGGACTCGCTCAATCGCATCGCGCCCAACGTCGCGGTGATCCGTGTCGAGTCGGATCCTCCCGACGCCACGATCTACGTCGACCGCAAAGATCTGGGCCCGCGGGGCTCGGCGCCCCGCGACTTGGGCTTGGCCGCTGGCAAGTACACCATCATCCTCGAGCGGCCGGGGTACGAGGCGGCCCAGTCGCAGCTGCTCACCGTCACCGCCGGCTCGAAGACCAGCGTGAAGCTGAAGCTGAAGAGCATCTTCGGCAGGCTGAGGGTCGAGGGCGCCGCCGGCGCCGCGATCCGCATCGACGATCCGACCGGTCCCGTAGTGGGAAAGGCGCCCGCCGACATCAGCCTGGAGCCGGGCTCGCACCGCGTGTTCGTGACCAAGCCGGGGACTCGCCCCGCTGAAGTCGACGTCGACATCGCCCCCAACAAGACCTCGGTGATTCGTCCGCGGCTGGTCCTCGAGACCGGCACGCTGGTGGTCGCCAGCGACTTGCGTGACGCGCTGATCGAGGTCGACGGTGAGCCCAAGGGCTTCACGCCGGCGGTGGTGACCATCCCGGTCGGCCCCCACAGCGTGCGCGTGTCGCTCTCGGGCTTCCGCCCGATCGAGCGCCGGGTCGAGATCAACGCCAACAAGCAGTCGAGCCTGAACCTCGAGCTGGCGCGCGAGGCCCAGGTCAGCGCCGTCAGCCGCACCACCCAGCTCGTGGAAGAGGCCCCGTCGTCGGTCAGCATCATCACCGGCCAAGAGCTGCGCGCCATGGGCTACCCGACCATCGCCGAGGCCGTCCGGGGCGTCCGCGGCATCTACCTGACCGACGATCGCAGCTACGTCACCTTGGGCTTCCGCGGGTTCTCGCGGCCAGGCGACTACGGCAACAAGATCCTGATCCTCTACGACGGGCACCCGTACAACGACAACATCCTCTACCAGTCCTTCCCAGGGTTCGAGGGGCGCACCGACATCGAGGACGTCGAGCGCATCGAGGTGGTGCGCGGCCCGGGTTCGGCGCTCTACGGCACCGGTGCCGTGTTCGGCGTGGTCAACGTGGTGACCCACGAGCGCGACCAGCCCTCGAAGGTCGAGGTCGGGGCGTCAGCGGTCGAGCACAGCATGCTGCGCGGCCGCGCCCATGCCTACCAGCGGTTCGGCCGCGACGCCGGGGTGTGGCTGAGCGTGGCGGGAGCGCGGGGCGCGGGGCGTGACTTCTACTTCCCCGAGTACCGCAACGACCCGTCCGGCCTGAACGGCGAAGCCCGGGGGCTCGACGACACGACGCTCGCCACCCTCCAAGGGCGCGCGTGGTACCGCGACTTGACCGTCCAGTGGCTGTGGCACCAGCGCGAGAAGACCCTGCCCCACGCCGAGTACGAAACCCTGTTCGGCGACCCCCGGAACCGCTTCGTCGACAAGCGGGGCTTCGTCGAGGCGCGCTTCGAGCCGAAGCTCGGCGAACAGTTCCAGTCGCTGACGCGCGCCCACGCGAATCTCTACGTCTTCGAGTCCGGCTCGCCCTACGACCCAGCCGACGGCGGGCTCGCCAAGGAAAAATACGTCGGCCAGTGGGCAGGGCTCGAGCAGCGCTTCGTGATCCAGCCGTCGAAGCCCCTGCGCTTCACCCTGGGCGGGGAGGGCCAGCGCCACTTCCGCGCCAGCCTGCGCGGCGAGGACGACGGCGGCGTGTTCTTGCCCGACGACAAGAACCCCTTCTGGGTGATGAGCGCCTACGGCGTGGGCGACGTCGAGCTCGGCGACGCGCTCGCGCTCCACGCGGGCGCTCGCTACGACTACTTCAAGTGGGAGTTCACCAGCATCCCCGAGACGTCGAAGGGCTCGCTCAACCCCCGGGCCGCGGTCATCGCCAAGCCCTACGCGGGTGGGGTCACGAAGCTGATGGGCGGCAGCGCCTTCCGAGCGCCCACCGTCTACGAGCTCTTCTATCAGAGCTCCGTGCAGCGTCCGAGCCCGAGCCTCGAGCCCGAGACCGTCTACTCGGGGGAGCTCGAGCACACCCACGCCCTCACACGCGCCGTGCACGCCACCGGCGCGGTCTACGCGAACTACGTCGACAACTTGATCGTGGGGCGCGGCAGCGGCACGGCCGCCGATCCGCTCTACCTGGCCAACTCGAGCTCGCCGGTGCTGGTGCTGGGCGGCGAGGCCGAGCTGCGGCGCGACTGGCGCGAAGGCTGGATGGTCGCAGCGCAGTACTCGTTCTCGCGCGCCCGCTACGTGAAGAACGACACCGACCTGCGCAAGGTGCCCAACTCCCCGACGCACCTGGCTTCGGTGAAAGGCGCCGTGCCGATCATCGGCCGCTCGCTCTCGGTGATGAGTCGCGTCACCCTCGACGGCAGCCGCTACGACCGGCGCGAGACCACGGCCGAGCCGGCTCAGGCCAAGACCGACGCGGGCGTGGTGTGGGACGTGGTGTTCAGCGGCGACATGATGGGCTCGAAGGTGCGGTACAACTTCGGCGCCTACAACGTCGCGGACTGGCACTACTCGGCGCCGGTCAGCGGCGAGTTCCGGATGACCACCATCCCCCAACCCGGCCGCACCTTCTTGGCCGGCATGAACGTGGAGCTCTGAGCATGCGCGCACCGTGGGCTCTTGCTGTGGTCTTGCTCTGCTCGCTCGCGCGGGCCGAAGACGGGGGTGATGGCGCGGCCGGCGCGGCCGGGGCGGCGGGGGCCGCCGGGGCCGCCGGGGCCGCCGGGGCCGCCGGGTCGCCGGCAACTCCCGCGTCCCGGTACGACCAGGGCTTCGAGTGCGGGCTCGGCGCCCCTGGGTCGCGCGCCAGCCTGGGCGTGCTGTCGGGCGCCGCCGTCCTGGTCCTCTTGGCCGCCGCCCGGCAAGCCTTGCGCGCCCGCTGATGGTGCTCGCTTTGTGCCCCGACTTCGTGGCACCAAAAAAGCATGTTCGAGACCGCGGAGCTCGGCCGAGAGCTGAGCAAGAAAGAGTACCAGTCCCGGATCGACGCGGCGCGCGTCGAGCTCTTGAACCTGCAACACGCGATGCTCGAAAAGGGGGCACCGGCGGTGCTGATCTTGATTGGCGGCGTCGAGGGGGCGGGCAAGGGCGAGGTGCTGAACCACCTCTTCGAGTGGATGGACGCGCGCTACCTGCACACCCGAGCCTTCGGGCCGCCCAGCGAGGACGAGGCCGCCCGCCCGCGCTACTGGCGCTACTGGATGGCGCTGCCCCAGCGCGGACACATCGGCGTGTTCCTGGGGTCTTGGTACACCGACCCGATCGTGTCGCGGGTGCTCGGCACCACCACCGACGCCGAGCTCGATCTTTCGCTGGGCCGCGCCGTCGACTTCGAGGAAGCGCTGGCCGCCGACGGCACGGTGATCATCAAGCTCTGGCTCCACGTCAGCAAGCGCGACCAGGCTCGGCGCTTCCGTGAGCTCGAGAAGGACCCGGCCACCAGCTTCCGCGTGACCAAGCGCGACTGGGCGTTCGCCAAGCACTACGACGACTTTCGCCACGTGTGCGAGCGCGCGCTGCGCAAGACCAGCACCGGCGTCGCGCCGTGGACGGTGATCGAGTCCGCCGACGCCCGCTACCGCGACGTGACGGTCGCCGAGCACTTGGTCGAACGGCTGAAGGCCGCGCTCGCGAGGCCCGCGCGCTCGGCCACGCCCGCCCCGCCAGTGCGCACCGACGACCCGACCACGCTCCTCGACAGCCTCGACCTGAGCCGCAAGGTGTCCGAAGAGGAGTACGACGAGAAGCTGCCGGCGCTCCAGGCGCGGCTCGCCAAGCTCTGCCGCCGGCTGCCGAAGAAGGGCCGCTCGCTCACCGTGGTGTTCGAGGGCTGGGACGCCGCGGGCAAGGGCGGCGCCATCCGACGCATCATCTGGGCGCTCGACGCCCGGCAATACCGCGTGATCCCCATCGCCGCGCCCACCGACGAAGAGCGGGCGCACCACTATCTGTGGCGTTTCTGGCGGCACCTGCCGGGGCGCGGGCAGGTCACCCTCTACGATCGCAGCTGGTACGGTCGGGTGTTGGTCGAGCGCGTCGAGGGCTTCGCCGCCGAGCGCGACTGGCGACAGGCCTACAAAGAGATCAACGACTTCGAGGAGCAGCTGGTTCAAGACCGGGTCACCCTTGTCAAGCTCTGGCTGCACGTCAGCGCCGAAGAGCAGATGAAGCGCTTCGACGAGCGCAAGCACCTGGCCCACAAGCAGCACAAGCTGACGGAAGAGGACTTCCGCAACCGTGACAAGCGCTTCTCGTACGAGCAAGCGGCCCACGAGATGTTCGAGCGCACCAGCACCGAGTACGCCCCCTGGGATCTGATCGCCGCGGACGACAAGAAGTCCGCGCGGCTGAGCGTGCTCCAGGCCGTGATCGCGGGGCTCGAGCGCGACGTGTGAGGCTCAGAGCAGCTGCCGGATCTCTTCCTCGATGCTCTCGGGCGTGTCGTTCGGTGAGTAGCGCTTGACCACCTTGCCGGTCTTGTCGACCAGGAACTTGGTGAAGTTCCACTTGATGGCCTCGGTGCCCAGCACGCCGGTGGCCGCTTGCTTCAGGTGCACGAACAGCGGGTGAGCGCCCTTGCCGTTCACGGCCACCTTGGCGAACAGGGGGAAGGTCACGTCGTACTTGGTGGTGCAGAACGACGCGATCTCGGCCTCGTCCCCGGGCTCTTGATGGCCGAACTGGTCACAGGGGAACCCCAGCACGACCAGCCCGCGGTCCTTGTTGCGCCGATACACCTCTTCGAGGCCGCGGTACTGGGGCGTGAAGCCGCACTTCGAGGCGACGTTGACCACCAGCAGGGTCTTGCCCGCGAACTCTTCGAGCGTCTGCTCGACGCCGTCGATGGTCTTGACCTGGAACTCGTGAAGCTGGGTCACGGCCAGTGTGTTGGGCCCGGGCCCGGCCGGCGCAAGCCCTAGGGCATGCCGCCGGTGCGGTGCCAGTGGGAAATGCCGTTGGGCTTGGTCCCGACCGAAATCGTGGCCACCACCGACAGAGCCGCGGTGTCCACCACGGACACCGAGTCGTCGGCCACGTTGGTCACGTAGGCCAGGGCGCCGTCGTCGCTGACCACCACGCCATGCGCGCCGCTTCCGACCTCGACCGTGCCGGACACCTTCGCCTGGCCCACGTCCACGGCGTAGAGCTTGTTGGAGGCGGGTCGGCCCTCGAGCATGCCCTGGTCGCAGACCCAGACCGTGCCCGAGTCCGGCGAGGGATAGAGCTGCACCGGGCCCTGGGACCCCGCCGGCAGCGCGACCCGGGCGAGCTTCTGGGTGTCGATCTCGTAGCGCACGACCTCTTTGGTGTCGTAGAGCGACGCGAGCACGAACTTGCCGTCGGGGGTGCAGGCGGTCTGCACGGCCACGCCGCCCAGATCGACCTCGGTGGAGGTGCCCTTCGCCAGGTCGACGACGATCAGGCTCTTCGAGCTCATGCCCGCCACGTACAGTCGATCGCGACAGAACCGCGCGCCGTGCGGGCCGCTGCCGGCCCCCAGGTCGATGGTGCGCGTCACCGCTCGAGTCTCGGCGTCGATCTCGATCACGCGGTTGCCCTCGTTGGCCGTGACGTAGGCGTGCTTCGACGCCGGGTCGAGCACCACGTGGGCGACGTGAAGGTCGTCCCCGAGGTCGATGGTGGACGTGATCTTCAGCGTCTGCGGATCGATCACGATGGCCTGATCCGGATGACCGGCCATCATCGGCGGCGCCGCGACCCACACGCTCTTGCCGTCGGGAGAGGCCTGCACGTTGTGCGGCATGTACATGTCCGGCAGCGCGATCGCTGTGAGGACGCGATTTGCGTGCTCTTCGATCACCGAAATGGTGCCGCTGTCCTCGTCGGCGACGAAGATCAGATCTTCGGTGCTCTGGTTCTTCCTCTCGGTGTCGTCGTCGCCACCCCCGCAGCCGGTGGCGCCCAAGAGAACCAGTACCGCGGCCGCGGTCGAAGCTCGGAGTGTCATCGCCGGGCGAGGTACCCCCGCCCGGCAGGGCGCGCAACTGGCACCCGCGGATCTCAGCCTGGACCGGTGGTTTTCGTGGGGGCGGCGGTCAGTCCCAAACCACTTCGACGAGACTCCAGGCGCGCGCCCTGCCGGTGTCCACCGCCCCGAGCGCGCGGCGGGCCAGCCGCCCGAGCCGCTTCGGGCTCTGCGCCCACCACACGAAGGCATGGGTGTCGAGCACATACTCCTTCATCTGCGGCGCGCCTTTCGGCGCACCGCAGCGCGCAGCTTGGCGCTGGCCTCGGCGCGCCCGCTCTGGAACTGCGACAAGCTTCCCGCGTCGCCGCGATCCGATAGCCAGCCGCTGATCCATCGAAGCGGTTTCGGTCCCGCAACGGCAGGCTCGACTCGGTCGCGCACGTAGAAGACGATCTGCCCGGAAACACTGCGTCCGTCCCTGCGCGCGCTCTCGCGAACGGCTTCGAGCAGGGCAGCGTCCATGCGCAGGCTCAAGACGCGGCTGCGGGTGTAGTCGCCCATGTAGTGTTTTGTATCTCACCGGTCCGGGTCGTCAACGGCGCGAAGGCTGCCTGACCGAGCGGGCTGCGTCAGGGAACCGGCAGCGGCTTCGGCGCGCACGCCAGCGGCCCCGTTCCGCCGGGACCGCTCCGGCACGTTCCGTCGATCGTCTTCGGAGGCAGCTTCACGCTGCAGGCCGCGTCGGCAGTGAGGCCCGCGCAAGCCGCGAGGGCCTCGGGCGGCGGACCTTGGGGTGGAAGATTCTTGGGGATGCACGCGAGCGGCCCTTCACCCTGGGGCGGCCCGAGGCACTTGCCGGTGATGATCTCGTCGCCCAGCTTCACACTGCAACTTGCGTCGGCGCTCTGCGCTTTGCACGCGCCGATGGCCTCGGGCGGCGGCCCCGGATGTCCGGGCGGAGGAGCGCTCGGCACGCACGCTAGCTGAGGCTCGCCCTTGGGGCCCTTGCGACACACGCCAGGGATCTCGAGCTCCGCGAGGTCGACGCTGCACGGTGCACCGTCGGACGAGCCCTGGCACGCCGCCAGCGCTTCCGGGGGCGGGCCGTGGGGCGGCCGCGGAGCTTCGCCCGCCGAGGCGGGAGGCGCGACCACCGCGCGACTCGAGTCGCCGACCGGGGGGCCTTCGGCGCCGCTGCAACCGAAGAGCAGAATCGCAGTCGCGGACCAGATCATCTGCCGAGCTTTCGTCATCTTCGTTTCTCCTTGGTGTCGAGACCAAGACCGACGAGCGAGAGCTTTCGTTAGTGCGGCGCGCCGGGCGGCGGCGCGCCGGGCGGTGGCGGCGCGCCGGGCGGTGGCGGGCCCGGCGGCGGCGGAAACGGCGGCGGCGGACGTGTCGCCTTGATCTGCTCGAGGCGCTGGCGCTGCTCGGGGGTCAGGATCTCGATCAGCTCGCGCTCGATGCGATCGTTGATCTCGCGCACTCGTGGGAAGGTGCTCCTGAGCACTGCGTCGAGCTCGGGCCGATGTCGCTCGATGATGGCGTGGGCCTGGCGCCGCTGTTCGGGCGAGAGGCCGAGCTCGTCGGCCGGAAACGGCCCGAGCGGGCCCGGCGGACCAGGTGGACCCATCGGCGGCGGACCGGGCGGTCCGACGAAGCGCACCAGACCCGCGCCGGTCAGCGTGCCCGCCGCGAAGGTGCCGACCAAGAGCAGCGCGGTCATCAACCGCACCGTGCGCGGGCTGGATTCAGTCTCGGCCATGCGAGTCTCCCAGGAGCTTCATCAACTGCGGCGTCGCGGGCAGCTCGCCGGTCGACGCCCAGCGTGCCAGCTCGATCGCAGGGTCGCTCGATCGCTGGACGGCGGGGGCTAGGCCGCCGAACGCCCAGACGCCGGCCCAGGTGACCAGCGCCAGGCTCGCGGCCACCGCCATCGACGGGCGGGCCCAGAGCGCGAGCTGGTCGCCCACGCTCACCTTGCGCCGTCGCGCCGCGAGCACCCGGGTGGTGACGGCGCCGATCCGCGCCTCCCAGCGGGCCGAGTCGCGCGCGGGATCGAGCGCGGACAGATCGACCGGATCGTCAGTCATGTGTGGCCCTCCGATGCCGAGCCGAGCGCGGCTCGAAGCCGCTGTCGGGCCTGGAACAAGTGCTGGCGCGAGTGGACCTCGGAGATCCCGAGGGCCGAGGCGATCTCGCCATGGGTGAAGCCCTCGAGGTCGTGGAGCAGCACCACCTCGCGCTCGGCGGGTCTGAGCGCCCCGAGGGCCCGGAGCAACGCGCCGCGCTCGGCGCTCGCGTCAGGAAGGGCGCCCGGGTCGACTTCCTCAGCGCCCTCGCCGGCTGGCACGTCCCGCAACTTTCGCCGGTCGAGCCAGTTCTTGGCCTGATTGCGCGCGATCTGGAGCAGCCAGGCGCCGAACCGCTCGGGCTCCCGACAGGTCTCGAGGCGCTCGAAGGCCAGCACGAGGGCGTCTTGGGCGACGTCCTCGGCGTCCGCCGGCCGCCCGACGATGGCCAGGGCGACGGCGTACGCCGGGCGCAGATAGGCGCGGACCAGCGCCTCGAAGGCGGCGGGCTCGCCCCGCCGCGCGCGGTGGACCCAGGCTCGAGTGGCGTCATCGGAGAGCACGGCTCGTCATGGCTCGATACGATGACAGCCGAGCCGGGCCCAGCGTTAGAGCCGGCCGCTCAGTTCGGCCCGCCGGTCTTGCAGAGCGCCAGGATCTCGATCTTGGCCGAGTCGTCGCCCTGGACCTTGTTGCAGGCGTCGGTGCAGAGCACCAACTTGGCGCCGCCGCCGTCCGCCGCGTCCCCCGTTCCCGCGTCGAGATCGCCGGAGATGTAGAACGCGCCCGGCTTGCACTGACTCGCGTCGGCCACCTGCGTGAAGGTCTCGGCGCTGCCCCCCTTGCTGGGGGTGTACTGGATCTGGATGGTCTTCGGATCCAGCTCCTTGCCGGTGGGCGGAGCGGGGATCGGGAAGTCGCACTGGATCTTGGCGCCCTTGATCACGCCCTCGGCGATCTTCTTGAACACCACGTCGAAGCCGGCACCGTCGCACACCGGGTAGCGCAGGCCGCCGGTCAAGATGCTGAGGGCCTGGGTGCCGGGGCCCGAGTTGACCGCCGTCGTGCATTTGGACGAGTACGGCACGATGGGGTCCGTCGGCTGGTACTCCCCCAAGGTAGACGCCGAGTTCTTGATGACCCCGCTCAGGCTGTGCCACACGTAGTTGCGCTTCTGCGCGGTGCCGAACTGCACGGGATCGAGCGCCAGAATGTCGGTGTCGAAGGCCTGAGCGGCGGCCGACGCCTGGGACCCGGAGCTCCCGTCGGTGTAGCACCCGGTACCGTTGGCGCTGCACGACGGCGGGTACGTCCCCGTGTACGGCCACTTGCAGCTCATCGCGTCGTCGGTCACCAGCACGAAGGTCTTGAGGGCCTCCTTGCGCAGCCACTCGGACCAGCCGCCCGGCGCCAGGTTGTAGCGATCGGGCTTCTTGTACCAGTCGAGCATCTTGCACCACGCGTCGGTGCTCTCGACGTCGTCGTGATCGTAGTGGTAGAAGACCGGCGGGTTGTTGCTGGGCGCGGTGTTCTGCCCGACGCCGGTGCAGGGCTTGCCGCCGAGGGGCGGGCCGATGCAAATCGACGCTTCGTAGCTCGACGGCGTGTTGTACCCACCGTGCTCGCCGATCATGATCACCCGATAGTCGATCCCGCTCGACGCGATGATCTGAGCGAAGTTGACGTTGATGTTGTCCTGGATGCCCTTCATCTCCTCGCCCATCGAGCACGAGTTGTCGACGACGAAGATCACGTCCACCGGAGCCTTGGTGACCGTGGCCTCGTACTTCTGCAGGTCGCACGCGGCGTCGGGGTTGATCGGGCTGTCCCCGCCGCTGTCGATCACGATTCCGCCACCGGTGCCCCCGCCGTCTTGACCGCCCGCACCCGTCCCGCCCGAAGCGCTGCCACCGCCGCTGCCACCCGAAGCGCTGCTGCCGCCGGCGCCGCCGCCACCACCACCGCCACTGTTACCGGTGTCGCTGGCGCTGCACGCGCTCGAGAGGGCAGCGCCCAAGATCAAACCCATGGCGGCATAGCCGGCGTAACGAAGGGGTGCATTCATGACATTGTCTCCAAAGCTAGACCCTACACGCTCGCGCCTGAAGCCTCGGGCTCACACTGCGCCAGCGGGTCCAGAGTAGCACGAATCGGGCGGAAAAGACGGGCGGAGGCGAATCACTTGACCGACCAGAGCTGGTAGGTGCTGTTGTCGATGGCGTAGAGGGTCTTGTTCGCCGCGTCGAAGCCCAGGCCGGTGTACGAGCTGGTGCTGGTGCTGGTGCCAAAGGCGGTCAGCACGTCGGCATAGGGGGTGGCGCTCGCGGGGTTGCACACGAAGTAGACCTCGGGCCGGGCGCCTCGGAAGTAGAGGAAGTCGGCCGTGCCGTCGTTGTTCGTGTCGTGAGCGGCGAGGCCGTTCGCGTACGTGCTGTTGTACAGATCGAAGGCGTTGGTGATCAGCGTGACCGCCTTGGTGCTCCGATCGACGCGCACCAGGCGCTCGAGGTTGCCGCACGCCGCGTAGAAGTACTTGTCGTCGACGGCCAGGCCGTTGCAGTACGCCTCGCCGGTGAACGAGGCCTCGAGGGTCGCCGTCACCGGCGCGGTGCCGGAAGCGCTGACCGACCAGATCTCGGTCGCGTAGCTCGTGGTGCTGACGCCGTTGATCAGGTAGAGCTTGCCCTTGTACTCGGCGCCCGAGCGCGGGTACCCGGACGAAGCCGGCGCGGGCGTCGACGGGAAGACCAGGAAGTCCTGCGAGCCCCAGGTCGGAGGCACCAGCTTGAACAGGTAGCCGGACAAGCCCGCGGACATCAGCTTGTACTCGATGGCGAACGGCGTGGCGCCGCTCATCAGCATGCCGTAGCCGAGCACACCGCTGTCGGAGGTGAGCAGCTCCTTGGTCTTGGTGACCTTGTGCATGCGCCACAGGCTGCTCGTGTGGCCGAAGTAGACGTAGCCGTTCGCGTCTTGATCCGCGCCCGTGTAGTAGATGTAGCTCGTGCCGACTGAGCCCATCATCGTCTTGGTCGTCCCGAGCAGCCCACCGGCGCCCGGCTGACAGGGCGGCGTGATCACCGTGAACTGCCAGGTGGGCTTGGCGATGGCCTTCGTGCATTTGGTGTCGGTGAAACCGGAAAGATCCACGGTCACCACCTCGCCCGCCGGCAGCGCGGCCGGAAGGGCGATGTTCATCGTCTTGTTGGCGTTGGTCCAGGTGACCGCCGAGTTCGGATAGCTGAAGGTGAGGTTGGTGCCCTTGGTGCCCGTCACCTTGACCGTCCAGCTCGAGGTGGTGCTCAGCGGCACGTCGAAGTCTGCAGTGAGCGTCGGCTTGAGCGAGCTGCTGGTCCCCGCGTTGGCGGGGCTGAGGGTCACGGCGCTGGCGGCGAAGGTGCTGCAATTGACCTCTGCCAGGGTGATCACCAGCGGGTTGTCGAGCGGCGTGGCGGTGCTGTAGTTGAGCTTGCCGACGTAGAAGAAGTAAGTCGTCCCGGCGGTCACGTTCACGCTGCCGCTGACGGTGGTGTACGAGTAGTCCTTCAGGGCGACGCACGCCGCCGGCGTGCCGATGCTGCCGCAGGTGCCGCTGGCCACGGCCACCACCATGTACGAGCTCACGGGCTTGTCGACGCTGAACTCGAGGCTACCGGTGAAGCCAGCCTGGTAGACCAAGACCAGGTCGGGACCCAGAAGGGAGTAGCTCGATGCCGAGCACGCCGCAGGGATCGAGTTCAAGTAGTCGTTCTTGGTCGCCGTCCAGTTGATGGTGTTCTTGCCCGCCTTGATCGGCACCACCCCGCCGCAGTCCTCGCCGGTGGAGTTGCCGGCCACGCACGAATAGGTCGACCCGCTGGCCTCGCACTTCTGACCGAGCGCACAGGTGGTGGTGACCTGCCAGTCCTGGCAGCCGTTGACCCCCACCTTGCACTCTTGAATCAGGTTGGCATTGCACTTCTTGGCGTTCAGCGTGGGACACGGATCGGTGCAAATGCCCTCGCATTTCGCCTTTCCGGCGCCCGCCAGCTTGCAGTACATGTTCTTGAGCGAGCAGTCCTCGGTCGAGTTCCACACCAGGCAGCCGTTGGCGTCGGTGGCACACGTCGAGAGCACGTTGGCCACGCAGTTCTGCAGGCCCACCGAGCTACACTTGTTGTTGCACGAGGTCGTGCACTGAGCCTTGCCCCCGACGGTGGTGCACGCCTGGCCGGTCGCGGCGCAATCCGCGGTGGTGGCCAGGGTCAGACAGCCGTCGGTTCCTTGCTGGCAGGTGCGCAGCACGTTGCCGCTGCACACGGTGTCACCCACTTTGGTGCACTGGTTGGTACAGGTCGCGCCGCAGATGGCAATGCCGCTGCTCTGGTCGCAGCTCAGGCCCTTGGCCGCGCAGTCGTCGAGCTTCTGCCACTCGTTGCAGCCAGTGGCGGTGTTGGCGTTGCACTGCTCGATGGCGCCGGCGTTGCACTGGGTGGCGCCCGTGGTCGGGCACGCGCTGACGCAGCTGGTGGAGCACGCGGCTTTGCCACTCTGACCCTGGCACACGCCCCCGGCGGTCTGCGCACAGTCAGCGGTCGGCGCCCAGCCCCGGCAGCCACTGGCTTGCTGGGTGCAGGTCTGGAGCAGGTTGCCCTGACATTGCGTGTCGCCGACCTGCATGCAGGTGTCCTGGCAGCAGGTGGCGATGTCGAGCTGACAGGTCGCCGGATTGCAGGCGAGCGTGCCGCCCTTGAAGCCCAGGGTCTGGCAGGTCTGCCCGCCAAAGTCCGCGCCGTCGCACTGATCGACGCCGTCCTTGACGGCGTTGCCACACGATCCTGTACTGCCTTCGTCCGTCGACGCGCACGCAACCAGCACTGTGCACACCGCAGCCAGGATGACCGCCAAAGCTCGTTTCACGATAAGCCTCCTCGACCCGATCAACGCCCGAGTGTAGCGCGGGCGCGTCTCCGTAGCAGCGGTGGAGTGCTCGGGCAATCCGCGCGCGGGCGCGCCGCGAAGCGTCACCGCGAAGGGCGCAGGCGCCGCCAGGCGACTTCATGAGTGGAATTCCGGGGCGGGGCGCGACAAACCCGGCCGGCGTGCTATCACGAGTCGCATGCGACGCGGGTTGGGAACGGTCGTCGCCCTCGGCCTGGCGGCGTGCGGCTCGTCGGGCTCGGGGCAGGTCACGGGGGTGAGCCAGGGCGGGGGCGCCGGCGACGCCAAGGCCGCGTGCGAGGCCATCGCCAAGCTGCCCTGCGCCGAGACCCAGAGCGCGACCGCCTGCGAGACCGAGCTCGCCGAGGATCGCGCGAAGGCCGAGCAGGCCGGCTGCGGTGCCGAGTTCGACGCGGCGGTGTCCTGCGTCGCGAAGAACCCGTCCGCCTGCGACCCCGATGGTGACTTGAAGCTCGCCCCGGCGTGCACCGAGGCGGCCGTGACGCTCGCGAAGTGCGATCCGGGGATGACCTGCAGCAGCGGCGGCTCGGAAAGCTCGTGCACGTACAAGTGCGGCGCGACGGTTCTGTCTTGCGAAATGGCCGAGGGCGCGTGGAGCTGCGTCTGCGACTCGGGCCCCAAGGCCGGCACCCAGTTCTCGCCGACGTCGGGGGACGGCTGCGACGACTCGTATCTCGAGCAATACTGCGAGTGACGGCTGGCTCTGGGGTTCACTCGACCGCGATGCGGACCGGAATCGCGCTCGCGGCTCGCGGGGCCACCGGCAGGTGCGGCAGCGATCCCCAGCAATAGAGCTCGTCCCGCACGGTGAGGGCGCAGGTGCCCGTGGCGTCGAGCGCGAGCGACCGAACGCCGGTCAGGCCCGCGACCTCTTCCGGCGGGTTCGGCTCGTAGCCCTCGATCACACGGCCGCGCCCCAGGCGCCCATCGGTGTCCAGGCCCCAGCAAACCACCCGCCCTCGCTGGGTGATGGCACAGGCGTGGTACGCACCGACGGCCACCGAGGTCGCACCGGGGACGGCCACGGGGATGGGCCGGTCGGTGCGCATCGGCCGACTGACGAGCAAGCTGAACGCACCGCTGCCGTAGCAGGCGACCCCGCTCGACGTGACGCCGCACGCCGTCTCGTCGTGCAGCGAGAGCGAGGCGAAGTCCGAAAGCTCGTCCACCGGCGCGGGCTCCGGGCTCTGGCCACCGGTGCGCGAGCGCTGGCTCTCGAACTGAGCAGATCCGAAGCACTCCCAGCCGCGCACCGTGCGCGCACAGGTGTGGTTGCGTCCGGCCTCGATCTCGACGGCGCCGGTCAGGCCCGGCACGGGCTCGGGCAGGACCAGCTCGCGCGCCGCTGGGGCGTACTCGGTGTCGCTCCCGGTTTGCCCGTTCCGGTTCCAACCCCAGCAGGTCACGCTTCGGTCGCCGGAGAGTGCGCAGGTGTGGAACAGCCCGACGGCGAGATCGGTCGCGCCTTCGATACCGGGGACGCGCTCGGGCGCACCGCGCCGCTCTTCGGCGCTGCCCACGCCGAGCTGGCCGTGCTCGTTGTCGCCCCAGCACCAGACACGCCCGCCGGCGGCGAGGGCACAGGCGTGGCCGTAGCCGAACCCGACGTGGGTCACGGCATTCAGACCGGGCATGGACGGAACGCTCTTCGAGAGCGGGGGCGTCACGGGCGCGTCGCGCTTCCAGCAGTGCAGCGCACCCCGCAGGCGCAGGCACGCGGCGAAGCCGCCGAGCGCGATCTCGATCGTCGGCGGCGCCTTGGCGACGGTCCCCTCGGCTCGGGTCGGCTCCGGGCGCGGCCCGGCCGTCGGGACGACGCGCGGTGAGGGTGGGGCCGGCGCGGCCGCGCACCCGACGAGCACGATCGCCGCCATCGCCGCTCTCATCGCCGCCTCGAGGGGTATGCGCGCGCCGCCGAGACGTCGATCACCATGCGCTGGACTGCGCCACGATTGCCGGCGTCGTCGATCAGGGCGACACCGATCGTCAGCCGGCCGCGACGCGGCAGCGGGAAGTCGTCCGGATCGCAGTACGACGTCTTGCCCAAGGTGAGCGCGCCTTCGCTCGGGTGCAGGAACGTCGTCGCGGGTCCGCGGGTGTCCAGCCGTCCGCTGGCATCTGCCGCCCACACGGCGTACAGCGGCCGCACGCCGACGTGTCCCGGATCGGCGCCCCGGGCCGTCACCGGGATCGACACCCAGGGCGTGCCGATCGAGCAGGACGTCCCGGACCACGGCGAGGTCTTGTACACCTCGGGCTTGCCCAGCGTGCCGCCGATGGGCGGGGTGGTGTCCGTCTCGGAGCCGGTCTCGAAGGTGCCGAACACCAGCGTGCCCGGGCGCCGATCTTTGACCACCAGCGCGACTTCGTACCGCGTGTCGGGAGCGAGGGGTGATTCGGGGACGAGCTCGACGTAGACCCGACTCGAGAGCAGGCTCTCGACGCGCCTCACGACAACGGCGCTGCCGCCCCGCGCGCGGAGCACGATCTGGTGCTGGCCCGCGCCGGTCCCCGGCCCCGGCAGCGCCACGCGCACCCGGGCGTTGAGCGGCGAAAGCCCCACGCTCCCGGGCGAGAGCAGCTGTGGCTCCGGCTCGACGCACGAGCACGCCGAGGCGGGCTCACCGTGCGCGAAGAGCGCCACCGCGCAGGCCAGCGACGCGGCGAGCCGCATCAGTCGCGCTCCAGCATTCGCTTCAGGCTTCCGTCCTCGAGCGCAGCGACCGTGAGGTCTTCGCCGCCGATCAGCGTCCCCTTGACGAACACCTGCGGGAAGGTCGGCCAGCCGCTCCAGAGCTTGATCGCCAGCCGGCGACGCCACTCGGAGAGGTAACTGCCGTACTCCAGGTAGCGGTACTCGACGCCTGCCCGGTCGAGGGCCTGCTTGACCTTCTTGACATGGGGGTTCTGCGCCATGCCCACGACCACGACCGCCGACGCGTCGATCGCGCGGGCGACCTCGCGCACGACGTCGGCATGGCTCTGCTCCATCTTCGCTCGCGCCGCTGGGGCGATCTTCGACGGGTCGAGCAGCGGTCGCTTGGGGGGGTCGGTCATGGTTCGCCGAGTGTAGATCCGGTGGGGCGCCCGCGTGATATCGTCTGCGGATGGTCCGACGACTCTGGGGCGCTCTCGCGATTTGCTGTGTTTCGACCGTGCTGCTCCACTGCGGCGACGACTCGGACGAAGGGGGCGGAAAGGCCGGCACGGGCGGCAAGGACGGCGGCGGAGGCAGCGGCGGCGCCGCGGGCGCAGGGGGCGGCACGGCCGGTAGCGGCGGCACGGCCGGTAGCGGCGGCACGGCGGGGTCGGGCGGCGACGCTGGGGGCTCCGGCGGGACCGGCGGCACGGTGACGGTGCCCTGCGCTCCGCCGACCACCAGCACGCTCGCTGCGGCCTGCATCCAGCTCGCCCCCGAGGCGATGAAGTTCTTGCCGAGCGATCCCAAGCTGGACGGCAAGGGAGTCTTGGTCGTGCAGATCTTCGACACGGCGCAGATCGAGCTCGCCGACGGCGGCGAGGTGAAAGCGGTCGCCGGCGCCGTCTTGCCGGCCACCAGCCCCGACGGCGGCCAGCCCGAAGACACCCTCGCCAACCTCACCGCCCAACCGATCCGGTTCGACAACCTGCCGATGCCGGCCCAGCTCTACGCGCGGGCGTTGTTCATCGACGACACTAGCTTGCTCGGCACGCCGATGGACTTCCCCTTCCCCGGCGTGTGGGTCGCGGGCATCGATCTCTCCGGGGGTATCGTCGAAAACGCTCCCCTCGCGGCCTTGCCGCTCACCGCCGGCCAGGGCACAGGCGTCACCCGCAAGCTCTGGGCGCTGCGCAAGCTCACGGTCGAGGTCACGCGCGCCGCGAGCGTGGCGCCGAAGGGCAACGGGCAAGGGCCGGTGACGGTCTTGCTCACTGACAAGCCCCAGCTCACGTCCTCCTCCGCGATGTTCGGCGGGGGCAACGTCGCGTGCGGCGACGTCTCGGGCAGCGGCAAGGTGACGGTGAGCGGCATCGTTGTCGGCACCGGCCCGTACTGGTTGACGGCGTCGCTCGACGACTACGGCCTCGGCGCCCAGAACCTGTCGGGCGCCTTGGCCGCCGTGGAGGTCACCGGCGGCGGATTCAAGGTACCGGCGGGCAATCAGCTCAGCTTCGCCGCAGACGCGTACACCGTGTCCGGCGCGGTGCAGCTCACCCACGCCTTCGACCCGCCCGACGGGGGCGGCGACGGCGTGAGCTGCGGGTCGAAGGACTCTGGCGCGGACTGAAACGCGCTCACTTCGGGATCGGCGGCACGTACACCTGGTTGATCGGCCGAACGTTCTCGCCCGCGGGGTACGCGTAGCTCACGTCGCACGAGTTGTCGGGCTCGGTCACGGCGCAGGGTGGGAACTTGCCGGGCCGCGTTTCCGGTGACCCCCAGCCCCAGACCCAGAGCCCGAAGCTCTCGGCGCTCTTCATCTCGTGGCGGCCGTTGTCGCACTTCCCCTGCGGCTCGAAGTTGTGCCGGCTGAGATCGACGCGCGTGTACTCGTAGGTCTGGCCGGCGCCGACGGGCTTCCAGCCCCCGAGCGCGCCGGCGCAGTCGAGCTCGACGTCGGCGAAGCCGGTCTTGCCCCTGCGCCGCACCACCACCAAGTTCGTCTCGGGGTAGGTCGGATCGGTGAAGAACACGTAGCGGCGCAAGTACTGAAGACCGGGGACGATGCGCAAGAACTCCGGATCGCCATAGCCGGCGGGGGCGCCCTGCGAGGCCAGCTGGTCGGATCCGGACATGTAGGTGAAGACCATGAACGGGTGGTCGGCGTCCTGACTCTTCACGACGAAGGGCTCGTCGGACTCGACCACGGCCACGTCGCCCAGACCGATGGTGCTGGGCGCGTTGGGCAGCGGCGGGTCGAACTCGAGGGCGGTGCCGCCGACCGCACCCACGATCCGGTGGAGCCGCTTCTCGGGCACGCCCGGGACGCGGTCGCGGTAGCTGACCACTGCGTACTCGCTGCCGAGGGCGCGCACCGGCGGGATCTGTTGCTCGGCGTGATCGCTCCAGTTGACGTCGGAGGGGATCCTGAGCCCCAGGTGGCCGGCGAAGAGGCCGATGGGTTTGTCCGACTCGATGGGGCTGCCGGTGAAGTCCTCTTCCTGCAGGATCTCGATGGTCTCGCCGGCGTTCAAGGTGTAGGTCGCGAGGGCGCCGGCGGACACGCCTTTCAGGTCGATGCCGTCTTTGATGGCGTGCTTCGGCACGAACTTCACGGTGGTCGCGTCGCTCTGGGCCACCAAGGCGAACGACGGCGGGATCGGCAGCCCCTGGTCGTAGGCCGCGCCCCAGGCCTCGACCGCGATGTAGTTGGTGTGCCACGCGCTGGTCGGCAAGAGCAGGGTCGCGCCGGTGGTGGCGGCGAACGCCGCGCGATATGGCAACATCTGATAGGCGACCACCGGCCTATCGGTGGTGATGTGGAAGGCCTTGCCCCGACCGTTGCTCAGGTTCAGGCCATAGTGCACGTGGGCGTCGAGGCCGATCGCGGCGGGGACGGGACACGCCGCCGGCGCGAGCCAGTTGCCGTGCGGCACCGGGTCGTTGGCCAGAAAAAGGATCGCGACCTCGCCCGCCGGAATGCCCACCGCCGGGTCGTAAGGTTGATAGCTGATGCCGAGCCCGGTGCCCTTGGGGATCTTGGCGTGCGCCGCCATGCTGATCGCCGTCCCGCCCCAGCTGGCCTGAACGTGCACGGCCTCTTTGAACGTGTTGGCGACGAACGCCACGAAGCAGCCGCCGAAGCCGGCCCCGATGGCGTCGAGCGTCACTGCGTAGTAGTCGCAGCCCACGGTCGAGCGGTTGGCTGCGGCGGCGTCGCACGGCGCCATGCAGGTCCCCGCGCCGCACAGCTGCGACTCCGGGCAGACCTCTTTCACGCTGCCGTCGCAGTTCAGCACCTGGGTGAAATCGTCCGAGCACGGCACGCAGCCTGGACCTGCGTCGCCGCCGTCGATCACGATCGACCCCCCGCTTCCGCCCGTGCCACCGACGCCGGCGTCGTCGAGCAGGCCCCGCGCGACGACGTCGGTGTGCGTGCACGCGCTCGCCAGAGCCCAGGCCGAGAGACCCAGGAGCAGAAGCGAGCGCAGGGCCCGAACGACGGTCACCCGGGGGATGGTGCCACGACCCCGTCACGGACCGGTAGTCGCGCTCGCCCGGCGGATCGGGCTGCCCTCGTGGGCATTTCGAACTAACCTCGCCCCTCATGAAGACGGCGCTGATCACCGGGGGGGCGCGCGGCATCGGGCGAGCGATCGGGCTCGAGCTCGCGGCGCGCGGAGTGAACGTGGCGTTCTGCTATCGCACGAGCGAAGCCGCGGCTCGAGAGACCGAGACCGCGCTGGCGGCCCAGGGCGCGCGCGGGCTGGGGGTGCGCGCCAACGTCGGCGATCCCGAGCAGGTCGAGGAACTGTTCGCGACCGTCGAGCGGGAGCTGGGCTCACCCGACGCCTTGATCCACGCCGCCGGGCCGTACCACCGCGTGGACGTGATGAAGGAGACGCCGGAGGGCTGGCGCACCATGCTCGGTGAGAACCTCGACTCGTTCTTCTACTGCGCACGGCGCGCCGCGCCGGCGATGATCGAACGGAAGTGGGGTCGCATCATCGCGTTCTCGATGGCCAACGCCGATCGGGCCGGCGCGCAGCCGGGGGTCACCGCGCACTACGTCGCCAAGGTCGGGGTCTTGGTGCTAGCGCGAACCTTGGCCCGGGCCCTGGCCCCCCACGGCATCACGGTCAACACCATCGCCCCGGGGTTCATCGCGTCCGGGTCGGCGCCGCCCGAAGAGCTCGAGAAGATGGTGAAGACCATCCCAGCAGGTCACCTGGGCGAGCTCCGCGACGCGGTGGCCGCCGCGCGCTTCCTGTTGTCGGAAGACGCGCGCTACGTGAACGGCAGCAACATCATCTCGAGCGGCGGCTGGGGGCTGTGAGGTGAACGCGTGAATCGGCGGCGATGCGCACTGCTGTTCGTGGTGCTCTTCGGCAGCACGACGCCGAGCCGCGCGGACGAACCGCCCGACCCGTGGGCTCTTTCCCCCGCGGGCGAACCCGGCGCAGCGCCGCCGCCTCCGGCGCAATTCCCCGCCGACCCGGCGTTCGAAGCGGAACCCCACGCCGACGAGGCCCCGGTCGATGACGAGCGGGAAGAGCCGCGGCAGCGCCCGGAGCAGAAGCCGCGCGAGCGCTGGTATGGGGGCGAGATCCTGCTGGCGGACGTCGCGTCGATCACGCTGCTGTTCGCCGCCCCGCCGGTGGGCGCCGTCGGCTACCTGTTCGGGGGGCCCATCGTGCACGCGGCGCACGGCGAAGGGGGCAACTCCGTGGGGAGCTTCGGCGTGCGCGTCGCGATGCCGATGCTCGGCGCGCTGGGCGGCTGCGCGATCAGCGGCGACTCGGGGGATTGGGGCTGTCTCCCGGGCGCGGTCCTCGGGCTGGGCGCGGGCGTGATCGCTGCCAGCGCCATCGACGCGTCGGTGATCGCGTACCAAGAGCAACCCGCGCGGCCCAGGACCCGAGGCGGCACGCTCGCGGCGACGCCTCGGCTGGGGATCGGTCGCCACGGCGCCAGCTTTGGGCTCGCAGGTCAGTTCTGATCTCACCCGCACGCCAGGAACGCGCAGAGCGGCTCGAAGACGTCCTCTCTGGCGTGAGTGCCCACCGCCAGATCGCCGTGGCCGTAGTCCGCGCGCGAGCCGTGCTGGCTACCGAGCAGCACCAGGGCCTTGTCCGGGTTCGCGCTGAGGCCCCAGGCGTCGTAAGCCGCCCGGACCGCGTCTGGGGGCGCCAGGCGATCGGCCACGCCGGCGAAGAAGATCGCGGGCACCGTGACGTCGTGCAGGCGATCGAGCACGGGCTTTCCGTCGAGCGTCAGCGCACCACCGGGCCCGGCCGCCCAGGCTGCGAAGTCACGGTTGAGTGGCCCGGGGATGTCCTCGACCACGTTGGCCAGCGCCGCACGGCCGACGCCGGGCGACACGTTGCGCGGGTTGTAGACCCAGTGGTGCGCCGGGGTGCGGAACCACTCTGCGGCGAACGCCCAGAGCCGCGCCGCTAGGCGCAGGCGCAAGGTCGGGAAGAGTCGCCCCGGGATCTTCGCCAGAAGGGCCGGCACCGGCACGCGGATCGGCGGCCGCACGATTGCGGGGGAGCCGACGATGGCCACGCGACGGACGTGCCCGACGTCGAGGGTGTGCGCGAGCGAGGCGTAGAGCAGCATGCCCCCCATCGAGAACCCCACGTAGTCGAGCTGCGTGGCGCCGGTGCGCGCCAGCACCTCGGCCACCGCGATGGGCACGTCGTGGTGGACCATCGCGGAGAACCGGACCCGCCAGGCGTCCAGGAACGAGCGCATCGGCACGCCGCTCCGCAGCGTGAGCAGCCACACGTCTCGACCCGACGCGCCGAGGTGCCGCGCGAGCGAGAGATCGTCCGAGAGGTCGTTGTTGCGGTGGTTGGCGCCGAGCCCGTGCACGAGCAACACCGGCGGCAGGCCGGTGGGCTCGGCAGGAAGGGGCAGCCGCCGGAGCTCGATGCGCGAGCCGTCCGGCGTTTGCATGCGCTCTTCGAGGTCGTAGCGCACGCTGACGCCCAGGCGCCGCTGCCAGAACCGCAAGTGGAGCCAGAGCGCGAGCCAGGTTCCGAGCACCAGCGCGATGGCCGGAAAGACGAGGTCAGGCAGGTGCATGGGAGGCCGAGCCGACCGCAATCTTCGCCCGAGCGGCGCCGGAGGCAAGGGGTCAGGGCCGACGCGCGGAAAACGCGCACGCGTCTTGTCCTCCCCGTGGGCATGACCCACGCGTTTTGGCCTGCCGGCGGTCATCGACCGCGGCTCAGCGCAGTGAGCCACGCTTCTTGTCCTCCCGGTGGTCATCGACCGCGGCTCAACGCAGTGACCCACGCGCTTTGTCCT
>JACPVJ010000120.1 GCA_016191785.1 Myxococcales bacterium | reverse complement strand
GGCCGCCGCCGCCGCCGCCGCGCAAGCCCGACGAGGGCTTCGAGATGCCGCCGCTCTCGTTCCGGATCGATCCCTTCAACTGGCTGCTGCAGGGGCGCCTCGGGCTCGAGCTCGAGGTGGGCTTGCTCGACTTCATGAGCTTCGAGCTGGTGCCGATGTTCGTGGTCAACGAGCAGCCGCCGGCGATCAACTTCCGCGGCGTGGACGAAGAGCTGACCCAGCACTCGAACGGGCTCGGCTCGATGTCGGGGGCGTCGTTCGGCGCGGGCTTCTGGCTCGAAGGCAAGCCCTTCGAGGGCCACGTGCTGCGCGTGATCTTGACGAACTACGGCTACGAGTACCGAACGAGCGACGACGCGGGGGACATCGACTCGGTCGAGCACACCGAGCGTCACCTGTACGGCTATTTCGGGTCCCACTCGCGCTGGGGCTTCTTCACCATTTCGGCTGGAATCGGGCTGGGGGTGGAGCTGAACAAGGAAGAGCGCTGCTACCCCAAGCCCCCCGCGACCCCGAAGACCGACGCCAAGACCTCGGGGTGCGACGGGCAGCTGCACATTGCGATCGATCGGAACACCAGCACGGTGGCCGATCTGAACGGCGGGCTGCACCCGGTGTACCTGATGGGGCGGTTCTCGCTCGGCATCGTGATCGACTGAGGCGGGATGAACGACCGGCGCAAAGGCAAGACCAACACGCTGCCCATGCCGGGGGTCGAAGCGACCCACGTGGGCGCCGCGCCGCCGGGTTGGGAAGTCGAGACCACCACGGTGGGCACCCCTCCGGGGTGGGAGGTCAACACCTCGCCGGACGAGGCCGTGCCACCCGACTGGGAGGTCGAGCGCACGGTCGAAGAGCTGTCTCCCCAAGGCCCCAAGAAGCGCCGCACCTCGCGGCCCCCCGCCGAGAAGACGCACATCGGCCCGCCGCCGAATTTCGATCTGGCGCCGGCGCGCGACGTGTCCGCACCCGAGCCGTCGTCGCCGGTGGCATCACCGCGCGTCCAGCGGCCCCCGGTCGAGGTCGAGGTCCGCAAGCTCTCGCCGAACGCGGCGCGCCGCGCACCTCCGGCCTACGAGATCTGGACCAAGAACCGGGTGTACGCGCTGGACGCGACCCTGGTCTGCTGCGACGTGATCGATCTGGCCACCGGACAGAGCGACGCCAAGCACCCATTCCTGGGCGGGCAGCTGGTGGGCGGTCAGCGTCGGGTGAACGACAACAACGAGCTGACCTTCCCGCTGCCGACCCCGGGCTCGGACGCGGTGTTCCAGACCCTCGACGCGAGCCGGCGGCCCCGCCTGGTGGTCACGTCGAAGGTCACGCGCGTGATCTTGCACGTGCAGGTGGTGCGGGTCGACGAGCGCCAGAAGGACGACACCTGGGGCGCGATCGCGAGCACGCGACGGCCGATCACGTAGGTCCACGATCGTCTATCGCGAGTGCCGAAAGCCGGTGACTGCTCGAGCAGGCCTTCGCCGCGCGGCGGCATCAGGCATGGTATGTTTTCGGACGTGGCACATCGCGACCTTCCGTCACACGTCCGGCATCTGTTCTGGGAGGTTCTACCGGACGACGTCGATCTCGATCGGCACAGCGACTACGTACTGGAACGCGTCATGACCCGTGGCGGCTGGGAGGCGATGCGCTGGCTTCGATCAACCTATTCCCGCGAAGCCATCGCGGAGTTCCTCCGCAAGAAGGGCGGACGCCTGACGCCGCGGGACCGCGCTTATTGGTCGCTGATCGCAGGCATCGCGCACTCCCAGACCCCCGGGGGCGGGCGCCCGGGCTGGGCTGGATGACGGTCGCGACGGCGCCAGAGCAACTGGCAGCGCTCGCGGCGGTCGCGTCGGCGCTGCCGGACAACGCCTACTTGGCGGGCGGCGTCGCCATTGCGGCGACGTTGCACCACCGAACGTCACGCGACCTCGACTTCTTCGTTCCATCCGAGTTCGACGCCGAGAAGGTGGCCGAGCGGCTGGTCGCCCAGGTTTAAGTGATGAGCACGGCGCCGGGGACTTTGTACCTCGAGGTCCTGGGCGTCCCAGCCAGCCTCATCACCTATCGCTACCCGCTGCTGTCTTCACCCGTGCCAAACCCCGAGCTCGCCGTCCGCGTGGCGTCGTTGGAGGACCTTGCCTGCATGAAGCTCTCCGCCATCGCATCGCGGGGAATGGCCCGCGACTTCTGGGACCTGCACGCGCTGCTCGAACACGGCGTGGCCGGAGGCGCGCTCGACGAGGCGCTTCGGCTGTATCAGCGGAAGTTTGCCGCCGGCGATATCGGACACGTGGTGCGCAGCCTGGCCTATTTCGGGGACGCTGACGCGGCCCCCTTGCCCCGCGGGCTCTCCGCGTTGGAGTGGGAAGACATCAAGCGCGCCTTCGAGAAGCGCGTCTGTGCCCTCGGCTGAGCCGGTTCGACGCGCGCTCGGGCGTCACCTGACCTCCCAGTAGCTCTCGGTGGTCACGTGGCCCGGCTTCCGCTGCCGGTGCTTCCGGAGACCGCGAGCCTCGAGCAACCGGCTGACCTCGGCGATCATCGCCGGGTTGCCGCAGAGCATGACGTGGGCGCGGCCCGGGTCGATGGTCAGCTCGCCGCGCTCGATCAGCGCGGTGATCCTGCCCTGTACCCGGCTCACCGCTGGCACGTGCTCGGCGCCTAGGGCGACGATCTCGTCGCGGTACGCGAGCTCGGCCTCGCTGCGCACGCCATGGACCACCACGACCCGCTCGAAGCGCGAGAGCACGTCCCCCTGGCGCAGCATCGAGACGTAGGGCGCAAGGCCGGTGCCGGTCGCCATCAGCCACAGCTCGTGGGCCTTGGGCACCCACTTCAGCGTGAAGAAGCCCTGGGGTTTTTCGTCGAGGTGGATCGCGTCTCCGGGCGAGAGCGCGAGGAGCCTGGGAGTGAAGCGCCCGCCCGGCACCAGCGACACGAAGAGCTCGGCCGGCGCGCCGGGCGCCGAGGCCAGCGAGTACGCGCGGCGCACGCGCTCACCGTCGACGTCGAGGGCGACGTTGGTCCACTGCCCGGGCTCGAGCTCGGCGAACGCGTGCTCGAGCTTCAACGTGACCAGGCCCGGAGCCCAGTCATGCCGATCGACGATCCGGGTTTCGATCATGGCGCACAAACACGAAAGCGCCGCCCCGACCGGCGGGGCAGCGCCTTCAACTTAGTGTCGAGCCGAGATCAGAACCAGCCGCCGACGACCGAGTCCAGACCGATGACGGTGTCCTTCAAGCCGTCGGCCTCGTCGCCGCCGTCCGGCTTCACCTTGCTGGTGAGGTCCATCGAGAAGACGGGGCCGAGGCCGATGAAGAAGTGCTCGGCCGGGTGGAACAGCACCGGAGCCATGACGCCGAGGGTCATCTTGGTGGTGTCCACCTTCGCGGTCGTGGTCCCGACGGTCTGCTCCGTCTTGCCCATGTTGTAGGAGAAGCCGAGCTTCGGCCAGAGCGAGATGTTGTCGGTGAGGCCGAGGTTGTAGCCCACGCGCGGGCCGATCCCGATGTTGGACGTGGTGGGGCCGTCCTTCACGCTGAGAGAGCTGTACTCGATCTGACCACCGACCGAGATGCTGTCGACCACGAAGTAGTCGAGCGCCGGACCGAACTCGATGCGGGTCGCCTTCACCGCGTCGCCGTCCTTGGGCTTGCTGGAAATGCTCTGGAAGCCAAGGGCGAAGTCGCTCGAGATCGCGATCTGCCCGCTCTTGCCAAAGGCGCCCTTGCCCTTCGGCAGGTTGTCGGTCGAGACCGCAGCGGCCCCTTCGGCTTTCGCCTCACCGCCGCCCTCCGCGGGCTTCGCCTCCTCCGCGGGCTTGTCACCGCCCTCCGCGGCCTCTTCTGCGAAGGCGCTGGCTGCTGTGAACACAAAGGCAATTCCCAAAGCGAGTGACGAAATTCGACGGATCATTCTGTTTCCTCCTAGTACTCGGACGACCGGTGCGTGAATGGTTGCCGTTGGTTGGATCGGTGCACCGGCTAGCTTCACGAAATCATCTCCGCGGAGCAGGCGTTCGGCCCAATTTGCTGCAAGCCGTACACCCTCACTCGGCGGTATACGTCGAGCCAGTCGGGATTTCTCCGCGAAAAAACCAAGAAATGTTGCGTAGCCCCCTTCGCACCCGCTCGTTCTGGGCTACGGATCCGCCACCGTGACCGCGCTGATCGACCACCCCTACGCGTCTTTCTTGCAGCGCGTGGAGAAACCCACCCGCTACACCGGGCGCGAGCACGGCAGCCGCCGCAAGGACTGGGACGCCGTCGAGGCGCGGATCTGCCTGGCGTTCCCCGACGTCTACGACATCGGGATGAGCCACCTGGGCTACCGCATCCTCTACAAAATCCTGAACGACCTCCCCCACACGCTGGCCGAGCGTTGCTACACGCCGTGGGTCGACTTGCAGGCCGAGCTCGTGGCGCGGGGCCTGCCGCTGGTGTCCCTCGAGAGCGCGCGGCCGCTCTCGGACTTCGACGTGGTCGGCTTCTCGCTGCAGTTCGAGCTGACCTACACCAACATCCTGACCATGCTCGATCTGGGCGGGGTCCCGCTGCGATCGGCGGATCGCGGCGACGAGCACCCGCTGGTGATCGCCGGCGGCCCGGTGGCGACCCATGCCGAGCCGCTGGCGGACTTCATCGACGCCTTCTTGATCGGCGACGGCGAGCAGGCGGCCGCCGAGATCGCCCTCGCGTGGACCCGGGCGCGACGTGAAGGGCTGAGCCGCCGCGCGCGGCTGATGCGGCTCGCTTCCATCGCCGGCGTCTACGTGCCGTCGCTCTACGCCACGGCGGTCGATGCCGACACCGGTCTCGAGGTGGTGACGGGGCCAATCGAGCCCGGGCTCCCGTTCCCGATTCGACGCCGCGTGCTCCCGAGCCTGGACGCGTTTCCCTTTCCCGACGACGGCCCGGTCGGGGGCCCCGAGGCGATCTTCGATCGGATGAGCATCGAGGTGGCCCGGGGCTGCACCGAGGGCTGCCGCTTCTGCCAGGCGGGGATGATCTACCGGCCGGTTCGCGAGCGTGATCCGCTCGAGGTGGTCCACACCGTCGAGCGCGCGCTCGAGAAGAGCGGCCAAGACGAGGTTAGCCTGACGGCGCTCTCGACCGCGGATCTGAGCGCCATCGCCCCGCTGATCCGGGACCTCTCGGCGAAGACCGCCCCCGAGCGCGTGAGCTTGGGGGTCGCTTCGCTGCGCGCGTATGGGCTGGCCGAGGACCTGCTCGACGACATGCGGCAGGTGCGTGCGACCGGGCTCACCTTCGCGCCCGAGGCGGGCACGCAGCGGCTGCGCGACGTGATCAACAAGAACGTCACCGAGGCGCAGCTGCTCGAGACCGCGGAGCGGGTGTTCTCGCGGGGGTTCGACAAGATGAAGCTTTACTTCATCTGCGGGCTGCCCACCGAGACCGACGAAGACGTGCTGGGCATCGTGCAGGTCGGGCGAAACGCCCTGGCGGTCGGCAAGCGGTTAGGTGCCCGGGCCACGGTCACCGTCAGCGTCAGCGTGCACGTCCCGAAGCCGCACACGCCGTTCCAGTGGTGTGCCATGGATACGGCGGACCAGGTCGCGCACAAGCAGCGACTCTTGCGCGACGCGGTGCGCGACGTGCGCGCGCTGAAGCTGCGCATGCACGACGCCAGCTCGAGCTTCCTGGAAGCGGTGATCGCTCGCGGCGACCGGCGCTTGGGCGCGGTGATCGAGCACGCGTATCGCGCAGGGGCGCGCTTCGACAGCTGGGAGGGGCGCGTTCAGCTGGAGCTGTGGCACGCGGCCTTCGCCGCCCACGGCATCGACATGGGGCATTACCTCGGGACGCTCCCGGTGGGTGGGCGACTGCCCTGGGATCACATCGACGTGGGGCTGGAGGACGGCTTTCTGGCCAAGGAGTACCGAAAGAGCCTCCACGGCCGGCTGAGCCCGCCCTGCGGCAAGGCCAAGGGCATGTTCGTGCACCACGACAACGCCCGCGACGCCGAGGGCGATCAGCGCCGGCTGGTCTGCTACGACTGCGGCATCGCCTGCGATCTGGGCTCGATGCGCGAGCACCGCATCGAGGCGCTGCGCGAGCTCGGCGCCGTCGAGCCGCCCGAGCATCGCCAGCTACCGCTGGTGTCGAACGCCGAGCGCCGGAAGCGGCAACCCGAGGCGTTCCGCCCGGTGCGCCCCGGCAGCCCGCCGGCGCGCTGGCGGCTGTCGTTCCAGAAGACGGGCGCGGCGGCGCTGCTCGGTCACCTCGATCTGCTGCGCGAGCTGCCGCGGGTGATCCGCCGCGCCGGGGTGAAGACCGCGTACTCGATCGGCTTTCACCCGAAGCCCGAGATCAGCTTCGGGCCGGCGCTGTCCCTGGGCGTGGCCAGCCTGGGCGAGTGGGTGGACGTGAAGCTGATCGACGCTCCCGACGACCTGCTCGAGCGGCTGAACGGCGCGGTGCCGCCGGGCCTGCGCTTCACCGCGGCGGTGCCCCTGGGCCCGAACGACCCGGGCATCAACAAGCTGCTGGACGGTGCCAGTTACGTGATCGCGCTCGGCGAGGAGCTGGCCGACGTCGAGGCGAGGATCCGCGGTTTTCTGGCGAAGCCAGAGCACGTGGTCGTGCGCAAGATCGAGGGCGTGGGCAAGAAGGTCGACGTCCGGGCGTTCGTCAAGGCGCTGAGCCCGGGCGGTGGCGAGGCCCTCGAGGCCGCGGGGATCGTGGGGAAAGCGTTGCCGATCGCGGTCGAGCTCTCGTTCACCCAGCAGGGTGCCGCCAAGGTGTCCGAGGTCGCGCAGGCAGTGTTCGGCGACGTGCCGTTCGTGGCGGTGCGCACCCGGCTGACGGCCGGCGGCGCGTCGCCGCTGGAGCTGGAGCGGTTTCGGGGGTGAGCGCCGGGCCCTTCCGGGTGGCTCACCCCCGCCCCTGCCCGGGCCTCACTGCGTCAGCAGCTTGAACTCGGTGCGCCGGTTCTTCTGCTTGCCGGCGGCGGTCTTGTTGTCGGCGATGGGCTCGTTCGGGCCCGCGCCCCGGGTCTGGATGCGCGAAGCGTCGATGCCCTTGTCCGTGAAGTACTTCTTCACGGCGTCGGCCCGGTCTTGCGACAGCTTGATGTTCTTGTCGTCCTTGCCGACGTTGTCGGTGTGACCGCTGATCTCGAGCCGCACGGTCGGATAGTCGGTCAGCACCTTCACGGCCGCGTCGAGGGTGGCCGCCGACTTCGGGCGAATGGTCGCCTTGCCGGTGTCGAACTCGATGCCCTCGATCACGCCGGTGAACTTCTTGACCTCGGCCGGGACCTCGTCGGGGCAACCGTCGTCGTCCTGGAAGCCGTTCTTGGTCTCGGGCTCTTTCGGGCACTTGTCGTTCGGATCGAGGATGCCGTCCTTGTCCGGATCCTTGTCTGGGCACCCATCGGGCGCGACGCCGGCCTCGTTCGGGCATTTGTCGGTCGGGTCGAGGATGCCGTCCTTGTCCGGATCCTTGTCCGGGCACCCGTCGGGCGCGACGCCGGGCTCGGACGGGCATTTGTCCTGCGGGTCGAGGAACCCGTCTTTGTCCGAGTCGGGCGGCGGACAGCCGTCGGGGGCCACGCCGGCGACGGTGGGGCACTTGTCCGCGGGGTCGTTGAAGCCGTCACCATCGGTGTCCTTGGGCGGCGGCGGGGGCGCCTCTTTCTTCGCCAGGCCGAGCTTCAGGCTGAGGCCCAAGAGCACCTCGGGGTGGTGCGTCTGCTCGCCGTCGGACCCGTTGTCCTTCTGCGTCATGGTGTCGCGCAGATCGAAACGGACCCCGAGCGTCTTGGTCACCGGGACCTTCACGCCGGCGCCGAAGTGCAGGCCCGGGTCGTGGTCTTTACCCATGCTGTCGCTGCTCGAGCCCAGGTAGCCGAAGCCGAGCAACGCGAAGGGCGTGACGCCGCCGAGCGGCATCTGACCCAAGACGTGTCCGCGGAAGGCGGAGTGGTTCGCCTTCTTGTCGTCTTCGTCCTTCGACGGAGCAAAGGCGCCTTCGAGCTCGAGACCGACGAAGCGCACCGGGTAGTACCCGGCACGCAAGCCAAGCTCGGGGGCGAGCCCCTTGAACTCCTTGTGGGCCTTCTTGCCGTCCTCGGTGTCCGAGTCCTCGAAGTTGTGACTCGAGCTGGGGAAGAGCGCGCCGGCGAACAAGCCGAGCTCGATGTAGTTGTCGTCCCCCGCCTCTTCGGTGGTGGTGAGGTTCACGCCGTCGCCGGTGGACGCAGTGCCCCCCGCCTCGGCTTGCGCCAGCACCAACGAAGACCAACTGGTCGCCAGCGCGACCACCGAAACCAACAGAGCTCGCTTCCGCATTCGATGCGTCCTTTCCGTGGATCGGCCGCACGCTACTCGATTTGGGCCCGCCGGGGGAGGCCCCCGCTCCGCCGAGGAATTGCGCGACTATCGCACTTCCGGCGGGGGGGCCGGCACCGTGAACCCGCGACTGGCCGCCGCGTCCCGAATCCGTGCGGCGAGCGCGGCCTCGTCGGGGGTGCCGCCAAGGCCCAGCTCGACGATCGCAGCGAGGTAGGTCTCGACCGGCTCGGCGTCCACCGGGACGCCGCCGAAGAGCGCCCGCTCGAGCAGATCGACGGTGCGCGGGCTCATCATCCGGGAGCGCCGTCGGTGCTCGTTCAAGATCCAGGCAACGTAGCGCCCGTCCCGGGCCAGCTCGGCCAAACCCAACGCGAGCACCGCGACGCGCTCGAGGGCGGCCGGGTGCAGCGGCCGATGGCCGAGCTCGAGCAGGTCGAGCAGCGGGTCGACGAAGCGTTGGGCGTCTTCGACCTTCTTCTTGTCGAGCAGCGCGATCACCTGGTCGTACACCATGTCGACCGGCGTCTCTTGGGCGGTCGCGGTCTCGGGCACGTCGATGGGCGCGTGCCGAACCACCGGGATCTCGGGGATCGTCGTCTTCGACCTGGGCTCGCGCCGCTGGGGGCGCAGGCGGCGAAGCTCGAAGACCTCGACGCCGATCCGCAACTTGGACCCGACCGCCATGCGCAGCGGGTGTTGCACCAGCTTGCCGTCGAGCCAGGTGCCGTTGCTGCTGCCCAGGTCCTCGACCTCGACCGCGTCTTGCGTGACGATCAGGCGCACGTGCCGGCGGGACACGTTGGGGTCCGTGAGGATCTGGACGTCGGTGTCCGCTCCGCGGCCGAGGACGTACCGGCCCGGGACCAGGCCGACGGTTCGGTGATCCGACACCAGCCAGAACGGTGCGTTGGGGGCGGAGCCGAACCCTCGGTGCGGGAGGTCTGCCATCAGGGGACCCGAATACTACTACGCCGCGCGGCGGGATTGACCCTCGTCGACGGGACGCTAAGCCTAGGCCCCATGGGCCTGGTGCAAGAATTCAAAGAGTTCGCCGTCAAGGGCAACGTCGTCGACATGGCGGTGGGCGTGATCATCGGCGGCGCGTTCGGGAAGATCGTGACCTCGCTGGTCAACGATCTGGTGATGCCGGCCCTGGGCATCGCCGTGGGCGGCATCAATTTCAGCTCCCTGGCGGTCACGCTGAAAGACGCGGTCGGGGACAAGCCTGCGGTGGTGCTGAAATACGGGGTATTCCTGCAGACGGTGTTCGACTTCTTGATCGTCGCCTTCGCCATCTTCATGGCGATCAAGGCGATGAACAAGCTCAAGCGCGCCGAGCCGGCGCCCCCGCCCGCGCCGGCGCCGCCGTCGAAAGAGGTCGAGCTCTTGACCGAGATCCGCGATGCGCTGAAGAAGGCTAGTTGACCTGCGTGTCGCAGCCGACCACGACCTCGACCTTGCCCTTCTTGTTGGTGACCAGGTCACACGCGGCGGGGCGGAGCTGGATCTGCGTCGGGGCGTTCGGGTTGTCGTAGTACCAACCGACCTCGCCCAGGCAGTCGGAGGCGCCCTTCGACTGCTTGATCAGCGTGGCCGGGCTGCCATCTTCGGGGGTGAAGAGCACGTTGACCTTCTTCGGATCGGCCTTGCCGCCGGTCGGGATCAGGTACTGGCAGCCGACCGCGCCGCGGATCTTGTTGAGGGCTTCGAGGAACTCCTTCTCGGCGTTGGTCGAGCTGACGATGGTGGCCTTGTCGGTGCCGCCGGCGGCCGCGACCTGATTGAGCACGGTGAGGTCGCCCACGCCGATCACGAAGGTGCGGATGCTGGGCGTCTGCTTCAGGCCCTCGGCGGCGTGACCGGCCACGTCTTTCACTTCGTTGGGCGTGCAGTTGTTCGGCGCGCCATCGGTGGCCAGGATCACCACCACCACCCGATCGAGGTGCGCTTGCTGCCAGAGGGTGGCGTGATCGATCGCGCCCTCGAGGGCGGGGCCGGCCGGCGTCGAGTCGCCGCCGGGGCTGGTGCCGTCGATGGCCGCGATGATCTTGGAAGACACGCCGGGGAAGGCCTCGATCTCGACCTTCGGGGTCTGGTAGTCGGTCGAGACGCACGAGTCCTTCATGCCCAGGAGCGAGCCGGCGCAGCTGTTGAACGCGCACGGACCATAGAACCCGCAATCCTGGTTGGTCGCGCAGGCGGTGGGGATCGGGCCGGTCGCGTTGATCGGGAAGAACGCGAGACCCATGCCGAGCTTGTCGAGCCCGGGCAGCGCGACGAACTTCTTCACGGCGCTGGTGACCGAGCTCCACTTGTTGTCCTTCTGCATCGACGCGCTGCGATCGAACATCAGGAACATGTCGACCGGCACGAGCTCGCCGCCGAAGGTCTGCTTGGCGCAACCCGTCAGCGCGCCGGTGCCGCCGCCGCCGTCGAGGTTGACGCCGCCGCCGCCGCCAGTGCCGCCGAGCCCGCCGCCGCCCGAACCGCCGGCGCCGCCGTCGTCACCACCACTGCTCGATGCGCTGCTGCACGCTGCAGCGGCCAGGGTGACGACGATCGAACCAAGAACGAAAGCCAGACCACGACGCATGCGACGCTCCTTCGCGACGCGAGAGACCCGCGGTGTCTCTCGGCCCGGAGCAAATAGCACGGCCCGCTGGCCGAGAGCCACCGCCGCGCGCGGAAATCAGCGCGTGCGACGCCGACGCGCTGCGCCGAAGACCAGCGCCGCGATCAGCCACGAGAGCGCGGTGGGACGGGAGGGCCCGCTGACGCTGCACCCGCCGTCGTCGTCGCTGTCGCTCAGGGTCTTGGTCTTCTGGCCACCGCCGCCGCCGGAAGGCGCGCCGCCCAGGCCGCCCGCGCCACCGAGGCCTGCGCCGCCCGCCGCGCCGCCACCGCCGGCCGCACCCGCGGCGCCACCACCGGCCGCACCCGC
>JACPVJ010000136.1 GCA_016191785.1 Myxococcales bacterium | reverse complement strand
GCGGCGGGCGCCGGGGGCGGCGGCACCGGCGGCTCGAACGGCGGCACCGGCGGCGCGAGCGGCGGCACCGGCGGCTCGAGCGGCAGCACCGGCACGGGCAGCTGCCAGGGCCATTGCGGCAGCTCGAGCCCGGTCCCGGGCTCGAACCCCGGCTGCTACTGCGACAGCTATTGCACGCAGAACAACGACTGCTGCGCGGACAAGGCTCAGGTCTGCGGTAGCTGAGTCGAGTTCGCGGGGCGCGCCAGCTGACTCACGCGCTGCCGCGGATCTGCTTCACGGCCAAGGTCACCTCTTTGCCGGTGACGACGGCCCCGGCAGCCTTCAGGTGCTTCATCGCGACTCCCGTCGCCTGCCCATCGTTGCCGGCGGACTTCACTGCATCCGCGACCGCGGCGAGCGCCGCCACGATCTCGTCCACGCCCAGGGACTTGGGCAAGAGCGACTCGAGCACGGCGTTCTCTGCCTCGAGCTGCGCCTTCTGCTCGGCGCTCTCGGACACGGCCAGGGTCTCGTGGTTGTTCTTCACCAGCTTGCGCACTACGGCCGCGGCGTCCTCGTCGCTCATGGCTTGGTTCACGCGAGCCTCTTGGGTCTGGATCTCACCGAGCGCGACGCGCAAGATCTCCTTCTCCAGCGTGCGACCCGCCTTCATCGCTTGGAGCATGCGCTTCTTGATTTCTTCGCTGAGCACCGGGACCTCCGGCGCGGAGGATAGCCGAAGCGGCCGGCCGCTGGACGATCCCCACGGTCTCGGGCACATTGTCGGAAGAAGATGAGGCATTCCTCCTCAGCCTTGCTCGCGCTCGGCCTTTTCGCCGGGGTCCCTCGTTGAGTCGGAGCCCCATGATCACGAAGACCGTTCTTGCTCTTGCGCTGTGCTTTCTCGGCTGCTCTTCGTCGGAAGACGAGGGCTGTTCCAACGACTCGGACTGCAAGGGCGATCGGATCTGCGAGAGCGGCAAGTGCGTGAGCCCCTCGGGTGGGAGCGGCGGCAGCGGCGGCGGCGGCGGAGCCGGCGGAACCGGGGGCGCCGTCGCGACGGGCGGCGCCGCGGGCTGCCCCAGCCACTGCAAGACGACCGCCGGCACCTGCTGCCAGGGCCAAGGCGTGTGCGCCTCGGTGCCGCCCTGCCTCGGAAACCCGTGCTGCTCGGATTGACGGTCAGAACCGCCGAGGCCCGGTCTCGGCGTCCCACTGCATGAGCACGGCCGTCGGGCGCCCGTCCACCAGCTGCACGACCAGGTGGGTGCGCGTCGCCGGAAGGCTCGTCGCCTCGCCCTCTTCGAGCTGGTCTTCCGCCCATGCGCCGACGTTGACGTAGGCCGAGCTGGATCGGGTCGCGCTCTGCTCGGGCAAGTGGGTGTGCCCCATCACGATGAACGCCGCGGGGAACACGCTGCCCACCCGAGCCGCCCGCTCGCGCAAGAGGGCGCTCGCGTCGATCTCGCCGCGCGCGCGCCGCCAGAGCACGGCGAGCGCGACCAACGCCACCGTGCCCAGCGACAGGCCGACCCCGAGGGCCGGCGTCCAGCGGGCAACCAGGAGCCAGATCGCGAGCACTACGCCAGCGGCGGCCACCGCGACCCGGTCGACCATGACTCCCGCCAAGAGCCGCAGCGCGCTCTTGGTGATGGGCGGCCGCTGCAGCGCGGCCAGGGCCTGGAGCTTCACCAGGCTGATGTGCCGCGCCTCGGCGAGCATCGCCATCTTGCGCTCGTGCTCGTTTCTCACCCAGGCCGCGGCGCCGCTCATGTGGTCACGCCAGATCCCGAGCGCGACGGCGATGGCCGACAGAAATCGGCGCCCGAGCGCCAAAACGCCACGGGCACCGAGCCGGGCACCGAAGCGCAAGTAGTCGAAGGCGTCGGCCTTGTCGTGGCCGGACTCGTGCATGCCGGCGGTCGGACGCACGACATAACGCAAGAGCACGTCCGACAGCGAACGAGCCGAGCGCTTCGGATCGGTGGGTACGACCGGGAAGAGCACGTGCTCGTACGAGCAATAGTCGTCGTACTGGTGACCGTGCTCGACGTAGACGACGCCCTCCTCGTAATAGAACCAATCCGCGAACTCGATGGCGTCGACGTGGGTCGCGCCGTGCTCTCGCAAGATCGCCCGGAACGCTGCTTGGACGGGCTCCCAGTGAAAGTCGACGTCGTGGTTCCCGCGGACCACCACCAAGGTGTTTCCGGCCGCCACGAAGCGCCCCATGGCGGCGAACACCCCGCGATGGTGATCGGCGACGCGCCGCAGCTTGGCCAGCGTGTGGTCGACCGCACCGCCCAACCCATGGGACTGCTCGTCCAGGTTGGGCTCGGTGACGATCTCGCTGGTCTCGCCGCTCACGCTCATCCCCACGAAGTCGACCAGGTCGCCGGCGATCACCAGGCGCCACGGTCTGCCCTCGGCGGGCCGCTCGCGATACCAGTCGAGGAGCGCCGCAAGATCGCGATCCCGTCGCGAGCTCGCGGCGCTCCTGAGCGGCGCTCCCGGGCGGCAGTGCTGAACCAGATCACTGCCGAGGTGAACGTCCGAGAGGACCAGCAGGTTGTGACGACTCGTGGGCAAGGCTGTCCCTAACCTAGTCTGACCGATGGCCGCCGATGTTCAAGCCCTGCGCATCGGCGCAGAGGCTGCCATTTCTTTGACGCGTGTTAGGTTCCGCCCGCTCATGCAGCGCCCCACCACCGCCAGCCCCCCGGTTCGCGTCGCAGTCGTCGGAGCCGGGCCCGCCGGTTTCTTCACCGCCGAGGCCCTGCTCAGGTCCACCTCACCGGTGTTCGCCGTCGACGTGTTCGATCGCCTCCCCACCCCCTTTGGCCTGGTGCGGTCCGGCGTGGCGCCCGACCACCAGAAGATCAAGGCCGTCACCAAGACCTTCGAGCGTACCGCCGAGAACCATCGATTCCGCTTCCTGGGGAACGTGCAGATCGGCCGAGATCTCTCGGCCGGCGAGCTCGGCGCGGCCTACGACCAGGTCGTCTACGCCGTCGGCAGCAGCAGGGACCGGCGGCTGGGGATCCCGGGTGAAGAGCTGGCCGGGTCGTACTCGGCCACCGCCTTCGTCGGTTGGTACAACGCCCACCCCGATTTCCGGGACTTCCCGTTCCACCTCGTGTCCGAGCGAGCGGTGATCGTCGGCGTCGGCAACGTCGCGATGGACGTCGCGCGCATCTTGCTCAAGAGCCCCGACGAGCTCGGCAAGACCGACATCGCGCGCCACGCGGTAGAGACCCTGCGTGCCAGCCGGGTGCGCGAGGTCGTGCTCTTGGCGCGGCGCGGCCCAGCCCACGCCGCGTTCGACCCGCGCGAGCTCGAGGACATCGCGGCCCTGCCCGAAGTCGGTGTGTCCGTCGACGCCCAGGCGGTCCTGGCCGATGCCCCCTTGTCGGCCGAGCTCGACGCGCGTCAGCGGCGAAACCTGGAGCTGATGCGCGAGCTCTCACGCGCCGAATGCACCGCGCCCCGCCGGCTGCGCCTCGAGTTCTTCGCTTCGCCGGTCGAGCTGGTAGGAGACGAGACCCGGCGCGTCTGCGCGCTCCGAGCAGAGCGGAACGCGCCCGGGGTCGGTCCCGACGGCCGGCGCGTGCTCACGAGCACTGGTCAGACCTTCGAGCTCGCGACCTCCGTCGTGTTTCGCTCGATTGGTTATCGCGGCGAGCCGATCGCGGGCGTGCCCTTCGACGAGAAGAACGGCGTCATCTTCAACCTCGACGGTCGCGTCACCGAGGGCGCCACCGGTCCGGTCGTGCCCGGGACCTACGCGGTGGGGTGGATCCGCCGCGGCCCGCTGGGGGTGGTCGGCACCAACAAGGCCGACGCTCAGCTGGTGGTCTCGAAGATGGTCGAGGACGCGGCCCGCGAGCCCCCGCGCCAAGCCCAGGGGTCGGTCGACGGTCTGCTCGCCGAGCGCAACGTGCGCGTGACCAGCTACGACGACTGGCGGGTGCTCGACGCGGTCGAGGTCGACGAGGGGCGCTCCTCCGGCAAGATCCGCGAGAAGGTCGCGAGCGTGGAGCAGATGATGAACGCCCTTCTCCGGGGCTCGCTCCGGCCGGAGTGAGCCGCCCGCGGCGGCCGCACCGCGAGCCGCTTTCGAGGTGACCGATCTGGGACGCGAGCTGATACCCTTCGGCGCATGACGAATCGACGCGCGCTCTGCCTCGCGCTCGTGCTCGGGGGCCTGGGCTGTGAGGACAAGGCAAAGCCGGCAGCAAAGCCCGAGGGCTCGGCAGTCGCGGCGCCCTCCGCCAGCGCGGCTGCTTCGGCGGCGGTGGACTCGGCCCCCGGGCCGTGCAGCGCAGCGGGCACCGAACCCATGAAGCTCGGGACGGTGAACGGCCACGTGCACGGGTTCGGCTTCGACGCGACGCACCTCTACAGCACGAGCTGGCAGCTGATGAACGGGCGCGGCGACGTGAGCAAGGCCCGGAAGGACGGCCGCGGCACCCAGAACCTGGCCTCGCTGTCCCTCGAGCCGCGCGGGCTGGTGGTCGACGACCAAGCGGTGTTCTTCACCAGCGGCATCCGCTTGGTGCGCGTCGGCAAAGAGGGCGGCGAGAGCAAGACATTGGTCGAGACCTTCTCGTCGCAGGCCGTGGCCGCAGACGGAAGCTTCGTCTACGGCGTGCCGGGCGACTACGGCCCGTACGATCGGCTGATTCGCGCCGAGAAGGCCACGGGCACCACCAAAGAGCTCGACGTGTCGGAGCGGCCGGAGGGCAAGCTCGCCCCGATGGGCTTTTCGGCCATCGCCGTCGATGGGCAGGGCATTTACGTGACCGACTCGAGCGCGAACCGCGTGCTGCGCTTCCCCCCGGACCGCGGCAAGCCGAAGCCCCTCGCTACCGCACAGGACAAGGCCTTCGATCTGGCGCTGGACGAGGCGAACGTCTATTTCACGCTGGCGCAGAAGGGGCACCTGATGAAGGTTGCCAAGTCGGGAGGCGGCGCCACCAAGATCGCGTCTGGCCTGGCTCCGAGCGCTCGCATCGCCGTCGACGCAAAGAGCATCGTGACCTGGGCAGCCGCCGCGGGCAGCGACGGCACGGAGACCCTGCTGATCATGGGCACCGACGGGTCGTCGCCGACTCCGCTCGCCGCGATCCCACGAAACCACAGCGTGGACGCGGTCGCGCTGGACGAAAAGTGCGTGTACTGGGCCGACCACGATCCGGACTCGCGCAAGGCCACGTTGTTCGCTCGGGCGCGGTAGCCACCCCACCCGCTCTGGTGGCGACGGGGTCATGCCGCCGCGAAGCGGCAGAGGCAGGTTGCGACAGCGTCGCGAAATTCGCCGCGCCCCCTCCGCATTGCCAGCCGAATCCTCGCGGCTCGCCGCTTGCATCCGTAGACGGAAGAGGTCGTCAAATGGAACAGACGGAGGTCAATCGCGGCCGGTGGCTCGACGTCGTGATGCTGTCGGTAGCCGGGGTACTCTTGGCGCCCATCCTGCTGGTGGCGCTCGCCCCCGTGCTGCTCACCTTCATGGTGCTCTGGCCCGTGCTGATGTTGCCGGTGGTCGCGGTCTCGCGGTCGCTGCCGGTGGGCGAAGATCGGCGGCCGAAGCAGAGGCGCCCGCGCCTGCTGAGGCTCACCCCGACGAGGCAGCTGCCCCAGGCAGCGTGAGCGGGGGCCGAGCTTCCTTCACTCTGCGGGGATGGAGCAGGCGGTGGCCCCCGGGGCGGCGCGACCCTCGCCCCCGCGGATCACGCGGAGCCGCAGCTTCTGCGGCTTGCGCTCCGGGGCCAGGCCTTGTCGGCGGCGGCGAGCGCTCTCTTGCACCTCGAAGGCGAAGCTGTCGAGCACCGCTGGGTCGACCGGATCACCGTTCACCGGGAGGGTCATCGACGGCAGCCCCTCGCGCTCGGTCACGTGGAAGAACTGAGCCTCGGCCACCTTGTTCGGCATGCACTCGAGCGGTCCGACGCTGACCACGCCGTCGATCAGCCCGTGATGCCACTCGTGCACGGGGCCGCCGACCGTCAGCACCGCCTCGCCGTTGAGGTCCTCGCGGATGTAGGGCTTGGCGGCGGCAATCGTCTCGGTCACCCGAGTCCGGGCCGGCCAGTCGAGGATTCGGGCCACGAGGCCGTAGGTCGTGTCGATGATGCGGTCTTGCACCCAGGTCGACAGCTTGGCCGAGAGCCCGCCCTTCTGCCCGTTCATGGTGTGCACGTAGTCGGTGTACTCGAGCCACTCCGAGAACGGCGCGAAGCGCGCGCGGATCCCTCGCTGCTCGAGCTTCTCGATCAAGAAGTCGTTCGCGAACGGATCGCAGCGCACGTAGATCTCTCCGACGACCAGCACGGTGGGCGGCTTTCGATCGGTCTTGACGCGACGGAGCTCGGCGGCAGCGCGAGCCAAGAGGTCGGCGCAGCCGAAGAGCTTGCCCGACGCGACCTGCCACAGGGCCGCGGGCACGCTCAGGTCCCCGTGCCCTGCCCGCTCGAGCTGATCGAGCAGCTCGCGCTGGTAGCGCTGGAAGATGGCGTTGGCCAGGCCCGGCTCGGACTCGACCGGCCGCGCGTCGTAGAGCGCCGCCTCGAGCATGTCGTGAGCCGCGAAGCCGGTCATCACCAGCGCCGAGAACCCGGCGGGGATTCCGTCGAAGTAGTCCTTGTCGCGCGGGGACCAGATGCGCACCCGCTCGCCTTCGCCGACGCGCTCGAGCACGATGCGGTGGAGCATGTTGTACACGCCGAACCGACACGGGCCGTCGGCGGTGGGCATGAAGAACGCGAACCGCTGCTTCGGGTCCGTCTCTTTCTCCACGCGCTGCAGCAGGCTGCCCAGCGTGATGGTCATGGGCACGCACTCTTTGCCCGAGGTGTGACGGCGGCCGATGCGCAGCGCGTCACGATCGGGGACGGGTAGCACCTCGGCCGGGATCCCGACGCCGCGCAGGCACGCTGCCATGGCCTCGGCGCCCTCGCCCATGCGTGGCACCAAGAGCTTCTCCGAGCGGTGGCGGATCTCGGCCAAGACGCCGCTCTTCCGATCGACCTGCGTCAGGTCGCTCTCGACGCGGTCGTCGCTGACGCGTGCCAAGTCCTCGCGCACGCAGTGCAAGAAGGCCTCGATGCGCGTCTTGGTGCCGGCGTCCCCCGAGTGGCCGTCGGTCTCGATCACCGCGAAGGGGCGCCCGGCCATGGCGTACGCGAAGAAGTGCAGATTGAAGCTGTCGGGGCCGCACGAGTAGTTGCTGCACCAGATCGAGTAGAGCCCCGGGGTGCGGCGGATCTGATGGGCCGCACGCAGGTTCTTCTGGCCGTGACCCCAGTACACGCCCTCGAAGGTCGGGACGTCGTCCGCAACCTGGTAGCAGTCGATCGGGATGGCGATGGCGCCCTGCTCGCGCAGGAGCGGCGGCACGTTCGAGTTGAGCACCGAGTTGTACAGGGTGTACGGCCGCCCCAGGACCACGACCGGGATGACGTCGTTCTCGCGGCAGAAGTCGAGGGCCCGAGCGCCGATCGTCAGACACTCTTGGTCGAACCCGACCTGCTCGCGCTTGGCCTTCTGATAGGCGCCGAGCCACGCGAGGCCTTGCACGCCCAGGGACTCGGCGAGGCGCTGGCAGCTCTTCAGGAACTCCTTCGACTCGAAGCCCTCTGCCCCGAAGTCGATCACGGGCGAGAGCAGGCGCGCGCCACGCTCACTGCCCAGGTCGAGCCGCAGCACGTCCGGTGACGCCTGCACCACGGGGCAGGCCACGGCGGTCTTCTCGTCGCCCACCCGTGGCATCTCGCGCAACATGGGCGCGAAGATGAAGCGCGCGTCGCGGTCGGCCATGCTGGCGACCAGGCCGTGATAGAGCTGCATCGGCGCGCACCAGGGCACGTTGGCCTCTTCGATGCCGCGCTTCAGGGTCTTGGCCCCGGCGCCCTTCTCGTAGACCACGTCGTAGCCGAGCTCGAAGAGGAAGGTCGCGAAGAAGGGGAACAGGCCCTTGAGCTGGAACTCGTCGGTGACGGCGATCTTCTCGCGCCCGCGGTCGACGCTCACGCGCTCGACCAACGCGGCGATCAGCGCCTCGCGCTCGCGGAAGGGGTCGGGCGCCAGATCGGGCAACTTCTTCTTGCCGGTGCCACGATCCCAGAGCGAGCAGCTGCCGCCCCAGGTGAAGCGACCGTGCTTGTCTTCGACCAGCGTGCCGACCCGGTCGATGCGGCACTTGTTGCCCGGCTCGCCGCAGCCCTTCTTGCTCTGACACACGAAGGTGTCCCGGCGCACGACCTTGGCCGAGAGCAGCCGCGTGGGGTCCACGCCGCCGGTGAGGGCTGCCCCCACGGCCTTGCGGGTCAAGAGCGCGATGCCCAGCGCGCCCACCGTGCCCGGGTTCGGTGGCACGATCACCTGGGCGCCGGTCTCGCGAGCCACGGCCGCGGCCAGGGCGTCGGATGCGAAGGGCATGCCCTGGCAGAACACCACCTGCCCCACGCTGCGGGCACCCTTCACCCGGTTCAGGTAGTTCTGGATGACCGAACCGTAGATGCCGGCGACCACCGAGCCGGTGTTCACGCCGGCGGCCACGGCCTCGTCGATGATCTCGGCCATGAACACCGAGCAGTGCTGGCCCAGCGACACGCCGCCCTCGGCGGCGAGCGCTGCCTCGCCCAGCTGGATGACGTTGTCGATGCCGCCGATCTTCTTGCCCTGCTCCTCGATGAACGAGCCGGTTCCGGCGCTGCACGCCTCGTTCATGGCGGCGTCCACCACCCGGCCCTCGGACAGGCGGATGTACTTGGCGTCTTGCCCACCGATCTCGAAGATGGTGTCGACGGTCGAGTCGTAGAACAGCGCACCCTCGGCGTGCGCCGCGATCTCGTTCAGCACGTAGACGCGCTCGACGCCGTAACAGTTCGAGAGCAGCGAACCCACGATCTCGCGCCCGCTGCCGGTGGCGCCGAAGGCCACCAGATCTTGCTTGCCGGCCGGCGAATCGGCCAGCATGGCCATCAGCTTCTGGGCGGCGCCCACCGGGTCGCCGTTGGTGTTGATGTAGCCTTCCCAGACCACCTCGCGATTTTCGCGATCGACGGCCACCGCCTTGGAGCCGGTCGAGCCGATGTCGAAGCCGACCAAGAGCTCGCGGCGCCCGAGCAGCTCGCTCGGCAGCGGCGGCCGGGTCATGCGCTTCACGCGAGCCAGGTGGCTGGCCAGCGCCGACTGCCGGTCCAGGTGGGCGTGGTGCGCGGGCGCCAGCAGGCGGTCGAGGGTGGGCACGCGCCCCGGGCGGTCGGCGGCCACCAGCGCGGCGCCCAGGGCGTCGACGAACAGGTGATCGTCGGCGCTGGTCTCGAGCAGGCTCATGCCGTGGCGCTCGACGAACTTGCGGAAGTGATCGTGAACCCGGCGGGCGCGGGCGACGCCGCCGATCAAGAGCACGTTCTCGGGCGAGACGCTGGGCTTGATCAGCACCTGTACGTTCTCGCACACCGCGTCGAACAGTCCGGCGACGATGCGTTCGCGCGGCTCACCCTTGTTCGCCAGGTGAGTCATGTCGGTCTTCAAGATCACCGGGCAGCGGCCCGAGAGCACCGCCGGGGCGCTCACGCCGTCGGCCATGGCGCTGGCCGTCTCGATGTCGAGCCCGAAGCGCTCGACCAGCTGCCGGAGGAAGTTGCCGGTACCCTGGGAGCAGCGCGAGTTCTCGCGAAACACCTCGACTCCGCTCGGTCGAAGCTCGAGCACCGAGAACCCGTGCGCTCCGATGCTGACGACGGTCGCGTCCCGATCACCGACCAGGAACCGCGCGCCGGCGGCCTGGGCCTGCTTGGTCGGCACACTCGAGAGCGCGAGCACGCGCGCCGCGCGCCCCACCACCGCGGCGCCCGACAGGTCGTCCCAGCCGAAGTCCGAGAGAGCCGCCCGCACCGCGGGGCCCGGCTCTTTCTGATGCTCGACGACGATGCGCCGGGTCCAGACGAGGCCGTCGCCCTCCCGGGCCAGCTCCACCACCTTGATCGCCTCGGCGCCCACGTCGATACCGACGAAGCGCGCACCCCGAAGTCTGCGCTCTGCCATGACCCGCGCAGCCTAGCCTCGTTCACTGACACTGGCGTCAGTGCCAGCCGGGCGGGGTGACATCCATCATTTCCCCCACGTCGATTCGGGCATTTGCGGGCCGATCTAGCGCGCTGTGTCGTGCTCACAGCCTGAGGAAGAACGTCGCCGTCAGACCAGGCGGCGCGCCCGGGTCTCGACACGCGCCGCTTGACCGCCCCAGGCGCGGGGGGGATCTACGCGGTGGATGCCCGGATTCGACCTTCGAAGAGAGCGGGGTCTGTCCGAGGCCGGGGCGCGAGAGCGCCTGACCCGGGACGGGCCGAACGAGCTGCCGTCCGACGCCGAGCAAAGCCTCTTCGGCACGCTCCTGGCGGTCCTGAAAGAACCGATGTTGCTGCTCTTGCTCGGCACCGGGGCGCTCTACCTGGTGCTCGGGGACGTGCGCGAGGCGCTGATCTTGCTCACGTTCGTCGGCGTCATCATCACCATCACGCTCTATCAAGAGCGCAAGACCGAGCGCGCGCTCGCCGCGCTGCGCGACCTGTCCAGCCCGCGCGCCTCGGTGATCCGCGACGGAGTGAAGAAGCGCATCGCCGGCCGCGACGTGGTGGAGGGCGACGTGATGGTGCTGGCCGAAGGGGACCGCGTGCCCGCGGACGCGCTCTTGCTCGACGCCTCGAGCCTGAGCGTCGACGAGTCGTTGCTCACGGGAGAGTCGGTGCCGGTGCGCAAGGCTGCGGCTGCCTCTCCCACGGTCGAGGTGCCGCGCCCGGGTGGGGACGACCTGCCGTACGTCTTCAGCGGCACGCTGGTGGTGCGGGGCCAGGGCGTGGCGCGGGTGACGGCCACGGGGCAGCGGAGCGAGCTGGGCAAGATCGGCGCGACGCTGCAGAGCCTCGAAGACCAGCGTACCCCCCTCGAGACCGAGGTCGCGCGGGTGGTGGGCCGCGTGGCGCTCGGCGGGCTCGCGCTGTGCCTGCTCTTGCTCGGCGTGTACGGGGTGACCCGAGGCGACTGGCTCCGCGGGCTTCTGGCCGGGCTGGCGCTGGCCATGGCGGTGCTGCCCGAAGAGTTCCCGGTGGTGCTCACCGTGTTCATGGCGCTCGGCGCATGGCGCCTGTCCAAGCGCAACGTGCTCACGCGCCGCGTGCCCGCCATCGAGCTCTTGGGCGCCGCGACCGTGCTCTGCACCGACAAGACGGGCACCCTGACCTACAATCGCATGACCATCGGCGCGCTGTGGTCACCCACCGGTACGCACGAGGTGTCCGGCGGAGAGCTCCCGGAAGCCGTGCATCAGGTGGTCGAGTTCGGCATCTTGGCAAGCCAGCGGGACCCATTCGACCCGATGGAGATCGCGTTCCACGAGCTCGGGCGCGAGACACTCGCGGGCACCGAGCACCTGCACGACGGCTGGGAGCTGGTGCGCGAGTATCCGCTCTCGGCCCAGCTGCTCAGCGTCGCCCACGTGTGGCGCGCCAGGTCCGGCCGGCGACGGGTGATCGCGGCCAAAGGTGCCCCCGAAGCCATCGTGGACCTGTGTCACCTTCCGGCGGTCGAAGGGGAGTCGATCCGCAAGGAGGTCGTAGCGCTGGCGAGCCGTGGGCTGCGGGTGCTGGCGGTGGCGCGAGCGTACTTCGACGGCGACGATCTCCCCGCGCAGCAGCACGACTACGACTTCGAGCTGGTGGGTCTGGTGGGGCTCCGGGACCCGCTGCGCGAGACCGTGCCGCAGGCGGTGGACGAGTGCCGGGCTGCGGGCATCTCGGTGGTGATGATCACCGGAGACTATGCCGAGACGGCCCGCGTGGTCGCGAGCGAAGCGCGCCTCCCCGAGCCCTATGGGCTCATCACCGGCCCGGAGCTCGACGCTTTGTCCGACGTCGAGCTGCGCGAACGCGTGCGCACGACCCGCGTGTTCGCTCGCGCCGTGCCCGAGCAAAAACTGCGGCTGGTGCAGGCGCTGAAGGAGGCCGGCGAGATCGTGGCCATGACCGGCGACGGAGTGAACGACGCGCCGTCGCTCAAGGCGGCGCACATCGGGGTCGCGATGGGCGGGCGCGGCACCGATGTGGCGCGCGAGTCCGCCTCGCTGGTGCTGACCGACGACGACTTCTCGTCGATCGTCGCCGCGGTGCGGCTCGGCCGCCGTATCTTCGCCAACCTGCGCAAGGCCATGGCGTACATCATCGCCATCCACGTGCCGATTGCCGGCATGTCGCTCGTGCCCGTGCTGCTGGGCTGGCCGCTGGCGCTGTTCCCGGTGCACATCGTGTTCCTCGAGCTGGTGATCGACCCGGCGTGCTCGATCGCGTTCGAGGCCGAGCCCGAGGACATCGACGTGATGCGCCGCCCGCCGCGGCCCGCCCACGCGCGCCTGTTCGAGCCGCGGCTGGTGGCCATGGCCGTGCTCCAGGGCGCCAGTCTGCTCGTGGCCGCGCTGCTCGTCTTCGGTCACGCGCTGAGCCAGGGAGCGCCGGAGCCGGTGGCGCGGGCGCTCACCTTCACCACCCTGGTGGCGGGCAACCTGGCGCTGATCGCCACCAACCGCTCGTGGACGCGGTCGGTGCTGGGCAACCTGAGCTCGCCGAACCTGCCGGCGCGTTTGATCTTGGCTGGAGCCCTGACCGTGCTCGGGCTGGCCCTCTACGCGCCGCCCATCCAGAGCTTGTTCCATTTCGGCACGCCACGCCTCTACGACACGGCGCGGGCGGTGGCGGCGGGCGCGGCGTGCCTGGTGTGGTTCGAGCTAGTCAAGCTGGCTCTGCCGGGCTTGCTGCGAGCGGGGTCGACCGCCCGGCGAGGCGCCGACCCCGCGTAACGCTCGCGGCTCAGCCCGCGCCGGTGTCCGCCGGCGCGTCGCCGGTGGCGTCGCTGCTGCCGTCGGTCGCCGCGTCGGACCCGCCGTCGCTGCCACCGGGCGTGCACGCCTTGGGAGTGGTGCTGCCGTCGGTGGGGATCTGAGCGGGATCGATACAGCCCATGTTGGGCCCCTGAAGGCCGGTCGCATCGATCAGGTAACTGCACTGCTTCGCGGTGGCGTTGCAGCAGCCATCGAAGGTGAAAGACGCGATGGTTATCGCCGGGCAGCTGGTGTCCTTGTTGCCCTTCTGGTCGAGCTCGTAGCAGCCGGGCTTGATCCCGATCAGGCCGCTGACGGTGGCGTCGACGTCCACGCCGCAGATGTCTTTGCCCGCACCAGCGCAGCACGGCCCGAGCGTGAGCTGGCCCGCAATGCTGTACGACTTGCAGGTCGCGCTCTTGCACGTGATGGTCTGGCCGCCGTCGCTGCCGCCGGTGGCGCCGCTGCCACCGGTGGCGCCGCTGCCACCCGTGCCGCCACTGCCCGCCGTGCCGCCCGTGGCGCCGGTGCCGCCGGTGCCGGCGTCCTTGCCGCCGGTGCCGGCGCCGCCGCCGCCGCCGTCGTCATCGTCGCCGCCACAGGCAGGCATGCCCGAAGCCGCGACCGCACACAGCCCGAAACCAAACAGCAACTTGAAGGACTTGAAGTTCATGGCGTACTCCCCTGCCGAGCCGGCGCCGGGGAGGCTAGCTCAAACTGGAGCCCTTCGGAAACGCCGGGCGCGGCGGTGCGAGATTGACCGTAGAAAACCCACAGCGACCGCCGGGCCGAAAGGGGCTACCCTGGTCGATACTCGGGCCAGCCTCGGCTTCGGGAGGAGCTTTTCGCCATGCGCCATTCTTGGACGTTGACGGTTGCCGCACTGCTCGCCTTTGCATCGGGCGGCCTGAGCGCCGCGTGTAGCGCCAGCACGGATGACGGGGTGGGTGGGACCAGCGGCGTGGGCGGCGCCGGCGCCACGGGCGGAGGCGGCGGCACGGGTGGAGCTTCGGGTTGCCCTAGCGGGCTGCTCGCTTGCACCGGGCAGTGCATCGACGGGCAGTACAACCCGAATCACTGCGGGGCGTGCAACAACAAGTGCGGCGCGGGCGAGTTCTGCTCGAGCGGCAAGTGCGGCTCGAGCTGCAGCGGCGGCACCACGCAGTGCAACGGGGCCTGCGTCAACGTGCAGAGCGACGTCTCCAACTGCGGAGAGTGCGGCAAGATCTGCAACGTGGGCGAGGTGTGCTCCAACGGGGCCTGCGGCGTCACCTGCTCGGGCGGGACCACGCAGTGCACCGGCAAGTGCGTCGACACGAGCGTGGACCCGACCAACTGCGGCGCGTGCGGGACGACCTGCAAGAGCGGCGAGGTCTGCTCGGCGGGGCAGTGCGGGACCCAGTGCGTGGGTGGGACCACTTTGTGCAGCGGCAAGTGCGTCGACACGGGGGTCGACCCGGCCAACTGCGGCGCCTGCGCGACGGCCTGCGCCACCGGCGAGGTGTGCTCGGCCGGCACCTGCGGCACCAAGTGCGTGGGCGGCACCACGCTGTGCGGTGGAAAGTGCGTGGACACGCAGCTCGACGCCAACAACTGCGGCACCTGCGGCACGGCCTGCGCGAGCGGTGAAGCCTGCGTCGCCGGCGCCTGTAAGACGGTGTGCGTCGGCGGCACCACGCTCTGCTCGAACACCTGCGTGGACACGCAGCTCGACCCGAACAACTGCGGCGCGTGCGGCACCAAGTGTGCGACGGGCCAGGTGTGCTCGGCGGGCAAGTGCGGCCTGGTGTGCAGCGGCGGCGCGACCCTGTGCAGTGGCAAGTGCGTCGACACGAAGGTCGACCCGACGAACTGTGGCACCTGCGCCAAGGCCTGCGTGGCCGGCGAGAGCTGCACGGGCGGCGTGTGCGGCATCGTCTGCACCGGCGGCACCACCAACTGCAGCGGCAAGTGCGTCGACACCAAGATCGACGCGCAGAACTGCGGCGCCTGCGGCACCAAGTGCACCACGGGCCAGATCTGCAACAATGGCGCGTGCCAGCTGCTCTGCTCGGGCGGCACCACCAACTGCAACGGCCTGTGCGTCGACGTCAAAGTCGATCCGAACAACTGCGGCGCCTGCGGCACCAAGTGCACCACCGGCCAGACCTGCACCAACGGCGCGTGCACCGCGGCCGGCTGCACCAATCCGGTGCCCACCACGCTGTTCTCGGAGGGCTTCGGTGACAACAGCCAGGGCTGGACGCTCGGCACCGAGTGGCAGATCGCAGCGACCAAGGTCTCGACCGGGCAGGTCTACGGCAACCCGGACCCAGCCACGGACCACACCAGCGGTGCGGACAACGGCGTCGCCGGCGTGGTGGTCGGCGGCAACGCCTCGACGACCGTGCACGGCTACTACTACCTGACCAGTCCGCTGATCAACGCCGCAGGCGCCAGCAAGCTCTACCTGGGCTTCTGGCGCTGGCTGAACAGCGACTACACGCCCTACATGCAGAACATCGTCGAGGTCTACAACGGCACCAGCTGGGTCGTGGTGTGGCAGAGCGGCAGCTCGCCGGGCGTGCAAGACGCGGCGTGGGCCCAGCAGTCGTATGACATCTCCGCGCACGCCAACGCCAACCTGCGCGTCCGCTTCGGGCACCAGGTGGGCAGCTCCGGCGTGTTCACCGTGTCGTCGTGGAACGTCGACGACGTGACCGTCACCAAGGTCACCTGCAACTGACGACCGGCGGGCCCGAGGCGGAAGCCGCTCAGGCCTTCTCGACCTTGTTGCTCCCGGCGACGGTCTTGAAGACGGTCTTCGTCGCCTTGCCGTCGAAGGCCTTGGTCTTCACGTCGGCCACCTTGAGGAAGGTGACCTGGATGTCCTGGTCGGCGTTCACGTCGACGATGGCGATGCCGTGGGCGAAGCTGTCCACGTGCTTGTAGTGCGGGTTGGCCCCGGTCACCGCAGCGTCGAACTTGGTCACGTCTTCGGCCAGCTCTTTCAGCCCGAACTTCCCGTCGGCGTCCAGGCCCAGGACCTGAGTGGCCACGATCTCCTGGAAGGGTGACGAGCTGATCCCGGCGCACACGTACTCGACCCCGATGGGCTTGGCGCCCGGCGCGTCGAAGTCCACGTGGAGCTCGCCGGCGTAGAAGGCGTGAATGTCGCCGGTGAGGACCACCAGGTTCTCGACCCCCGAGAGCGCCTGCAGCACCTCTTTTCGCTCGGTCCGGAAGCCGTCCCACTGATCCACCGTCAGGTACCAGATGCCCTGGAAGAGGATCGGCACGGCGGGCAGCGTCAGGTCCACCGTCATCTGCAAGAGCTGGGTCTCGTTGCCCCAGAACTTCCAGCTGGCCGTCGAGGCCTTCATGCCGTCGACGAACCACTTCTTCTGCTTGTCGCCCAGCACCTTGGGCTTCACGAAGGCCTCGATCTTGTCGAACGCTTCTTTTTTGCAGAAGTTGCGCGAGCCGAGCGAGCTGTTGGCCGAGAGCTTTCCGGCCTCGTCGTAGGTGGGCATGTCGGCGGGGGCGCCCGCGGGTTTGTCCGAGGTCTTTGCCCCTTCCGGGATGCAGTGGTCGTCGCGATAGCTGCGCTGATCGGTCAAGAACAGCTCGACGTGCTTGCCGTAGCGGAGCGTGCGGTAGATGACCAGGTCGTCGGGGAAGGCCTTGTTCGCGTCGAACGTGACGTCCGCCGGCTGGTACTCGAACCACGCCTGGTTGGCGTTCTCGCGGCGTGCGGTGCTCTTCTCGTCGCCCTTCTTCTCGTTGAAATCGGTGGAGTGGTCCCCCCACGAGTCGTTGGCGAACTCGTGATCGTCCCAGATGATGATGAAGGGGTACGTGGCGTGGACCTTCTGCAGGTGCTCGTCGCTGCGATACTGGCGGTACAGGCCGCGATAGTCCTCCAGCGACTTGGCGGCCTTGACCTTGGGCGCGATCTCGATGCCGTCGGGGATGGTGATCTTCCGATCCGGCGCGGTGGTCTGGAAGTCCGGATCACCGTCGGTCTCGTAGATGTAGTCGCCGAGCCAGACCACGAAGTCCACCGGCGCTTCGGCGAGGAACGCCTTCCAGCTGTGGTAGTAGCGGCCGACGAAGTCCTGGCACGAGGCGAAGGCGAAGCGCACGGACACGTCTTGGTCCGGAGCCGGCGCCGTCTTGGTGCGGCCGTCGATCGACTGCGTGCCCTCGGCTTTGAACCGGTAGTAATAGGCGGTGTAGGCGGTGAGCCCGGTGGGCTTGATGCGCACCGTCCAGTCGGTGCTCTCGTCCACGTCGACGCTGCCGGTGGCGATGAGGGTGGCGAAGGCCGCGTCGCTGGCGACCTCGTAGATCACCTTCACGCTGCCAGAGCCGGATTTGGGCAGCGCCCGGGTCCAGAGGATCACGCTGTCGGGCTTGGGGTCACCCGAGGCGATGCCTTGCGGATAGACCAGAGCCTGGTCGGCGGGGTCGGTGCTGTAGGTGATCGGCCTCTCGCCGCCGCCATCGTCGTCGGACGAGCAACCGAGGGGCGAGACCGCCACGGTGACGACGAGACCGGCCAAGAAGTCGCGACGCGCAATTCGAGATGCCATGGCGCGGAGCCTAGTGTCCGGCGCTGCGGTGCGCAACGCGCGGCCGAGCCCGCGCTCGAGGCTAGTTTCGGGCGCGCTCGAAGGTGCCGCGGATCTCGGTGTGGCGCGAGAGGAACAGGGTCCAGGCCAGTGCGCTCTCGGCGCTCGGACCGAAGCGGATGGCGCCCAGGTCGCGCGCCTCGAAGGTCATCACGCTGGCGCCATCCAGGTGCGGGAAATAGGCGTTGAGGTCGTTCCACACGCCGACGAACAGCTTGGGGCGTTTCACGGGCTCGAGACGATCGACGCTCGGCCCCGAAGATTCATTCATGGCTCGACGCGTCGTGCCCGCATCGAGCGAATCGTCTCGCGCAGGTCGTGCCGCGCGGCAAACCCGGTGGCCTTGGAGAAGCGGGTTCCGTCCACGGTGCACTGGAACTTCAGAAAGTCGAGGGCGCCCTGCGGAATGCTGGCGAAGCCCAGGCGACCGCGGACCAGCTTGATCACCGCCTCGGGGAGCGGAAGTCGCTGGGCGCCGCTCTCTTCGACGATGACGTGGAGCGGAACCTCGCCGGGACCGGTGACGTTGAACACTCCCTTGAGCCCAGGCTCGAGCGCGTACTCGAGGGCAACCGCCAGGTCGTCTTCGTGCAGCACCTGGTGGACCGGATCGTAGCCGGCGATGGTGAACACGCGGCGCGGCGAGAGGTAGCGCGAGAAGAGCGTGTTCACCGTGGGACCGAGGACGTTCACCGGTCGCAGCACCACCACCTCGGCCTCGGGGTTTCGCCAGAGCATGGCCGACGCGAACAGATCCGCGGCCACCAGATCTTGGATCTCGGGGAAGGTGCGGCCTGCGGTGGGCGGGTGCTCTTCGAGCATGAACGCGGGATTGTCGGGCAACGCGCCGTAGACGGTGTGCCGGCTCGGGAACACGATCTTCCTCACCCCAGCCGCCAGCCCGAGCTCGAACACCCGGGTGGTGCCCTCGAAGTTCACGCGGTAGCGCTGGGCAGCCGAGACCGTGAAGCGGCGCTCGCGCGCCAGGTGCAAGAGGGCCGCCGGGCGGACCTTGCGCAGCACCTCGTCGAAGCTGCGCTTCTCGATGTCCGCCACGTGGGCGACCACGCCTTGGGGCACACGAGCCTGCGGCCGCTTGTCGACGGCGTGGACCACGAAGCCGCGCCGCGAGAGGTGATCGACCGCGAGCTTCCCGATCGATCCGGCGGCGCCGGTCACGACCACGGTCTTCTCCGTCATCCGAAGAACACCCCCTTCCGGCGCGCGAGCCCGCTCTCGATCAGCGCCTTCACCTGTGCCTCGACCGTGGCCACTTGGGGGACCACCACTTCGTCGTCCTCGTCGCCCCGGCCCTCGAGCTGCATCGGCGCGCCGAAGGTGATGTGCACCTTCGCCGGCAGCGGCAACGGGACGATCGTGGGCGTGAGGGGCGCGTACGGCACCCCCAGAACGCGGGCGAGGGGCTTCATCCGGGAGAAGCTCGGGCACATCTCTTCGCCGCCGACGAAGCCGAAGGGCACGATGGGGGTCCGGGTCTTCAGCGCCAGCCGCAAGAACCCCTGGCCGAAGCCCATGATCTTGTAACGGTCTTTCCACACCCGACCGCCACCGCGCTCGCCCTCGGGGAAGACCAAGACCGCCGCCTCTTCTTGTACCAAGAGGCGCTCGGCGTTCTCGGGCACGCCGATCAGCTGCCCCATGCGCGCCATCAGCACGTTCACGAAGGGGGGCACGGCGAAGAAGCGCTCGATCATCGCGCGGACGAAGCGCGGGGGCTCGGCGTCCAGGATCATGGCTGCGGCGACCAGCATGCCGTCGTAGGCGAGCTGTCCGCTGTGATTGCCAATCAGAAGAACGCGCCCGGCGGGCACCTGCTCGATGCCGTGGACCTCGGCGCGAAAGTAGTGGCGATAGAGGTAACGCACCGCCGAAAACGCCCGCTTGGTAGCGGCCGGCGATGCGCCCCAACGGTCGTAACCGTATTCGTTCACGCTGGGCGCCAGGCGGTCGATGCGCTCGTTGGTCTCGTCGTCGACCAGGCGGTCGAGCGCGGCTTCCCAGGCGCGAAACGGGCGGGGCACGCCGCCATCCTATACGCGCGCGCGCGTGCTATGCTCACGGGTCGTGTCCCGACTGAAAGGCCTGTCGTGCATCGGGCTGGTCGCGCTGGCGTGCAGTGTGGAATCGGGCGGGGAGGCGCCCGCCGGGGCGGGCTCCGGCGGGGCGGCCGGGGGCGGCGTGGGCGGGCTCCCGACGTCGGGCGGTTTTCCGGGGACCGGCAGCGGGGCGGGGGCGGGCGGAGGCGGCGTGGGAGGCACCGCGGGCTCCGGCGGAGCCACCACCGGCGGGACCGGCGGAGCCACCACCGGCGGGACCGGCGGAGCCACCACCGGCGGGACCGGCGGAGCCGCCACCGGCGGGACCGGCGGGAAGCCGCCCGTGGACGGCGGCGTGTGCCTCCCGGCCGCCCAGCCCACGGCATGCGGAGTCGCTCCGGTCGCGGGCTGCGGGACCACCTGCAGCTCGAACACCGGCTGCGTGTCGGTGTGCCAGGGGTTCGAGTGCATCACTCAGTGCACCAGCCAGGCAGCCTGCAAGCTCGCGACCATCAAGTGCTCGCCCGGCCAGATCTGCAAGGTCGAGTGCAGCAAGGACGCCTGCGAGGGCGCCACCATCGAGTGCGGGGACGCGACCGAGTGCAAGGTGCAGTGCAAGGACGACCACGCCTGCAAGAACGTGAAGCTCAACTGCGGCTCGGGCCCCTGCTCACTCTCGTGCGAAGGGCACGATCACGCCTGCGGCGAGAACACCCAGCTGAAGTGCGGCACCGCGGCGTGCTCGGTGGCGTGCAACGGCTTCAAGGGCCCCGCCATCACCTGCACGGCGGCTTGCGGCGGGTGCCCCAAGGCCTGCCCCTGAGGTATGCTCGCGCGATGCGAGCTCTGCTTGGGTGGTGCGCGGCGGCGGTTGCGTTGTCCGTGTCGAGCTCTTCTTGGGCGGCCGACACGGTGCTCGACCTCTCGGGCGCGGTGCCCGACGACACGCTCCGCCACTTCTTCGTCGACTTCGACGTCCCTGCGGGCATCAAAGAGATCGAGATCGCGCACGATGATCTGTCGGAAGACAACATTTTGGACTGGGGCCTGGTCGACGACAAAGGCGCCTTCCGGGGCTGGGGCGGCGGCAACACCGAGAACGCGGTGGTGGGCGAGCAAGCGGCGTCGCGATCGTACCTGCCCGGGCCGATCGCCGCGGGCAAGTGGAGGGTGGTGGTCGGCAAGGCGAAGATCAAGCAGAAGCCCGCCAGCTTCAGCCTGAAGGTCACCTTGCGCGACGCGCCCACGCTGCCCGCCCAGAGCACGCGCAAGAAGTACGCGGCGCCGGCGCCGCTCTCGACCGAGACGCGCTGGTACGCGGGCGACTTCCACGTGCACTCGCTCGAGAGCGGCGACGCACAGCCCGCGCTGGACGAGATCGCCGCCTTTGCCAAGAGCCGGAAGCTCGACTTCGTGATGCTGAGCGATCACAACACCGTTTCGCAGCTCGACTTCTACGACGCGGTCCAGAAGAAGCACCCGACGTTGCTCTTCCTGCCGGGGGTCGAGTTCACGACCTACTGGGGGCACGCGGGTGGCATCGGCTCGACGGCGTACGTGGACGACAAGACCGAGCTCTCGGGCAACTCCATCGCCGCTGCGGCCAAGGCCTTTCGCGACCAGGGGGCGCTCTTCTCGATCAATCACCCCACGCTGACCCTGGGCGATGCCTGCATCGGCTGCGGCTGGGAGCACGACTTGCCCGTGGACCAGATCGACGCGGTCGAGATCGCCACCGGCAAGTTCGGTGTGCTCACCCAGTCCGCCGTGCTGTTCTGGGACGATCTCTGCGCCAAGGGCCGGCACCTGGCGGCGCTGGGCGGCAGCGACGACCACAAGGCCGGCGTGGACGAGAGCCCGACCCAGAGCCCGATCGGCAGCCCCACCACCATGGTCTACGCCAAGGCGCTCAGCGTGCAGGCGGTGATCGACGCGGTGAAGACCGGCCGCACGGTGGTCAAGCTGTTCGGACCGGAAGACCCGATGATCGAGCTCTCGTCGAGCGTTGCGCCGACGGGCGACACGGTCTCGGCGCCGAAGACCGAGCTTTCCGCCACCATCACCGGCGGCATCGGCTTCGTCGCGCGCTTCGTCAAGAACGGCGAAGCCCAGGCGGACACGGAGATCGACTCGGATCCGTTCGTGCTGAAGCTGTCGGCGAGCGCGCCGGCATCGGGCGAAGACCGCATTCGCGTCGAGGTGCTCGAGGGCAGCCTGCGCCACACCGTGACCAGTCACCTGTGGCTGACGAAGTCGGCTCCGGGCTCCGACGCGGGGCCGGGGGGGGCCGGCGGCGGCGGCTCCGGCGGCAGCTCGGCCAGCGGGGACAACGACGGCGGTTGCGGCTGCGGCATGGCCCGCGGCCCGATCGTCGGCTGGCTGGCGCTGGTGGGGCTCGGCGTCGCCGCCCTCGCGCTCCGCCGCAAGACTGACTAGGACTCGCGCGCTTGGCCTTGGAACCGCGGCGACGACGCTTCGCGCGCTTGGCGCGCCTCCGACGCTCGGCCTGCGTGCTGGTGATCCCCGGGCTCTCGCTGCTCGCTTTGGACGTGGCACGTCGTGCCAGGTTCCTGGCCTCGCTCCGCGGGTGGGAGGTCGGCCAGTACCTGGCGACCACGGCCGGCGCGGTCGGGCTCTGGGCCCTCTTGCTGTACGTCGGGGCGGCACGCAGGGGCCGCTTCCGCGCGCCGGGCGCGGCGGTCTTCGTCGTGCTCTACGCCTTCTCGCTGGCGGTGCAGCAGGCGTTTTTCAGTCGCTACCGCGTTTACGTCAACATCGACCCGTTGATCTTCGGTGACGACCTGCTGCGCGGCGTCGTCGCGACCTTGCCCCTCGGGCGTTCGCTCGTGCTGCCGCTGCTCGCAGTGGCGGCGGCGGCGGCGATCGTGCAGATCTGGCTGGCTCGGCGGGTCCTCCGTCCGAAGCACTCGCTGCGGCGGGTGGCCCCGGCTTTCGCCACCATCGCGGTGGTGGCCGCGTGCGTGCTGCCGGTCAGCCCGCCGGTGTCACGCCAGGCGGCCGCGCCCGAGGTCATGTACCTGCACGCCACCACGGTGTTCGTGAACGACCGCCTGCGCCGCCGCTTCCGCAACGTCAAGCCGCAGATCGTCCGCGTGCAGCGCCGCGATCCGGTCGAGGTCCCGCCGCTCTTGGCCCAGCCGCCTACCTTGCGCAACGTCGTCTTGCTCTTGCAAGAGGCGCAGCGCGCCGACGCGACGTGCATCGCCTACGACCCCGGGTGCAGCCGCGCGACCCGTGCCACGAACCTGCTCACCCCACAGCGCCTGCCCTTCCATCAGGTGCGCGCCGCCACCTCGTCGACCGCCGTGGCCATCGCGGTGCTCTGGTCGGGCCTCGACCCGACCGAAACCTATGGGCGGCTGCACTCCGCGCCCCTGGTCTGGGACTTCGCCCATCGCGCGGGGTACGACACCGCCTACTGGACCAGCCAGAATTTGATGTTCGGCAACTCGCGACTGTGGGTCCAAGACGTGCCGCTCTCACGGTTCGTGTCTGGGACGGACCTGGACCCGCACGCCGACTGGCTGACCGGCGCCAGCGACCAGCTGCTGGTGGATCACGTGCTGGCGACGCTCCCCAAGCTGGCGGAGCCGTTCTTCGCGGTGGTGCACTTCTCGAACATCCACCGCCCGCGAGTGATCGATCGATCGCGCGTGGTGTTTCAGCCGACCAACTTCTCGGACGAAGGCCCCGGCGGCCCTCCGGCGCGCAATTACTACCTGAACTCGGTCTACGCCTCGGACCTGGCGGTGGCGCGCCTGATCGAGCAACTGCGCGCGACCGACGCCGGCAAGCGGACGGTGCTGCTCTACACCGCCGATCACGGCGAAGCCCATGGCGAGCACAAGAACGAGAACGACCACTCGTCGACGGTGTACGACGAGGAGATCCGAGTCCCGCAGTGGATCGACGCCCCCCCTGGGGTCCTGTCGGACGCCGAGGTCGCCGGGTATCGCAAGAACGAGCACGCGCTGATCACCCAGTACGACCAGGCCGCCACCTTGCTGGACCTGCTCGGGCTGTGGGACACCCCCGGCCTGGCTCCGTTTCGCGAGCGGATGCTGGGCACGCCCATCGCGCGCACCCTGGTGCCGCGACCCGTCCCGCTCACCAACGTCTCGTGGGTGTGGGAATACCACCGCCCCAACTGGGGCATGATGCACGGGTCGCTGAAGGTGCTCGCCCAGATCGAGGACCCTCGTTACCTGTGCTTCGACGTGCTCGAGGACCCACGCGAGAAGCACGAGCTGGGCCCCGAGCGCTGCGCGGGCCTGATCGCCGAGGCCGATCGCACCTACGGCATGCTGCCCAAGGACATGCGGAGGCTGCGTGACCGACCCGACTTCGGCCGCTCGGGCGAGCGCGGCGCGGCCGGGCGCTGAATCACGCCGCCGAGCCGAAAGACGGCGGCAAGATGATGGGCAGACCCGCGAGCGCGCAGTCGGCGACGAGCACGCCCAGGTGATGACCGTGCTCGAGCTCGGCGCGAAGGGCGATCTCGTCGGCCGCGGTCTTCAGCTCGCTGAGGGTGGGGACGCTGGCGCTCATCGGCTGCACGCGGCAACGCGCCCGTGCCAGGCGGTAGGCCGCGATAGCCAGGCTGTTGCTCTGGGCAAGGAGCGCGCGGTGAGCGGACGCATCCTCGGCGAAGCGGCGGAGCCACTCGCCGGGGCGTTCGGTCTCGTCGCTCTCGTGGAACATCACGCCGGGTAAGATGCAACCGGCAGGCCGGTCCTTGGGCCCCCGGCTCGAAGCAGGGGATCGCGGCCCTTTTCCCGGGCGACGCGACAGGTCGCGGTTTATTCCCTGACCGCAAACGGGGTGCACGCCGGATCGCGAAGTCATGGGGTGATGCACGGAAAGGACTCACATCGGTGGCCGAGGGTCTGGGCTATCATCGGCGCCGTCGATGAGCTGGCTGGTGGACGTATTTGCCGAGGCAAAGAGCGCGGGCACGCTCTGGCTTTTCGTCTTGATCGTGCTAAGCGCGGCGCTCTCGCGCCCCAAAGAGACCGAGTCGCGCCGCATGGTCGCGGCGCCGCTGGTGCTCTTCGGCTTGCACTTGGTGCTCTTGCCCATCGCGGGGTACTTCCGCGGGCGGGGCCTCGGCGCGCCGGGCTACACCGAGACCCGCCTGCCGCTCTTGGTGTTCGGGGCGCTCGCCGCGGTCATGTCGGTGGGCGCCATCCTGTTCACCACGCTCTTGCCGCGCTTGCGCCTGCGCGTGCCGCGCATCTTGCAAGACGTGATGATCGGCGCAGCCGCCATCATCGCAGTGTTCACCGTGGCGTCGCGCTCGGGGGTCAACCTCTCGGGGCTGATCGCCACCAGCGCCGTGCTCACGGCGGTCATCGGTCTGTCGCTACAAGACACCCTCGGCAACATCTTGAGCGGGCTCGCGCTGCAGACCGACGACAGCATCCACGTGGGCGACTGGGTCAAGATCGGGGACGTGTCGGGGCGGGTGGTCGAGATCCGTTGGCGCTATACCGCGGTCGAGACGCGCAACTGGGAGACGGTCATCTTCCCGAACTCGCTCTTGGTCAAGGGTCAGGTCATGGTGCTGGGCCGTCGGCAAGGGCAGCCCACGCAGTGGCGCCGCTGGGTCTGGTTCAACGTGGACTTTCGCTTTCCGCCCTCCGACGTGATCGCCAGCGTCACCGAGGCCCTGCGATCGGCGCCCATCGACCATGTGGCCGCCGATCCGGTTCCGAACTGCATCTTGATGGACTTCCACGAGAGCTACGGGCGGTACGCCGTGCGCTACTGGCTGACGGACCTGGCCGCAGACGACCCGACCGACAGCGCGGTGCGCACGCGCATCTACTTCGCGCTCAAGCGCGCCGATCTGCCGCTCTCGATCCCCGCGCACGCCATCTTCGTCACCGAGCAGACCGCCGAGCTGAAGCAGCAGAAGTCGAGCGCGGAGCAAGATCGCCGGCTGCAGATGCTGTCGGGCATCGCCATGTTCAGCAAGCTGTCCGCCGAAGAGCGCGAAGCCCTGGCGGGGGCCCTGCGCTACGCGCCGTTCGCTGCCGGCGAGACCATGACCAGGCAGGGCGCCGAGGCGCACTGGCTGTACATCATCGCCAGCGGTGAGACGAGCGTACGCGTCGACATCGCGGGCGAGGGGCAGCGTGAGGTCGCGCGCCTGCGGACGGGTGACTTCTTCGGCGAGCGCTCGCTGCTCACGGGCGAGCCGCGCTCGGCCACGATCGTGGCCCTCACCCGCGTCGAGTGCTGGAGGCTCGATCGCGCTGCTTTCCAGGAGCTCTTGAGCCGCCGCCCCGAGATCGCCGACGAGGTGGCCGAGGTGCTGGCCGCGCGCCAGGCGGAGCTGGAACGTGCCCGCGAGAACCTGAGCGCCGAGGCCGCTACGCGGCTGGCCGCCGAGACCAAGACCGATCTCGTGGACAAGATCCGCCGTTTCTTCCGGATCGAGGCCGAGTCGCTGCCGCCTGCGTCGAAGAAGGGTTGAGATGAGCGCCGTCTTCTCACTGGTCACGGGCACCGCGCCCCTCTTGATCAGCTTTCCCCACGACGGCACCGAGATCCCCGATGACCTCGAGCAGCGGATGACGCCCGAGGCTCGCCGCCGGCCCGACACCGACTGGCACGTGGCGCGGCTCTACGAGCTCGTCGGCGCGCTCGGCGCGAGCGTGCTCACGCCCCGCCACTCCCGCTACGTGGTCGACCTGAATCGAAGCCCCACCGGCGCGGTGCTCTATCCCGGCGCCGACAACACCGGGCTCGTGCCGACCAGCACCTTCGCGGGCGACCCGATCTATCTGCCCGGCCAGGAGCCGTCGGACGACGAGGTGATCGCGCGCATCGAGGCCTATCACCAGCCGTACCACCAGGCCATCGAGAGCGAGCTCGCGCGGCTCGTCGGCGCTCATGGCGTCGCGATCGTGTTCGATGCGCACAGCATTCGTTCCGAGGTCCCGCGGTTCTTCGAGGGCCGGCTCCCGGACTTGAACCTGGGCACCGCGTCCGGCGCGAGCGCCGACCCCGGCCTCGCCGATCGACTCGAGCGAGTGCTGTCGGACAACCGCGACGGCTACTCGAGCGTGCGCGACGGTCGCTTCAAGGGGGGCTACATCACGCGGCACTACGGCAGGCCCGCCCAGGGCGTGCACGCCGTCCAGCTCGAGCTGTCGCAGCGCACCTACATGCACGAGGCCCCCCCATTCGCCTTCGACGAGGCTCGGGCCAACCGCTTGCGGCCCACGCTACGGCGCTTCGTGCTCGCGCTCTTGGCGTGGGCCGGGGAGCAAGAGCGAGCATGACCGTCTACGAGCTCGAGCACCTCTGGCGTCCCGAGGGTTTCGTGAGCCCAGCGTGGGTCGACGTGGACGCGAGCGGCTACATCACCACCCTGGGCGACTCGCCGCCCAGCGCGCGGAGCGAGCGGGTGGCCGGCGTGGTCGTTCCCGGCGTCCCGAACCTGCACTCGCACGCCTTCCAGCGGGCGATGGCGGGTCTGGCCGAACATCGCGTGGGCCAAGACGACTTCTGGTCGTGGCGCCAGGCCATGTACGGCTTCGTCGAGCGACTCGGGCCCGAAGACGTCGAGGCCATCGCCTTCCAGCTCTACGTCGAGATGCTCGAGGCGGGCTACACCTCGGTGGGCGAGTTCCACTACCTTCACCACGACCTCGGCGGCGAGCCGTACGAGAGCCCCCACGAGCTGGCCGAACGGGTGGTCGCCGCGGCGCACCGCGCCGGGATCGGGATCACGATCTTGCCGGTCTTGTACGCGGCGAGCGGCTTCGACGGCAGCCCGCCCCGGGCAGAGCAGCGTCGCTTCGCCACGACACCCGAGCTCGTGGCGCGCGAGATCGAACACCTGACGCGCGTCTGGCGCACCGATCCGAACGTGCGCGTGGGGCTCGCGCCACACAGCCTGCGAGCGGTTCCTCCGCCGGCGCTCAGCGAGGTGCTGTCGGCGGCGCGTGCCATCGACCCGCGGGCGCCCATTCACATCCACGTGGCCGAGCAGGCGCTCGAGGTCGAAGCCTCGGTGGTCGCTCGCGGGCGTCGCCCGGTCGAGTGGCTGTGCGACAGCCACGCAGTCGACTCCCACTGGTGCCTGGTGCACGCGACCCACGTCACCCCCGCCGAGCTTTCGGCCATCGCCCAGAGCGGCGCAACGGTCGGGCTGTGCCCGAGCACCGAGGCGAACCTGGGGGACGGTCGCGCGCCGGTGCTCGCGGCCCTCGCCGCCGGGGTGCCGTTCGGCATCGGCAGCGACAGCCACGTCAGCGTGAGCCCCACCGAAGAGCTGCGACTGCTCGAGTACGTCGAACGCCTGAACCTTCAGCAGCGCAACGTGCTGGCCGACGAGCTGCATCCGTCCACCGGCGCGCGGCTCTTCGCCGCCGCCGTCGCGGGCGGGGCGCGGGCCCTGGGGCGCCCGATCGGCGCGCTCACGCCGGGGGGCCGCGCGGACTGGGTCGTGCTCGACACCGACCACCCGTCGCTGGCCGAAAAGCCCCTCGAACGCGTGCTCGACGCCTGGGTGTTCTGCAATCACGGTAGCCCAGTCCGCGACGTGATGGTCGGCGGCAGCTGGGTCGTTCGCGACGGTCGCCATCGCGAACGCGACGCCGCGCGCTCGGCATTTCGGAGCGCGCTGGCGCGGCTGCGAGGGTAGAGCGCCGACTACCCTAGGCGCACCGCGAGAGCGGCGCCGGCGAAAGCGCCCGGGCCTCGTCTCAGGGGAACACGTGAAATCGCTCGCGACCGTTCGCTCGGTAGGTGTCGAACCCGCGCCGGTCGAGCGTCAACACCTCGCGCACGGCATGCTTCTCGGCAACCGCGACCAGCAGAGCATCTACGAGGTCCATGGGGACGTCACGATACTTCGCCATCAGCTCCAGCACCCGATCGCTGCCGAGCTCGCTCAGCGGGACCAGCCGCGTCCCTGCTTCCTCGACCAGATGCGCTGCCGCCGCAGCACCGCCCTTGGTCTTGCGTAGCATGTGGGCACACTCGACCAGGACGCCTTCGACCGAGAGCAGCTGAGCGTGCAGGCCGCGCCAGACCGCGACGCAGCGCTCGTGATCCGGGTCGGCGGCGTTGACCAGCGCGATCACGAAACCGGTGTCGAGCAGCGCGCGTCTAGCCACGGCGATCCGGCTTCCAGCCATCGAGCTCAGTGCGCGCTTCAGCGCCGGCGGGCGCGCGGCGGCTGTGGACAGAGCCGACCCAGCGCTGGGTGAGATCGAAAGCGCTCGGCTCGCCCTCCAACACGCCGACCTCGCGCTCGAGCAGGAGGCGGACCAACTCCGAAGGCGAGATCCCCAACGCTCGCGCCCTGGCACGCAAGCCGCGCAGCGCAGGCCCACCCAAGCGAATCGTGAGCGTCTGGGACATTGCGCTCGCCATGTCGTACATGTAAGACATATGACATCGAAGATCAAGCCCGCGCAATCCCTGCGCAATGATCTCCGTCTTGCTGCGACATCGTGTCGCATGGGCAGCCGCCGCACCGCGGTGCAAATACCCACGCATGATCACTCGTGCGCTCGCCTCGCTCTTCGTCACCTCCCTTCTCGTCGCGGGCTGCGGCTCCGACGACTCGGACGCAACGGGCACCGGGGGCGCGGCCGGCGCCGGCGGCGTGGCTGGCAGCGGGGGCGCGGCCGGTGGCGGGGGCAGCGCCGGAGTGAGCGGAGGAGGAGGCAGCGCAGGCAGCGGAGGCACGACGGCCAGCGGCTACGCCGTGAAGGTCGTCGCCAATCCGCCCGGCCTGCGGGTGGGCAAGAGCCAGTTCCAGCTGGAGGTGACCACGAAGGCGGACGGCAAGCCGGCCACGGGCCTGGCGCCGACGCTGGGCCTGAACCCGGTGATGCAGATGGGGCAGATGGCTCACAGCGCGCCGGTGCCCATCGACGCGGTGAAAGAGAGCGCCACCCCCGGGACCTACGACGCGACGCTGTTCTTCTCGATGGCGTCGGGCACCATGGGCGGCTGGTCACTGAAGGTCTCGGCCGGCAAAGACGCGATCGACACCCTGCCGATCACCGTCGACGAGGCGAGCGGAGCGGACACCACCCACACCTCGCTGAAGAATGCGGCCGACACCATCAAGACCCCGATGGGCTCGGACAAGCCGCGCAACTGGTTCTTGTTCCGCGACACGCTGACGGCGGTGAGCGGTGGACACGACCTCGAGCTCTTCCTGGCCACGGTTCAAGACGGGAACATGGTCTGGCCACCGGTCACCGTGGGGCTGAAGCTGGTCGACGGGGCGGGCAAAGAGCAGCTGACCGTGACCTCGCTCGGCGTGCAGGTCTCGACCGACGGCGCGACCTGGGTCCCGATGAGCTGCGGCGCCACGGCGCGGTGCAAGGCAAAGGTCAGCGGCCTGACCCAGGGCGCGAAGAGCGACCTGTTCGTCAAGCTGGCGGTAAACGGCACCGACTACACCACGGACGGCGCCGCCGTGGATTCGACCAAGAAGAACGGCTTCGCCACCTTCTCGGTCACGGCGCCGTGATCACCGCCAGAAGCTCGACCTCGAAGATCAAGATCGAGCTCGGCGGGATGTTCCCCGTGCCCCGCTCGCCGTAGCCGAGCTCGGGCGGAATGAGCAGCCGGCGCAGGCCTCCGACGCGCATGCCGGCGACGCCTTCTTCGAAGCCCTTGATCAGCTGGCCCTGGCCGAGGCGCGCTTCGAACGGCGTGTCGCGCGCACGGCTCGAGTCGAACACGCGGCCGTCCTCCAGCGTGCCGACGTAGTGCAGTCGCACGCGCTGGCCTGGCTCGGCCATGGCGCCCGTACCGAGCTTCAAATCTTCGACACCGAGCCCGCTCGGCAAGATGCGCGAGCTCGAAGGCGAGGCCTCAGGCGGCGCTTCGGAGCGCGGATCGGGCGGTGCCTCCGTGGAGGCCGCGGGCAGCGTCACCGTGGGCGCGGGCGCAGGCGCGCTCTGCCGTGGCGCGGCGCACGCGACCCAGATGGCCGAGCATGCTCCCGAAATGGCGATCCAACGCATGCGACGAAAGTGTATTACTGCATTCACGACGTTCGGCGCTATGCTCCCGGCCGAATGGCCGGCGTCCAGAGTGATCCGTTCGGGTGGGTGGGCGCCACCGCTGACGGGAAGTACGTCGTCGAAGAGTGCGTCGGTGAGGGCGGCTTCGGCGTGGTGTACCGCGCCAACCACCTGGGCTTCGGCGAGAAGGTCGCCTTCAAGTGCCTGCGGGTGCCGGACGACTTCAAGGGCGAGGACAAGGACCGGTTCTTCGAGAGCTTCTTGGCCGAGGGCAAGCTCCAGCACCGCCTGTCGCGCATGACGGCGGGCATCGTCCAAGCCTTGGACGTGGGGGCTGCCACGTCGCCCACGGGCCAGTGGACGCCCTACCTGGTGCTCGAGTGGCTCGAGGGTCGCACCCTCGAGAAGGACATGGACGACCGGCACAGGCAGGGCCTGCGCGGCCGGCCGCTGCACGAGGCCCTGACCCTGCTCGACCCCGTCGCCCGAGCCCTGGACCTGGCGCACGAGCAAGGCGTGGCCCACCGCGACGTGAAGCCCGCCAACCTGTTCCTGGCCGAGATCGGCGGGCGGCAGACGATCAAGGTGCTGGACTTCGGCATCGCCAAGGTGATCACCGAGACCGCGAGCGTGAGCCGGGCGTTCGAGGTCACCGGGCGCACGCTGCAAGCGTTCACCGCCCACTACGGCGCCCCGGAGCAGTTCGCGCGGCGGTTCGGAGCGACCGGGCCCTGGACCGACGTGTTCGCCCTGGCGCTGGTGCTGATCGAGCTGGTCAGCGGCAAGCGCGCGCTCGAGGGCGAAGACGCGGCCGAGCTCTTCGTTTCGTCGGCCGATCTGGAGCATCGGCCCACGCTGCGTGCGCGGGGCGTCGAGGTGAGCGAGCCCGTGGAAGAGGTGATCAAGGTCGCGCTCTCGGTGGACCCAAAAGCCCGGTTTCGTACGATGGGCGAGTTCTGGGACGCGCTGTGCGAAGCGGCCAGCTGGGCGCCCCGGGCGCCCATGTCGTCCCACGCGGCGGTGCTCCCGGCGGACACCTTCTTGCAGGGGAGCGCCGACGTGGACGCGCTGGTGATCACCGCGTCGGGTCGCGACACCCCGACCACGGTGGAGCCGCTGCTCCCCAAGGCGCGTCCGCTCGAAGGCTCGACGCAGCTGTCGTCGAGCACGCAGGTGCCGATCGAAGCGACCCCGGCGCTGGCGGCCAGCGAGCCCGCGGGGCGCGGGCGGCTCGTGGCCACCGTCGCGATCGGGAGCATCACCCTGGGCGCGGTGATCGGAGGCGCGGCGTACCTGGCCTCGGCCAAGCGAGCGCCGGTGCGGGCGGGCCCGAGCGCCGCGCTACCAGTCAGCGCCACCGAGAGCGCGGCTCCGACGGCCGCCCCCAGCGCCCCGGCCCCGCCGACCTCCGCGTCGGCCGGCCCCGAAGCGCCCAAGCCGTCACCGCTGGCCAAGTCGGTGCCGGCCGGCAGCGTGCCCGGCAGCAACGTCTGGGTGGAGGAGTTTCGCGTGCAGTCCCTGCCCGACGACGCCGCGCGCTCGGTGCTCGAAGCGCAGACCAAATGCGCCGACGCCGGCCTGTCGCTCTGCACCGAGCAGCAATGGTCGCGGGTCTGCGCAGAGAACCCGAGCGTGGCTCGAGAGCCGTCGTGGACCCTCACCGCCCAATCTCACGGCTTCGTGGTGCGCGGCGGCGGCTCGTGCTCGATCCGCGCCGTGGCCGCGGGTTCCAGCGCCGCGCCGGATCGCCGCGGTCTGTGCTGCGAGCGCTCGGTGGCCATCGAGACCAACAACCCGAACAAGAACTTCGTGGTCGCGACCTCGCGAGCCCTGGAGAAGATCGAGGCAGCGCTGAACTCGCGACGCACCAGCGTGTTCATCGGGCTGGTGAGCGACGGCGCCTCGATCGACGGTGAGCCGCGCACCTTGGCCGAGATCGGCAAGATGCTCGACAAGAGCTACCAAGACTTCCCCGATCAGTGGACCATCATCGACACCTGCAGCGTGAACATGAAGGCGGTGGTCCGCTCGCCGATGAAGCCCAACAAGAGCAAGCGCAAGGCGCGCCCCCCCGAGAGCTCGTCGTGGAGCGCCGAGTGCGAGGTCTTGCGCCACCGAGGCGGTGAGGTCAGCGTGGTGACTACCAGCTACGTGGTCGCGGGCAGCGGTCGCCTGCAGAGCATCGATGACATCCGCGTGAGCCGCGCCTGGTCCAAGCCGTGAGGTCTTGGCTGCTGTGCACGCTGGCACTCGGCGCGTGCGCGCGGGTCGCTCCGCTGCCTCCACCCATGCCCCCGGCCGTGGCGCCCGAGAGCGCGCCCGTGCGAGGCGCCCCGCCGCCGACGCCGTCGCCCGCGCCCGCGGCTCTCGCCGTGTTCGAGGGCGAAGCCACGTACTACTCCGACGCCCTCGCCGGGCGGAAGACCGCCAGCGGAGAGCGCTACGACCCGAGCGCGCTCACCGCCGCGCACCGCACGCTGCGCTTCGGAACGGAGGTGCGCGTCGTGCGGCTCGACACGGGACGAAGCGTGATCGTACGCATCACCGACCGCGGGCCGTTCGGCAAACCGAGCCGAATCATCGACCTCTCGAAGGCCGCGGCGCGCGAGCTCGACATGCTGCGCGCAGGCGTGGTTCCGGTGCGCGTCGAGGTGCTGCGCCAGCACCCCTGACGGATGCATCGGTTTCAGTGACCCGCGGCCCGGCGCGCTTGGTACTCGCTCTGCAGCCGTTGCTGCACCGCCTCCGGGACCCGATCGAAGTGGCTGAGCGCCACGGAGTAGCTGGCCTCGCCCCCGGTCATCGACTTGAGGCGACTCTCGAAGTCCGCCATCTCCGCCATCGGCGCGACGCCCGAGATCTCGGCGCGGCCATCGGACAGGGCCTGATTGCCGGTGATGCGCCCCCGGCGATGGGCAAGGTCCGCGCCGACCTCACCCACCTTCGCGCCCTGGACTCGCACCAGGACCTCGAGCAACGGCTCGAGCACCACCGGACCGGCCAGCGCAGCGGCTTCGAGCATGGCCTGGCGTCCGGCCGCGACGAAGGCGACCTCCTTCGAGTCGACCGCGTGGGTCTTGCCGTCGAACAGCGTGACGCGCAAGTCCGAGAGGGGAAAGCCCGCCGCCACGCCCTCGCTCATCGCCTGGCGCACGCCCTTCTCGACGGCCGGGACGAAGTGCCCTGGGATGACCCCACCCTTGATCTCGTCCACGAACTCGAAGCCCGCGCCGCGCTCGAGGGGCTCGATGCGGACCGCCACCTCGCCGAACTGCCCGGCCCCGCCGGTCTGTTTCTTGTGGCGGTAGCGGGCCTCGGCCGGGCGCGTGATCGTCTCGCGATACGGGACGCTCGGCTGCCGGGTGTCGACCTTCACGTTGTAGCGCGCGGACAGCTGCTCGACGACCGTGCTGAGGTGCAGCTCGCCCAGGCCGCGGAGGATGGTCTCGTTCGACTCGGGATCGTGTTCGACGGCGAGCGAGGGGTCCTCTTCCATGAGCCGGTGCAGCGCGTCCGACAGCTTCTGCTCGTCGCCACGCCGGGCCGGGACCAGCGCCAGCCCGAACACCGGCTTGGGGAACGGCGGCGGGCGCAGGTGGAAGTGATCTTCGTCGTGCGAGTCGTGCAGCACCGCGTCGCGCGTGATCGCGTCGACCCGAGCCACGGCGCAGATGTCGCCGGGGATCGCCCGCTCGACGTCGATCTGAGTCTTGCCCTGCAGCCGCAAGAGGTGCCCGACATTGAACGGGCGCTTCGAGTCGCCGACGAAGAGCTGGCTGTGCGGGGTGATGGTGCCTTGATACAGGCGAAAGATCGCCAATTTGCCCCGAAACGGATCGTTCGCGATCTCGAACACGTGGGCCACCACGTGACGGGCGGGGTCGGGGGCCACTTCGACGGCCGCCGCCTCGGCGCCCTCGCCCTTGAAGAACGCGGGCGGGTTCCCCTCGGTCGGGTCGGGCATCAGCTTGCCGATCACGTCGAGCAACTCACGCACCCCGGCGCCGCTGGTCGCCGACACGAAGCACACCGGAACCAGCAGCCCCTGACGCAGCGCCGCCTCGAACGCATCGTGGAGCTGCTCGGGTTTCAGCGACTCGCCTTGGCCCAGGTACAGCTCCATCAGCGCGTCATCGAGGGCGACCACCTGGTCCACGATGGCGTCGTGAGCCGAGCTCACGGTCGACAGCGCCGTCGCGGCGCGGGTGTCGGGCGAGAAGAAGCAGTCGACGACCCGCTTGCCGTCGGGCGACGGCAAGTTGATGGGGAGGCAGACCTTGCCGAAGGCCTCGGTGAGCTCGACCATCAGCCCCGCCAGCTGGTCGGGCGCCGCGTCGATCTTGTTCACGATCAGCATGCGGCACAGCCCGCTCGCGGCCTGCATCGTGCGCCGCGTGACCGCGCCCACGCCGGCGCTGGCGTCGACCACGACCGCCGCGGTCTCGACGGCCTCCAGCGCCTCGAAGGCGCGCCCCAAAAAGTCCGGTGTGCCCGGCGTGTCGAGCAGGTTCACGTGGTGGTCCGCCCACTCGAGGTGAGCAAGGCTCACGCTCAGCGAGTGCCGCATCGACTTCTCGAGGGGGTCGAAGTCGCTCACCGTGTCGCCGCGCTCGATCGAGCCCTGCGCAGGGATGGCCTTCGCCTCGAAGAGCAGACGCTCGAGCAGCGTGGTCTTGCCCGAGCCGGCCTGGCCGAGCAGGGCGATGTTCCTGAGGGTACGTGGGGAAGTGGGATTCATGTGCGGGTACTCCGGGCCTTGGGCCGTGCCCGGAACAAGCACATCCCGTGCGCGCCCCATCCCGGGCCCAGCTCGCCGCTTCCACGAAGGTTTTGCGTCTGACCGCGAGGGCCCCGCAGATGCCTCGCGCTCGCCGCTATCTGGCCCGCCAAAATCGTCGTATAGGCGCGCGCCATGCGCCTCCGTCTGCTGCCCCTCGCCCTGCCCTTGCTGGTCGCCTGCACCCCGCGCGAGACGCCGCCGCCGCCTCCTCCACCCCTGCCGACCCCGGCGCCCGTGGCGGCCCCCGCGCCCGCGCCGATCGTGCCCAGCGCCCTCGACCGGAGCACCTTCAACCAGCTGGCCGTGCGCATGAACCTGCCCGTCTACTGGGCGCACGACGCGAACGGGAACAAGACCGTCGACCCCGACGAGGTCCGAGGGCTTCTGTTCTACCCGACCTCGCCGACCTGGGTGCAGTCGGGCAAGCTCAGTCCGGAGCTCGATCTGGCCTACTCGGGCATGCTCGCATCGCTCCACGCTCCTGCCGCGGACGTGCCCGCTGGCGAGGCAGCGCGTCGCGCGCTGGTGCTCGAAGATCTCGACCAAGGCCGACCCACGCTCGTCCACACCGACTTCCGCGCGCTCGCTCCGTCCGATCGCGCGGCGGTGAAGTCGATCGTGGCCGCGGCGCTCGAGGTCGAGCGGTTGTTCGCCATCCAGACCGGCGCGGCCGCCCTCGAGCGCAAGCTGCCCGCGGACCACGCGCCGAGCCACAGCCTGTTCCGTCGAAACTGGGGCCCGCAGTGCGAAGGCCCGAAGACCGAGAAGAACCCGGCCTGCAGCGCCATCGCCGGAGCGCCGAAGCGCAAGGTCGACGTCTACCCCGCGAAGCTGCAGGACGATCCGAAGTTCTGCCAGGCCCTCGAGCAGCGCAAGGACTCGAAAGAGCTCCTGTCGCCCTTCGTGGTGGTGCGCGAGCAAGACGGCCAGCTCGTGCCGGTAAAGTACTCCAACGCCTACGCCCAGACCATGCAGATGGTCGCCGGGCACCTCGACGCCGCGGCGGCCGCCCTCGGCCCCGACGAGCGCGCCCTGGCCGAGTACCTCACGGCGGCTGCCAAGGCCTTCCGCGACAACGACTGGGAGGCCGCCGACGAGGCCTGGTCGAAGATGGCCGGGAAGGGCTCGAAGTTCTACCTGCGCATCGGGCCGGACGAGACCTACTGGGAGCCGTGCAGCCAGAAGGCCGGGTTCCACGTCAGCTTCGCGCGGATGAACCAGGGCTCTCTGATCTGGCAGCAGAAGCTCACGCCGCACCAGCAAGAGATGGAGGCCTCCCTCGCCAAGCTGATTGCGTGGCCGTACCGCGAGCGCAAGGTCAGCTTCAAGCTCCCGGAGTTCATCGACGTCGTGCTGAACGCCGGCGACAGCCGCGCAGCCTTCGGCGCCACCATCGGGCAGTCTCTGCCCAACTGGGGCAAGGTCGCGAACGAGAGCCGCGGTCGCACCGTGGCGATGGCCAACCTGTACACCGACCCGGACTCGCTGGCGGCGCGCCGCAGGCAAGCACAGTCGCTGCTGGACAAGTCGGCCAGCGAGCACCTGCGCGACGACGCCTTGCCGGGGCTCTTGTCGACCGTGCTCCACGAGGCCACGCACAACCTGGGCCCGAGCCACGAGTACACTTTCCAGGGCAAGACCGACAGCCAGGCGTTCGGCGGCGGGCTGTCGTCGATGATGGAAGAGCTCAAGGCCCAGAGCGGCGCGCTCTATTACCTGGATCTAGTGGTGAAGAAGGGCCTCATCACCGAAGAGGTGCGGCGTCAGTCGTACGTCGACAGCGTAGTCTGGGCATTCGGACACATCGCGCAGGGGATGACCAACGAGGACGGCACGCGCAAACCCTACAGCCAGCTCGCGGCGATTCAGCTCGGCGTGCTGATGGACGAGGGCGCCGTCGTCTGGGACGCCGCCGCGCCCGCCGCCAACGGCAGCGACGTGGGCGCGTTCAAGCTGAACTTCGAGAAGCTCCCCGCCGCCTGCGAGAAGCTGATGCGCGTCGTGGCCCAGCTCAAGGCGCGAAACGACAAGAAGGGCGCCGAGGCGCTGGTGAAGAAGTACGTGGAGGGGACCAAGATCCCCCAGGCGGCCATCACGGAACGGGTGCTGCGCTTCCCCAAGAACAGCTTCGTGTACTCCGTGGACCTCTGAGCCAAGGGAAAGGCGATGCCCCGCGGTCGAGCACTGGTCGTCGATGACAGCGCGCCGGTGCGCGCGGCCGTCGCCGAGACGCTGCGGCAGTCGGGCGACCTGGAAGAGGTGCTCGAGGCCGCGGACGGCCTGGCAGCGCTGCGCATCATGGCCGAGGCGAAACCCGACATCGTGATCTGCGATCTGGTGATGCCGGGCTGCGACGGGATGCAGCTGCTCCGCCTGCGCTCGGCCAAGCCCGAGCTCACGGGCATCCCGGTGCTGATCTTGACGGCGGACACCGAGCTCGATCGCAAGGTCGAGCTCTTCGACCGCGGCGCGACCGACTACGTCTGCAAACCCTTCGACCCGCGCGAGCTGGTGGCGCGCGTGCGCGTTCACCTGCGGCTCAAGCTAATGGCCGAGGACCTGGCGGCAGCCAACGAGAAGCTCGTTCGCCTGTCGTGCACCGACCCCCTCACCGACTTGTTCAACCGCCGGCACTTCAACAACGTGATCGATGTCGAGGTGGCGCGCCTGGTTCGTTATGGCATTCCCCTGGCGCTGATCTTGGCCGACGTCGATTACTTCAAGCGAGTCAACGACGAGCACGGGCACCAGGTGGGCGACGAGGTCTTGCGCAGCGTGGGGACCACGCTCGTGCGATCGGTGCGCAAGGCCGACGTGGTCGCGCGCTACGGCGGTGAAGAGATCGCCATCGTGCTGACCAACACCGGCACCGCCGGCGCCTTCGTGCTGGCCGAGCGCCTGCGCGCCGCGGTCGAGCGATCGGAGGTGCGCTCGGGCGACCGCGCCGTGCGCTGCACGGCCAGCTTCGGCGTCGCGGCGGCCGACGGCCCCGGTGACGTCGCCAGCGCCTCGACCCTGGTGGCCCGCGCCGACGCTGCGCTCTACGCCGCCAAGCACGCCGGCCGAAACCGCGTGGTGATGTGGAGCGTCGAGCTGGAAGAGCAAGACTGACCGCCTGGCGCAGGGCGTCATGGTCGGCTTTCATTTCCTTTCAGGGCACCAGCGCTTGCGCGGGGGCGTAGGGGAACGCATTCGTGGGGAGACTTTGGCCCACGAAAAACCGGAGCACGCCATGTCTGCCCTGCACCCCGTCACCGCGACCAATCGCCGAGCCCACCTGCGCGTGTCGCTGGCCGCCCGCGCGCGGCTCTCGTTCGACGGTCGCGCGGCGACCGTCCAGATGCGGGACCTTTCCATGGGCGGTCTCGGCTCGGTCGAGCCGCCGGCGTTCGCGCCCGGGTCCCCGGTCGACGTGGAGCTCGAGCTCGACGGCGAGCGCGTCGTCGCTCCGGGCGAGATCGTCCCGCGAGACGGCGGCTTCGGTGTGCGTTTCACCCGCCTCGATCAGGCCGCGCTCACCCGCATTCTCGACGCCGTCGCTCGTGCGAGCGCGTGATCGCCGCGGCAGGCGCCACGCGGGGCCGTCAGACAGTCTGCTCCCGTCAGTCCTCCGCGCGCGGCAGCTCCCGGTCCATCTCCACCGGCTCTCCGAGCGAACGGAGCGCCGCCAGCCAGAAGTGACCGTACGCGAGCGGGACTCGCTCCACGACCTTTGCGATGCGACGGCGCAGGTCGGCGTCCTGCCGGGCGATTCGGTACAGCTCGCGCCAACCATCGAGCTCCCCGCGATCCAAGAGCTGCGCGATGGTCTCGTCGCTGCGCAGATCCAGGTGCCCGCGGTTCCAGAGCGCGCGCGAGCGGGCAAGATCGAATCGGCTCACTGTTCGTGCTCCCCTTGGGCCGGCGCATCCAGCGAGAGGCGCGCTATGGTGACGGCCCAACCGCGGCCGCTCGACGCGAGGAGCGCCCAGTCGTTCCACGGGGGCATGAGACCGCGGTAGCTAGCGAGGTCCACCTCGGGTGCGTCCGCGGGTCTAGCTTCGGCCAGACGCTCGCCCACCTCGACCAGAGGCGACGCCCCGGACGCCTGCGCGTAAAGCTGGTCGAAGGACGTCATCGCAGCTCGGACACCGGCCTCCCCGAGGCGCTCGAACAGCACGACCGTATCCAGGTAATCGCGCACGGTGTAGCGGGTCACCAGCAGCCACGCCTTGATCCGTGCCATCTCGGCGAGCGTCGGAACGCGCAGCCCGGCAAGCACTTCCGTCTCCAACGGCTGCGTCCGCCGCAGCTGGCGGATCCCCGTCTCGACTCCTTCCAGTCGGCCTAGAATGAGCACCGGACGGCGGATCCTCGCGGTCTGCCAACCTGCCACGGCCTCCAGCTTCAGGAGCACTTCATCGAAGTGATCGCGCAGGTCCTCGAGCACGTGGTCGCCGTCGTTGCTCACCCGGTGACCGACGTGGAGCGCAGCCGCCGTCTCGCCCACGAGAACAGCTCCAGGAAGGAGCTTCTGAACGTGACGCTCGGCGGCCAAGAGGCGCTCCCAGTCGTCGAGATCATCGAGCCCGTCGACCATTGGCTCGAGGCTACCTCAGCGCCGGGCGAACGTCAGCCAGCGCACCCGTTTTTCAAGAGGCTGGGCACGGCGCTGCCGTCGCTCGTGCGCGCGCGTGGTAGATTGCGGCATGTTTCGCCGTACATCCGTCGCGCTCACCCTCGCGCTCGGCATCCACCTCTCGGCTCCCGACGCCGCCGCTTGCGGCGGGATGATCGGCAAGAGCGAGACCCAGCAGGCGTCGATGAACGCGCAGCGCGTGCTGATCGCGCAAGGCGCCGAGGGCACCGCGGTGGTGGTCGGGGTCGGGTTCGACGGGGCCTCGGGCGATCAGGCCTTCGTGCTGCCGCTTCAGCAAGAGCCGATCCGGATCGAAGACGCGAAGCGCGAGCTGTTCCCCGAGCTCGAGCGCTTCACCGAGCCGCAGATCCACATCTACGATCCGACCGCCCGCAGGCCCGGCGGCGGCGGAGGCTGCGGCTGCATGCCCGAAGCCAAGTCGGCCGGCGCGCCCGGCGCCGGCGCGCCCGACGCGGTTCGCGTGGTCCAGCGGGGCGAGACCGCCACCTATCAGTACGTGGTCGTGGGCGGGAGCTCGGGGCAGTCGATCGGCGAGTGGCTGAACAAGGAGCAGTTCCCCGTCCCCGCCGCAATCCAGCACTCGCTCGATGGCTACGCCCAGCGCGGCTGGGTGTTCCTGGCCGCGCGCGTGCAGCCCAAGGCCAACAGCGGCGAGCTTGCGCCGATCACCGTCCGCTTCGCCAAGATCCCGCCCGAGAAGCTCGAGTACCCGTTCGCGCTCTCTTCCCACTCGGTCACTCCGGGCCTCGAGTCCGAGGTGCTGCTCTTCTTGGCGGGTGCCTCACCCATGTTGCCCAAGAACTATCCGGTGGAGCGGATCGCCAAACGCGTGCGCGCGACCTCGGCCAACACCACGGACTACGGCGCACTCTTCGCCGCGGCCGCCCGAAAGGGCGCGTTCGTGCTCGAGGCGGGCTTCCCCGAGTACCCGCAGTCGATCTTGAAGCAAGCAGGGGTCGCCGATCTGGTGAGCGCCGACCACGTGGCGCTGGTCCGCCTGCGCAGTCGGCTCGGAGGGCACCAGTTGCACGACATGACCTTCCGACCCAGCGTGCCGGCCGAGATCGAGCAGCAGAACACCATCACGGTCGAGTGGAACCCGAAGGCCACGCAGGCTGGGTTCGGGTTGCTCTTGGGGCTGTCGTTCCTGCGCCGCAGAGCGCGACGTCGCCGGGCGTGAGGGCCGCGCGTGACCTCGCTCGGTGCTACGCTCCGGCCATGCGGTGGGTGGCGCTGGCATTCGTACTGGTCCTCGGCTGCGATGGCACGAAGCACGAGGGAGACACGGGGGGCTCGGGCGGCGTCGCAGGCGCGGGCGGCACCGCGGGGATCGGCGGCACTGCAGGCGTGGGCGGCACTGCAGCCACCGGCGGCACCGCAGGCGCGAGCGGGTGCGAGCCCGCCGAAGCCAACCCGGCGCCGGGCCAGCCGCTGACCCAGCCCACGGACGGCGGCGGCGCGGCCTGCGCGGGCGTCAGCGTCGCCCAGTTCCTGGCCAAGATCCACGCGGCCCACCCCGAGCTTGCGGACATCAAGGCGATCTTCGAGCCGGGCCTGATGTACGACGGCAGCTTCGTCTACCCGTTCCGCAAGCCAGATGGCGGCTTCGCGTTCGTCTTGAAGCGCGGCGGCGGCGACTGCCCCGCCGGCTGCACCGAGAACGAGTACTGGTACTTCGAGTCCGACGCGAGCTGCGCAGCGAAGGACGCCGGGCACTTCAAGCCGACCTATGGCGCCGGCTGCTTGAACACCGAGGGCACGGCGCGCTGGGGCCGCCCCCCTACGCCCGACCCCGCCTCGATCTGCGGCGCCGATCTCGCCCCGCAAGACATCAGCGGCTCCGTCGCTCTGTTGGCCTGCGGGTCGCGCCTGGCGTGCTCGCTCGACAAGCCATCGCCCGAGACTCTTGCCACGACCCTGACGGTCACCATCGCGCAAGCTTCAGGCGACCTCTCGAAGGGCACGGTCACCGTGTCCGGCACCGGCTACGCCGCTGTCGACGGTGTAGCGTTCCCCGCCACCTTCCAGCGCAAGCGCTTCGCCGTGGCGTTCCACCAGGACAACCTACCCACCACGTGCCCGAAGTCCTTGGATGTCAACCTGCAGTACGACTTCGAGGGCTTCAGCCCGCAGAGCCTGAGCGCCGACGAGGTCGACACACCGGACTGCTCCTCCCAGAGCTACTGCAAGGGCGGGGTGTGGGCGAAGCTGTTCACCAAGGGGAAGTGAGGGAGGGCCGCCCGTGTCATCCTCGAAAATCCTCCAATAGCGGGAGTGTTTTCAAGGAAGCGGGCAGCCGATGGGCACGGGAGAAACCCCCGTCCGCCACCAGACGGGTCCGGCTACGGGTTCGGCCCCGGCCCGTCGCAGGGCGGGAGCGTCGCTTGATCGACTGGGTGCTCGATGTCCGCGGTCTGGATCGGCGCCCATTCGACGTCGATTCCCCACGAAAGCGAGTCGCAGGGCGCCTTCGGATCCGGCGCCCACGGCGTCGCGCCGACGACGTCGACATGAGGCTGGAAGCTCTTGACCAGGTTGTGCGTCATCCCCGTGTCCGGGCTGCAGCTGAAGGCGCGGCGGAAGAGCCCGTAGAACGACAGGTAGAGCTCGCCCGAGGTCAGCGAGAACCCGAACGCGCCGGGCCCGCCCTTGCCCCGCTTCACGTTCGCGGTCAGCCAGCCCCCGCGCCCCGGCAGGCTGAGCAGCATCGGTGCGATCGGAGCCTTCACGTAGATGGGGATCACGACCGTGACGCCGGTCTTGTGCTGGTCGCCGCTGACCCACACGCCGTTGCGAATGTACCCGTCGGGGAAGTTCGTGATCGCGAGTTCGGTCCCCGGGACGAAGCTCGCGGAGTGCACCCGGCGGACGTCGTTGCCATCCCACTTCGGGGCCCACGGCGTGTTGCGATCGTCCGCCAAGAGGTAGAGCGACGCGCTGACGTGTGGGTCATCGTCGAAGCTGTGGACGTCGCCCAAGCCGAGCATCACCGTGCCCACACCCGTTTCGATGCCCTGATTGGCTCGGCCATGCGTCAGCATGATCTTGGGGGTGTGCGAGGCCCGAGGTCCAGCTCGACCCGAAAGCGCGCGTGAGTCGGTGGCCATGCGTTGTCTCCATGCTGCCACTCCCCGTCGCTGGCCTGAAGCGTCTCAAGGCATGAGAACGGCGATCGCCGCCCGGAGCAGCGGCTCGGGTCGAGGCTCGACCCCGCGCCGGCGCAGCTCATCGAGGGCTCGCTTTGCCAGCGTCGCCTTGAATCCCATGTGCACCAAGGCGTACTGCACTTTCTGGAACGCGTCGCGCTCGGGCGGGGCCGCAGGTGCGGCAGGCACCGCAGGTGCGGCGTCCCGATTCGCGCGAGCCGCCTCGACCTTCCGAGCGACGTGCTCTTCGCCGAAGACCTGTCGCGCTCGGTGAGCGTTGTGAGACGAGCAAAGCAAGCAGCAGTTGTCCACCGTCGAAGGTCCGCCCAGCGCGAAAGGCTCGACGTGCTCGATGGTCAGGAAGCGCTTCTCCGAGCAGCGGCGCCCCTCGGCATCCACAAAGGTGCACTGACCTTCATCCCGCTCCCGCACTGCGCGCTGGATTGCCACCGGCACACGTCGCGAGCCCGGCTTCGTCTCGCGGCGCTTGCGCGGCTTGCCCGCGCCCGTGCGACGCTTCGTCTCGACGGCGATGATCACGGGGATTTTTGCCCTCGCTGCTGACGCGCTGAGCGCGCGTCGAGGGTCCGAACGCGTCGCGTGTCGTCGCGCGGGCGAAACGCGATCAGCGAGCACCGTGGAGCGATGGCGACGCGGCCAGCGACGTGCCTGACGAGACGCGAGAGCGAGTCGCTCGGAAATGCGTCAAGTGAAATCGTCGAGACGGTGCACTTTCCACGAGCGTCACCCCGAGTCACGACGTGACGGCCTCTTCCAGCGTCGTTCCTCGCCGACGCCCCCGAGAGAACCCGCGAGCAGTGCCAGGCCCGTCACAAGGACTCAGCGCCTGTTGCTCGACTGGGTTTTCACGCTCCCGTACACTTCGCGGATGCGCGCCAAGTTGGGCCTCAGCTTGGCTCTTGCCGTCGGTGCCTGCGGCCAGACCGCACACGACTCGCCAATCGATGGCTCGGCAGGTGCGGCCGGAGATCCGGCCTCAGGGGGAGTCGCTGGCGTCGGAGGAGGAGGAGCCGGTAGCAGTGCTTTCGGTGGCGGAGGGGTTCTCGGCGGCACTGGCGGAGTGATCGTCGGTGGTGGAGGGATCTCGGGGAGCGGCTCTGGAGGGGGTGCCGGCTCCGTTCCATGCATGCCCGCCAACTGCAAACCCGACGAGTACTGCGCAAACGGAAACGGCGACTACTGCGGCAGCTTTGGGCCGTGCGAGAAACGGCCAAAGTCCTGCCCGGGGGACTGCGACGACGTTTGCTCCTGTGGCGGCGCTATCTGCAACGTCTGTGTGTCTCGCATGTTCGGCCACGACACGACTCCTCTCGGCAGCTGGTGCATGAGCGACGGCGGCGCCCCCAACACGACTCAAGCCGGACTCGGCCAACCCTGTGGCTACTACTCGGGCGTCTGCGTCACGGGGCTTAAGTGCTGCTACCCGTGCCAGGGTGCCGGCTGCCAGACCGCGTGCATGCCGCCGGACGCGAGCGGAATGTGCCCAACGATCACGGTCAAACCATGAGACCCACGTGTCGGGTCGAGCAACCCGCCATGCGAACCGCGCTGCTCGGGCTGGGTGTGCTGCTCTGCCTCTCGGGCTGCGGCTCGAGCGAGCCCAGCGCCGCCGAAGCTCCGAACCGCTGGCACGTCGCCGGCGGCGCGCTGCGCGACCCCGAGGGGCGCGCGGTGATCTTGCGCGGCGTGAACCTGGCCGGCGCCCACAAGCAGGCCCCATACTTCGGCTTCCACCAGCCCCCGGACTTCACCCGTCTGTCGAGCGACTGGGGGTTGAATCACGTCCGATTCCTGCTGCTCTGGGCGGGCATCGAGCCGAAGAAGGGTGAGTACAGCGAGGCCTATCTGGACGAGGTCGCAGAGCGCATGGACTGGGCGGCGAGCGCCGGGCTGTCGGTGGTGCTCGACATGCACCAAGACGTGTACGGCGAGGGCTTCAACGGGGACGGCGCGCCCCGCTGGACCTGCGACGAGTCGCACTACCAGAAGTTCACGCCCACCACGCCGTGGTTCATGAACTACCTCGACCCCGAGGTGGTGGCGTGCGTGGACCAGTTCTGGACCGGGCCCGAGCTGCGCGAGCACTATCAGGAGGCGTGGCGCCGCGTGGCGAAGCGGCTCGGAGCCCACCCGGCGGTGATCGGCTTCGATCCGATGAACGAGCCGTTCTGGGGCTCGCACTCGACCCTGACCTTCGACGCGGAGGTGCTGCAGCCCTTCTACGAAGACCTGACCCGCGCGATCCGCGAGGACGCCCCAAAGTGGGTCCCCTTCCTCGAGCCCTTCGCCGGGCGGAACCTGGGGTTTGCGACCAGCTTGACGCCCTTCTCGGTGCGCGACGTCGTCTACTCGCCCCACGCCTACGATCCCGACGCCGAGTCCGGGAAGGGGTTCGAGCCCAAGAAGCGCGCCGCCTTCATCGGGCGCATCGCTGCGCTGCGCGCCGACGCGGACGCGCTGAGCGCGCCGCTCTGGCTCGGCGAGTACGGCGGCATGGCCGACTCGCCCGGCATCGAAGCCTACGTCGATGCGGCCTACGACGGCGCGGCGGCGGTGGCCGCGGGGTCGGCCTACTGGGCCTACGACAAGAGCGACGGCTACGGGCTGCTCGCCCCCGACGGCAGCGAGAAAGCGCAGGTGCTGGCGCAAGTGGTCCGGCCCTACCCCGAGCGGGTCGCCGGCGATCTGCTCGACTGGGAGTGGGACGAGGCGGCGCTGCGCCTGCGGGTGCGGGTGCGCCCGGACTCGAGCATAACGGCGCCGACGGTGATCCGCGTTCCGCCGCGGATCTACCCGATGGGGTACCAGATCTCGTGCGGCGGCTGCGCCACCGAGGTGCTGGCGGGCGAGGCTCGCCTGCGCGACGTCCCGGGCGGAGATCCGGCGGTGATCGAGCTCGCGCCGTGACGCGCCGCGCTCAGGGCTTCACGATCCAGGCGAGCTCGGTGAGGAACGCGCTGCCGCACTCGCGCACGCGCACCGGGGTGTCGGCCTGGGACCCGTCGGCCAGAGCCACCTCGACGTGGCTGCAGCCCTGGGTCTCGCCCCACAGGTAGGCGATCTTCTTGCCGTCGGGGGACCAGACCGCGCTCGTGCCGTTGCGGCTTGCCACCTTGATCACGTCCGAGCCGTCGAGCTTCATGCTGAAGAGCGCGCTCTTCTGGGCGGTGTCGGCGAAGAGCAAGCGCGCGCCGTCGGGCGACAGCACTCCCGCCGACGCGCTGGCGCGCACCAATGTGGGCGCGCCGCCCGGGAGGGTCTTCTTCATGATGCTGCGCTCTTGCTTGCCCCCCGCGACCTGGATCAGCGTGTAGTAGAGCGTGCTCTCGTCGTCGCTGAGCTGCGGGTGAAGCTCCATGGTGGTGGGGGTCGGGTCTTCGCCGATGCCCAACCACTCGAAGGCGCCACCCGCCACCGCCAGACGACCGATGCGGTAGGTCTTGTTCTGGCCGCTGGCGGTGAAGTCACGCCGCCGGCACACGACCAGGGAGTCGTTCTTCTGGCTCCAGCCGTGGCACTCGTCGTTGAGGTTGCCCCAGGCCAGCACCGCGGCGCTCTGCGCGGCGGCGTCGTAGACCCAGGTGTGCTGGATGGCGTCGCCGATCTCGATGCCGTAGTGCTCTTTCTGGAGCGGATCGCCGCAGGCAAAGGCGATCTTCGAGGCGTCCTTGCTCACGCCCATGGACCACACTCGGTAAGCCTCGAAGATCTTGGTCTCGGCCGCGCCGTCGGGTTTCATCGAGAAGACCGCGTTCGGTTGCGCGTTCCAGTCGTTGAACAGCAACTGCTCGCCGGCAGGGATCGGCGCGACCGCCTTGAACGAGATGTCCGCGGGCTCGGGCTTGGGCACGCTGCCGTCGCCGACCGGGGCGTCGGCGGCCGCGTCGCCTCCGGTTCCGCCCAGGTTGGATCCCCCCGTGCCTGCCGCGCCGCCGCTCGCAGAGCCACCCGTTCCCGCGGGCGAACCGCCGCCATCGTCGCCGCCGCACGCAACGACTGCGCCCGCACCGATGAAAGCCAAGAGCAGGACCGATATCCCCAGGTTCATCACAGCCGAGCCAAGCATCGAGTGGCTCGTGCGGCAACCCCGTCCAGCCTTGACGCATAATCGAAACCAGGCGCATGCCGAAGCTGGATGCGCTTCCTGCATGCCAGCGTCGACGAAGCTCGCGAGCGTGAGGCGCTGGCGGCGCGCGTCGACGCGATGCTGGAACAGCTGACGCCGGCGAACGCCTCGGAGAAGGTGGCGGAGATCCATCCGCGGCTCGACGCCGAGGTGTTGGCCGACGGCTCGATCGTGGTGACCCCCCGGGGCGAGCGGCAGCTCCGGCCGCTGGCGGCGTTCGTGGTCGAGCGCGGCGCGCGGCACGGCCGGCTGCGCTTCACGACGCACCGGCCACCGCAGCCCTTCGCCGAGATGGTCGCGACCGTCCAGACCGAGCACGGCTTCGACCTGAGCTCGGCCCAGGCTCGCGCGGGCTTCTCTCGCGGGCACCTGCTCGAGCTGGTGGTCTATGGCAGCGGGTTCGGGGGACACACCGACGCCTGCGCGCTGGCCGCGGCCGAGCGCGCCGCCGAGGTGCTGTTGGGCGAGCGGGTCCTCGACGACTGGATCGGCAAGATCGACGCCGACCCGTTGCCGAAAGGCGGCCCGCTGCGGGTGGTGCAGCGGGACGCAGCCCCACGATTCGCGCTCTCCGAGCTGCCGCAGACCATCGCCGGGGCGGTGGAAGGCTTGGTGCAGTCGCTCCCGGATCTGGCGAGTCTCTCCGGGTCCCGCGACGGGTGGGTGCTGTTCGAAGCCGAGCCGGAAGCCGCCGCCGACTATCGGGCGCAAGACGACGTGGCCCTGGCCAGCGGCGCGTTACCCGAGCTCTTGAAGTGTTTCCTGGAAGGCGCGCCGTTTTCGTCCAAGCGCTTCGTGCGCGGGGGGGCCCAGGTGGCCTACCTGAAGCTCGACGCGCGGGGCACGCCCTTCGAGCAGCGCATTGCCCAGCGGGCGAAGCTCGAAGACGCGCTCACGGCTGCCTTGGCGGCGCGCCGGCTCGGCGCGGTGATCGGCAACGGTCTGGGCCTGAGATACGCGTACGTGGATCTGGCGCTGGCTCCTGGCAACGAGGCGCTCGCGCTGGTCTCTCACGTGGCTCGCACGGCGGAGGTGAGCCGACGCAGCTGGCTTCAGTTCTGCGACAGTGACCTCGGCAGCGAGTGGCTCGGCGTGTGGCCCGACTCGCCGCCGCCGCCGTGACTCACAGAAGTCGTCGGAGCATCGCGTGGAGCCGGTCGAGCACCGGGTCGCCCTCGAGCCGCTCGAGCGCGCCGAACACCTTCTCGATGGTCGGCTCGACGAAGCCCAAGAAGCCGGGGTTGCCGCGCACACGGTCGATGAACACGAACCGGCCGGCGTCCTTCAGCTTGCGCTGAACGGTGACGGTGTCGAACTCGCGGCCCACGGCCTCGCGCCCCTCTGAATCGAGCTGGTGGTGGTCGGCGTACTCGTCGAGGCGCGCCTCGACGAAGGCACGGTCGAACGACTGATAGCTGTCGTTCAAGAGCGCGACCAGATCGTACACCCGGGGCCCGAGCAGTGCGTCCTGGAAGTCGATCCAGACCAGGGCCGGGTCGCCCGGGGCGTGCTCGCGCACCATCAGGTTTCGACTCTGATAGTCGCGGTGCACGAAGCCCCGCGGCCAGCCGGCGATGCGCTGGGCCAAGACGGTCGCCGCCTCGGCGAAGGTCGCGCGGTCGTCGTCCGAGAGCGTGATGCCGCGCGCCTCGAGCGCCCATTCGCGAAAATGGTCGACCTCCCAGCGCAGCAGATCTTCGTCGAACGCGCGGGAAGCCACCACCGACGCCTCGGGCAGCGGGTGCAGGGCGCGCTGCGCACGGGCCAGATCGGCGACCGCAGTCCGGTACAGTCGCTCGCGCGTGTGGGGGTTCTTCTCGAGGTACCGAGCCAGGGTGTCGTCGCCCAGGTCTTCGACCAGCACGAAGCCGTCGTCGCAGCCCTCGCCGAGCACCTGAGGCACGCGCACGCCCTTGTCGGCCAAGAGGTCGCGGACCTCGAGGAAGGGCCAGCGGCGTTCGGCATCGTCGGCTTTGGCGACCTCGTCCGAGCGCTTGGCGTCGGGGACGAACATCGCCACCGCCGTCCGCTCACCGCCCAGATCGACCCGGTAGAAGCGGCGAGTCGAGGCCCCGCCCTCCATGGCCTCGATCCGAATGGGGCCGGCGGCGCCGGTGGCCTGGCGCACCAGGCGCTCGAGGGCGTCGAGAGACGGCGCTGGGTCGCGGGCGCCCGCGGGCGGCAAGGTGGACATGCGCTGGACGGTTTAGCAAAAGTCTCGGGTGCGGTACACGCTTGGGGGAAATGCCGACCCGGCTGGGAGCGGGCCTCGCCCCGCGCATCGAGCAGTGCCTCCGCGGCGTGGGAGCCGATCCGGGTCCTGACATGATCCGGACGCTCGCCGCATTCCTGGACCGGGTCGTGGAGTGGAACGCCAAGGTCGATCTGACGGCGGCGCGGGACGACGACGAGCTCGTCGATCTGTTCGTGGCCGACGCCGCGGTGGTGGCGCGCTTGCACGGCCGCAGCGACGAGAGCTGGGTCGACGTCGGCAGCGGAGCCGGAGCACCGGGCATCCCCCTGGCGCTCTTCACGGGGGGACGCTTCACCCTGGTCGAGCCCAAGGAGAAGCGGGTGGCATTCCTGCGGACGCTGGTCGGCGCCCTCGGCCTCGAGGGTGTGACGGTGCGTCGCGACCGCTCCGACGCCGTCGCGAGACAGGGTTTCGACGTGGCCATCTCCCGCGCCACACTCGAGCCCCCGGAGTGGCTGGTCGAAGGCGCGCGCCTCGCGCGCCGCGCCGTGTGGGTACTGGTGGCTCGGGTCGACCCGCCCACGCTCGAAGGCTGGCAGATCGACCGCGACGAGAGCTATACGCTGCCGCTGACCGGCGCCGCCCGGCGGGCACTCCGCTACGTGCCCGTGACCCCGGCCCGCACAGCCTGACGCTTTCAGCCAATTGCGGAGCCACTAGCCGATACTATGCACTGAATGCGGCCCGGACCCTGGCCGTCCATCCACGAGGCTCCATGCATCGCTTCCTTCGCCCGATCTCGTCCGCCGCCGCCGCGCTCAGCGTTTCCTGGGCCGCGTCCGCCGCCCTGGAAGACGCGGGCGACGTCGACGTGCGCTTCCTGGCCACTGGCCCCGCCGGCATGAAGATCAACGGCACGGCCCCAAGCCTGTCGGCGCAAGAGAGCGACGGGAAGGTGACCATCAAGGTGCCGGTCACGAACCTGCAAACCGGCATGAAGCTTCGCGACAAGCACCTGCGCCAGTACCTCGAGACCGACAAGCACCCGAGCGCGACGCTGGTGGTCGATCGGAGCTCGCTGAAGTTCCCCGAAAACGATCAGACGGCTCGAGGGACCGCGACCGGCAGCTTCACGCTGCACGGCGTGACCAAGCCGCTCGAGTTTCAGTACAAGGCGCTGCGCACCGGCAGCGACTACCACGTGCAAGCGCTCGCGACGGTGGACATCCGCGATCACCAGGTCGAGGTGCCGTGCTACCTCGGGGTGTGCGTCGATCCGAAGGTGAAGCTGAAGGTGAAGCTGAAGCTGCGCGACAAGTAGGCGCGCGAGCCTCAGTCGGTGGCGGCGTCGCCGGCGCCGCCGTCCGTTCCCGCAGCGCCGCCCGTCGAACCGCCGCTGCCGCCCGTCGAGCCGCCGCTGCCGCCTGTCGAACCGCCGCTGCCGCCTGTCGAACCGCCGCTGCCGCCCGTCGATCCGCCGCTGCCGCCCGTCGAGCCGCCGCTGCCGCCCGTCGAGCCGCCACTGCCACCCGTGGAGCCACCGCTGCCACCGGTCGAACCACCGCTGCCGCCCGTCGAGCCACCGCTGCCACCGGACGAGCCACCCGAGCCCGCTGTGCCGCCCGAGCCCGCTGTGCCGCCGGTCGAGCCACCGCTGCCGCCGGTCGAGCCACCGCTGCCGCCCGTGGAGCCTCCGCTGCCCGCGGCGCCCGCGGCACCACCTGCCCCGTCGATCTTGGCGCGATCGACGTCCGTGATCAGCGCGCAGCCGAACATTGCGACCCCAGCACCGGCGAGGACGAGATAGCGACGGAAGCGAGTCATGCGACGGGTTGTATCACAGCCCGCGCGCCGCTTGGGGCTGCGTCAGTCGGTGGCAGAATCGGTGGCATCGGCCGCGGAATCTGCCGCGGAATCTGCGGCGTCGTCCGCGGCGTCGCTGCCCGCGTCGGCGGCCGAATCGTCCGGTGCGTCGCTCGCCGCATCCGCGCCGCCGGTGCCGCCGGTGCCGCCGGTACCACCCGTGCCGCCCGTGCCGCCGGTGCCACCCGTGCCGCCGGTGCCGCCCGAAGAGGCATCGCCCGCGTCACTGCCCGCCGCACCGTCACCCGCGTCGCTGCCCGCCGCACCGTCACCCGCGTCGCTGCCCGCCGCGCCGCCACTGCCGGCTCCGCCGCCGGTCCCCGCGGTGCCGCCGGTTCCACCGGTCGACCCGCCGGTTCCACCGGTCGACCCGCCGGTGCCACCCGTGCCGCCGCCCGCCCCGGCAGTGCCGCCGGTGCCCTCGCTGATCTTCTCGCGATCGACGTCCGTGAGGAGCGTACAGCTCGACACCACAAGGGCTCCGAGCATCCCGAAACTCAATAGCGTGCGACGGGCATGGGTCATGACGAAGTGCCGCGATGTTCCACCGCCCGCCCGGCGGGCGCAAGGCCTGATCGTCTGGGAGGGGGTTTGTGTCGTAGACCCTAGGGCCATGCAGGTTCACCTGATCGACGGCACCTACGAGCTGTTCCGAGCGTGGTTCGGCTCGCCCGGAGCGCGCGACGCGCGGGGGCGAGAGGTCGGCGCGACGCGGGGCCTTCTGTCCAGCCTGCACGCGCTCTTGCGCGACGAGGGCGTCACCCACGTCGCGTGCGCGTTCGATCACGTGATCGAGTCTTTCCGCAACCAGCTCTTCGCCGGGTACAAGACCGGCGAGGGCATCGAGCCGGATCTGCTGGCGCAGTTCGAGCTGGCAGAGCGCGCGGCCACGGCGCTGGGCGTGGTGGTCTGGCCGATGGCCGAGCTCGAGGCCGATGACGCCCTCGCGAGCGCGGCTCACGCGCTGGCCGCCGACCCACGGGTCGAGCGCGTCGTGATCTGCTCGCCGGACAAGGACCTCGCGCAGTGTGTGCTGGGCGAGCGCGTGGTCTGTTTCGATCGCGCCCGGAAGCGCATGCTCGACGAAGCGGGCGTGCGCGAGCGCTTCGGCGTGCCCCCGAGCGCCATCCCGGACTTCCTGGGCCTGGTGGGGGACGACGCCGACGGCATCCCGGGGATCCCACGCTGGGGCGCCCGCTCGACGGCGACGGTGCTGGCCCACTACGGCAGCATCGAGCGCATCCCGGACGACAGCGCGCGCTGGGAGGTGACGGTGCGCGGCGCGGCGTCACTCGCACGGGAGCTTTCGAGCCGCCGAGACGAGGCGATGCTGTACAAGACTCTGGCCACGCTGCGTCGCGACGCGAAGCTGTTCGAGCAGGTCGAAGCGCTCGCGTGGCACGGCGCCGACCGCGGCCTGACCGAGGCGCTGTGCAGCGAGATCGGCGAGCGGTCGCTCCCGGCGCGGGTCGTTCGCTGGCGAAATTGAGCCGCTGGGGCTAGTCTCTGGCTCGATGAAGAGCCAAGCTTTCGCCATAGCGCTGACCGCTCTCGCCGCGCCCGCTGTGGCCTCTGCGCAGGGCTATGGGCAGCCGGCGCAACCACCGCCGCAGCAGCAGGGCTGGGGCGCGCCGCAGCCGCAGCCGCAGCCGCAGCCGGGCATGAGCGCCGGCGGGCTCGCGCCGCCCAGCTCGAACCCTGGCGACCCGAACGCGCAGTACGGCGGGGGCACTGAGCAAGAGCTGGCGAAGGCAGACAAAGAGGACTCGGGGCGAGGGCTCGAGTTCTTCTGGCTCAACGCCGAGGTGGGTGGCCAGCACCTGGGCCTGCAGACCTTCAAGGCCAACAACCTGGTCGATGCCGGTACCGTGAAGACCAGTCAGACCGGGTTGATGTACGGCGCGGGGCTGGGGCTTCGCCTGGTGTTCATCACGCTCGGGGCGCGCTTTCGTCTCGGGCAGTTCAGCGAGTGGGACATCTGGACGCTGAACGGCGAGCTCGGCATCCACATCCCGCTCGGCACCATCGAGCCTTACTTCACCTTCGGTGGCGGGTACGCATCGATGGGCGCGTTCGACGGCAACAACCTGGGCGGCAGCCTGAAGTCCGAGGACGTCGACATCAAGGGCTACGACGTGCGCGGCGGCTTCGGCATCGACATCTACGTGTCGAGCGTCTTCTCGATCGGCGCCAACCTGACCGGCGAGATGCTGGTGTTGACTCGGCCGGGAGTGGACCCGTCGAAGCTGCAGGGCAGCGGCGCCACCGGCCAAGACGCGGCGTCCGAGGTCTACAAGGCCGACGGGTCGAGCATCGGTGCGGCGGTCTCGCTCACCGCCGTCGCGGGCCTCCACTTCTGATCGGAGCGGCCCAGCGTGCCGCGAGCGCTCGTCGTCGTTCTGACCGCCATCGTCCCGCTGACGATCGCGTTCGTAGTCTGGCGTCGGGTCGACCTGCTCGGCCACGTGTCGCGACGGCGCACCTCACTGGTGGTGGTGCTTTCGGCGCTGGCGGGCTTCGGCGCCGGGTGGGTCGAACGCTGGGTGCTCGGCGTCGCCCAGCTCAGCTTCGACGCCTCCCGCGCGGGGACGACCGGGGCGCTCTTGGCCACCTTCCTCCTGGCGGCGCCGCTGGAAGAAGGCCTGAAGGTGCTGGTCGTGTGGCCGCTGTACAGCATGCGCGCGCTGCGCTCGCCGCGGCTCGGGTTGATGTTCGCGGCGTGCGCCGGCGCGGGGTTCGCCGCGGGCGAGAGCGTGAGCATCTCGCTCGCCGAGCCGCCTTCGGGCTTGCTCGTCGTGCGCCTCTTGATCGGCATGCTCGCGCACCCCTTCCTGGCGGGGCTCTGGGGCTACGCGCTGGGCTCGCAACGGATGACCCGTGGCCGCTGGTTCGTCATCGCGTGGTTCTCGTCCGTGGCGCTGCATGGACTCTACGACCACATCGTCTTCGGCCGCGGCCCCGGCGTCCTTGTCCTGGCCGTGCCGATGTTCTTGACCATGGCCGGGCTGAGCTGGGTCGGCCTTCGCGACGTCGCGCCCAGGACGGACTCTCGGCCGTCGCGCCTGCTCTCGAGCATGCCCGAGCCGCCCTCGCTGCGCTCGATGCGGCGGGCCCTGACTCGCCCGGAGCGTCCGCTGATGCTGCACTGGATCGCGATCGGCGCGCTGGTCACCCTGGGCGTGGTGTTGGTCGCGCTGGTCGGCGCCGTGTACGTCGGCCACGTGATCGGCATCGACTTCGCGCTGGCCGACGAGAGCGACGTGCGCTCGAGCGGCCCCCTGGTGCTGCTGGGCGCGGCCACCTTCGCAGGCTTTCCCGTCGCGGGCTACCTGGTCGCCCGGGCCAGCGCGGCGCACAGCGTGCTCGAGCCGGCGATGGGTGCCGGCGTGGCGATCGTCGCGGCGGTGCTGCTCGCTTCGCTCGCCGCGCCGGTCACCGCCGTCTTCGGGCTCGCGGCGGCGCCGCTGGCCTTCGCGCTGGCCTGCGGCGGCGCGTGGTTCGGCCTGGTGCGTTGAGGCCGGATCCGCCGGTCGTGGTTTGGCACAACCCGAGCCGACGATCCGACTGCCGGCGGGCCTTCGTGCTGGCACGGACCCTGCACAGTCGGTCGTCATGCGCTTCTCGACCTCGATCTTGTTGCTCTCGGGTTTGGCTTTGGTGGGTTGCGGAGGCTCGACCACCAGCGATGGATCCAACACCGGCGGCAAGGCTGGCAGCGCGGGGGGCGGCGCGGGGGGCGGCAGCGGCAGTGGGGGCAGCAGCGGCGGCGGGGCCGGCGGCGCAGCCGGATTCGGCGGCGTCGCAGGCAGCGCCGGCACGGCAGGCGCGGCGGGTGCGCCCGGCTGTTGCTCGCCCGGCACCAAGTACGACTGCAAGACCTGGGGCGACGAGCTTCAGTGCGTGAACGGCGTGTGCAAAGACGCCCCGCCACCCGGAATGTGCTGGTCGAACCAGGACTGCGGCGGGCCCGGCTCGGTCTGCCTCGGCGCGTCGGTTTGTCCCTGCGGAGCAGACTGCGCGATGGCCGACAAGCTCGGCACGTGCTCGAACGCGCCAGGTTGCTGCACGACCGACGCCGAGTGCCCGCAGAAGCCCAACGTGCCCATGGTGTGCGTGGGCGGAAACTGCGAGATGAAGCCTCCGCCGGGGCAATGCTGGAGCGACAAGGACTGCACGAAGGGCACCAGCTGTGGCGGTGCGTGCGTGTGCCCGTGCGGCGCCGTGTGCGCCTGCGGGGGTCAGATGGGTTGGTGCGAAGGAGTCCCGCCGCCGCCGTCGCTATGCTGCAACTCGACGTTCGAGTGCGGCCCCGGGTACGTCTGCGGCGAAGGCGTTTGCAAGAAGCCCGTTCCGGGCGCCTGCTGGTCGGATCTGGAGTGCCCCAAGGGCACCAAGTGCAGCGGCGCGTCCATCTGCCCGTGCGGGGCGCTGTGCGGCATGGCTGACGCCCCGGGCAAGTGCCTCTGAGGCCCGACGGGTGGCACAGCGCAGGGTGGCACACCGCTGATTTCCATGCGTTACGCCGCGAGGTCGGCGGCACGGAACGTGCTCTACCTCCCAGGCCATGGCCAAGCTCGTCCTGTCTCTCGCGATCTTGCTAGTTAGTGGAAGCGCGCTGGCGCAGTCGTCCGCGTCCTTCCCGGACCTCTCGCAGAAGCCGGCGCCGCCCACCGCCGCGCCACCGCCGGCCACGGCGCCGGCCCCCCCGGTCGAATCGGGCTTCGTCGTCCCTGCTCAGTACGCGCCCAGCTTCGCCATGACCCCCTCGCCCACCTACGCGCCGCCGATGCACGATGCGCCGCGTGAGGAGCCAACGAGCGCCTCTTCCACGCTCACCTTGATCGGAGCGGTGATGGTGGGCCTGCCGTATGCGACGGGCCTCGGGATCGGAGCGTCCGAGAGCTTCGACAACGGCAGCGGCTGGCTCGCGGTCCCGGTCGGCGGTCCGTGGCTGTCGCTCTCGGGGCGCCGCGATCCGTGCGCCGACAGCGAGGACAAGAAGGAGTTCGACAGCGACGTCGGCAAGTGCGTGGCCGAGCCGCTGATCCGCGGCATGCTGGTGCTCGACGGCGTGCTCCAGGCCAGCGGCGCGGTGCTGATGATCATCGGCGCGTCGTCGGGGGGGCCGAAGAAGCCCGAGCGCACCCAGGTGATGGCGGCCCCCACGCCGATGGGTCGCGCCGGGTACGGCATGGCCGTCGCCGGGCAGTTCTGAGCTCTCACTTCATCAGCTTGGGCAAGAACCCCCGCCAGCCGCGGGCGACCAGCTGCGACGCCCAGGCCGGGGCGGCGCGCTTGGCGGCGTCGATCAGGTACGCCTCGCGCGTGATCAGCACCCGGGGCGAGCCCCGCTCGATCCCGCGCACGATGGCTCGTGCGGCTTCGGCGGGGGGCATCATGCGCGCGAAGCTTCGCACGGCGCGGGCGCGAAGGGCCTCGGCCTCGGGGCCCCCGCGGAAGCGCGCAGAGGCCGCGATGTTGGTCGCGATGCCGCCCGGGTGGACCGAGGTGATACCGATGGCCGTGTCCGAGAGCTCGGCCCGCAGGCTCTCGCTCAGCCCGGCCACCGCGAATTTGCTGGCGCAGTAGGCCGAGTTGAGCGGCATTCCCAGGATGCCGAACACGCTCGAGAGGTTGACGATGTGCGCCTCGTCGGCCCGGCGGAGCAGCGGCAGGAAGAACTTGCAGCCGTGCACCACTCCCCAGAAGTTGATGCCAATCAGCCAGTGGAAGTCCTCGAGGGACTGCTCTTCGAAGCTCGCGGCCACGCCCACGCCCGCGTTGTTCACCAAGATCTCGACGCCGCCGTGTTCGCGCTCGACGTCTGCCGCCAGCGCTTCCATCCGGGCGCGGTCCGCGACGTCGCAGTCGTGCACGCTGGCGCGGCGACCGCGACGCTCGACCTCGGCGCGGACCTCGCCGAGGCCGCGGTCGTCGACGTCGACCAGCGCCAGGTGCGCGCCCCGATCGGCCAGGCAGAGCGCGGTGGCGCGACCGATCCCGCTGGCTGCACCCGTCACCACGGCGACGCGATCTCGAAGGCGCTTCATTTCGTCGGTGCTACCGCCGGGCGACCCGGAAGACCAGATCTGCGCGATGCGCGCCGCTGGCGCCCTCGTCAGCGGTGGGATACCCTGGTAGGGCAATGGCACGGAAACGAGCCGGTCGGACGGTCAAGGTCAGTGTGTCGCTCGACAAGGACGACGTTGCCGCGCTCCGGCGACGGGCAGTGGAGTCCTACGGGGGGAATCTCTCGGCCGCGTTCGCGGATGCGGCCCGGTGGATCCGACAGTGCGAAGCCCGGCGCGGCCTGATCGCCGCGCTCGGCGGCCCGACACTCACGCCCGAGACCGCAGCGGAGCTCGACCGAGAGCAAGCCGGCGCGTCACGCCCTCGCACCCGAAGGAAGCCCAGGAGGGCAGCGTGATCGGCCTGACCTTCGACACGGGCGCGCTCATCGCGCTCGAACGCCGCAGGCAGCGGATGAGGGAGGTGGTCGAGCATGCGCTCGCCAAGGACCAACCCATCACTGTTCCGGCCGACGTGATCGCAGAGTGGTGGCGCGGCCGCACGGACCTGCGGGAGCTCATCCTGCAGAGTGTGGACGTCGAGCCGCTGACCGAGGCCCTGGCCAGGCGCGCCGGCGAAGCGCTGGCGCAGGTCTCCGGGGCCACGCTGGTGGACGCCGTCGTGATGGCGTCCGCCGCTTCGCGCGGAGACGTCGTGTACTCGAGCGACGTCGAGGATCTCGAGAAGCTCCGACGCCACTTCCCGTCGGTCAGGGTGCTCGGGATCTAGCCGCGGGCGAGTTGTCCCGACGCTTGACTGGCGCACCCCTTCACTTGCGCAGACGGATCGGCACCTCGACGCAGTGCTGACCCGCCGGTCGCCGCGCTCGGGTGCAGTAGTGCTTCGTGCTCTGCTTCAGCTCTTTCTCGAGCGCGGCTGCGGGAACGTTGGGGTGAGTTCCCGGCTTGGTCGAGAGCACGCTGACCATGCGCCCGCTCCGCCTCGGGCCCCCTGTCTTGCCGAAGACCGGCCAAAGGGTGGCGTGGGGCGTCGCGTTCCAGCTTCCATGGTGGCCCACCTTGTAGAGGTCGGTCTCGCGCACCGCCGCGCGCGTCTGCCTGTGATTCGGCGCCTCTTCGAGCGCCCACCGCCACGCTTCGACCTCGGCATCGCCCGAGAACAAGAGGCGGGTCTTGCCGATCGTCAGCAGCAAGATCACGCTGGTGTTGTTCAGCGCCGAGTCGACGGCCTGCACCAGCGCAGAAGCCGCGTCGCGACGCTCGCGGCCCATCCGTTCGACCAGCCATCGCACCTCGGGCGGGACAGTGCGCCGCGACGGCGCGCGGGGGAACAGGGCCCGGCCCTGCCCTTGCCGCGCAGCCGCGCTCGAGGCCATGGCGAGCTCGGCGCGACGCCAGAACGTCGCTTCGTCGGTGAGCCCGGCGAGCCACAGCCAGTGCTCGGCGGTGTCCCGAGCACTGCGCCGGGGCGCGCGCAAGAGGGTCGCGACCTGCTTGACGGTGGGCGGCCCCAGCACCCTGATCTGCACGCCGGGCAACGCTCGCTCGAGGTTCTTCGCCCGCCCGCCGGCCCAGACGTAGTCGTGACGCGACGGCGGGCAGAGCTTCTTCAGAAACGCGAGGGCCCGCGGGTTTGCGGAGTTGTTCTTGGCCGCTGCCGCCAGCGAGTGCCCCTCACCGAGGACGGCGAGGGCGTGCTGGGACGACGACTGGGCCGCCCTGAGGGTCGCCGGCATGAAGCCCAGCGGGTCGCGGACAGCGCGCAGCTGGACGCCCCGTCCGGGTCCGGTCCAGTCGTGCTTCGCCGACGGTTGGTCCACCCACGGTTGCACCACGGTGCGGGGCGCCAGCCCCGGGATCAGCTCGAAGCTCGAGACGTGGTCGCGGTGTCGGTGAGTCGCCACCACCGCAGCGAGCTCGCCCCCCGAGAGCTTCTTCCCGATCGCGGCCCCGATTTGCTTCATGTGGCCCGCACTGGCGCGGGGCGGCAGACCCTTGGTGCCGAAGTCGAACAGCACGAAGCGCGTCGTTGCCGCGTACTCGAGCTCGAGCAAAAGGCAGTCGCCGAAGCCGACGTCGTAGACCCAGAGCTTGGCGCTCACCGGACCTTTGCTGGCCATCACTTCACCTTTCGAGCCCTGGGCACGCGCGCCCAGCGGGTCCCTGCTGCCAGGTGCAACCGAGCGAAGGTCCGCTCCTTCTGCGCTGCGGGCCCGAGCTGACCCGCGGCGACCAGGGACGCCAGCCGTTCGTTCTGCCGCGGGCTGAGGATTCGATTCTGCACGTGATACTTGAGGCGACCGCCCTCGTCGAAGAGCACCACTCCGCCGCCGCGCAACGTCACCTCGTCGTCCTTCCCCAGCCCGGGCGGCGGCTCGAGCCTCGCGCGACCGCCGCCCTCACTCGCTTCGAGCCGGATGCGACCGAGCTCGCGGACCGAGAGCGCGAGCGACTGCACGTACTCGCACACCGTCTCGTTCACCAAGAAGCCGTCGGAGCCGCGCCGGATGCAGGGCCTCACCGAGGTCACCCGCGTGTAGGCGGGCTCGTACAGGCCGAGCGGCTTCCGGTTCTGCCACAAGAATCGGAACACCTCGTTCGGGTCGTGGCGCAGCGCGGAAGGGTGGATGTGGTCGTAGCTCAGCGACGCGTCCGGGGCCTCCCAGTACGGGCCGCGTCGCGGTGCGACGATGCCGAAGCTCGAGAACGCCTGGGTGAAGCTCTCGCGAGCACGGTACTTCTCGTCGCCCGGGTAGACCTCGCGGTCGGCGGTGCACAGCGCGGCCAAGAAGTCGGAAAACTGCAGATCTTGGACGGGCGCATAGTCGATGGCGCGGATCACCATCGTCAGCACGCGTTCGGCGAGCTCCGCGCCTTCCCTGGCGACCACGTCGACCGGGACGGTTCGCCGCGACCGAGTGCTTTCGCCGAAGAGCGAGTGCCGCCACATCGCCGAGAAGGCGTGCAGTACCGCTGCGACCAAGATCTCGGCGCGGGCGTGGCTCTCGCCGAAGGCCTCGAGGTCACGATAGTAGGCCGGTGACGGCGGCAGCCGGAGCGCGACCCGCAGCGGGCCGCGCCGAGGTGCAGCGCTCGCCACCCGGCCGAGCTCTTCGGCCATGTTCGCCAGCGGTGTGCGCTTCAGCCACTCGGCGTCGAGCTGCCGGGCGACAATCGGCTTCCGCCACGTCCGGGCAAGCAGCCGCTCCACGACCGGGACCATGGTGAAGACCGAGAAGATCGCCACGAGATCGGCGAACGCCTCGTGAAACGCGGCCTGGTCCGGCGACGAGACATGGGTGTACCGGTCGCGCAGCCCATCGAGCAAGGCATGCCCCACCTCGTGCGCCACCGCGTCGTGGGACAAGCACGAGAACACCGTCTTTCGCTCGTCCCGCAAATAGCCGAAGAGCAGCGCGTGCTCGTTCTCGGAGTAGAACGCGTTCGCCTCCTCGAAGGCGCGGGGAACCAGGTAGATCTGATGGCCGCCGAAGCCCCACTCGATGCGCCGCCCCAGGGCCCGCTCGAAGCGCCCGAGCACGGCCATGGTCGTGGCGTAGGCGTTGACGGAGTGCAGCGCCGGGTCACGCTCGAGCGCGCTCGGGTCGGCGAGCCGCGCGCGGTACTCTGCGATCGCCCTCGGGCTGTCGAGGGCGGGCAGGCGCGCAGGCCGGTAGAGGCGCCGGTCGCTGGCGTCGTAGTCGACCACGTAGACGCGCGAGCCGCGAGGCCCCGGCGCCGTGGCCTCGTAGGGGATCTCGACCTCGCCCAAGAGCACCTTGCCGCCGACGCGAATCGACGGATCTTGGGCGATGATCGGGATCGGAAGCGCATTCGGGGGAACGACACGCTGCTTGGGCATGCGCCTCAGAGGTCGTGGGGCGTGCCGCGGCGGCCGACGTCGCTGGCGTAATCGTGGAACTGCACGGCAAGCGCCAGCACTTCTTGGTTGGTCTTGGCCCCCGGCTTCTTGGGCTTGTACTTCGGGTACGTCAGCTTGCCCTTCGCCAGGCCCAGGAACTCTTTCCGGGCGCGCTCGAAGACGCCCAGCGCTTCGTCGGTGCAGAGAAACGCGGTGAGCGCGCTGGTCTTGTCCTTCTTCCCCTTCCACTCGTGGAAGGGCTTGGTCCGAACCGCGTCGTAGTACTCGCGGTACAGCTCGTTCAGCTCGTCGAAGTACGAGAAGCCGATCTCGCTGCCGGGGATCGGCCGGGGTGCGGTGGCTTTGATCTGCGCCTTCGCGCCGCCCCCCTCCTCGCGAGCGGTGAGGTTCCACATGATGTTGCCGATATGGTAGGTGCCGGGGTCGCGCTGCAGGTAGACCACTTGCCCCACCTGACCGAGCGCCATCACGCCCGAGCACTGCGCGCACGACTCGAGCGAGGTGTAGACCGTCACGTCGCTCAAGAGGGTCGAGTACCCCCGGGTGCGCGGCGGGTCGCTGGGCTTGCGCGTCTGCCAGTCGTCGTAGAGCTGAGTCAGGCTGAAGACTCGACGGATCAGCCGAGCCTCGGCGTGCTCGGCCGAGCTGTTGAACAGCTGGTTGTGGTTGAAGTCGAAGTCGATGACCTCCCCGGTGCCGTCGACCGCCAGCGCGCCGATGTTGTGGCCCAGGTAGTCGCCACCGGCGTAGCGCCCATCGTCCTCGCGCTGTTTCTCGCGCCAAGGGTAGGTGCCGCGCGAGCCGTTGCGGTTTCCGTTGAAGTACCGGCGCATGAGCGCGAAGAGGAGCAGCGAGTGGATCCGATGGCGCTCCTTCTCTTGCTCGGTCGCGCTGAGGGGCCCGAGCGTCGCCACCTCGTAGAGCGGGCTCGTCCACTTCCTGGCAATCGGCGCATTTTCGCTGAGTACGTACGGCTCCGGGACCTCGTCGCCTGGCATGACACCTCCTCCGCGGCGGCATCCTAGGCGCTCTGCGCCGAGCGGCCAAATCAGACTCGTCGCCCTCCGGCCCCCGGCTCGCCTACACTCCGGGGCGATGCGGCCCGGGATGCTGATCGCCGACCGGTTCGAGATCGAGGCCCTCGCTCGCTCGGGGGGCATGGGCTCGGTCTACCGCGCGCGGGACAAGCTCAGCGGGCAAGAGGTCGCCATCAAGACGGCGCTCAAGACCGAGCACGGCGATCGCTTCGCGCGGGAGGCCGTGGCGCTCTCGGCGCTTCGACACCCGGCCATCGTTCGCTACGTTGCCCACGGCAGCAGGCCGACCGGTGAGCTCTATCTGGCGATGGAGTGGCTGGACGGCGAGGACCTGCAAGATCGCCTCGAGCGCGGGCCCCTCGGCATCGACGAGAGCATCCTCCTCGGCACCCGAGTCGCCGAAGCGCTGGCCGCCGCCCACGCCCGGGGCCTGGTGCACCGCGACATCAAGCCCAGCAACATCTTTCTGCCGAAGACCGACCACACCGCCGTCAAGGTGCTCGACTTCGGGGTGGTCCGCGCCATCCACAGCGAACGGGCGACCCGGGCGGGCGTGGTGATGGGCACGCCCGGCTACATGTCCCCCGAGCAAGCGAGAGGCCTGCCCGAGGTCGGCCCCCCGAGCGATGTCTTCTCGCTCGGCTGCGTGCTCTATGAGTGCCTGGCCGGAGCGCCGCTCTTCGTCGGTCGCGACGTGGTCGCGCTGCAGCTCAAGATCGTGCTGGAGAAGGCGCCCAACCTGGCCGAGGTCCGCCCCGACGCTCCGCGGGGGCTCGTTCGCCTGATCGCGCGCATGCTCGACAAGACGCCGAGCGAGCGGCCCAAGGGCGGCGCTGAGCTGGCCGCCGAGCTCTCGGCGCTCTCGGCCGAGACCTCGAGTGCCTCGATCGAGGCCCGGTTCACCGCCGTGCCGCCGACCGGCGGGTCCGGACAGCTCGGTAGCGGCGAGCAGCGACTCTACTCCGTGGTGATCGCGCGGCTGTTCGGCGCCCTCGGCGAGTCCGTCGCGCAAGACGCGCCGACGGTGGCTCAAGACGACATCGGAGGCCGGCTCTTCGCGCTGCGTGAGCTGGCGAGCACGTTCGGCGTCCAGGCCGAGGGCATCGCCGGGGGCGCGATGGTCCTGCCGCTCCAGGGCTCTGGCGCGGCGACCGACCAGGCCGCCCGGGCCGCGCGCTGCGCCCTGGGCGCGCGCTCTCTCTTTCCCGAGGCCGCCATCGCCCTGGCCACGGGCCGCGGCGAGTCCTCGGCGCGCCTGCCGGTGGGCGAGGTGATCGACCGAGCGTCGAGCTTGCTCGCGCAGGCCGTGAGCGCGCCCCCGCCCGACGACGGTGGGGAGCGTCCCGTCTTCGTCGACGAGCTGAGCGCGGGGCTGTTGGACGACCGCTTCGAGATCGTCGGCGCCGGCGCGGTCCGCACGCTGCGCGGGATCAAGGGCTTTGCCGCGGGGGCACGAACGCTACTCGGCAAGCCCACGCCCTGCGTCGGGCGAACGCGCGAGCTCGGGATGCTGTCCGCCGCGTTCGACGAGTGCGCTAGCGAGGCGATTGCCCAGGCGGTGCTGGTCGAAGGGGTGCCGGGCCTCGGCAAGAGCCGCCTGCGGCAAGAGTTCCTGGCGCGCCTCGAGCAGCGAGGCACGCCCAAGCAGATCTGGGTCGGGCACGGTGACCCGATGAGCTCGGGAGCCCCGTTTCACATCGTGTCCCAGGCGGTGCGCCGGGGGCTGGGGCTGACCGATCACGAGCCCTTGCCGGTGCGGCGGGCAAAGCTCCGCGCGCGCCTGGCGCGCCACTTCTCCGATCGAGAGCTCGATCGCGTGACGGCGTTCATCGGCGAGCTGGTCGGGGTGAGCTTTCCCGACGAGGGCAACGTGCCGCTGCAAGCTGCTCGCCAGGACGGCGTGCTGATGGGCGACCAGATGCGACGCGCCTTCGAGAACCTGATCGAAGCCGAGTGCCGCAGCGGGCCGCTGGTGCTGGTGCTCGACGACCTGCAGTGGGGCGACCTGCCGACGGTACAGCTGGTCGACGTCGTGCTCCGCAATCTCGCCGACGCGCCCTTCATGGTCTTGGCGCTGGCTCGCCCCGAAGTGCATCAGCTCTTCCCTTCCCTCTGGGGCGGCCGGGTGGTCACGCGCCTGCAGCTGGCCGAGCTGCCCAAGAAGGCGGCCACCACTCTGGTCCGAAGCGTGCTCGAGACGATCAGCGATGCGCGCGCCGAAGAGCTGGTGACCCGCGCCGCGGGCAACGCTTTCTTCCTCGAAGAGCTGATCCGCGCCGAGGCCGAGGGGCACGACCGTCTCCCCGACACGGTGCTGGCGATGGTGCAGACGCGCCTCTCGGCGCTCCCGCCCGATGCGCGACGGGTGCTGCGGGCGGCCAGCATCTTCGGTCGGGTCTTCAGCGAGGCGGGGGCCCGCGCGTTGCTGGGGGGCGGCTCGGGCGACCCGCGGGTCACCGAGTGGCTGGCCGACCTGGTCGACCGCGAGCTGATCTTCCATCGTGACGCGGGTGAGCTGGGCGGCGCCCGCGAGTACGTCTTCCGACACGCGCTCGTACAGCAGGCCAGCTACGCCCTGCTGGTCGACGACGACCGCGTGCTCGGGCATCGGCTCGCCGGCGAGTGGCTCGAGAAGCAGGGGGACACGCCGGCCACCACGCTGGCCGAGCACTTCGACCGCGCCAAGTCACCCGAGCGCGCTCGGGTCTGGTATCACCGCGCCGCCGAGGAGGCGCTCGAGGGCAACGAGTACCCGGCGGTGCTGAAGCGTGCCGCGCTGGCCATCGAGTGCGGCGCCACGGGGGACGAGCTGGGCGCTTTGCACCTGCTTCAGGCCGAAGCCTACCGCTGGGTCGCCGACTACCAGCGCGCCGAAGAGCAGGGCGTGACGGCGATGCAGACCCTGCCGCGCGGCCGTGAGGGCTGGCTGAACGCCGCCGGCAGCGTGGTGATCGCCGCGAGCCTGCGCGGGAACATCGAGCGCTTGGTGGCGGTCAGCGAAGAGCTGGCGGCGCTCGGCGCGACCGCGGGCGATCCCGCGCTGGGCCAGCGCGTCGTGGCGTGGTCCCGTGCCACGGTCTGGCTCTTGCGCCACGGTCGCCGCGAGCTGGCCGAGCGTTTGTTCGACTTGATCGAGCAGGCCATGCACGAGCTCGGCGGCTCGGACCCGCTGGTGATGGCACGCGCGCACTACGCACGCGCCAATCGCGCGGCGACCGAGGGCGACCTGGGTGAGTCGCTGCGGCTCGGCCTGGCCGCCGCCCAGAGCTTCGAAGAGGCAGGAATGCTGCGCAACCTGTGCGTCCAGCGCAAGAGCGTGGCGATCGCGGCCCTGGGGCTCGGTCTCGATCGCGAGGCCGAGGCCTGCGTCCGGCTCGCGCTCACCGAGGCCGAACGACTGGGCCTGCACGACAACGCCTCGGACGCGCGGGACCTCTTGGGCCTGGCGCTGGCGCGGCAGGGTCAGCTCGACCAGGCCCTCGAGCTCTGCGAGCTCGGCGCGCGCGAGTGCGTTCAGAACAGCGCGCGTTGGGCCGAGGGCCGCGCACGCACCACACTGGCCGAGCTCTGGCGACGGCGCGGCGATCTGGAGCGCGCAGAGACCGAGGCGCGCTCGGCGCTCGCGACCCTGAGCGAGACGGCGCCCCTTCACGCCGTGGCGCTGGCCGTGCTGGGGCGCGTCGCGCGGGCGCGCGGCGACGTGGCCCTGGCGCCCGAGGTCACTTCGCGAGCGATGCGCCGGGTCGAGGCGGGCTCGCTCAGCGGCGACCAAGAGACCGTCGTCCGGCTGGCGCACCTCGAGGCGCTCCGCGCGGGGCTCGACCCTCGCGCACGAACGTTCGCCGAGGAAGCGGTGGCCTCGCTGTCGGCCCGGGCCGAGCGGATCAGCGACGCCGGACATCGCAAGAGCTTCCTCAGCCGCGTGCCCGAGAACGCCGAGCTGCTCGCGGTCTGCCGCGAGCTCGGCGCGTGAGCGAGCGGCCAGGCGCTCTTGTTCCGAAGGCCCGGGCGTGTAGGATGCCCGCCCGTGGCGAAGATCGAGTTCGACCCAGGCTACGTCAGCGAGCCGTTCGCCTCGCTGTGCGCGCGCTACCCGGGCCGCACGGTCTACCCCCCGAAGGACTTTCGACTCGAGTGGGGACCGATCTTCCACCGCGGCCGGCTGGACGGCACCAGCCGCGTCCTGGTGATCGGCCAAGATCCGGCGGCGCACGAAGCCGCCGTGCGGCGCATCCTGGTCGGGACGGCCGGTCACCGCGTCCAAGGCTTCCTCGCCAAGGCCGGGCTCGATCGCAGCTACACCATGCTCAACGCGTTCCTGTACAGCGTGTACGGTCGCAATGCGGGCTCGCGCTACGCGAAGGACGAGAAGGTCGCCGCCTACAGGAACCAGTGGCTCGACGCCCTGCTGCTCACGAGCCCCATCGAAGCCGTCGTCGCCTTCGGGGGCTTGGCGGCCCGGGCATGGAAGCTCTACGCGAAGTCCGGCAGCGCGCAGGTCTCTCGGGCGAAGAAGCTTCCGTTCATCCACGTGCCGCACCCCACGTATCCGGACAGCGCTGCGGGCGACGACGAAGCGAAAGAGAGGGCGCTCACCGCCGAGATGCTCGAGAAGTGGAATGACGGGCTCAGGGCCCTGCGCTCGGCGCTCGGGCACCCGGACTCGCTCCGCGCCCTCAGACCCTACGGGCAAAGGTTCACTCCTCGCGAGCTGCCGCCCATCCCGGCCTTCGATCTGCCCGCCGGTTGTCCCGCCTGGATGCAAGGCGAAGACGGCTGGGCCGTGCGTTCCGGAGCCACCGCGGGCGAGAAGCGTCGCACCCTGGTCGTCGCAGTTCCGTCGTCCGTTCGCCTTCCCCCACCGGAGCGTTGATCATGTCCAACAAGAAGCGCGCGCTGCGCGGCCGCGTCGTCACCATGAACGCCAGCGACGAGGTCCTCCGCGACGGCGTCGTGTACATCGACGGAGACGAGATCGTCGCCGTCCAGCCGGCCGATGCCGCCCCACCGAGCGGCTTCGCCCGGGTGGCGGTGGTGAACACCAAGGGCACGCTCTACCCCGGGCTGATCGAGCTCCACAACCACCTGTCTTACGACCTGCTCCGGCTGTGGCAGGTCCCCAAGAAGTTCGGCAATCGCGGGCAGTGGCCGGGGCACGAGGACTACCACCAGCTGGTCACGGGGCCGATGGCCGCGCTGGCCGGTTCCAAGGACGCTCGGATCTTGCCGTCGCTGGTGAGGTGGGTCGAGGCGAAGTGCCTGGTGGCCGGCGTGACCACATCGCAGGGGATCCGGCTCGCGAGCGGCCCGAAGATCGTCCGCTACTATCGCGGGATCGTCCGCAACGTCGAGTCGAAGTCGGACTCGGGCCTGCTCCCCGCGGCGTCGCGCATCGCGGACGTCTCGGCGCGGGACTTCACGAAGTTCAAGGCCACCCTCGACAAGGCCGAGAAGCGAGGCGCGTGCCTCTTGCTGCACCTGGCCGAGGGCGTGGACGAGGCGGCGCGCAAGCATTTCTTGGCGCTGAAGTCGGGGAAGAAGTGGGCCCTCGGGAAGGGCCTCGCCGGGATCCACTGCGCCGGGCTCGCCGCCAAGGACTTCGCCGAGATGGGCAAGCGCGGCGCGTCGATGGTCTGGTCCCCGCTCAGCAATTACCTGCTCTACGGCGACACCGCGAACGTCGCCGCGGCCCTCGAGGCCGGCGTTCGCATTGGCATCGGGTCCGATTGGTCGCCGACCGGCAGCAAGAACCTGTTCGGCGAGCTCAAGGTGGCCCGGCTCGTGGCCGCCGAGAAGAAGCTCGGGCTCTCGGACCAAGACGTGCTCGCCATGGCGACCCGGACCGCCGCGGACATCTTGGGCTGGGGCGCCCGACTCGGCTCGCTCGAGGCCGGCAAGCTGGCCGATCTCGTGGTGGTGGGCGGCAAGGGTGGGGCCCCCTTTGCGCACTTCTTCGCCGCCAAAGAGACCGACATCGCGCTGGTCGTGATCGGCGGCACGCCGCGGTTCGGCGTGGCGGCGCTGATGAAGACGCTGGGCGTTCGCGGTGAGCGCTTCAAGGTCGGCGGCAAAGCACGCATGGCCGACTGGGACGACCCCGACGGCGATCCCGACGTCGAGCGCTACACCTTGGCGGAAGCCAAAGCGGTGCTCACGGCGGCGCTCCGCAAGTTGCCCAAGCTCGCCGCGGACGAGGCGAAGGGCCTGGGCGCGGGTCTGTCACTGCGCAGAGCGGCGCCGAAGGTGCGCCTGGTCTTGGACGAACAAGAAGAGCACGGGTTCGACCTGCGCCCTCGACTGGGGCTCCACGGCAAACCCACCGGCTTCGCGCGGCCCGCGCTGGCGGCGGCACCCAAGAAGCCGCTGATTGCGCTGCGGCTCGATCCGCTCACCGTGGCCGACGATCCCGATTTCATTTCGGCGATCAAGAGAGAGAAGAACCTCCCGCCGTTTCTCAAACGCGGGATTGCCCGCGCGCTGGGGTGACGCCGCGTGTAAGCTCGGCCAGCACCCTCATGGCACGACTGCCCACGTCGACCCTCGTCCTCTCGCTGGTGATCGGGCTCACCGCGGCGGGGCCAGCGCGCGCGGACGAGGCGGCCGCCCTGCCGACGGTCGCGCGCTCGAGCCAGATCGTGCTGGGCGTGGTCAGCGGGCTCGAGACCAGCCGCACGCTGGTCGGCATGCTGCCGCCGCTCGGCGGGCGGGTGCTTCGCTCGAGCGAGAGCGACGCCGCGATCGAGGTTCCCCAGGGGCGCTACCGCGACTTCGTGACCGAGCTCCGCCGCCTGGGCGAGCTTCGAGCCGAGCGGGTCTCGACCAGCGACGTGAGCGCCAGCTTGGCCGACGCGCGGTCCGCCGTGCGCTCGGCGCGGGCGGCCCTCGCGCGTCGCGAGGCGTTGAGCAAGATCCCGAGCAGCGTGACCGACAAGCTGACCGTCGAGCGCGAGCTCGCCAGCGCCCAGAACCGCATCGTGCTCGCCGAGGCGCGAGCACAGAGCATCGTGGCCCGCGGCGAGGTCGTCAGCGTGCTGATCCGCTTCGAAGCGGACGAGAAGGAGTCCATCGAGGCCTCGCCGTTGCCCTTCCCGTGGCTCGAAGGCCTGGGTCCCGCCAACCTGATGAACCCGCCGTCGCACGGCTACGGCGAGAGAGTCGTCCTCCGGTCCGTCGCCGACTTCGGGCTCTCGCTCGACACCAGGTACGTGCCGCGTCCCGAGCCCCTCGACGGCACGCGGCTGGCGATGGCGGGCACCTTCGACGTGCGCGTGCTCGGCGAAGCAAACCCCATCGGGATCTTCGGAGGCGGGGACCTGTCACTGGGCGCGAGCTCCGGCTTCGTCTACGGCGCGCACTTCGTGCTGGGCGCAGGGATGCCCATCGCGCGAAGGTTCGCCTTCGGTGTCGGCACCGGCGCTGGCCTCGACGGCATCACCAGCGTGATCCCGTTCGGGGTCGTGGTGCCGGTCGAGCTGTGGCTCAGCTGGGACACCAAGTGGATGCAGGTCAGCCTGCGCGGGCAGAACGGCTGGGTCGTCGCCTCGGACGATCGTCAGTCCGGCGCGAAGCACTCGCTGTTCGGCGACGAGCTGTCCGCGGGGCTGCACGTCATCGTCGCCGATCGAAACGAGAGCTCGTACACCATGCGTCGCTCGGGCTGGCTCTTCGGCGCCGGCTACCGCGAGCTGATGGGCGCGGAGGTGGTCGAGCTGCGGGTAGGCTTCGGCGGGATCGAGGCCGACTTTTCCGGCGGGAATTGACCCCCTCTTGCGGGGCACGACACTCTGCGTCAAAGTGCCCTGCAACGCGGTGCATCACGCGCCGCCGCCGCGTGTTTTCGGGTCTTCGAGGGGGGAGGAGCAACAAGTCATGTCCCTTCCCCAGAATCGCTACAAAGCCGACCTCCGCGAGATCGAGTTCGTGCTCTTCGAGCAGTTCGAGCTCGGCAAGTTGCTCGGGCACGAGCCCTATCAAGACTGGGGCAAGGAAGAGGTCGCGCTGACGCTGAGCGAGGTCTACCGCTTCGCGACCGAGGTCACCGGGCCGCTGAACGCGGTCGGAGATCGCGAGGGCTGCCGCATCGAGGGCGGTCAAGTGCTCACCCCCACCGGCTTCAAAGAGGCCTGGAAGAAGACCTACGAGAGCGGCTTCAAGAGCTTGATCGTCCCGCCCGAGTTCGGCGGGCAGAGCGCACCCCGCGTGCTCTCGGCCATCGCCACCGAGTTGACCAGCGGCTCGAACACCGCGTTCGACATGTACCCGGGGCTGACCATCGGGGCGGCCGACTTGATCGAGGCCTTTGGCACCCCAGAGCAGCGCGAGCGCTACTGCCACAAGATGTTCTCAGGCGAGTGGGCCGGCACCATGTGCCTCACCGAGCCGCAAGCAGGGTCCGACGTGGGCTCGGCCACCAGCTTCGCCAAGAAGAACGCCGACGGGACCTACACCATCAGCGGGACCAAGATCTTCATCAGCGGCGGCGACCAAGATCTGACCGAGAACATCATCCACATGGTGCTGGCGCGCACCGAGGGTGCGCCCAAGGGCACCAAGGGGCTCTCGTTGTTCATCGTGCCGAAGCGGCGCGTCGGCACCGACGGCTCGTCGGGTGAGCTGAACGACGTGAAGTGCCTGTCGGTCGAGCACAAGATGGGGATCAAGGGCTCGTCCACCGCGCTGCTTCAGTTCGGTGACGACGGCCAGTGCCTGGGCGAGCTGTGCGGCACCGCCGAGCAGCAGGGCATCAAGCAGATGTTCAAGATGATGAACTACGCGCGCATCGGCGTGGGTCTTCAGGGCCTGGGCATCGCGTCGGCGGCCTATTTGTCGGCCCTGGAGTACGCCCGCGAGCGCAAGCAGGGGCCGAGCGCCACGGCGTGGAAGGACCCGGACGCGCCGCGGGTGGCGATCATCGAGCACGCCAACGTGCGCCGCATGCTGCTCTGGATGAAGGCCCACGTCGAAGGCGTCCGCGCCCTGATCGTCAAGGGCGCGATGCACCTCGATCACGCTCTGGCGCTGGCCGGCAAGGACGACGAGGCCGCGCTCTATCACCAGGGTCAGGTCGAGCTGCTCACGCCGCTCATCAAGTCGTACTCGTCGGACACCGCGTTCCGTGTCTCCGAGCTGGCCATCCAGGTCCACGGCGGCGTCGGCTACACCATGGACTACCCGGTCGAGCAGCACGCGCGCGACGCGAAGATCTTCAGCATCTACGAGGGCACGAACGGCATCCAGGCCCTCGACCTGGTGGCGCGCAAGCTGGGTCAGGCGGGTGGCATGAACACCCAGCGCTTCCTGGGCGACGTCTCGGCGTTCATCGAGAAGAACCGCAACCACGCCGTGCTGGGGCCGAGCATCGCCAACCTGGCGTCTGCGCACGAGGCCGTGGCCGGCTCGGTGATGCAGCTGCTGGGCTGGTCACAGTCCGGCGAGCTGGCGCGGATCCCGCTGGTGGCGAACCGGTTCCTGACGATGATGAGCGAGCTCACCGTGGGCTGGCTCTTGCTCGACGCCGCGGTCATCGCGCTCGACAAGCAACAGGGCCTGGCGAAGAGCGACCGCGACTGGGCGTTCTACGAGGGCAAGCGCCACGCGGCGGTGTTCTTCGCGCAGCAGGTGCTGCCTGGCGTGGTCGGCTCGGCCAAGATGCTGGCCGCGGGCGACACCAGCCCGCTCGACATCCCGGACGCGGCGTTCGCTACGGTCTAGCGGCCACGCTGCGGCGCGCCTCGGCCGGGGCCTTCGGGGCCTCGGCCAGCTCGACGTCGAGCTCGAAGGCCACGAAGCGCCCCGACAGGTGGGGCGCCTCGCTGACCCAGAGCACGCGCCGGTTAGAGTCGAAGACCACGCCGTGGGTGGCGATGTCCGCGTCGATCGCGCGACGGTCTCCGGCGGGCAGCGGCGCGCCACCCGCCGCGCTGCGGTCGCGGAGCAAGCGCACCGCGTCTTCGACGGTGGCGGGGTGATCGAGGGCACCGACCAGCTCCGTTGCGCGGGCTTCGCGGTCCAGCGTGGTGGTGTCGCGCCGAACCCGCTGGTTCTTGGGGTCACCGGCCAGCGGCCCGTGGAAGTGGTTGGCGACCGCGGCCCGCGCGGGCAGCGCGCGGACGTGGGGCGGCAGCCCGGGCGCCCGCTCGATCGCCGCGGCATGCCCGCTGGCGTCGGCGGCGATCACGATGTGGCTCACCATCGGATCGCGCTCGGCGAAGACCCTCGCCGCCTCGTCGACCGAACGCGCAGTGGAGAGCACACGCCGAAGCGCGTGCACCACCGGCTCGCCCTGGGCCCGGGGCTCGCCGGCGCGCCCCCCGTGGACCACCAGCGCGAGCCCAGCCTGGTTCATGCCGCTGACCACGCCGACCAGCCCGGGCCACGCCACCGACGCGAACGGGATCTGCCCTGCTTCGCGCACGAAGAACACCGCCTTCTGCTGGTCGAACACGTCGTGCACGTCGAAGTCGAAGGCCCGCGCCAGGAGCGTGCTGCCCGGCTCTGCCCAGGTGAAGGTGGTGCAGCCGATCAGCGGCGAGTGCTCGAACGAGAGCGCGATGTCGTACAGCGCATTCAGGTACACGAAGCGCTGATAGGTGGGGAACACGCCAGCGAATGGATCCGGTGAGAAGCCCAGAGCTCCGGCCGAGAGCTCACGGCGCCGAGCCGGGTCGAGCTCGCGATCGAGGTCGCGATACCTGAGCTGGGCCAGGTCGAGCAAGAGCCAGCGCAGCGGCGCGGGGCGGACCGCCCGTTCGAATTCGCGAGACAGCACGCCTTCGTTGTGCAGCATGTCGTCCCGGAGCAGCCTCGAGTGCGAAAACCCGATTTGCTCAGGGGTACCCGACAGGTGGACCACCCGCAGGTTGCCTTCGCGCGACAGTCGCGCGTGGGGCGCCGCGTCCGCCGGCACGCTGACCTTCGGCGGGTCGAGCCGCGCGCGCGCGCGCACGCCGAAGTGCCCCGCGCCCAGGCCCAGCACCACGCCCAGCGCGACCCCGAAGGCGCGCCGTCGACGGCTCACGGGCCCTCGACCAGCAGCGTCGAGACCACCCGCGCGACGATCCGCGCGGGATCGCGCACGCTGTCGAAGTGCGTGCGGCGGTCGGGCGGATAGAGCACCCGGATCGGCACCTGGTCAATGGGGACTCCGGCGCGCACGGCACGCAACAACAGCTCGGCCTCGAACGCGTAGCCGGTCGACTTCGCGCCGAGGGCGAGGGTGCGCCCGAGGGGATAGCGGCGCAGCCCACACTGCGTGTCGAGCAGCGTCTTGCCGGTGAAGCGCGACAAGAAGAAGTTCGAGATGGCGTTCGAGCGCTGGTTCGCCCGGGGCGCACCGGCACCGGCCAGATCGCGCACTCCGAGCACCAGCGACTCGACCCGAGCGGGATGGAGCGCGAGCTTCAGCGCCTGATCGGGCGGGTGCTGACCGTCCGCGTCCACACTGACCACCGCCTCGGCGCCGAACGAGAGGGCGCGCTCGAACCCCGTGCAAAGCGCCGCACCCTTGCCGCGATTTTCGGGGTGGCGGATCAGGTAGGCGCCGGCGGCCAGCGCCGCCTGGCTGGTGCGGTCGCGCGACCCGTCGTCCACCACGATCACCGGCGGCAGGCCCTCTTGTCGCGGCCACGCTTGCACGAGCGCGCGCACCAGGTCCCCCACCGTGCGTTCGGCGAAGTAAGCGGGGATGAGCGCCTGCACGCGCATGGGGCGAATCTGCCACGGGACGCTGGGCGCGAGAAGCGCGGCGGGCAGCATGCTAGTGTCGCCTTTGGTGGCCGAGCTGGAGAAGTCGGAGCTCGAAGCGCTGCTGGCGCAGGCCAAGCGCCAGCTTCGCACCCGCATGAAGGGCCTGAGAAGCGCGCTTCCGCCCTCGGCCATCGCGGCGCGCAGCGCCAGGGTGATCGAGCGGCTGGGCGAGCTGCCCGCGCTCGCGAGCGCGCAAAGTGTGGCGCTGTTCTGGCCGATCACCCGAAAGAACGAGCTCGATCTCCGGCCACTGGACGCCGCGCTGCGCGCACGGGGCGTGCGGCTTTGCTACCCGTTCATGACCCCCACCGAGTCGGGCTTTCACACCGGCTTCCGCTGGCTCGACGATCCTGCGCGCCTGGAAGAGCGCGGGCGAGGCTTCATGGAGCCGCCCGCGGGCGCCCCCGAGGCGGCGCGGGGCGAGGTGGATCTGGTGGTGGTCCCGGCGCTGGCCGCGTCCGCAGACGGCCACCGCATCGGCTACGGCATCGGCTACTACGACGTCACCCTGCCCGACGTGTGTCCGCCGGCGGTGAGCGTGATCGTGGTGTTCTCGTTCCAGCTCTTGGCCGAGGCGCCCCACGAGCAGGGAGACTTCGCCTGCGACTGGGTGGTCACCGACGAGCGCGTCATCGATGCGCGGTCTTCACGCGGCCCGGTTTGACGTCGCTCTGCTTCGCGCACTCGGCGCAGGTGCCGTAGAGCTCGTGCTTGTGGTCGCGGACCAAGAAGCCGTGGCGAAGCGCGATCCCGTCCTGCAGCTCTTCGATCGCGGGCTCTTCGAACTCGGTGATCTTGCCGCAGTCGAGGCAGATCAGGTGGTCGTGGTGGGCGTGTGCGTCGGCCAGCTCGTAGCGGGTGAAGCCGTCGCCGAACTTGCGCTCGTGCACCAGCCCGCCCTCGGCCAAGAGCTTCATGGTGCGATAGACGGTGGCGTAACCCACCCGCGGGTCCACCGCGCGCACGCTCTCGAGCAGCTGGTCGATGGTCACGTGATCGGTGACCCCGAAGAGCTGCTCGATGATCACGCGGCGCTGCTCGGTGCTGCGCAGCCCGCGGCGGTCCATGAACTGAACGAGCTCGGCGCGCAAGCGCTCCCGGTCCGGCGGGCGCGGGCCAGTCTGGGGCTGGTGCTCCCCACGTTTCACTCACCCTACATCGCGCCCATCGTGCGGGGGGTCAAGCCATCTCAGCCCTCGCGGGCACGGAGCCGGAACAAAGCGAGGATGGTGCCAATCACGGCAGAGAGCGGCGCGACCGCCGGCGGCAAGAGCGCGAACGCCACGCCCAGGGCGCTGCCCACACCCGGCACGACCGCCAGAAGAAGGCCCAGACGTGCCTCGTGCTTGGCGCGGTGAGCCAATCGGATGGCGTAGGCGGCGTCGCGCACGTCGTCGCTCGCCAGCTGGATCCCCCACTCGGCGGTGCTCGACCCGGCCGAGCTGAGCGCCGCCGACACGTCGGCGGCCGCCAGGGCCACGTCGTCGCCGGGGCTCCGCCCCACGACTGCGACCGTGGCGCCACCGGCCGCGAGGCGTCTCACCTCGTCGCCGCGATCGGCCGGCAAGACCTCGGGGCGGATGTGCTCGATGTCGAGCGCGCGACCGATGGCCTCGCAGGTCTCGCGGGCGTCACCCGAGAGCAACACCGGCTCGACGCCCACGTCGAGCAGGTGCTGCACCGCCGCCCGCGCGCCGGGTCGCAGGCCGTCTTGCAGACCCACACCGCCGACCAAACGACCGCCGAGGGCCACGAGCAGCACGGTCCGACCCATGGCCTCCAGCTCGAGCAGCTTGGGCTCGGCCGAGGCCACGCTGATCCGCTCTTTGAGCATCAGCGCGCGACTGCCGACGACCAGAGGCTGCCCGCTGGACGCCACCGCGGTGACGCCCAGGCCGGGCTGCACATTGGGGCTGCGGACGCCGTCGGGGCGCACGCCGCGCACTCGCGCCGCGCGGAGCACCGCCGTGGCGACCGGATGGGTCTCGCCGGCCTCGGCGCCGGCGGTGAGCGCGAGCACCCGCTCGGCATCGACCTCACCAATCGGCTCGACGTTGGCCACCTCGGGTTCGCCCAAGAGCAGGGTGCCCCGCGCGCAAAACGCCGCGACCGAGACCCGGCCCGCTCGATCGAGCGCCTCGGCCGTACGAAACACGATGCCGCGCCTGAGCGCCGTGAGCACGGTCTCGAGCACGTGCAGGGCGCCGATCTGCGCGACTCCGGCGTTTGCCAGGGCCGTCTGGGCGGCCACCGCGAACATCGCGATGGTCAGCGGCGTTTGGTCCTCGGCATAGCCCGCCAGCGCCGCCAGCCCTGCGGCCAAGGGTGCAGCACGCTCGGCGGTGAGCCGACCGATGCGCGCAGCCGACGCGAAGCGATCGGCGCGGCGACGGGGATCGTTGGTGACGCGCATCCACGCGCGATCGTGGCCCGTCCAGGCCGCCACCGCGCGCAGGCGGCCTTCGATCACGGTGGACCCTGCCACCAGATGGTCGCCCTCGGTGCGAGTGGCGGTGGTGCGCGCTCCGAGCCACGGTGCGACGACCCCGGCGCCGGCCGTGATGGTGGCGTCCACGGGGACCCGGTCGCCGGGTTCGACCACGATCTCTTCGCCGGGCCGGAGATCTTGGGCCCGCACGGTGGCGGTCTCGTCCCCAATCACCCGGCGCCCCGAGCGGGACAGCGCATCGGCGATGGCTTCGCGCTCGGCGTCGAGGGGACGTCGCGCTCGGCGGGCAAGCCAGGTGCTGGCTGCCACCGCGGCGATCACGATGCCAGCCAGCGTGGTGGCGGCGCCCGCCTCTTTGGCGCTGGCGACGCGCGCTGCCAGGGCCACGCCCAACGCGACCACCGGGCCACTCAAGAGCACACCCGGGTGCAGCTCGGTGGCATCGCGCCGGCCGGTGACCGTCTCTGCCACCAGCGCCGCGCTCGCCACGCACACCACCACCAGCCTGGCGGTGAGCGCACCGGTCGAGGCCCCCGCGAGACTGAGTGCCACCGAGAGCATGCCGCCGGCGATGGTGAGCCCCAAGAGCAGCGCGCCGACGTCCGCGCGTTCGCCGTCGGCCAGCTCCGGCGGCGGCGCCGATACTGCATCGTGCTGGTCGCGATCGACCAGTCGGTCCAGGTGACTGGCGTCGTGCACGGGTCCGATCTCGGCCGCCGTCACCTCGGTCAGTGCCGCCACTTGCCGCCGTTGATCGAGGGACTCGACGGCCTCTGCCCGGGTCGCGAGCACCTCGGCCCCGGGGGACGAGATGCGCCGGCGCTTGGGCATCGGAAGTGGCGTCTCGCGCGTCAGCGGGTCGTAGTGCTCGCGGCACTCGGCGCTGCAGAAATAGCGGAACCGGTCGTTGAAGATCGCGACCCGGGCTGCGCGCAGCGGGTCGACCGGAGCGCCGCAGCCTGCGCACCGCACCGGCCGTGCGCCCGCTCCGGCGGCGAGCTCGGGCGCACGATGCGCGTCGGGCGCGTCACCCATCGAGCCCCATCGCCCAGACGAGCGCCGCCTTGGCGGTGTGGAGGCGCGCTTCGGCCTCGTCCCACACGAACGAGCGCGGGCCCTCGAGCACTTCTTCTTCGATCTCTTCCCCGCGATGGGCGGGCAAGCAGTGCAGCACCACGACGTCCTTCGAAGCGCGGGCGAGCAGCTCGCGGCTGAGCATGAATCCACGGAAGGCCTCGAGCCGACGCTGCTGCTCGGCCTCTTGCCCCATGCTGGCGAACACGTCTGTGCTGACCACGTCGGCGCCCTCGAGCGCCGACGCCGGCTGGCGCACGACGCTCACTCGCGCGCCGCGCTCTTTCGCGCGCAAAAGCTCCCGGGCGCTCGGGTCGTAGCCCTCGGGGCACGCCAAGACCAGCTCGAGGCCCAGGAGCCCCGCGGCTTCGATCCACGAGTTGGCCATGTTGTTGCCGTCGCCGAGCCACGCGAACTTGAGCCCGCCCAGCGCGCCGCGCACGCGGCGTGCCGTCATCAGATCGGCCAAGAGCTGCATCGGGTGGCTCTCGTCGGTGAGTGCGTTCAGCACCGGCACCGAGCTGTACTGCATCATCTCGCGCAGGCGCTCTTCCCCGAAGGTCCGGAGGGTGATGGCGTGCACCATGCGCGAGAGCACCCGCGCGGTGTCGCGGATCGGCTCGCCCCGCCCCATCTGCGACCCCTGCGCGGTGACCACCACCGGGTGCCCGCCGAGCTCGGCCACCGCGACCTCGAGCGAGATGCGCGTGCGGGTGGACGCCTTCTCGAACAAGAGCGCCACCGACTTGCCTGCCAGCGGCCTTTGCGCCGCCGGGGCCCCGCGCCCTACGGAGAAGCGGTCCGCGGCGTCGAGCGCCTTCATCAGGCCCTCGGGACCCAGGTCCGAGAGCGACGCGAAGTGGCGAATCACGGCAGGCTCCCCAAGGTGCGGTCGACGATGGCCAGTGCCTCGGCCACCTCTTCGCGCCGGACCACCAGCGGCGGCGAGAAGCGCAGTCCCGATGCCCCGGCGATGCTGATCAAGAGGCCTGCTTCTCGCAGCTTCTCGAGCACGCCGCGGGCGTCGACACCATCGCGCAGCACCAGCGCCTGAAGCAGGCCCATTCCCCTAGAGGTCGACACCCAGCGCTCGTGCTTGCGCGCCAGATCGCCGAGCCCCTGCGTCAGCTCGGCGCCCCGAGCCTGGACGTTCTCGATGATCGACTCGGCCTCGAGCGCGCCGAGCACCGCCAGCGCCGCGGCCGACGCCAGCGGGTTGCCCCCGAAGGTGGACCCGTGGCTGCCGGGTGGCAGCACGCCCTCGAGCTCGGCTTTGCACAGCATGGCACCGATCGGCACGCCGCCGGCGAGCCCCTTGGCGAGCGCCAGCGCGTCGGGCACGACGCCCTCGTGCTGCACCGCGAGGAACTTCCCGGTGCGCCCGATGCCGGTCTGGATCTCGTCGGCCAGGAGCAGCGCGCCGTGCTCGTCGGCGATGCGTCGGAGCTCGCCGATGAACCCGGCGGGCGCCGGCAACACGCCGCCCTCGCCCTGAATCGGCTCGAACAGGATGCCGGCGACGTCGGGGCCCATTGCCCCGCGCACCGCCGCAGCGTCGCCGTAGGGCACGTGGGTCACACCGGGCAGCGGGCCGAAGCCCTCGCGATACTTCTTCTGCCCGGTCGCGGCCAACGCCCCGAGGGTCCGCCCGTGAAACGAGCTGTCGAAAGCGACGATGCGATAGCGGTCGGGTTGCCCCTTGTCGAAGAAGTGGCGACGCGCGAGCTTCAGCATGCCCTCCATCGCCTCGGCGCCCGAGTTGCAGAAGAAGGCCCGCGCCATGCCGGTCAGCCCGCACAAGCGCTGGGCCAGCTGGATGTTCGGCTCGTTGTAGAAATAGTTCGAGAGGTGAATGACCTCTGCCGCCTGGGCGGCGATGGCCGCCACCAGCTTCGGGTGCCCGTGCCCGAGGGTGCTCACGGCGATGCCGCCGTGCATGTCCAGGTAGCGCTTGCCGCCCTTGTCCCAGAGCTCCGAGCCCTTGCCCCGCACGATCACGAACGGCGGCTGGCGGTAGTTGGGATAGAGGAACTTCCCCCCGACGGCGACGAGGTCGGCTTCGCTTTCGCTCTTGGACATGGCAGCGACCGACTACCGCAGTCGCGTGCGGCAGGCCAATCCCCCGCAGATTCCCCGGCAGTCGGCGCCGGCGGCAAGGCGCCCGGCTTCACGTCGACACCGAGCCCGAGGGCCGCTTATAGTCGCGACCGGGACTGTTCCTCGGAGGTGACATGTCGATTCGCACCGCTGGGTCGAGCCTCGCGCTCGCTTTCTTGGCAATGGCTTGCGGTGGCGCTGCGGCGCCCAACGAGCGGGTGACCTCCGCCACGGCAGCCGTGCGGGCGGCCGAGGTGGCGGGCGCCCCCGGGAACCCGGAGGCAAGCCTGCTCTTGAAGCGTGCGAGAGAGGGCCTGGCGCAAGCCAAGGCTCAGATGGCCGACGGCAAGAACGAAGACGCGGCCCTCACCCTCCAGAAGGCAGAAGCAGACGCGGATCTGGCGCTCTATCTGGCGCGTGAAGCCGCCGCCAAGGCCGAGGCGCAAGCCGCCGTCGATCAGGTCAAAGCCTTCAAGCAGAAGGCCAGCGAGTGAAGGAGGCCCGCCCGATGAGACACACGACCCTGGCTGCGTTCACCCTGCTCGCCACCCTGGGCTGCGGGACCACGCTGGCCCCCAAAGAGCTGCTCGACGCCCGCGACGCCTACGACCGCGCGGCAAAGGGCCCCGCCGCCAAGCTGACGCCGGCTCAGCTCGACACGGCGAAGCAAGCGCTCGACAAGGCCGAGGCCTCGTTCAAGGAAGACGGCGACGAAGACGGCACCAAGACCATGGCCTACGTCGCCATGCGCAAGGCTCAGGCAGCGGCGGCGCAGGGCGAGATCGCCGCGGCGGCTCAGCGTCGCGATCAGGCCGCGCGGGACCTTCAGGCCGCCCAGCAGTCGGACGCCGACAAGGCCAAGAAGAGCCTGGCCAAGACCAAGGCCGAGCTGGCCGAAGAGAAGCGCCGGCTCGAAGCCGAGCGCAAGCAGGCCGAGGCCGACCGCAAGCAGAGCCAGGCCGAGATCGCCAAAAAGGACCAAGAGGTCCACAAGACCAAGCAGCAGCTCGAAGAGGAGCAGAAGAAGCGCCTGGACGCCGAGAAGAGGCTGTCAGCGGCGATGGCCAGCCTGGCCGAGATCGCCAAGGTCAAAGAAGAGAAGCGCGGCGTGGTGATCACCATCTCGGGCGAGGTGCTGTTCGCCTCGGGCAAGCACGAGCTCTTGCCGATTGCGCAGAACAAGCTCGACGACGTCGCCAAGGCGCTCAAAGACCAGGGCTACAAGGCGATCTTGGTCGAAGGCCACACCGATTCCCGGGGCAGCGCCAAGAAGAACGAAGAGCTGAGCCTGCAGCGGGCCAACGCCGTGCGCTCGCACCTGGTCTCGCGCGGCATCGCGTCGGAGAAGATCAAGGCGACCGGCATCGGCCCCTCGCGCCCCATAGCCACCAACGACACCGCCGAGGGTCGGGCCAACAACCGGCGGGTCGAGCTCGTCGTCACGCCGGAGTGAACCGAAGCGGGCTCAGAGCGGGATAGTGATCCCGAGCTCTTGCAGCACGAAGTAGTCCAGCGCGCCGGCTACCAGCAGGCAGAGCAGCGGCAGCATCACCACCAGCGCGAGGTCGAGGGGCGTCAGGCGCTTCTTCTTGGGCGACTGCACGGCTTGGATGTCCGAATTCACGCCGCCGAGGTCGGCGGGCAGCGCCGGATCTCGCTCGAGCAGGCGTCGCGTCTTCGAGGGCCCGTCGAACGCGAGCCACCAGGGCTCGGGCTGGACGTTGGCGCCCCCCAGTCGAAACAGGGTCTTCTCCGGGATGCGCGAGGACTTGTGGCAATAGTCGCAGGTGACGACGCGCTCACCTTGCGCCACCTGAAGGCCGCCGCCGCAGCTCGGGCAGGTGAGCGCGATGGCGCCGGGTTTGTCCCGATCGTCCGCCACCCGAGTGATCGGCTGATCGCTGCGATGCTCTGCGGTCATCACACCGACCAACCCCGGCGCGAAGCTCTGGGCGTTCGGTGGCAGGCGATAGCCGCGCATCTGGGAGCAGCGCGGGCAGCTGGACCGAACCTCGGGGCCGATGCGTTGAAACGCGAGCGCAACGCCGCACGCCTCGCACTTCGGCTCGGCCAGCGTCGCGGTGATCACCATCGACTGGGGAACCTGCATCCCGCGCTCGACGGCGAAACCCGACTGGTGGTGCGAGGCGCTGGTCACCGCTTTGAACGGGTTCTCGCTGGCGATCGAGAGCCACGCGCTCGGGTGGCGCCCCTCGGCCGAGCCCGCGAGGTCGGCCACGGCGTGCGCGTGCTCGAGGGCCTCGCGCCACGAGCTCTGGGCGAACGCCTGGTCCAGGCCGCAGCGGGCGCAACACACCGAGCCGTCGAGATCCAGGTAGTTCAGTGGCGACGCGTGCCCGCACGCGCGGCACTGAAACTCGGCGCTGACCTGCACCCAATACACGGAAGGCAGCATACCACCGCAGGCCGGAGCTGATATGCTGCTCGGCGCCGTGGGCAAGATCTTCGACGTCGGGCAAGAAGCGACCGGCTTCATCGCCGTTGGGCAGTTCGCCACGGGGTTCATCGCCATCGGGCAGGTCGCCACCGGCGTGATCGCCATCGGTCAGGCGGCCCGCGGCATCATCGTGGTCGGTCAGCTCGCGGTCGGGCTGGTCTCGCTGGGCATGCTCTCGTGCGGCCTGATGGGCGCGGTCGGCATGATCGGCGCCGGCGGGCGCGGGCTCGGGCTGATCGTGCCGCTGGTGCCGCGCCTGCGCGATGCGCGCGAGCTGCCACCGGTGTCGAGCTTCGACCAGCTGGCGCGATCGACTGAAGCCCAGGGTTGGGTCGAAGCACGCATCGAGCTCGGGCCCGATCAGAGCGCGCGTCTCTACGACGGCAGCTCCCCCCTCCCGGTGCGTGTCGACGCCCGGCTCCGACGCCTGCTGGCCAAGCACGCCGGGCGCACGCTGCTCGTGTCGCTCTGCCGGCGGGGCGCCGATTGGGTAGCCGACGGCTTGATGGAGGTCCCCGAGTCTCGCCTGAAGAACCCGCGCTGGTGGGCGATCTGGGCGGTGCAGCTCGGGCTGTTGCTCGTGGCGTGCATCGCGTTCTGGCTGGCCGTGGTCCACCCCCTGGCCGACGGGCTCGCCCGCGTGTTCAGCTGACGGCGCGCCGCCGGGGGCCCAGCGGACGGCGAGCGAAAACATTAGTTGACACTACGTCAGGTAATTGTTATCTGACAGTCCGTCAGCTAATGGCACGCCCGTCGGAACCCGAGAAACGCCTGGAAATGGCCCGCGATGCGGTCAGCGTGCTGGCCCGATTGGGCCTGGGCACGCCCATGTCCCGACTCGCGGACGAGCTCGGGGTGAAGCGGCCGACGCTGCACTATCACTTCCCGACCCGGGGCCACATCTTCGAGACCGCGCTCGAAGAGCTCCTGACCGAGCAGGCGCTCTTCGTGATGGAGCGCGTCAACCGCCACGACCACCCGATCGATCGCCTGTTCGCGCAGCTCCAAGCGGTGCACGAGTTCCACCATGGGCGCGAAGAGCGGATCGTCTTCTTGAGTCAGGCCATCGCCGCCAGCGGCGAGCGCATGAGCGAGATCATCGCGGTGGGCAACCGCGTGTTCGAGTCCCAGCGGCGCGCCGCCGTGAAGTTGCTAGAGGACGGAATGGCCGAAGGCACCGTCGCGCCGTGTGACGCCGAGTCGCTGGTCGCCGTGATCCGCGCGCTGACCGACGGTCTGATGGTGCAGCGCGTGATGACCGACGTGGACCTGGCGCCCGTGCACCAGTTTTTGTGGGCCCACCTGCTGAGCCCCCTCAAGAGAAAACGAAAAGAGACACCATGACCACTTCGTTTCCGGAATCAGGCAAGGGTCGCGATGAAGTGCTCGCTGCCCTCACTCAGGCCCGAGCCCACGACCTCGCGAGCGATGGTCGCGCCTTCGCCTTCGTCTACGACCCGGGCGAGCACGCCCGCGAAGTGGCGCGCGCCGCCTTCGCGGCCTGCATGCCCATCAACGGGCTCGATCCGACGGTCTACCCCTCGGCGAGGCAGCTCGAGAATGCCGTCGTCAAGGCGTGCCTCGAGCTGATGCACGCCCCGGCAGGCGCCGCGGGCACGGCCACCGCCGGCGGCACCGAGAGCGTGATGCTGGCGGTGAAGACCGCCCGGGATTTCGCCCGGAAGACGCGGCCCGAGGTGACGGCCCCGAAGATGCTCTTGCCGATCACCGCCCACGCCTGCTTCCACAAGGCCGCCCACTACCTGGGCGTCGAGGTGGTGAGCGTGGACGTGGATCCGGTGACCTTCCGCGCCAGCGTGGCGGACGCCGCGCGCAAGATGAGCGCGGACGTGATCCTGGTGGTGGGCTCTGCGCCCAGCTACGCCCACGGCGTCATCGATGACATCCGCGGTCTGGCCGCGCTGGCCGCGAAGCACGGGACGCTGATGCACGTGGACGCCTGCGTGGGGGGGTGCGTGCTGCCGTTCTTGCGCGACCTGGGCGTCTCGGGTCCGGACTTCGACTTCGGCGTCGAGGGCGTGACCAGCATCTCGATGGATCTGCACAAGTACGGCTTCGCCCCCAAGGGCATCAGCATCTTGCTGCAGCGCCGCCGCGAGCTACGTGACGCGCAGTACTACACCTGCGCCACCTGGACGGGTTACTCGATCATCAACTCGACCACGCTCGGCAGCAAGAGCGTGGCCGCCCTGGGCGCCGCGTACGCGCTGATCCAGCACCTGGGCAAGGAGGGCTACCGCGAGCGCGCGACCCGCATGTGGGACGCGACGAAGAAGCTCGTGGCGCTGGTGGACGCGACCGAGGGCCTCGAGATGGTGGGGCGCCCGGACATGAACCTGTTCGCCTTCAAGACGACCGGCGGCGACCTGTTTACGCTGGCCGACCGCCTGACCGCGAAGGGCTGGCACGTACAGCCGACCTACCAGTACGGCCCGTCGCCGGCTCACATCCATCTGACCCTGGACCCGGAGAACGCCCGGCGCGCCCAGGAGCTCGGCAACGATCTGGCCTCGTGCAGCAAGGACCTACCGCCCGCGGCCGAGGCCCCCGAGGGCGTGGTCGCGTTCCTCGCCAACCTGGCCAGCGGTGCGGACGGCGTCGACACCCACGCCATCGTGGAAGAGATGGGGCTCGGCTCCGGGACGATGCCCGCCGAATCCGCGCCGCTCCACCGCATCATGAACGCCATGACGCCCGACGCACGCGAGAAGCTCTTGGTGCTGTTCTTCGCGGAGTTGTTCTCGTGATCGGCCGGGCCCTCAGCTTCGCGCGCCAGATGCGCGCGCTCCGGAACGGCAAGGCGAGCGCGCGCCCGCTGCGCATCGCCTACGGTCGCATCTTCCACGAGGCCTGCGCGGCCTCCCCGGTGCTGACCACCCCGGCGGACTTCGAGCGCCTGCACGCGCTCGAGGGCGACGCGCTCGCGGCGGTCGCGACGCTGCGCGGCTCGGAGATCGCCGGGTACATGCCCCACGCTGAGCTCACCGGCTTCGTGCAGGCGGCGCGCGTCGCGGGCAACGTGGAGACCGTTCCCCTCGCCTCGTACATGGCGGTGCCGAGCGGTCCCTTGACCGAAGAGTGCTTTGCTTGGCTGCTCGATCGCCTGCTCGCCCGGCTCGAGGCGGCGGGCTCGGTGGACGGCCTGTACCTGGCGCTGCACGGCAGCATGGAAGTGCAGGGGCTCGGCGAGGCGCCGGAGGCAGTGATCTTGCGGCGCGTCCGCGAGCAGGTTGGACCCGACGTGGCCATCGCCGTCAGCTACGACCTGCACGCGAACCTGACCGCCGGCTTGATCGAGCCCGCAGACGTGATGGTCGCGTACCGCTCGAACCCGCACTGGGATCTGGCGCCGACGGGCTTTCGGGCGGGCGCCCGCCTGATCCGAGTGCTCAGAGGCGAGATCGCGCCGACCCACGCGTGGCGCAAGCTGCCCATGGTGCTCGGGGGTGGAACCACCATCGACTTCCTCAGGCCGATGCGCGGCGTGTTCCGCTTCATGCGAAAGCTCGAGCAGCGTCCCGGCGTGGTGTCCGCCAGCCTGTTCATGGTGCACCCCTTCACCTCGGCCCAGAACCTGGGCTGGGCGGTGCACGTGTGCACCGACGGCGATCCAGATCTGGCCGAGCGCCTGGCGGACGAGCTGGCGGATCGGGCGTGGACCGAGAAGGACGTCGGCCTGCCCCACATGCCGGACATCGACGAGGCCCTCGGCACGGTGGCACGCTCGCGCAGCCGCTGGCTCGGACCGGTCACCCTGGTTGACGTCGACGACATCGTCGGAGCCGGAGCGCCGGGCGGCAACACGCGCTTCGTGCAAGCGCTGGTCGCCCGGAACCATGGGCTAACGGCGCTGGTTCCGGTGCACGATCCGGCGCTGGTGGGCGAGCTGTGGCAGGTGCCGCTCGGGAGCGTGCAGCGCGTCCGCTTGCGCGGGACCCCGGGCTACGATCAGCCCGAGGTCGAGCTCGTCGCCACCGTCGCGGCGCGGCACGAGGGCGAATTCGGGCGGCGCATCCGCCTCGACGTGGGCTCGCTCCACGTATCGATCGGGGACCACTCGCCCTTGCCCGTCCACCCGAAGTTCTGGCGAGAGCTCGGGCTGAACCCGAGGAAGGCCGACCTGATGGTCACCAAGAACTTCTTCCACTATCGCCTCTTCCACCTGACCACCTCGTTCGCTCACCTGCCGGTGCAGAGCGAGGGCGCGACCAACCTGCGTCGCCTGCGCGAGCGGGCCTATGCGGTGCCCATGCACCCGATGGCGAAGCTGTCGGACTGGCGTGAGACCGAGCCGGCCCTCCGCGCGGCGCCGGCCCGGGCTGCGTCGCGCACCGAACGACCCAGCGGCGCTCGCTCGACAGTGGCGGAGTGACCTTCGCGATTTGGCAGACGCTCTGCGCCGGCCGCGCGCGACCTGGCCGCCCAG
>JACPVJ010000113.1 GCA_016191785.1 Myxococcales bacterium | reverse complement strand
GCGACCCGGCCGCCGCGCGCGACCCGGCCACCGCGGCCGCCACGAGGACAATCCATGTGGGGCACGCCACGCGACCCTCACGACTTGGCCGCCACGTGGCGGCTGGCGGGTCACGTGCCGGTGGCCGGAGCCGCGCTCCGGCGCGCCCCCCTTCGCCCCCTGCTGGAAATTGGGCCGCCTGTTCGCCCCGGCGTAGCTTCCGCCACGGTATGAAAGCGCTCTCGACGCTCGCACGCGCCTGGCTGCTGGGCGTCGCGCTGGCCTTGGTGTCCACGGCCGCCGGCGCCGAGACCGCGCGCCGCGAGAAGCGCGATCCGCGGCTGGCGATGATCACCCCCAACGGGCGGCCCACGATCAAGATCGACCAGATCACGCTGCCGCCCGACGTGGCGAACGCGCGGGGCTACACCAAGTACCTGAAGAAGCGCCTGCTCAAGGAGTCACGCCGCGCCAAGTGGGGCGCAGGTCGCAACAACGTGATCCAGTATCGCTTCGCGGTCTCCGAGTTGACCATCGTCGAGGACGGTGACGTGGTGCGGGTGCGCTGCACGGCCCTCGGCAAGCTACCCCGCGGTCAGGCGGCCAAGAGTCACCTGGCGTTTTCGGGTGAAGCTCGCAAGCGGCGTCAAGTGGTCGAGCACGTGCTCGACATCGTCGCCCGCGGGGTCGTGACCCGGCTCGCCGAGCTCGAGCGCATTCGCCGGGGCGACCTGGGCCGCTCGGGTGTGCGCGCGCCGCGGGCCGTAGACACCGTAGACTGAGCGGCTTGGCGCTCGGCGAAACCTCTGCCACCATTGGGGCATGGATCCCCTCCCCGAGCCCGTCGTTCGCGCCGTGATTCAGCGTTACGCGCGACTGATCCACCGCCTGGGCGCCGAGCTGGGGGAGCGACCGCTGGTCCTGCCGACCGAGAAGTTCTTCCCCGACACCTTCGCGGGCGACACCAAGTCGCTGCGACGCTTGGTCAAGCGCATGCGCGAGCACGCCGGCATGCGCGACATCCCGGTCAAACCTGTCCTGGTCGACGAGGAAGAAGAGGCGCACGCGCACGGGGGCGGCGGCTGCGGCGGGGGCGGCTGCGCGGTGCCCAAGACCAGCACCGACTCACCCACCCGATTGGTCGACGACGGGGACGGCTGGCGGCTTCAGTTTCAGTCGGCCGAGCTGCGCCATCCCGTGGCACTGACCTGCACCGTGGCGCGCGCCCTGGGGTACGTCTTTTTGATCGAGACCCAGCCCGAGGGGACGAAGATCGAAGACCCGGTCGAGCTGACGGTCGATCTGGCAGCCGTGGCCCTGGGGTTCGGTGAGCTCTTGCTCGAGGGTTCCCACATCTACAGCAAGGGTTGTGGGGGGCCGAGCGTGGCCAAGCTGACGGCGCTCGGGCCCCAAGAGCTGGCGCTCGGGTGCACGCTGTTCGTGGCCCGGGGGAAGCACTCGGCGCGGGCGCTGTCCAAAGAGCTGCCGCCCACCCAGCGCGAGGCGTTCGACGACGCCCGGGCCCTGCTCGACAAGAACCCTGCCCTCACCCGTGCGCTCTCCGAGGCCCCCGAGCGCCTGATCGACGGCGAGTTCGATCTGGCCCGGGAGCGCCCGCTGTTCGGCGGCCTGTTCGGCAAGAAGAAGCACGACGACGATCTCTCGCTCGCCGAGCTCGAAGCAATGCTGGCCACCGCCCCGCCGAAGAAGCCGGCCAAGAAGAAGGACCGCGCGACCGACGAGCTTGCCTCACTGGTGGACGAGGCGCTCGCGTCGGCTCGGGCCGAGGCCGATTGACGGGCCGAACCCAGCCATTTTTCCCTGCAGCGCACGAGGCCATCGGAACGTGTCAAACGGCCTGGGGTTGATGCTAGAGTCCGACCCGAGCAACTGAATGGCCGTCGCGCAGGGGAGCTGCCCGAGCTGTGGGGCTTCAATCGAGTTCGGCGTTGGCTCGTCCATCGCCAAGGTCTGTGAGTACTGCCGCGCCACGGTGGTGCGCTCGGACCGCGGGCTCGAGAACCTGGGCAAGGTCGCCGACATCGCGAACACGCCCTCGCTGATCGCCGTCGGCGATCAAGGCACCCTGGCGGGTCGCCCGTTCGAGGTGCTCGGCCGCGTTCAGCTCGACCACGGCAAGGGCCCGTGGGACGAGTACTACGTCACCTTCGACTACGGCCAGGCGTGGGGCTGGCTCGCCTACGCTCAGGGCAAGTGGTACGTCACGAGTCAGTCGCCGGGGCTGGGGATCCCGCCGTACACCTCGCTGTACGTCGAGATGGACGTCCCCTTGGGCGCGGCCGGTGTGTTCCGCGTCGCCGAGATCAAGACCGGCACCATCGTCAGCGCCGAAGGCGAGCTCCCCGGCGCGTATCCGCCGGGGTTCGTCCGGCACTATGCCGACTGCTACGCCGTCAACAACGGCTTCGCGACCCTCGACTATCACGACAATCGCGGCTCGTACGAGGTGTTCGTCGGCTGGGTGTTCGACGAGCCGCAGATGATCGTCACGCAGCTGGGGCCGCGCAGCGCACAGAAGATCAAGTCTGCGATGATCAAGTGCCCGCAGTGCGGCGGGGACATCCCGAAGCTGGCGGGCGATCGCGCCGAGCGCATCGGCTGCCCGTACTGCGGCGCGGTGAGCGACGTCGCGCTGCAGCAGGTGGTGGCCCAGCAAGAGCGGGCCATGCAGCTGCCGCCGATCCCGATCGGGGGCCGGGGGACGCTCGACGGCGTCGAGTACATCTGCATCGCGTACATGCGCCGCTCGAGCGACTTCGAGGGCGAGCGCTACACCTGGGAAGAGTTCCTGCTCTGGTCGCAGACGGTGGGCTACCGCTGGCTGGTCAAGGACCCGGAGACGGGCTGGAGCTGGGTCACGGCCGTCAACCTGGCCGAGCTCGATCTGACCGGGATGCCGAGCGGCGTGGGCTGGGGCGGCCGCGGGTTCTCTCGCCGCAACCAGAACGTGGCCCGGGTGGACTACGTCTTGGGCGAGGTCTACTGGAAGTGCGAGCTCGGCGAAGAGACGCAGGTCACCGACTTCGTCGACAGCGGGGACGTGCTCTCGCGCGAGGCCGGCGGCGGCGAGGCCAACTGGAGCTACTCGGCGCCCATGCCCTGGGCGGTGATCGCCAACGCCTTCGGGCTGCCGGTGGACGGCGCCGGCGCGCAGGGCATCGCCGCCGGCGGCGGCACCTCGAGCAGCGGTGGCTGCGCGTCAACCACGGTCATCATCATCATCGTGGTGCTCATCTTGCTGATCTGCGCCCTGGGCGCGTGCGGTTCGTGCATCGGCGACGGCGACGGGAGCAGCGGCGGTGGTACGTACCGAGGCGGATCTGGCGTCTACTCCGGCGGAAAGTGACGCCGCGGCCACCGACATCGGTGCGCCCCCTCTGTACTTCGCGGTCCTGACCACCGCGGCGTTGGCCGGAGCGGGGCACGAAGTGCTGCTCGTCCAGCCGAGCCTCTACCTCAGCACCGCGGCGACGCCCTGGCTCACGGGGGTCACCGGGCTCGGCGCGGCGGCGGTCGGCGTGCTGGTGGTTCGCCAGCGCGCCCGTGACGCGTTTCTCGCCTTGGCCTGGGCGCTGGTCGCGGCGTCGCTGGCGGTCGGCACGTCGGGGCCCGCGGCCTACGTCGCCTTCGCACGGGGCCTTCCGTCGGCGGCGGTGAGCCTTGCGTGGTCCGTGGTGACCGGGGTTGCCGTGGGCGCTGTCGCGACTCTGGCGCTCCGCGCCCTGGGACTCACGCTCCTGCGCCTCGAAGCGCCGTGGCGCCTGGTCCACCCGTTCCGGCTGCTGTCGGTCGCGGTGGCCTGCGCGGTGGCGGCGGGTGTCAGCTCGGTCGTGGGGCCGCTGCGCGCGGCCATCGCCGTGGCCATGGTCCTGGCGGCGCTCGGCGCCTGGACCCCGATGCTGTGCTTCTTCCTCGAGCGGCGAACGATCGCCCGGCGCGCACGCTGGGTCTCGCTGGGCCTGTTCGCCGGGTGGCTCTGCGCGTTCGTCGCTTGCGAGTGGGTCGTGCCCACCGCCGAGCTCGGCCAGACGCCGAACCCGGTGGTATTCCACCGCGCCTCCGAGCGCGGCAAGGTCACCGTCACGTCCGGCCAAGAGGGTCTCGAGCTCTGGCTCGACGGGCGACTGAAGGCGTCGACGGTGGACGAGCGACGCTACTTCGAGGCGCTGGTCCACCCCATCGTGACCGTGGCTCCGCACCGGTCGCGAGTGCTCGTGCTGGGCGGCGGCACCGGCCTCGCCGAGCGCGAGATCTTGCGGCACCCAGAGGTCGAATCCGTCACCGTGGTGCTGGTGGACCGCGCGGTGACCGAGGTCGCGAAGACCCAAGCCTGGCTCCGCCGCCGCTCGGGGGACGCCCTGCTTTCACCCAGGGTGACCGTGATCGAGCACGAGCCCATCGTGTGGCTCGGCGCGACCAACGAGCGGTTCGACGTCGCGATCGTGGACCTGCCCGACCCCGAGACCCACCTCGAGGGCAAGAACTTCACGCGCTACTTCTACCGCAAGCTGCGCGAACGGCTGACCCCCGACGGCGTGTGCGTGGTGCAGGGCGTGTCGCCGTTCGCGGCACCGACCAGCTTCGACTCGATCGTGGCCACGCTGCGCGCAGCCGAGCTCGAGCCGGTGCCGTACCACGCGGCGGTGCCGACCCTCGGAGACTGGGGGTTCGTGCTCGGCTTCGTGCAGGCCAGAGCTCGGGTGTCGTTCGAGGGTGCGCGCCCGTGGCTCTCGGGCACGACCGTCGAAGAGCTCGGGTACGTGCCGCGAGACATGCGCGCAAAGCGGCTCGGGCGCCCGGCCACGCTGCACGACCAGAGCGTGGTCGAAGAGCTGGAGCGCGAGCAGGCGCACTGATCACGCTGCGGGCCGCGCTCGCCCGAAGCGCAGCGCCAGCCAGGCCAGGCTCTTCAGCGCGTAGAGCGCGTTCACCGTGACATAGGGGACCAGATAGAGCTCGGGCCGACCCGCGATCGCGACGTACAAGAGGTACGACGGGTAGTGGACCAGGAACTTGGCGACGGCAAGGGGCAGACCGACCAGCGTCGCGATCAGACCCCGCGGCTTGGCCGGAGCCGCCTTGGCGTCGGCCGGCTTGCCGCTGACCTCGGGACGACGTTGGAACGTGGTGATGGCGATGCCGGTGGCGAGCACCACCAGGCCACCGACGCCGAGCAAGAGCCAGCGCGCATCGTGCTCTTGGCGGAACATCCGGACCGCGACCGCGCCCAGGAGGGCAAACGCCTTGATCTCGTCCATCAAGAAGTCGAGCAGGTGACCGGTGGCCGAGGCGGTGCCGCGCCAGCGGGCGAGCATGCCGTCCACGCAATCGAGCACGTACGACAGCTCGAACACGATCACCCCGGCCAGGAACCCCCAGTACCCGGGCAGCGCGATGATCCCGGCGACGGCAGCCATGGCCACCACGAAGGCCGCCAGGGTCACCTGATCGGGCGTGGTCCGCGTCCCGGCGAGCAGCGCCACGACCACGGCCGCCGGCGGGCGCGCGACGTAGGTGTTCCAGAACAGGTCTGGACGCTTGCGCGTCTTCTTGTAGACCTCGATGGCGCCCACGCCCGAGGTTCATAGCGAAATTCGGTCAGCTGGGCGAAGATTGGGAGAGATGGCCGCGTCACGCTTCGAAAAGCCCTCCGTCACCACGCTCGCGGCCGCGACGGTGACGGCCGTTGCGGTGGCCTTCGTGCGGTGTGGCGGACCCACTCCCCAGCCCTCACCGCCCGGGTCACCTGCGACGAGCCCGACGCCCGAGACCGCGCCCCCGAGCGCCCTTCCCGAGACCACGCCCCCTCGAACGCCCCCCGAGACCACGCCCTCGGCGAGCGCGGTGGCGGCGCCCCCAGCGCCGAAGCAAAAGGTGGTGGTCGCTGCCCTGGGCGACTCGCTCACCGACGCCAAGTCCGCCGGTGGCAGGTACCTCGAGGTGCTGCAGAAGCGCTGCCCCGAGAGCCGCTTCGACAACTTCGGCAAGGGCGGCGACATGGTCAACCAAATCCGCAAGCGCTTCGAGCGGGACGTGCTGACCAACGGCACCGACTATACTCACCTCTTGGTCTTCGGGGGCGTGAACGATCTGTACAGCGACCTCACCGCGGGCCGGACCCCCGCCAAGATCAGCGCGGATCTTGCGGCCATCTACCAGGCTGCCCACGCCCGCGGGTGGAAGGTGATCGCGCTGACCGTCGCGCCCTGGGGTGGCTTCACCAAGTACTACAACGACAAACGTGGCGCCGCGACGCGGGAGCTGAACGAGTGGATCAGCGCCCAGCTGGCGACGAAGAAGGTCGACTGGGTGGTCGACGCCTACGGGCTCTTGTCGTGCGGAGATCCCGAGCGGCTATGCAAGGACCTCAGCGGCTCGCTGAAAGACGGCCTGCACTTCGGTGCGCCGGGCCACGACAAGCTGGGTGCGGCGATCCACGATCAGGTGTTCACGAATTGCCGCTGACCGCCAGGCGCCGATCGAAGGCCGTGTCGATCACGCGGTTCAGCGCGTCGGCGCCCCGCGCGAAGGCCAGCGCCGCGAAGCCGTGGGCCACGGCGGCAACGGGGGGCGGCACCTGCTCGGTGTAGTACGTCCAGCACTGGCGGCTGGTACCCCAGTACTCGAGGAAGATGCCGAGGAACGAACCCGCGGCGAACAGGACGACGTCTCGGCGCGGGTCCCGAACCGCCAGGGTGACGCCGGCCATCAGCGCGATCACGACCTGGGTGGCGGTGATCTCGACGGTGTGGCGCGCGAATGCGATCATCGAGACCACGAAGGACGGAACCAGCACCCAGTAGGCGATCCAGAACCACCCCTCGGGCACCCGGCTCGCGATCACGCGGTCCAGCATTCGAGCCATGCGATCGATGGCCAGGGTGGCGATGGGCCATGCCGGCAAGATCCACAGCGGCGGCCGTTCGAGGGTGAAATAGGTCCAGATCCGGGTGTGCGTGCCCCACCACTCGATCACGCCGCCGCCCACGAGACCCACGGCCAAGAACACCAGATCGCGGCGCAGCGAAACGCGCCAGGTGAGCAGCGCGGCCATCCACACCCACGTGCCCGCGAGCAGCCAGTCCATGCCGCCGCTCGAGTCGATCAGATCGCTCCAGCGGTAGCCCACAGCCGCGCCGACGCTGACCAGGAGCCCGAGCGCGATCAGGCTCCGGCGGTCCCAGCCGACCGCCAGAAAGCTGCCGAAACCCTGCTCGGACGATGAGGCGTCTCGTGCCACCCGGGGAGGTATAGCGCAAAGTCGCGATGAGACGGATGGACGGTGCCGGAAATTGGGGCTAGAAAACGCCCCGCATGGCTACCACCACGGTCCGCCGACGACGCCCCAAAGAGCCGATCCCGGTGGCGAGCGGTCACTTCCTGATCGCGGCCGCGCTGCTCGGCGCGATGATCGTGTTTCCGTTCTCACCCCTGGCAAACTGGCTCAGCCCGCCCGAGAAGGACTCGACGGACACTTCGACCTGGCAGGTGGGCAACACGGGCAAGGCCAAGGTGACGCTGGTCACCGCCGACTACGAGCTGCTCGGCTGCAGCCACCCCGACACTTTCGACGGCGCGCGCTGCTCGCACAAGGCCGACAGCGAGGCGCACGCCAAGGATCCCGCGGCGCCGCTGGACGACAACGGCACCAACTTGATCCAGCCGTATCGCACCTGGCCGGACAACAAGCTGGTGCTCATCGCCGGGCTTTGGGCCGAGCCCAACATGGCGCTGCGCCTGCACCGCGAGCCGTCGGCGGGGGTAGATCAGAAGAAGCTTTCGCGTTTCGTCGCCGACTGCGAGCTCAAGTTCGTGGGCCGGGTCGAGAACGTGAAGGTGCGCTGGTCGCCCGGGCAAGCCTGGGTTCCAGAGGGCGCGGCCATGATCGCCCGCCCCGTGAAGTGCTCGCTGGCCGCCGAATGACGCCCCTGTGCTAGCCTCGGCCCATGCGTCTCACCGCCTTGGGCTGCGCGCTGATTTGCTTGGTCACCTCTCACGCCTCGGCGCAGTCGGCCGCACCGCCTTCGGCCCCATCGGCGCCGGCGACGCCGCCGGCGGGTGACCCAAATCCGCCGCCGCCACCGAGCGCCGAAACCCCGCCCGCGCCGCCACCCGAAGCGCCGCCTCCCGCCCCGGCGCCGCCGCCCGGGGCGCAGCCGCAACCTCCGCCGGGGTACTACTATCCTCCGCAACCCGGCGCGTACCCGCCGGGCTACCCGCCGCCGGGCTACCCACAGCCGCCGCCGGGCTACTACTATCCCCCGGGGCAAGGCGGCTACCCGCCGGGCTACGGTTATCCCCCCGGGTACGGTCCGCCCCCGGGGCCGCCTGCGCCGCCGAAGCCCGACCTTTCCAAGCGCAACCACGACGGGTTCTACCTGCGCATGGGCATGGGCGCGGGCTACGGGCGCGCGGTCGCCGAGGGCAGCGTGAACGACGAGGACGTGAAAGCGACCTACACCGGCTTCGGCCCGGCGCTCGAGCTGCTCATCGGCGGCACAATCGGGTCGGGCTTCGTGCTGGGCGGCGGGTTCGCGGCCCAAGATCTGAGCGAGCCTGAGATCGAGGTCGAGACCCAAGACGACTCGCTCAGCGAGACCCTCGACGACGAGTCGCTCGGGCTCAGCGTGGTCGGCGTGTTCGTGGACTGGTTCCCCGATCCCAAAGGCGGCGCCCACGTGGGGCTCTTGGTCGGCCCGGGCAACATCGGGTTTCAGGACGACAACGACCAATCGGCCAGCGGCATCGGCGGGGCCCTCTTCGGTGGCTACGATTTCTGGGTCGGCGACCAGTGGTCACTCGGGGCAGAGGCTCGGATCGTGATGGTCAGCGCGGACCACGATCGCCTGGACAACACCTTCGACGACTCTGCCTTGGGCGCGCAGCTGCTCTTCACCGCGCTCTTGCACTGAGCCCCGCTCGACGTCAGGAAAACCTCAGCCACGCGCTGGGTCGCTCGCCGGTGATCACGCGCACGACCAGGGCGCTGACGATCACCGCGAGCAGCAGCGCCACCAGGTGGCTGGAGGGCGCGCTGAGCAGGGACGGCCGGAGCCAGCGCCAGAGCAGCACGGCGCCCGCCCCGGCCAGCGCCGACGAGACCCAGGCCCGGGTGGACGTGGGCGGAGTACGCAGCCGCGCGACCAGGAGGCCGAAGTCCACCAGGGAGAGCACGGTGCCGAGCACCGCCCCGAGCACGCACGAGGCCACTACCTCGGCCACGACCCTGGCCAGGCTCGCGCCCGAGACCAACCCATGCCCGACGACGAACAAGAGCGCGCCCAGGCCGGGACCGAGCAGTGTGGGCAAGAGCCAGCTTCGAACGCGCACCAGACGGGCGACGCGGCGCTTCACACGGCCTCCTCGATGATGGCCTTGCTGACCTCGTCCAGGGTCTCGCGAGTCGTCTCGACGCTGCGCAGCGCGGCGTCGTCCAGGCTGAGGCCCGCGGCGCTGGCGGCGTCGGCGGCGGTGTACATCCGGTTCAGGCTGTCCACGTGCTCGGCGATGCGCTGGTCGACCCTTCGAATCACGGCCTCGGCCCGCTCGCTCGGGGCCTTGGCGGACGACAGGCGCGCCCGGGCCTGGCCGAGCCCGAGCAGGTTCTTCCAGGCACGACGCGCGTCCCGAGCCCCCGACGAGTCGAGCAGCGCTTCGTCCACCGACCGGCGGAGCTCGGCCGCCGCGCCGAGCTTCGCTCCCGACTCACCGGTGATGACCGAGCCGAGCTCATCGAGCGCGTGGGCCACCGGGTCGTCGGCGGGGATCATCAGCGGAGCGGCCGACAGCACCGCGGCGATCACGATCACCACCACGCGCACCAGGGGCTCGGACGCCGAGTATTGCATCGCCAGGTATCCCGCGAGCCCGCCGGCGCCGAGTGCGACGACCACGTGCACGATGCGCGAGTTGCGATCGCGGATCCGCAGCGTGCGCTCGGCGAAGGCCAAACCCAAGAGCGCTGCGCCGGCCAGCGCCGGAGCGTGGCTGGCCAGCACACCGCTGGTGAACGCGCCGATGGCGCCCGAGGCGACTGCGACCGCGTTCGACGAGAAGCTGGCCGCGAGCGCCAAGAGCACGCCGAAGCCGACCGCCACCACGGCGCCGAGCACCGTGCCGAGCCGCGACGAATACGGGAGCAGCCCGTAGGCGAAAGCCGAAGCGAAGAGCAGGGTCAGTGCGCGCATCGTGGGCTCCGCGGCTCAGAACGCTTGGCGTGAGAGGTTCTCGGCGTTCTTCGCCGCCGACTCTTTTCCTGCCGCCTTGGCAGCGGGCGACCCGGGCGCGGCGGCTCTGAACTTGGACCGAGCGTCGCTGACTTCGGCGCGTTGCCGTTCGACGGCCGCCTTCTGCTCCGCGGGTGCCGCCGCAGCAGCAAAGCCCAGGCTCTTCTCGTTCTCGTCCAAGAGCTGCTCGGCCGCAGCGGTGTCGCCCCGGGCATAGGCTTCGGCCGCGGCGATCTGGCGCATCGACGCGGTCGCCGACAGCGCGCTCGCGTAGACCCGGCCGTCACGCGACGCCAGGGCCAGGTCGGCGTCGCTCTCACCGGTGACGGTGAGCGCGGTCAGCTTCGAGTTGACACGGTCGCCACCCACGCGCTCCCAAGAGACGTCGGCGCGGAGCGGCATGCTCTCGCCGTGCTCGGCGTCGAAGGCCAGCTCGACCACCACGCGACGCTCGTCGCCGGCAAACAGCGATCCGACCTGCAGCTCGAGCGTGCTTCCGACCACGTTGGCCCGCGCGCCCACCGCCCGCACGAAGCGCGCCCCGAGCGGCAGCTCGACGCGAGCCCGAGCCGACTCGATCACGGTACTGGCCGTCTCTTTGAGCTCGCGCTCCAGGAACCGCGCCAGCGCGCCGCCGTCTTGCACGAAGCCGAAGTTGCCTCGCCCCGCGTTGGCCACCGCCGACATGTACCCCTCGTCGAAGTCGAGCCCGATGCCCAGCGCCGAGACCGTGGCGCGCGAGTCCGAGGCATTCTGGGCGATGTCCACCGCCCGCCCCCGCCCACTGTCGAGGCCGTCGCTGACCAACACCACGCGACGCACACGGCGCCCGCTGGCTTCGGACAAGAGCGACAAGCCCTGGCTGAGGGCCGGCGGAATGTTGGTGCCGCCGCCGGCCTGCAGGGCGTTGACCCGATCGATCAGCGAATTTTTGATCGACCCCACGCGCGCCAGCGGCTGCAGCACCTCGTGGGCGTGGTCGTAGCGCACGACGGCCACCTCGTCGTCGTCGCGCATCTGCCGCAAGAACGAGGTCACGCTCCGCTTGGCGCTCTCGATCTTCTCGCCGCTCATCGAGCCCGAGGTGTCGATCACGATGGCCAGCGAGAGCGGGGCGCGCTCCTCGGCGATGGCCCGGCCCGCATCGGCTTTGATCCGGAGCTCGGCGAACACCGGTTGGCTGCCCGAGGTGTGAACCTTGGTCTGGCTCAGGGCAAGCGTTCCGCTCGCGCCCGGCCCCGAGAAGCTGGTCGCGTTCTGGCCCAGCGCGACCCCGAAGGTCGACGAGGCGGACATTGCGGGGGCGCGGGCCAAGACCAGCCCTCCGGTCGCGAGCACGACGATACCCAAAGCCAGACCCCGGCGGGCCCTCGGCGTCCTTAGCCAACGGCGAATCATCCCTTTTCTCCTGTCGGTGGACACACCCGCGCAGAGGCTGCTCGGGCCTGTCCGTTGCGTGGCGCCAATCCGGCGCCTCAGCGGCGTTTCATGCTGTTACGCGCCGCCCGGAGAAAAGATCTGAATCTCTTCGTCACCCGGCCGTCGCGGCCACGACCTCGTCGAACATGCCCTCGTACAGGGCTCCGGTGAGGTAGCGCTCACCCGAGTCGGGCAGCACGGCCACGATGGTTTTTCCGGCAAACCGCGGGTCGCGCGCCAGACGGTCGGCCACGACCATGGCCGCCCCGCACGAGATACCCGACAAGATGCCCTCTTCCTTCGCCAGGCGCCGAGCCATCTCGATCGCCTCTTCATTCGTGACGTGCTCGACCTGATCGACGAACGAGAGATCGAGGTTCTTGGGGACGAAGCCGGCACCGAGGCCCTGGATCTTGTGGGGTGACGGGGCCAGCGGCTCGCCCGCCAGGGTCTGGGCAATCACGGGCGATGCCTTGGGCTCGACCGCGACGGTGTGCAGCGGCTTGTTCTTCACCTTCTCGAAGAAGCGACTGACCCCGGTCAGCGTGCCGCCCGTGCCGACCCCCGAGACCAGCACGTCGACCTTTCCGTCGGTCGCGTCCCAGATCTCGGGGCCGGTGGTCTGCTCGTGGATCGCCGGGTTGGCCGGGTTGTCGAACTGCCGCATCGGGACGTAGCGATTCGGCTCGGCCGCCGCCAGCTCTTCGGCCTTTGCGATGGCGCCCTTCATGCCCTGCGCGCCGGGCGTCAGGATGAGCTTGGCGCCGAGGGCGACCAGGACCTTGCGCCGCTCGAGCGTCATTGTCTCGGGCATGGTGAGCACGCACTCGATGCCGCGCGACGCCGCCGCGAACGCCAGCGCGATGCCGGTGTTGCCGCTGGTGGCCTCGACGATGGCCTTGCCCGGCCCGAGCAGGCCGCGCTTCTCGGCGTCCCAGACCATGGCCGCGCCGATGCGACACTTGACCGAATACGCCGGATTCCTCCCCTCGATCTTGGCGAGCACCGTCGCGGGCGCGCCGGCGGTGATGCGGTTGATCTTCACGAGCGGCGTGCGCCCGATGGACTGCGAGTTGTCTTCGAAGACCTTGGACATGCGCGGCACGCTACCCGCAGCGCGCGTCAGCGGCAACAGCGCGCGGCCACCAGCTGGCTCGGCAGCGCGCGTTCGGTCGTGAACGACCGGTGCCGGCAGTCCACGGTCCAGGGGTCGCGCAGGGCGTCGGCGGGCCCGGCGAGCAGCACCGCCCGCCCCACCCCCTGCGAGACCACCTCGCTCTTGCCGGTGAGCAGGCCCCGGAGCTCGCTGCGCTTGTCGGACGCCAGCGTGGGCTGCCTGGGCCCGGGGGGGCCGGCGCTTCGCTCGCGGTCCGCGCGCGCGACGAAGGCATAGAGCGTGCTGGTCTTGATGCCCGCCTCGAGCTCGAGCGGATAGGTGCAGGCGCAAGCGAGGTACCACTCGTCGGACGTACACAGGCGCTTGCCGGCGCGCTCGCAGGCCCCGGCCGGCGAGGCGGCATCGAGCGGCGTCTCGTCCAGGTCCATGGTGACCCGCCCGCGCGGCAGGTCGAAGGTGGCGGTGCGCGCGTCCCAGTCCACGCTGGGTTCGCCGCCGCCGCAGATCTCACCCGGAGCGCCCAGGAGCGGTGACGCGCGGCGGAGACCGCGATGCGCCGCGCTGGCGCCGGCCACCACCACCAGTGACGAGACCACGACGAAGGCGAGCAAGGCCCCGATCCGGGGACGCCGCAGCGGGGCCTCGTCGAGGGCAGCGAACGGCAAGAGCTCGCGCAGCCCCACCAACTGCGAGACGACGCCCAGCGCCGCCGCGACGTACGCCAGGGCTGGCACCAGCGGCAGCGCCGCCAAGAGCAGCACGAGGACGAGCCCGCGCGCCCGCAGGCGCGACGCCCAACGATGGACCAACGCGGCGCCGTCGGCCATGAGCAGCGGGCTGAGGACGATGGCCGGCAGCTGCGCGAAGCGGGACGGAACGAAGCGACCGGCGACAGCGAGCACCAAGAGCGCCAGAGCGACGGCCCGGGGCCAGGGCAAGAGGGCGGCCCCCGGCACGGCCAGGGGGCGGCGTGCGAAGTACGCCGAGGAGTACACCGTCAGCGCGAACGAGGCGACCGCGAGCCAGAGCACCAAGTGACTCGACAGACCGTCGGCCACGGAGTGAGTCGCCACTTGTGGCGACGCGGCCCGCGAGAACGCGAGCAGTCCGTCTGCCAGCGGGAGCGCGATCTGCGTGAGTTGATCGACGAGCGCGAAGCGCATCCCGACCGAGGCGCCGCTGCCCGCCCACAGTCCCCGGGCATTCCCGTAGGTGTAGGCCGACACGAACAGCACCAGGTAGAGCTGCAGCACCGCGATCCGGCCCCGACCCGCGCCGCCGCGCTGCTCGAGCGCCGCGCCGATCAGGACCCAGAGGGTGACCAGCGCCAGGAGGCCGCCGTGCGGAAAGAAGTGCAGACCTGCCAGGGCCACCAGCGCCACGATCGCGAAGAGCACCCCGCGCCAGACCGGCGGTTCGTCGGAGCCGCGCCAATCCGCCAGCTTTCGGGCACCCACGAGCATCGCCGCCAGCGCGAAGCCCGCGCCGAGCATGGCGGCGCCGACCAGCCAGCCGCTCACTTCCGCACCTCGAGTGCGCCGAGCGCTCCGTCGACGTGGACCACGCGCCCGATGGGCAGACTGGTGACCGGCAGGCGCTGTACGGTCATCACGGTGGGGATCCCCAGCTCACGCGCGAGCTGCGCCATGGGCGAGAGCGCTCCGCCACCCGTGAAGACCACCGCTCGCGCGCTGAGCACGGCCCAGGCGAAGTCAGGACGGCCGTCGGGCAGCACCACGATGGAGCCGGCCGGGATCTGCCCGCGGGTCTCGGTCGGCGCCGCAGCCAAGCCCTCGGCGGCGCCCGGCGTCAGGCCCACGACGACCAGCGCCGAGTCGGCGAGTGAGAGCATGCTCTCGGGAGGCGCGGGCTCGACGATGCGCTCTGGAGTCTCCATCAAGTGGCGCGCCTCGAAGCCGAGCTTCTCGTCGTCCCACGCCGCGGAGAGCGCCTCGCGCTCGGCCGGGGCGTGCGCCCAGCGCGTCATCTCCTCGAGCCCGGCATACAGGTGGCGCTCGCCGACGAACACGCCACTCCAGTCGGTGGCACCCCGCGCCAAGATCTGCGCGGCGAACTGCCGCACGGCCGGCTCGCTCGCTTCCAGGTGGCGGCGCGCGCGCTCGTGCTCGGCCGAGCACGCTGCCGCCCGCCGCTTGAGCAGCGGGCGTAGGCGCTGGTGGATGCGAACAGCCCCCTCACCGGTGGCGCCATCGGCGAGCATGCCGACCACCGCTTCGATCAGCCAGCGACGGAGCCCCAGCGCGACGTGCTCGCGCGCGAGCGGCAAGAGCACTCGGCTCTGCCAGGCCCGCAGCCGGTCGATGCTCTTGGCGATATCGGCGTCGACCTCCGGAGGAGTCGAGAAGACGCGCCGCGGCCGGCCGCGCACCAGCGAGACCAGTCTCCACACGGGCTCCGAGAAGAGGATCTCGACCCCCAGCCGACCGAGCGCGCGGCGCAAGACGTCGACGTTCAAGTAGCGGACGCCTTCCTCGAAGCGCACCTCTGCCGGCGTCGCCACGGCCAGCCCCGCCAGAGCCTCGTTCACCCCGTCGACCATCACGCTGCCGTCCCCCAGTGTCTCGCAGACGAAGCGCGGAAGCCGGGGAAACAGGGCCTCGAGAGGCCCGCCGGCGCTGATCCAGGTGGTGCGCTGCTCGGTCTGAACGCGCCGCACCGACTGCACCCAGAACCGTCCGCCCTCGACCGCGAAGTGGACCATCACCGTGCCGCCCAGCTCGCCGTCGAGGGCGACGACCAGCGCGGCCAGACGGTTCATCCAGCTGGGCGTCGCATCGAGCGGCGTGTCGGGAGCCACCGCCATCACGGTGCCGTCGATCAGGTCGTAGCTGACCGTGGTGGTCGGTCCGCGGCGTTTCGCGAAGTCGATCAAGATCGAGTCCGCACGACCGTCCAGGCCTCGCGACTGGGCCACGCCCGCGACATCGGCGTCGAGCTGCCGCTGCAGCACCACCGAGCGGTGCAGCGTCGCGACCTGACGCATGCGTCGGCGATAGTCGAGCACCGGCGGCGAATCGGCGGACTCGACCACCCGGGCCACGGCCGTAGCCAGTGAGTGGAAGGTCGTCGGATCGATGTCGCTGACGCTGGGGAACAGGCCCGGGTAGGTGGCGGCCGGGTCCGTGCCGCGAAACGAAGCCCGCACTACGATCTTGCCGCCGCCGCACCCGTGCAAGAACGCCGAGAGCGGCCCCTGGGCCCCGGGCGGCAGCGCGTCGGCGGGGTCGGCGCCGCGACGCGCCACCCGAAGCTCACGCAGCCACGCGTCGGTGAGCTCGGCGGTGAGCACCACCGTGTCGGGGATGGCCACCCCCACGCCGAGCGTCTGCGCCAGGGTCTGCGCCTCACCGCCGATCCGATCGAGGGCCACGCTTCGGCTCTCGGCCAGGGTGCGGACGTCACTGACCCAGCGGGGATCGCGCCGGGCGGCCTGCGCTCGGAGAACTACCTCCGCGAGCGCGAGCGCGCCGAGTGAGAGCACCAGGCTGCCTGCCGCGCCCGCAAGGCTCCCGCCGCCGAGCGCGCTCGACAGGCCGAAGCCGAGGCTCGCCACGATCACCACGAGCGAGGCATGACCGAACGCCAAGAGCAGGGCGGCGAGCGCGAAGGCGCCGAGGAAGGGGACCACCTACGATCCCCCTCCCGATGCCGAGCGCATCGACTGCCACCGTTCCAACCTCAGACGGATACGGCGGCGCCGTGGGACCTGTCAAAAAAGCCGCATCACTTGGGGGCGCGCTTCTGCTGCCGCTCGACCCTGGCGATGAGGCCGTCGACCGCCCGCGCGTCGGTTCCCTTGATCGAGCGCTGGGCGCGGATCAGGTCGAGGGTGTCGGGGTGCTCGACCATCAGCAGGGCGTCCGAAGCGGCCACGCGCTGACCCGCGTTGCCCCGCACCGCCCGGGGGGCCAGCGCGCTCGCACAGACCTTGCGGACCTCGAGCCCGGTGGCCTGGGCCTTGGGCCCCAGCGACTTCCAGGCCCAGCTCGAGCCCAGCGTGCCCAGGGCGGTCGCGGCGGCTTCCGCCACCTTGGCGTCCTTGGTGCTGCCCAGGATCTGCGCCACGTGCTTGGCCGCCTCGAGGCGCATCATCTCGCCCAGGCCGTGGATGGCCGCGAGCTCGAGGGGGTCGCCGCTCTTGGCGTGCCCGGTGAGCAGCGCGAGCTCGGCGTCGCCGCCCAGGCGACCCGCCGCGCGAGCTGCCGCCAGCCGCACCCCGGGACGGAGTGCGCTTGCCTCGAAGATGGCACCGACCACCGAGCTGGCCCGCGCGTCCTTGATCACCCCCACGGCTTCGAGCATGCCGATGGCCAGGGCGTCCCACTCGGCGTCGGTCAGCTTGCCCCGATCGGGCGCCTGAAACGCCAATGCGTCGAGCATGGGCAAGAGCGCGGCAGGGCCGAGCCCGCGCAGCTCGCGGGTCGCCGTCGGATAGGGGTTGCGGTACTTGCCGTAGTGCTCCGGGCGGTGCCCCTTCACGTTCTTCACCGCGGCGAACACCTTGGGCTGTGCGACCCTGGCGGCGGCGATGTCGTTCTCGAGCTTCGCGCGGGCGTCGTTCGGCAACGCCGAGGGCGCGATGCTGATGCCGTCAGCCAGTGCCGACGGCGCGACCAAGAACAGACCGAGACCGAGCAGACGAGTCAGCGCTTTCATTTTGCAGTCTCCCACCAGAAGCCAGCCGCGAAGGGTGCCGGTGCGCTCTCGTTGGTCGCGCAGTGCACCTCGCCCAAAGAGTCGTGATAGGACCAATCGTCGGTGAAGAAGACCTTCAGGCCCTGGCCGTCGGCGCCCAGCTGGCTCGAGGGCCCGCCCAGGCGAGCGAAGATGTCCTCTTCGAACGGGTCCTTCCCGCCGATGACCGGGCCGAAGGGCTTGGCGATACTGGCGACGCTGCCCATCATCCGCATGTTCACCATGCCCGGGTTCCAGGCGACCTTCTCTTCGCCGCCCAGATCCTCGAACCAGGTCGGGATCTCGATGATGTCGGCATCCGTGAGGCCAGTCTCCATCTTCATCTGATCGATGTGACCCTGGATCTTCACGTCGGCGGCCTGACTCCACTGAACGAGCTTGGTGTCGGCCAGGGACTGGTCCACGCTCTTCTCGAAGTTGCTGCCGTACCCCTGGTGCAAGACCGCCGAGCCCTGGCCCTTGCTCTTCAGGTCTTCGAGCATCTTGGTCATCAGCGCGGGGGAAGCGACCAAGAGCTTCCAGCCGAGCGGCGTCTTGGCCGGCACGAAATGGAAGAACTCGTCCACGTGCTCGACGGCGAGCCAGGTGGTGTCGAGCACGATCGGTGGGCCCTGCACGCCTTGCGCCGTGTAGAAGTCCACGGTGTTCTGCATCACCTTGTTGCCGTGGAGGATGCGCCCCATCTTGTAGTCCTTGTGGGGCGGCACCAGGTCGTGGTTGCCGTGCGAGTCCTGGGTGTTCCCCTTCTGGAAGTTCTCGGGGTTGTAGAACTCGGCGGCGCCCCGGTCGGGGCCCAGCGCGGCGGCGGGTCGCCCCATCTCGGGGTTGCCCCAGATCCACCGGGTCGGGTGGTACTCCTTCACCTGCTCGGGTGTCGGGGTTTGCGACGGCGGCCGGCCCCAGGGGCGCGGGTTGAAGATGCGCATGCCCTGGACGGTCCCGTTCGGCCCCGGGAACCCGGTCCAGCCGGTCTGGAAGAAGTCCTCGGTCCAGATGTCGGTCCAGCCCCCTGGCTGGGTGGGGTTGCTCGCGTACGGGTTGTAGGTGACACCCGCGGCCTGGGCCGCCGCGGTGTTGCCCTCGACCAGCGGTGAATAGAAGCCGGACGAGTAGAGCGTGTCGTGCAGGCCGAGGCTGCCGAACATCAGCCACGGCGCCACCCGGAGCTTCACCCGATCGATGCCGTCGGGCACGTCGGCGGTGGCGTAGCGCTCACCGGTGCCCTTCTTCGCGACCATGAAGCCCACGTCGACGAACCCAGACCATAGGAACTTTTTTCCGTCGTCCTGCGGGTTCAGGCTCGGCATGGGCATGCCCTTGAAGCGCCGCCCCTCGATCCGGAAGGTGACCCCGGTCATGACCTCGGCCTGGGGAAAGCGATATTCGAGGGCGTAGCTGCAGTCCGCCGCGGAGGTGCAGGGCCCTTTGCTGCCCAAGACCAGCGCCAGGCTCCCGTCGGGGTTGTCGCGCCAGATGCGCACGCTCTCGGCGGCCTCGGGGTCGATGGTCACCACGCCCTCGGCGTCGGCCGGCGCCGTCGGCCAGGCGCTGACCTTGAACATCGCCAGGTCCGCGAGGTCGGCCGGGCCGTTGATGATCTCGTCGTCGCAGTCGCGCTTGCCGTCCATGTCGTCGTCGTCGAGGTTGGCGATGAACGACGCACCGACCGTGGCGTCCCACTCGTTCTCTCGATCTTGGTCCTTCGGGTCCTCGGCGTTCACCAGACCGTCGCGACTCGTGTCCGCGACGACGTCGATGATGTCCGGCGGACCCGAGCCGCCACCTCCCCCGCTGTCGCTGCCACAGGCAACGACGCCCAACGTGATCACACTGGAGGTAAGCCAACGATAACGAACCATGCGCTCGCTCCTCGCGCCGGACAGCGACGCGTCGGGGGAGCCTGCCCCGGGACCGGGGGCCGGGCAACCCGCGCGTGATTTCCCGCAGCGAAACCGCTCCGCTGCTAGCCTGCGCGACCGTGCCGGTCCTCGACGCACAGCATTTGTCCAAGGCCTTCGGCGAGCGCGCGCTCCTCACGGACGCCTCGCTCACCATCGTCTCGGGTGAGCACGTCGGGCTGGTCGGCAAGAACGGTACCGGCAAGAGCACCCTCGCGCGCATGCTCGCCGGACTCGAACCGTGCGACACCGGAACGATCGCGCTCAGACGCGGCGCCGAGGTCCGCTACCTCGCGCAGGCACCGAGCTTCGATCCGTCACACACGCCGCGCGCCATCGTGCTCGAGGGGCTCGCGGTGTGGTCCCGAGCGAAGGCGCGCTACGACGAGCTCGGCGAGCTGCTCGCCCGCACGCCCACCGCCGAGCTGGTCGAAGAGCACGCCGAGCTCGCCCACGAAATCGAGCACCACGGCGGCTGGCAGCGCGACCACGAGGTCGAGGCGATGCTGGACCACGTAGGTATTTTTTCACGCCGCGACGACCCCATCGGGCAGATGAGCGGCGGAGAGAGGCGCCGGGTGGCGCTGGCCCAGATCCTGATCGCCCGCCCGGCCCTCGCCATCCTCGACGAGCCCACCAACCACCTGGACGTCGAGACCATCGACTGGCTCGAGCGCTACCTGCTGGAAGAGTACCCGGGCGCGGTGCTGCTCGTGACCCACGATCGCTATCTGCTCGATCGCGTGTGCACGCGCACCCTCGAGCTCGAGCGCGGAACCTTGACCAGCTACGACGGCGGGTACGAGACTTACCTCGAGGCCAAGGCGACACGCGCGGCCCACGAAGAGCGCGTCGAATCGAACCGCCAGAACTTCCTGCGAAAAGAGCTGGAGTGGCTGGCACGCCAGCCCAAGGCCCGCACCACCAAGCAGAAGGCCCGCATCGATCGGGCCGAAGCGGCGAAGGCAGCAATTGCGCCGGTGGCCGACCAGCGGGTGGTGCTGTCGCTGGAAGAAGCCCGCTCGGGCAAGACCGTGCTCGAGCTCGACCATCTGCGCCTCGACGTGGCGGGGCGGACGCTGATCGACGACCTGACCCTCTTCTTGCCGCAGGGCGAGCGCGTGGGCATCGTCGGCAAGAACGGCACGGGCAAGACCACGCTCTTGCGCGCCATCGCCGGTGAGCTGACGCCTTCCGCGGGGCGCCTGACCGTGGGCCAGAACACGAAGCTGGCGTACTTCGATCAAGAGCGATCCGGGCTCGACCTGGACAAGAGCATCTTCGACAACATCGGGGATCAGGGTCGCTTCGAGATGGGCGGGCAGGTGCTCGACACCCGCAGCTACCTCGAACGGTTCTTGTTCGACGGCTACGAGCAACGCAAACGCGTGGCGGCGCTCTCGGGCGGCGAGCGCGCTCGGGTGGCTCTGGCCAAGGTGCTACGCGCGGCCACGAACCTGGTGCTGCTCGACGAGCCGACCAACGATCTGGACGTCGCCACGCTGGGCGCCCTCGAGGAAATGCTGCTCGAGTTCTCCGGCGCCGCCTTGGTGGTCACCCACGATCGCTGGTTCCTCGACCGCATCGCCACTTCGATTCTGGTGTTCGAGGGCGACGGAAAGGTCGTGCGTTACCCCGGCAACTACGAGACCTACCGCCGGCTCAAGGCGGCGAGCGCCAGCGCGCCGCCGGCCGCCGCCGCCGAGCCCGCGAAGAAGAGCGCGCCGCCGCCGAAACCGATCAAGGCCAAGGGGCTCTCCTACGCCGAGCGCCTCGAGCTCGAGAAGCTTCCCGACCGGATCGAGGCCGCGGACGGCCGCGTGCGAGAGCTCGAGGAGCAGCTCTCGGATCCCGAGCTCTTCCGTGCCGACCCGGAGCAGGTGAAACGCACCTTGGCCGCCTTCGACGCCGCCAAGGTCGAGGCCGCGGCGCTGCTCGCCCGCTGGGAAGAGCTGGAGACCCGCGCCGCGAGCGGCTGAGCTACGCCGGCTCGTCCACCGGCGGCGCGAGCAGGGTCAAGAGCTCGCCGTACAGCCGACACACGTCGGTCGCGGTGAGAATGCCCGCCAGCCGCCCGTCGCGCACTACGAGCGCGGACCCCACCCGGCGCCTGGCCATCTCGACCACGACCTCGTCGAGGCGCGTGTGCAGGTCGACCACGTACAGGTCTTTGTCGCACAACGCCCGCAACGGCAGGTCGACCTCGGAGCTGGCCGCGACGACCAGGTCTCGCTCGGACACGATGCCGACGAGCTCGCCGCCGTCTTTCACCGGAAGATGGCGCACACCGTGGGCAGCCATCTGCTCGCGCGCGGCCGAAACCGACTGCTCCGCGTCGACGAAGTGGGGGAAGGGCGTCATCACGTCCTTCAACTGGGGGATGCGCCGGTGGGGCACGCGCGCTCCGTCAGCTCTTGACGGTGCAGGTGAGCACCTGGCTCACCAGCTCGTCGCCGCTGTCTTTCGAGGCCTGGATGTAGACCGCGAGGACCTTGCCGCCGTCCAGGGGAAAGAGCCGCGAGTCGGCCACGCTGCCGCCACTGGCGACGTCGTAGGACTTGCCCGTGGGCTTCAGGTTCTCGTCCACCGGCATCACCACCAGGCGCGCTTCGCGTCGCTTGCCAGCGTGCAAGAGCAGCCAGCGCTTGCCGCCGCTGATCGCGAGGCTGGGCTCCGAGAGCGAGGCATCGACGCCTTCGATGGAGGGCTTGTCCAGGTTCGCCGGCAGCCCCTCGCCCAGGCGACCGATGCGGACCTCGTGGTTGTCGCCGGTCACCTTGTACGAGGTGAGCAAGAGCAGGTTCGAGCCGTCGGGGGTGAACTCGACCATCCCCGGCCAACCGCCGCGGTAGCTCTTCACCTTGCCGGTGGGCTTGTGGTCCTTGTTCAAGAGGAAGCTGACCAGCGTGCCGCGGTATCGCGCAGTGAGCGCGATCGAGCCGTCGGCGCGCTCTGCCGCTGCGGGCGACTCCCAGGTGTGGAGCTCTTTCGGCTCTTTCGGCAGCGGAATCGAGTCCAGCATGTAGTAGCCGCCGGCCGCGTTGGGCTGCACGAACAGGCGCATGCTCCACTTCACCGACTCGTCGGCCTGGGGCTCGCCGTAGAGCTCGCTGCCGAGCCCCCACACGTCGCCGTCGGCGTCGACGAAGGTGCGGCAGTCGCGGATCTCGCGCAGCGCCTTCTTCTTCTCGTCCGTCGCCTCTGGCTTGGGCGCCTCGGGTTTGCCCGCGTCGGCGACCGGCGCGTCGAGCTTGGGTGCCGCGGCGAGCCCGGGCGTGCTGAGCATGCGCAGGCGCCGCGAGGGGCCACCGGCAGACGGCGCAGCCGCGGCGACCGCCGGAGCCGCGCCCGACGGCGGAGGCGCCGCCGCCTCTTTGGGCGCTTCCTTGGGCGCGTCCTTCTTCTTGTCCGAGTCGATCAACGGCTTGCCATCGAACGCGAGCACGACCTGCTTGTTCGCGGCCAGCTCGCACGCGATGCGCCGGCGCTTGCTCTCGTACTTGTCGCGGTAGTCGGCGTAGGCGCTCATCTTGCCGTCCGAGGTCTTGAACGGCGTCACCCGCTGCAGGTCGCGCTTGCCCTCGTTCTTGGGGATGTCGCTGGCGAGATCGGAGCCGTCGGCGACCGAGACGTTCATCATCTCGGCCTTGCCTTGCTTGTCGACCATCACCAGGCGCGGCTTGTTGCCCACCGCCACGCCCAGCGCGAGCGTGTCCCCCATCTGAACGGGAGTGATGCCGGTCCGGCGGTTGGCCCACTTGGCCAGCACCTTGCGCTCGCCCGACGAGCAGACCGCGCCGGGGTCGGCCGCCCGCGGGTCGTCACTGCCGGCGGGCGACGGCGCTGCCGACGCCACGGGCGACGCCGAGCTCTTGGTCTCGCCGGTGGCGCCCGTGGGCTTGTCTTTGTTGCAGGCGCTCGCACAGAGCACTGCAAGCGGGATGACGGGGGCGAGGAAGCGCAGGTGGATCCGGGTCATGAGGCTGCCGGGAGCGTAGGGTGAGTCCCGTCGAGACGACAACGGAAAACCCGGCAGCCCGCGAAGTGGCCGATCGCACTCGGTTTGCCGCGCGCGGCGCTCAGCACTGACCGGCTTCGGCCTGGCAGTTGGCCTGAAGACAGGTCGTGATGTCCGGAATGCACGCCTGGCAGGCCGAGGACGCCGTCGAGTAGCAGGTGTTCACCAGGCAGCCGTTGTCTCCGCACGCGCAGGTCTTGGAGCAGGTCCAGAGCGACTCGCAGATGCTCCCGGTGGCGTCGTTCGCTGCGAAGTTGTTGCCGTAGCAGGCCTTGATCTGCGTGGCGCACTTGGTCGACATGCAGTTCATCAGCACCGTGCACCCGTCCCAGGTCAGCACCGAGCACGTGCCGGCGGAGCCACCCGACCCGCCGCCGCCGCTGGCGCCGCCCGTGCTCGCGCCGCCACTGCCGCTGCCGCCGCCGGTGCTGCTGCCGCCGGTGCCGCTGCCGCCGGTGCCGCTGCCGCCGGTGCCGCTGCCGCCGTCGCTGCCG